>NZ_JBVJCE010000002.1:195486-226371 GCF_055588925.1 Amycolatopsis sp. NPDC041971 | reverse complement strand
TTTGCTTGTGGCTCAGGCTTTAGTCTTTTCTTGTGTCGGGTTCTGGGAGGGTGGGGGAGGGCGGCTTGCCGTTTCTTTTTTCCCCCGCGTGGCGTGCGGCCGGGCCCCCCCCCCCCCCCCCCCACGCGGGCAGCAGCGAGAAGTGCAGGTTGACCCAGCCGTGCGCCGGAATGTCCAGCGCGGCCTGGGGCAGCAGCGCCCCGTAGGCGACCACCGGGCACGCGTCGGGGGCGATCTCCGCGAGCCGGGCGAGGAACGCGGGGTCGCTCGCCTTCGGCGGGGTCAGCACCTCGATCCCGTGCTCGTCGGCCAGCGCGCCGATCGGGGAACGGACGACCCGGCGGCCGCGGCCCGCCTGCGCGTCCGGACGCGTCACGACGGCGACGACCTCGTGCTGCTCGGACGCGAGGAGCGCGCGCAGCGACGGGACGGCGGGTTCGGGGGTGCCGGCGAAGACGAGGCGCATCAACGCACCTCCGCCGGGGGGACGGGTACCTCTGACTGGGCGAACATCGGGGCTCAGTCTAGAAGGGCCCCGCCGCCGGGGCGCGCTCGCTGTCCCTGTCCCCGCCGTCGCGTGCCATGAACGGTCCGTTCCTTGCGAAATTTGCAAGGAACGGACCGTTCCTAGCACGCGAGAGAGCTGAAGAGGCCTTCGTGAGCTCAGTCCCTATCGGGGCGGCCAGGGCAGCACGACGGCCGCCGAGCCGCCACCCCGCCGGGTCGGTTCGGCGGCGGCGAGCCACCGGCCGTCCCGCAGCCGTTCGACACCGGTCGCGGCCCCGATCTCCGTGGGCGCCGTCGAGAAGCCCTGTCCCTTGGCCTTCAGCGCCTTGAGCACCTCGGTCTGGTCCAAGAACGCCTGTTCGACCTGCGCGGCCGCCGAGTTCCGCTGCGAAGCGCGCGGTTCGGCGATCGCGTCGACGAGCTTCAGGCCGCGGTCGATGCGGCCGGTGAGGATCTGCAGCACCGTGGTGATGATCGACGCGCCACCGGGCGAGCCGACGGCCAGGAACGGCTTACCGTGGTCGAGCACGATGGTCGGCGCCATCGACGAACGCGGCCGCTTCGCCGGGCCCGGCAGGTTCGGGTCGGGCACACCCGGCGTCACCGGGGTGAAGGAGAAGTCGGTCAGTTCGTTGTTGAGCAGGAACCCGCGGCCCGGTACGACGATGCCGCTCCCGCCCTCCTGCTCGATGGTCAGCGTGTAGGCGACGACGTTGCCCCATCTGTCGGCGACCGTGAGGTGCGTGGTGTTCTCGCCCTCGTACGGCGTCGGCGCGGCGTTCGTCCCCGCCACGCACGGCGTCGGCCTACGCGGGTCGGCGGGCGCGACCGGGCTCGTCCCGGCCTTCGCGGGGTCGATCAGGCACGCGCGGCTGTCGGCGAACTTCTGGCTGATCAGTTCCTTCGCCGGGACGTCGACGAAGGCCGGGTCGCCGATCCACCGGTTGCGGTCGGCGAAGGCGTACCGGGTCGACTCCAGGAAGTAGTGCAGGTAGTCGGCCTTCTCCAGCTTCGAGAGCTTCGTGTTCTCGAGGATGTTCAGCGCCTCGCCGACGGTCAGCCCGCCGGACGACGGCGCGGGCATGCCGTAGACGTCGAGGCCGCGGTACCGGGTCTTGGTCGGCTTCCGCTCGACGACGCGATATTTGGCGAGGTCGGCCGCGGTCAGGTCACCGGGGCGCACGTTCAGCGTCGACGCGGGGTCGACCGGCGGCTTCCGGACGGTGTCGACGACGTCGGCGCCGATCGGGCCGCGGTAGAGCACGTCGGTGCCCTTCGCGGCGAGCTGCGCGTACGTGCCGGCGAGGTCGGGGTTCTTGAACGTCGTGCCGATCGCGGGCGGCGCCCCGCCGGGCAGATACAGCGACCGGGTCGACGGGAACGCCGAGAAGCGGGCGGCGTTGTTCGCGATCTGGGTGTTGAAGGTCTGGTCGACGGTGAAACCCTTGCGGGCGAGGTCTTCGGCGGGCTTGACCGCCTTCGCCAGCGACCTGGTCCCCCACTTGCGCAGGGCTTCGTCCCAGGTGGCGGGTGTGCCGGGCACGCCGACGCTCAACCCACTGGTGACGGCTTCGGGGAACGGGATCGCCTTGCCGTTCTCGACGAAGAGGTTCTCGTTCGCCGTCGACGGCGCGGTCTCGCGGCCGTCGAGGGTGTGCACCTTGCCGGTGCGCGCGTCGTAGTAGACGAAGAAGCCGCCACCGCCGAACCCGGCGGAGAAGGGGTCGGTGACACCCAGCGCGGCGGCCGTGGCGACGGCCGCGTCGACGGCGTTGCCGCCCTCGCGCAGGATCTTCGTGCCGATCGCGGTCGCGTCCGCGTCGATACTCGACACCGCGCCCAGGTAGCCGACGGCGGTCGGCGACTTGGGTGTCGGTGGGGCGGCCGCCGCGGTGCCCGGCGCGGCGGCGCCGATCAGGGCGGCGATCGCGGTGACTGCGGTGATGCGTCCCAGAGTGCTTCTGTGCGCGGCCATGGCGCGAGTCTGCCCCGCCTGTCCACCTCGGACAAGACCCGGCCAGACCTGCGAACGTCGGTGGTGCCGCCCGGCCTCGATGTGAAGAATGCGGTCCATGAAGACTCCCGGCAGGCGATGGGGCGTGCTCCTTCCGCTGCTCATCGCCCTCCCCGTCCTCGCGGTCCCTGGCGTCGCACAAGCCGAAGGCGCGCGTGCCTGCTTCGACGACTCCGCCGCGATCACCGTCGAGGAGAAGCGGCTCACCGCGACCATGCCTTCGGGTGGCCCGGCGGTCGGTCCGGAACTCGTCCGGCTCGCCGGATTCGACAAGCTCGTCTCGGACTTCACGACGCGGCTCTGCGCGACGAAGACCGCTTCGCGCGCCGAGAAGCTCGCGGAGACCGCCGGTGACGGGCTCTGGCGGACCGCGGTCGCTCGCGCGCAGGGCCGCCGTCCCGATCTCGGCAGCATCGACAAGGCCGACGACCGGCCGCTCTACTGGGCGCGCCTGCACATGAGCAAGGCGCTGCGCCAGTGGACGCCGCGCTTCCCGCTCTCCGCGCCCGCCCGCGCGGAACTGTTGAAGACGTTCGACGTCGGCGCCCGCGGCCTCGACGACTCCCGCTTCCCGGCCGGCCCCAAGCTGCGCCGGGTGCTGGTGAGCGGATTCGACCCGTTCACCCTCAACGGCGCGGGTGTCCGCATCGCGAACCCGTCGGGCGCGGCCGCGCTGCACCTGGACGGCAAGGTGATCCAGACGCCGACCGGGCCCGCGCTGGTGCAGGCCGTGTCGTTCCCGGTGGTGTGGAGCTACTTCGACGCCGGGATCGTCGAGGCGGCCTACGGCCAGGCGTTCAGGGACCGCTTCCGCCGCCCGGAGCTGATCATGACGATCAGCCAGGGCCGTCCCGGCCGCTTCGACATCGAACGATGGGCCGGCGCCTGGCGCGGTGGCTCGCCGGACAACCTCGACGAGCCCGTCCGCGGTCCGGTCCCGCCCGCCGCCGGCTGGCCGCAGCCGGCCGTCCAGTTCATCGAAACCACGCTGCCGTACGAAAAGATGCTCGCCGCGCCCGCCGACGCGTACCAGGTGCTGTACAACCAGGCGTTCTGCGTCTGGCCGGATAGCGGTCACCCGGGGACGGGAACGGCGGTCTGCCGGGCGGACGCGCCGAAGCCGGGCGAGATCGCCGCTTCCGGTGGCGGCGGCAACTACCTGTCGAACGAATCGATGTACCGGAGCAACCGGCTCCGGACGGGGCTCGGCCTGGACGGGATCGAGGGCGGGCATCTGCACACGCCCGTCCTCGGCACGCCCGCCGATCCTTCGGCGCTGACCGACGCCGACTTCGAGGTACGAAGGGCGGCGATCTCTTCGCAGATCGTCACCCTGCTCACCGCCGCTCTCGGCGGCTCCGCCGCCAAACCCGCTTCGCCCGCTCCGGACGCTTCGGCTCGCGCCGACGTCCTCGCCACCCCCGGTACGACCCTCTGACCCCATGCATTTCGTCCTCTGAATGCGGTAGTTGCGTGTGCAAGGACCGCATTCAGAGGACGAAACGCGGGGGGTTAGATGAGCTCCAAGGGGTCCAGCTGGATCCGGATGGGCTCGGACGCCTTGCGCGCGTCCCGGCGGGCGGCGGCCGCGTGGATCGCGGCGGCCAGTGCCTTCCCGTCCGGACGTGCGACGCGCACCAGTGCCCGCTCACGTTCGGCGTTGCCGTCCTCGTCGACCTCGCCGAGCGGCACCGGGCCCAGCACCTCGCCGGTCTCGGGCAGGGCGAGGTCGTCGAGCAGTCCGGCGACCGCGTCCGGGGTGCCCTCGATACTCGCCATCCGCATCGCGGGCGGGAAGCCGAGTTCACGCCGTTCGGACAGTTCCTGGCTCGCGTGCCAGCCAGGGTCCCACCGCACCAGCGCCTGCACGACCGCGAGACCCGCTTCCGCGCCGACGAACACGCGACCGCCTTCGGTCCCCGGCCGCACCAGTGCCGCGGCCGCCATCCAGCGGCGCAAGGTCTCCTCCCCCGCGCGCAGGTCCTGCCGTCCGAGCAGCGCCCAGCCGTCCAGCAGCAGCGCCGCGCCGTAGCCGCCTTCCGCGACCGGTTCGGCTCCCGGCGTGCACACCACCAGCGCCGGTTTTCCGGGCACTGAAGCCAAAACCTCCGACGCGCCCGAGGTCCGCACCGGGAATCCGGAGAACGCGCGACCCAGTTCCTCCGCGGTGCGCTTGGAGCCGACGACGACGGCCCGCAATCGCACCGAACCGCAAGCGGCGCAATGGAAGTTCGTCTCGGGGACACCACACCAGCGGCAGGCGGGCGGCCTCGGCGCGCCGTCGATCAGCCCGCCCGGCAGGGAAAGCGGGCCGGCGCACCGGCGGCAGTGCGCCGACGTCCGGCAGTTGCCGCAGGCGAGGCCCGGGACGTATCCGCGACGCGGCACCTGCACCAGGACGGGGAATCCACCGGCCAGTGACTGCCGGGCCGCCTCGAAAGCGACCGACGGGAGGCGCGCGGCCTTCGCCGCTTCGTCCCGGGCGACGTCGAAGTCCTCGCCGACCGGGGTGACCCGCGGCGCCGCGGCCCGCAGTTCGGGACGGGCCGCCACGAGCGGCTGCGCCCAGCCCGATTCCACCAGGAACTGCGCCTCGGCGGTGCGCGCGAACCCGGCGACGAGCATGGATCCCTTCGCGGCGTGCGCGCGATCCATCAGTACGTCGCGGACGTGCGGGTACGGCGCGTGCTGGTCGAGGTGGACGTCGTCGCCGTCGTCCCACACCACGAACAGGCCCGGATCCGCGACCGGCGCGAACATCGCCGCGCGCGTGCCGACGACGACCCGCACCGCGCCGCGCAGCACCGCGAGCCAGCGGCGATACCGCTCGGCCGGCCCCAGCCCGGCGATCAACGCGACCACGGAATCGGCGCCCAGCAAGGAAACACAAGCGTCGTGCAACCGCGTCAAGTCGCGATGGTCGGGAACGACCATGACGACCCCGCGTCCGGTGGAAGCCGCGACGGTGGCCGCTTCGGCGAGGCGGCGCGGCCAATCCTCGCCCGGCAGGGCCTGCCAGACGGCGTTGGCCGGACGCCGTTCCGCGACGGCCTCCAGGAAAGCGGGGCCGTTTTGGTACCTCTCCCAAGCCGTGGTTTCGGGCGGCTCCGGCGTCGACGCGGGCTCGGCGGGCGGCTCGGCCTCGACTTTCGCGTGCCGGGACGGGATCGCGAGGCGCAGGACGTCGCTGAGCGTGCCGCCGTACCGGTCCGCGACGGATCGACAGAGCGTGTGCAGCGCCGGAGGGAGCACCGGCTCACTGGAGGTCACCCTGTCGATGTACGCGAGCTTCCCGGTGAACTCCGTGGTGTCCGCCCGCTCGACGAGATACCCGTCGACGAGCTGGCCCGCGAACCGGACGCGCACCCGGCAGCCGGGCACGGCGGCTTCGTGCAGCTTCTCGGGGATCCGGTAGTCGAAGGTGCGGTCGAGGTGTGTGAGCGGGATGTCCACGACGATCCGCGCCACCGGGTTCTCGGGCGCGGGATTCTGCGCGCCGCGGCGGCTGGCGGTTTTCGCGCGGGACGGTTTGGCCTTCCGCGCCGGCTCGGCTTTCGGAGGCTCCGGGAGGTCCCACAGCGGGGTCGGTTCGGGACTGCTGCTCACCCGGTGATCTCTACCAGACTCTGTCACCACTGCCTGTCACCGCGTGGGGCGCGTCTCGCCGCGGAGTGACGTGAGGGACTTCCGGGATCGCGTGGGTCAGGTTGGTCGTGAGTGGCGATTCGGGCTAGAACCAAGAGGGTTTCAAGTACCTGCTGCGGGTGGGTCCGGAACGCCGCCTCGAGCCTCAGTGGCACCACCAGCCCGGTAGGTCCCTTTCCCAGTACATGAAGGCCCCCTTCCTTGCGCCCAGGTACAGGAAGGGGGCCTTCATGTACCTCACCCGACATCAGGCCGGTGACGCAGGGAAGGCCTCCTTCCCTACCCTCAAGGTAGGCAAAGTCAAGTTTCAACTGAGGTACCGAACCGTCAGGCAGTGATTCCGCAGGTCAGCAGAGTGACGCTCCCCGTGTGGAGTCGGGTGAACGGGCCTCAATCAAGGGCTGTAGCAGGCCCGGGGCTTGACCGAAGACCTCACCGGCTGCTCAGGGCTTCGGACGACGGCGAGTGAACTCGGCTCGCCGTCGTTCTCCCTGGAACAGTTGGCAAGGGTGGGTGCCAGCGAGACCGCAGGCCAAGTGTGCTGCGTCACGTCGTATCGGTACGGTCTACGCATGTCCAGTAGCCCTGTGCCTGCACCAGATCTGCGCAAGACGTCGACAGATTCCGTACTTGATCGAGTCGAGCGCTCGCTGGGTGTTGAACTGGATCGGTCTGTGATCGTGCGCAAGCGTCGGACCGTGGGGATGCCGACGGCTAGCGACACGTGGGTTCGGATTGAGGTGCGTCCGCTCAATCGCATCAGTGGTCAGAGCTGGAACGGCATCGAAGCTGCCGAAGCTATTCAGGGCATCTCGAAACCTGCATGGTTCCAGGGCGTGTCTTGGTTCGATCAGGAACGTTCGCTGATGTGGCGTGCGGACGAGACAGAGCGGGTGATGGCGCCCGCGATCAAGCCGGGTGGGGTCCTACTCGAAGCGCCAGACCTGTCCGACGAGTGGTGGACCACGCTGAACAGCTCACTGGACCTCTTGTCCCAGCAGACCACTACGCGCGTCGCTGGGTTGCAGCCGATCACACAGGCGCGCATCAAGGCGACCGTCGAAGTGGTGTTCCCCGGCATCGATGTGACGGTCGACGAGTGGACCACCAACCATGCTGATCTCGCGTGGGCGAACCTGACATCGCCGGACTGTGTCCTGCTCGACTGGGAAGACTGGGGGCTGGCCCCGCGCGGCTATGACTCTGCAACGCTACTCGGCGAATCCTTGGCCGTTCCCGGTCTGGCTGAGCGAGTCTCTCGGGAACGGCACAAGGATCTGGCGACGCGCTCTGGACTGGTAGCTCAGTTGTACCAGTGCTCGAAGTACCTCAACGCAGGTGAACGCGGTGGAGCACTTTACGAGCCTGCTCGCATCCTGGCCGAGTCGGTACTTAGCTCGCTCCGGGGCTAACCAGTCCGTCGTAGCCGGTAGCCAGCTCCGGAGTGAGCTCCGCGCAGATTTCTGCGGTCACCAGCACATCGGCGATCGTCGCAGCGTCGACTCCAGTTGCGGCTGTCACCTCGGAGACTGTGACCGGAGCGCCCGACAGCAGCATTCGCAACGCGGGCACCGCGCGCCCAGCGAACCTGATTTCCTGCTGCCCAGCTTCGACTACAACTTCGTTGCCTTGCTCGCTGATGCGTGGCGGAAAGTCTGTCACGCAGACCAAGGCGTTGACCGGTCCGAAAACCCCGCGCGTCGCGATGTGCCGGCCAGTTCGTCGGTCCTGCTCCCGCGCCGCGAAGAAATCGGCGACGGTGTAGCGCGACATCAGGTCGGTCGCCGCTTGACGGAGCGCGGTTTCTTGCTCAGCACGCACGAGCGGAGGCGCCCAGCGTTCGAGGTCATGTCGGAACAGCTCATCCCGGCAGGACCTGTCCACAAGCCAGGCCAGCCAGTCGACGCCAGTACGCTTCGTAAACCCGAATGTCACGTGAAGGCTATGGCCCTGCCCTCGCTCCTGGCGGGTCGCGCGATGCCAGTACCCGCGTGGGATGTGCATGACGTCACCAGTTTCCAGGGTGCCTTGCCATACGACATCTTCGGGCGGATCGGGGTTGGGCTCGGCGTCCCGAAACATCGGAGCGGGTCGCGCGAGGCCGCGGACCTCCCAACTCTTCGAACCGGACAACTGCACGATGATGACGTCGTGGTCGTCCCAGTGGATGTTGAATCCAGCTGCCGAACCAGTCGTCAGGTAAGTATTGGCCTGAACGAGTTCGCGGGACCACCACTGCAAAGCCCGGCTGACGACCTCCAACGTAGGGTCGTAGGTGTTCGCCTCGTCGACTACGAGCGTACAGCCGTCTTCGATCAGCTGGCCCAGGCGTCGCATATCAGCCATGGGGACCGCGTTCCCGCGCCGCGCGGTCGATTGGGTGAGGTAGTTCTGAGGGTGGACGAATGCACCGTCCACGAGGCACTGAAGGCGGTGTGCGGCAAGGCTGCGTCGCATGACGATGTCTAGCAATCGCGTCGGGGTAAGTAGGCGCGGACACAGGCCGGTGTCCGCCAGCGATCCGCGCGCAAACCGTCGACCAACATCGTCTGCACCAGACCAACCAAGCGCCTTTTCCATGGCCGATATGAGCTGATGTTCCATCCGATTCTCCTCTGGTGGAGGGGAGGTCTCGCACCGCGCGCGAGACCTCCCCGAACTTGATGAGTGCTACGCCGGATCGCGGGTTTCGCCCTCGTCCTGACCGTCGGACAGGTGGAACTCGGTCCGATCGCTGGTCACGGTCTTCGGTTTGACCGAGACCACCAGAGGAGTCATCTCTTCGTTTTCACCCATTTTTGCACCTCCTTTCCTGTTATTTTCCTCATCGAAGCCTGCGTTCCAAGGCGGCGCCTCGAAAACGCAAGCGAGAGGAGTACATGTTGATACTGGAGGTAGATCGGGGACCACTCGGAGTGCCCCAGCACTCCACGCTGATCAGCGCGAGCGTCCACCGTTGCTCTTGGTCTGTGTCGGCCATTCAATCACCAAACCAGCCACTTGCATGATTGCCCTTCCTGCTGGGCCGTTGAGGTACCGGCTGCGGGATCCGCTTTGGTAGGGCAGGCCGAATTATCTGAGTGTCCTGATCGCTCGGCCAAGAGGGAAAGCATGTCGGGCACTGGGAGCATCCCGATGAGAATCTGCCGAGCGTGCAGACCTTTCCGCACTGAGAAACGCCAAATATCTGCGCCTTTGTACGGAGCTGCTTTCTTTCGTCCCCTAACCGATGCTGTACGTCGTCGTGCAGCACAGCACGCCATGCCCGATCATCAGACCATTCCGACGCGTTGGTCATCTCGGAATCCTGGACTTGCCGTGTGTGCACGGATCCCGGGTCGCATCGAGTCGATCAAGGCCGCCTGGATACGATCAGCATTGCCGAACCGATCTCGCGTTGCCGACGGCGGAATCCACCACGACACAACGCCGGTTTTGACCCGACTGGGCGGCAATGGCTGCAATCCTCCGAGTTGGAGCAATTCGATGCCATGCACCTTGGCCAGTTCCGGTGTGAGCGTCGCGCCTGGCTCGACGAAGAACCGCACGCCATCTGCGGCGAGAGCAACAGGGCCGAGAGGAACCGACATCAGTCCAGCGGCCTCTGAAGCGAGAGGAGTCGGTACGCGGAGTACGTCAAAATGCGTGCCGGTCACCGTCAAGATGATGTGCGGATGATGCGCCCACCACCCGCCTATCACGGCGCTGTCGGTGGTGGCCAGGTTGTCATCGACAGCCGCTTCGCAGCACCCCAAATGCTCTGCGGTAACCGGATGCCAACTAGTAAGCCCGTCGCACACAGGCCCCGGCAACACAGGCCAGCCAAGCTCGGCGTAGGTAACCGCGGCATGAAGAAGTGACTCGGTCGGATGTCGCGAGGCGACGATGGCCATAACGGAGTTCCTCTCGAACGATTGGGTGCTGGTCCGCGCGGCAGGAGGGGGTTGCGGTGCGACCGCGCGAACCAGCGACGCAGGCGAACCAGGTAGTACTGCCTGGCTCAAGCCACCTGCGCTTCTCATGAACGCGCCAGCCCGATTCTTTGGACGGTCGCGCTCAGCCGACTCCGTGCCTGTGCACGGGCTAACCGATAGCGGTGTTGATAGACCGAGTAGCTCTATTAGCAAAGTGCGCGCAGGGCGTGCCGTGGGTCTACTTCAGCGAGAAGTGCGCGCCCAGCGGCCAGGTAGGCACGGCATGGCGCATTAGGCCGACGCCAAAGCTGAAGCAGCCATACGCGTCGGCGGCCACAGGCTGGGCATCGACCACTTTCGTCGGGGCCGTGACCATCGAGAAGCGAACGCACCGCTGCGACTAATGGTAATACTTCTGAGCGCGCTAGCTTCGCCGCAGCATTGTCATCACCGGCCGTCGCGACGCGCTCGATTGCGGCAAGCTGAGCGCTAACCGAATCATCCAGCTCTCGGAACACCTCGTCGTCACCTCCAGTTGGAGGTACAACGCTATGAGCCGCCTCGACGCGTTTGTGTCCCAGCGGGACACAAAAGGGCTTGATCACCCGTTTGGAGCTACGCCCATTCGCCAAGCAAGGCCGCGCAGGTCACGGCCTCCGGCTTCACGGCGCGCCTGACGGAGCAAGTCGGATACCGCTTCACGGACGAAGATGTTGTTCCGAACGCGCTGCGGCGCCGCCTTCTCCGCCCTCATGAGTGCCCGAATGCCTTGCTCTCGTGTCCGTCGCTCAGAGATGAGCGCCCTGCCCAGGTCGGCCCAGAACATGCCCTGACGAGCCTTGGCAGGGATGGCGTCTGGTCGGACACCGCGTGCTAGTTCGGCTACCTTGCCGCCTTCGCCGAGTTCTGTAGCCAGGCTGACACGCCAGATGCCGACGTTGTTAAGCCCGAAATGGAGGAATCCGAAGTTGTCGTAAACCTCCGGAAGCCTTTGCGCAAGATCTGTCGCTTCGGCGAGGTGTGTAGCGGCACCGTCACCGTCCTTTTGCGCTGCCGCCGCTAGAGCTGCATTCAAGTGGAGCATTCCCAACGCCTGTGTCACATCATCGTCGTCGGAGAATGTGGACAGCTTGTCGATGCTTCGAACGCTTAGACCGTACTGATGCGCCCGGCCTTGACTGCCGCCCGCATGACCGCGCAACCAGGCAGTGAAGCCGAGCCACTTCGGCGAGTCGAGTTCTTCCGCGCACGCCTCTGCCAGCCGGGCCGCCATCACGGGGTACCCCCGGAGGCCAAGGTTCTTTGTCAAGACAGCGGCAGAGTGGAAAACGTGGATCAGGCCGACGAGTACCTCAGGTCGGCGCTCTGGTTGCTGGACGTATGCAGCATGGAGCTGGATGAGCAGCTCGGGTACGACGCGGCCTTGAGCGGCGTAGTCCGCCTCGACTCGGAGCACCCCGTTCAGATAACGCACCTCTTTGTCGAGACGTGGCCAGGGGCGGGACTTCACGCCAGGGTCGACACCAAGGTCGAGTGATGACAGCGCGGTTTCGACATGACGCAACGACGCGTGAGCCTCTGCGCCTACAGGATCGCCTGGCTGGTACGGCGCCCCAGTCAGCTCCGTGGGGGAAATCTGAAGGGTGCTGGACAGGTTCTCCAACACGTTGCGGTTGTTGATCGGCTTCTCGCCCCGCTCGGTCTTGCCCAAATATCCGGCGGAAAGCCCCGACAACTCAGCGGCTTCACGCAGCGTAAGCCCTCGCCACGAGCGAACCTCGCGAAGTCGCTGACCGATCGCGTTGTCCTGATCCACGGCAGACACCTGCCCATCACTTCTCGCAACTGCGGTTCGTGTACCCGCCAGCCTACAGGCGACGTCATGGCGGTACGTGCCCCTAACATCAGGGCCCTGAGGATCCTGCTGCGGCAATCCGGTGGCTTCGCGAGCTCGCCGGGGCCTGATCGAGGGAGCGTTCTGCCTCTTGCGTTCCGATCAGGAGGTAGAGAGAACGGCGTCTTCCGCTGACTTGGAACTACCGCTGCTGCGCTGTTGGGGTAGCGGGATCGCCGGCGGAAGTGTGGCGCCCGGACTGTCCGGTCGCTGATCTGATGCGCTGCCTGCCGCGTCGGGGGCTTGAAAGTGGTCGATCAGTTCGCCAATCCGAGGGGTGATGTGGCGTTCCCGGACGAGCAGGACCATGCGGCCCTGGTCATCCTGCGCCAGCTCCCAGGACTGGCGGATGTCTGCTCCCAGTTCGATGCGGTACAGCACCTGTACTCCCCATTGTGTTGCCGGAACGCACGCTCGCCGCGCGTAGGTACGCGCTGAGTGGCGCACCGACGCCGGGAAGCTCGGCCACCGCGTGGTGGTACGACGTCAGGTGTACCGGGCGAACCCTTGTTCGATCAGTCCTCTCAGAAGTGATCATCCCACCACAGCAGGTTTCGTTACATGCGTTGCGGCGAACGGAGCAGTTCGTCCTCAGGGGCGGTGGAAGACGGGGAATCCGGCGGGAAGGCCGCTATGACGAAGGCGTCCATCATCTTGCAGGCGAGTGCCTGCATATTGGGCGGCAGTGAGCGGTACGTGTTCAGGATCTTCGTCTCGCTCTCCGATGGCGGCTCGTCGTCGTAGAGGGGCAGGTCAAAGTCTGCGGCGAAAGCCCGCGAGACCTCACGGATGGGTGCACCGAGCCACTCGGCGATCTGCTGGATCTTCTCCGCGAGCGGCATCCGCGCTGGAGCGGTGGACTGCTTGACGTAGTTGCCCAGCGCGCCTTTGGCGAGGCCGTGGGTGCGCTCGTACTCGGCGACCGTCTGCGGCGTGCAGTATCCGCGGATCAGGGCCGCGATGTTCTCCGTCGACCGAAGAACCGGCCCGGTCTCGTCAGCCACGAACGTCCCCCTGCGTCGTCGAGTGGTGAGCGACCCTCACCCCAATGGAGTAAGCGACGGTGAGTGTAAGGCAAGCCTATCGAGCGGCCATAGCCATGCACAGCAGCACAATGAGCGACATAAAAGAGACCGAGGTCACGTCATTCCAAGGAATAAGTGGTCACAAGTGTTCAGCAGTGATCAGTTTTTACATTAAAGCTTGACGCTGACCGCGCGTAGCGGCAGGTTGGAGTCACAGAGAGCAACGCCCGAGGGGGGCACTCGGACACCGTTGGGCGAGGCCCGCCCGGGGGTGGTCGACCGACTGGAGGGGATGCTATGCCTGGTCAGAACCCTGCTCAGCCATTCGTGAGCAGTGGAGCACAAGTCAGTAACGATGATCTGTTGAACACGGTGCAGGAAACCGCCGCGCGTCTTCGCCGCAGCGTGCCCACCGTGCGCAGGATGATTCGCAGCGGCGAGCTTGCCTCGGTTCGTGTCGGCTCGGGCCGAGGACGGCCCAGCGTTCCCGACAGCGCGATCGCCGCGCACCTCAGCCGCCGGACCTTCGTTCCGGCTGGCACATCACACGGCGACTCGAACTAGCCGTCTCCCCGTGGGCCTTCCGCGCCCCTTTCTCTCACTCCCCACTTTTTGCGACTTTCCGCGTGCCGTCAGGAGGCGGCCTTGCCATGCCCGAAACCGGTATCACCACCCCCGCGCCCGAGCCCGAACAGCAAGAGAACGGCCCCGCCCCGTCCGCGCGGCCGGTGGACGCCTTCGCGCACCTGGTCGGCTCGCTGCGCCGGATCAAGGCCAAGCAGGCGAGGCTGAGCAAGGAACGCAAAGAGCACGAGGCCGTGCTGAAAGCGGCGCTGATCGCGGCCGGTGCCGAGGTCGGCACGGTCGGCGGTGTGCCAGTGGTGTCGTTCTCCAGCGCCCTGCGGATCGGGCTCGATCAGAGCACGCTCAAGGCCCGGTACCCGGAGATCGCGAAGGAATGCGCCGACATTTCCGAGGTGTGGACGTTCCGGCTGCTCGACGCATGACTGTTCCGTTCTCCGAGCTGGTCTCGCTGGCTGGGGCGATGGTCGCCCAGGCTCGCGGGGCCAGCTCGTCGGCGGACGGTGAAACCGCTGCCACGGTCGCCGCGCTGCTGACGGCGGAACCGCGGAATGAGGCGCAGGTGCTCGCGATCGTCACGGTGATCGTGCGTGACGCGCTGGCCGACCCGTTCCGCGAGACCACCGCGAACCGCTGGCGGACACTGCTGCCCGGATGGGTTCAGCCGCAACTCGTCGGCGCGACCGTGAACCGGTTACGCGCGGCAGGACTGCTGGTCGCTACCGGCCGCTATGTCCGCTCGACCGATTCCGGTGGCCGCAACATCGGCAAACTCCAGCCGGTCTATGCCTTTGACGCAGCCGCCCTGGCTGAGCACGAGACCGCCGAGCAACCAGCCGCTTCCTGACCTTCGCGGGCCCGCTGTGCCCGCATTCTGTCCCGCCGCGCCGATCTGCGGCGGGTCCTTGTCGTACCTGTTTTTCTTGGCCTGTAGGGGGTTTCTTCATGGCGCGTGATCATGCACGCCTCGATTTGAACATCTGGGACAAGGACGACTTCCGCGCGCTCTCGCGCGAGGCGAAGCTCTTGTATATCCAGCTTTTCTCACAGCGGAAGCTGTCTTATGCCGGGGTTCTCGACCTGGCGGTGAAGCGCTGGAACCGTCCGCACGCAGACCTGGATCTGACGGAGATGCGCGCGGCGCTCTCGGAGCTGGATGCCGCCCGGTTCGTGGTGATCGACCAGGACACCGAGGAACTCCTTGTCAGGTCGTTCATCCGCAGTGACGAGCTGTACAAGCAGCCGAACATGCTGCGTGGTGCGCTGCGCGTCGCGTTCGATATTGAGTCTCCGATCCTGCGGGCTGCGCTCGCCGCCGAACTGCGGCGGTTGCCCGCGCACGTGACTGGCCCGGCCCCGGCGGTCGCGGCGAATGAGCTGGAGGCCGGAGCGCGTGAACTGCCGCCGGTCGTCAAGGCCGCGATGGCGGTCCGTCCGTCTGGCCGCCCCTCGCCGGCGGGACGGCCCGCGCGCCCGGACGGAGTGTCCGAACCGGGCTCCGGCGGGGAGAACGCACCCGGCGTCGACCGGCCCGTGCCCAGCTCACGGGGTTCGGCGAACCCTTCCGTGACCCCTTCGCGGAAGGGTACGGCGAAGGACCTGGGAGAAGGGAGTAGGGAGCGGGAGACTGGAGAACCTTCTTTCACTTCTCGTAGTGAGAAAGTGGGGTTACCCGCGCGTGACGCGCACGACGCCCGCGCCACGCGAGTACCAGCCGCCACGTTGTCGGCGCAAGAGGACAGCCGCGGCGATTCCGCGGGCGCTGCCCCACCGGGCTCGGTGCGTCAGCGGCGACGGGCCGAGGCTGAACGGCTGGTGGACTTCTACGGCTCGTCGGTACCCGCGCCTGTCCGGGCGCAGCTCGTGGCGCAGGTGATCCCGCTGCTGCGCGAAGGCATCGGCAGCAACACCATCGGTGCGGGTCTGGCCGCGTGGTCGAGCAAGGCGCTACCGCCGACCTTCCTGCCGATGCTCGTCGGGGAGCGAATGCGTGCGGCCCGTATCGCGACAGATCCGAAAAAACGCGCTTGGGACGCGGAGATGGTGGACCGGTTCGAGAGCCTGCGCTCAGCCGCGATCGCCGAGGACGACCAGCACGGCCTCGGCCTGGTCGTCCGGCAGGCGCAGCCGCAGAACGCGGACGCCGACCAGCTGACCGCGATCCTCGACGCCGCGCTCGACCAGGCGATCGCATGAGCACCCTGCACGCGGTGATGAGCCGCTCCGACGTGCGCGGCCTGCTGATCCGGCACACCGGCGCGCACGTGGCGGAGGACGTCGTCTCGGCTTGGGAGTCCGGCCTCGCCGGCTACAGCCTCGCCGAATGTCATCGTGCCTTCGTCGCGCTCGGCCCGGCCGCGCGGCGGGCGACACCGTCCGAGATCGCCGGTCATTGTGACGCGGCCCGCGATCGCGATCCGGGCGAACCCGCGCCGGTTCAGTCCGCGGCTTCACCACGCGCGACCGCCCGCGACTACTACCGGCAGGCGGGGATGCTCGGAATCCGGGCGGTGTACGCGGCGATGGGCTGGAAACGCAACCCGGACCACGACCTCGCTCGCTCCGTGGCCTGCCCGTTCTGCAAGGCACGGGCCTGGGCGGTGTGCGGGCCGCTCTCGCGCAACCGGGCAGGCGTCCGGGAGCTGCGCGACCCCGTGCACCGGATGCACCCTTCCCGCCTCCGCCTCGCCCAAGCCGAACTCGAGCGCGCCAACGGCACACCCGAACAGGAGACCACTCGATGACCAGCACCCTCACCCCTCACACGGCCGAGGAGCACCAGGCCGACCCGCTGGCCGCGCGGCTGGCCTTCGACGCCGCGATCGATCAACTCATCCAGCCGAACATGCACACCCTGCTCCGCGACTCCGGAGCCGTGGAACGCGCTCTCGCGCCGTGCCTGATCGACCAGCTGGTGACCGCGACGCAACCGGGCACCGAACGCACGGGCGGCTCCGCGCGAGGTTCACGGCCGCCCGCGTCGTTGAACGCGCTCGCGCTGGTAGCCGAGATCAGCCAGACTCTCCGGGGAGCGCTGGCGGCTCTGGGACACGATCTCTTCGGAACCGGCGGGCGACCGTCTCTCGCCGGACAGCTGAGGTTGTGGGCCTCGCACGCGGGATCCTGGCAGCTAGAGGACGTCGATTACCTCGCCTACGCAGCCCAGGAAGCTGAGCGGTGGGTGGCCGCTGGCCGGTCGGTGCTCAATCCCGCTCCGACCTACCGGCTACGCGGGCACGCATGCCCCACCTGCCGCCACACCACGGTTCTCGTGTGGTCTGACACCGAACAGGAATGGCTGCGCCGACCCGCGCTCTCTGTGGACACTGACCGAGTGGAAACGGTGTGCGCGGCCTGTGATTCGCGGTGGGGCCTAGAACATTGGGCCCAACTCGGCCAGGTGCTCGACAGCCAGCGGGCGGAAACCCTTGCCCTGGACTGTGAATAGCCTTGACACGATGATCACGGACCAGCGATACTGACAGGGCTTGGCGGAGCTATACCCATCGAGCTAACGGTTTCCTTGAAGGCCCCGCGCTCCCTCCCCCTCCGGCGCGGGGCCTTCGTCATGTGCGGACAGCGGCCACCGGACGCTGGCCCCGGCATCCCTCACTGAGCAGGCCGCACGCGGTGAGCCGCTGTCCGCACACCCCCAAACCTCCGGCCGTTCCCACCCTGGAGAGGCCCGCAGGCCCCGAAGAACCCCACAGGGACCGGACACTGACAGACCCCTGAATTTGGCTGGTGAGCATGGCTGCTTGCCCTCAATCCACCGGCCGTTTCAGGCCCTGAGAGGCCCGCAGAGCCCCGGAAAAGCCCCAGGGGGACCGGACAGTGTCCGGTCCCCCTGGGGTGGCTGGTTGCCGTTGAGAACGCTACGGCCGCATGGTCACTTCTCCAGCCTCCGCAGTGCTTCCGCCGCAATGCTGGCAGACCGGCCGAACAAGGCTTGCTCGGCACGGCGGGCAAGCTCGGCATCCTTGTCATCATCCTTGATCGGCACGTGCGGCATGTGCTCAGCGACGGTCTGGATCGCCTGCCACGCCGCCCATCGCGTCCTGCCGATTCCGGCGAACATGTCGTAGTCGCCGAAGAACAGCATCTCCAGCATCGCCTTACGAACCTTGTGCTGCTCCTTCAACCAGGTGTTCGCCGTGTCCGACGGCGGCTTCCACAACTCGTTGCACAGTTCCCCGAAGGCGGTCAGCGTCATCTTCGCGGCCAGCAACTTTCCCGCGCGCTCCGCGACCTCTTCCACGGCGGCCTGTGCCGCCGCGATCGCCTGACTGCCCTCAGACAGCCGCGAACTCGGATTCGACACCGCATCCAGATTCTGCGGCGTCAACCCGAAATGCTGCACCGTCGCCGACGCCGGACGCACCGGCGAGAACAGCACCTGCGACGGCTTACCTGGCACGAGCGAGCACACCACCACCACGCGCATCTCCAGTTCGTCGACCTTGCCCACCTTGATCGGGTCGGCCTGCCGGATCGACACGAACCCCGCCGTGTTACTCCACAATGGACCAGCGGCACCGTACTTCGCGTTCAACTGCTTGGCCATGTCGGTGAGCATCTGCGCGCGGTCCTCGATCGCGGCGGGCGTGAACTGCCGAGCCGAACCCCCGATCGCCTCACGCTTACCCGTGCTCGGATTAGTGCGCACCAGCGCGTAGTAGCCCGGAATCTCCATCGGCTCGGTCGTGTCATTCTCATCGACCTTGCCGTCGAACTCCTCGCCCGGCTCGGCCTCACCCAGGAAACAGTCCGCCTTGTGCTTCACACCAATCGCCTTGCCACACTCGACGCACGCCCCAGTCGGCACCAACGCGAACGCAGGCTCCGGACGGACATCCCAGTCCTTCAAACCCGCCTTCGCAACCAACTCGGCCGCCGTGCGCGACCCATTGACCTGGGTGGCAAGGGTGCACCAAGCATCGCGCACCTTCGGCAGCACCGGAGCAGGGTTAGCCGCCGGAGCCGACTTAGCCCCAGCCTTCCCTGTAGTACCCCCACTACTTTCCGTGACTGGAGCCTTGGAGGTTGCCGCAGGCTTTCCAGGCCGCCCGGCTGGTGCCTTGCCGCCTACTGGGGCCTTGGTAGCCGCAGTGGGCTTACCAGGGGTCTTACCGGCTTGCTTGAGAGCAGGCTTTGCAGGGTTAGACATTGCCGTTCCTCTTTTCATGATGTTCCGGGGGTTGGTGTTGCTGCACCTGCCCCGGAGCCGATCAGAACCCTTCAACAGTGTCTATACACTGGGGACTAGTCAATAGTCCGAAGGGGTGAAAACCCCAGGTCAGAGGCTACGAGGTGGCGGGACGCTTTCGTGGTGCGGACCGATCCCCAGGGATCCCCGCTTCAGTCAAGACTGTTGCCATTTTGCCTTTAGACCACCCCGTGGCCTGCCCGAGATCCTTGGTGAGCAACCCTGCGCGGCGGGCGTCGGCGACAAGTTCGCGAAGTGCGCGTTCCGCCGCAGCCCGCTGCGCCTCTAGTTCGCGCACTCGCGCGGCCTGGGCGGTGATCGCGTCGAGACGTTCTTCGTCCGTGGGTTCCTTGTGCGACTTCGGCACTGGCTAACCTCTCCGTGATCACGGACGCGGGCCGATGACGTCTCAACGCCACCGGCCCGCATGCCTGGCTTGCTAGTCGGTCACCTCAGCCCACAGTGGCGCGAACCTCGGGTGATCCTTGATCGGTTCAACCAACTCATACCATCGCATGAGGACCCCGCGTCCCTTCGCGGTCAACACGTGAACCTGCTGTTCCTCATCGAAGGCCACGTAGTCCGACAGGACGGCCTGCCACAACGGCGGTGCCAGCTCCGGCACGTTGAACTTCGGCGTACTGCCGTAGCCTGCGGAGATCAGGTGGAGAACTCGCAGGACGAGGCTCTTGCTACTGACCGCAGCGTAGTACTGCTCCTGCGTCTCAGTGCAGTCGTGGAGGGCGTCCCGAAGCGCGTTGACGAAGACATTGCGCGCCAGCCGATAGACCTGATGTGCATCGGTTGGCGACAAGCCAGGGATGAAAGCGCTAAAGTCGTACTCGTCGGAGCTCATTTTCCTCTTTTCGTGGGTTCCGCGCTGCGCCCCCGGGATGGTGTTGCTGCACCGGTTGACCGGGGGCACAGTCACGTCTAGGAGTGGAGATGGGACGTCAGAGCCAGCCACGCGCCAGCGGCAGAAACGGCCGATGGCGGCGACCGAGGAAGCGGCGCCAGCTCCGGTACGTGCGAACGCGTCCACAGTGGTGACGGATGCGCTGCTCCTCCTCATTGCAGAAGAACACCGCGCCTTGGAATCTCTGGTCCCGTTCGTCGCTTGGGTGCGTCCAGTTGTACCGATCGACGAAGTCGCAAAACTCCTGCCGGGTTACATGCAGGAATTCAGGATCGTCCAACTCGGAGTCAAGAAAACCGGCGACCTCCAGATCGATAACGCGTTCGCCGTAGATCCAGCCGTTAATGCCGAATCGCTCCGGCGACGACACGCTTGACCGAAACTCCGCATTCATGTCCCGCACGATGATCCGCGCAAGAGTGGACAAACGCCTGACATGTGCGGTGTCGGCAACTCGATCACCGAACATACGCACTCGTTCGCATTCGTCCGGCCTGGGCAGCGTGAACATGTGGCCTTGCCTTTCGCTGATGACTGCGGGAACGGTGCTAATGGACGACAACGCCAGGAGTCCACTTCCCGCTGGCATAGTCTTCTTCGGACACCGCCACCACTTGCGGCAGAAACCGCACATCGCGCACGTCATACAAGGTGCGCCAGTTATAGGTTTCAAGGATGCCCAACGCGCGATCCGTCATCTCGTTGGCAGCTGCGCTCAGGCGGCGAGTTCGCAGGCAGGCGAACAGAAATTCGTTGCTCAGCCCGCCGATGCACAGCGTCAACCGCCGACGCTCCGCAATGTGAATACTCAAGTCTGCACCGCTGGCCAGATCCGTATCAGCGCGTAGACGCAGATCCTTCAGTAGATATGCGGCAAATTTCGCGAGGTCGGTCAGATGCGCGGTTCTGGAATAATTCGCACCGTACTCGCGCTCTGGCGCAGGAAGATCACGTGACATTGATTCCTCTTTTCGTTTACCGAGGTGTTGCTGCACCCCGAATTGACTAGCCGAGCCAGAGTGTATTTACAGAAGTCACTAGTCAATATGCTGATTAAAAGTTCACCCGAATAGTCTAATCCCTCATATTCTGGCGATTTACCGAATGGGCGCATAGAGACGGGACTGAATCCATGCCCGAACGCGCTTATCGGTCTTGCACTCGTCCGGGCTGCGGAAATATGACCCGTTCCGGCGGTCGGTGTCGCGATTGCCTGGCCCGCGCCCGGCTATCATTCGGCAACTCGGCGCAACGTGGATATACAGCAGGGCATCGCTCCAAATTCAGACCTGGCGTACTGAGGCGGGATCCTGTGTGCCGGTGCGACCTGATCGACTGCCGGAACCATCCGGACCGAGCCTGTGGTCAGCCGTCTACCGTGGCCGACCATTGGCCGATGATCCGCAAGGACTTGGTCGCCGCTGGTCGTGATCCGGATGACCCGCGGTTCGGCAGAGGCTTGTGTGCTCCGTGTCATAGCAGGGTGACCGCCCGGAATCCCGTAACCCGAGGTGGGTGGAACCGACCGCACTAGGCGGTCCAGAGTGGACAGAGCTCGGGTCTGCATCGCATGGCGGGTCTCTAGCGAGTGGCTGGCTGGGCGCAGCGTCGCCCCAGGGGGAGGCCCCCTCAGCGGTGTCCTGGCGCACAAGCCCCTGAACCCCGGAGGGGTGGTGCCAGGTTTTGAGCGCCCCTTCCCCTACGTCTGGCCCGATCGCTCGCGCCGAGCAGCGGCGCGCCGACCTCGCGCACGAACTGGAGCGCGCCGCCGACCAGGCGGACGCGTGGCACGCGGAACGAAACCGCCTGGTCATCGAGCTGGTAGCGGCGGGCGAGTCCTACCGCGACACCGCCGTGCCCGCGCGGCTCTCCGCGTCCGGCGTCGGCAAGATCGTCCGCCGTGAAAGGGCCAGCGAAGGACCCTGAAACCGTTGCCCTGGTGCACATTCGTGCACTCGGTGCACACCACGTCTTACGGAGGTACCCGTGATCACCATCGACGGCCTGCCGTCGTCGGAACAGATCCTCGGCGACATGGAGGCCGAGGGGAAACCGGTTCTGCTCGCCTTCTCCCGAGGCAAGGACTCGCTCAGCGCGTGGCTGGCGCTGCGCGAACGCGGCATCCCCGTGGTCCCGTATCACCTCTACAGCGTGCCCGGCCTGCAGTTCGTCGCCGACAGCCTCAAGATGTATGAGGACTTCTTCGGGCAGAAGATCTACGACCTGCCCCACCCCAGCCTCTACCGGTGGCTGGTCAACTACGTGTTCTGCCCGCCCGAGCGGTGGCGAATCATCGACGCGGCCGGGCTGACGGAGTTCACCTATGAGGACGTGGCCGCGACGCTGCGCCAGGACGTCGGCGTGGCCGTGGACGCGTGGAACGTCGACGGTGTCCGGGCCACCGATAGCCCGATGCGGCGTATGGCCATGTCCACCCACGGCCCGATCCGCCACGACACGCGCAAGGTGTCGGCCATCTGGGATTGGCAGATCGCCGACGTCCGCGCCGCAATCAAGCGGCACGCCTGCCCCTTGCCGCCGGACTACGAGTGGTTCGGCCGCTCGTTCGACGGGCTGGACTACCGGTTCATCGAACCGCTGAGCCGTCACGCACCCGAGGACTACGCCCGAATCCTGGACTGGTTCCCCCTCGCCGAGCTGGAGTTGCTGCGCCATGACCTCACCCGCTGATCCGAATGCTGCGCTGCTCGCGCAGCTGAAAATGGCGTCGTCCGTGTCCGGCATGAAGTCCAACGAGGACGTGCTGGCCCTGCTCACGGCCGAGCCAGACCCCGATCCGCTCGCCGGCGTCGAGTACACCGGCGACGAAGAGGACGACGCGCGCGCCGAGCTCGACGCCCTGCACCGCGGCTTCCGCGAACGCACCGCCCGCGAGCTGGAACGGATGCAGCTCGCGACCGAAAGCGAGTACTGGTTCTGCGTCTGCTTCAAAAGCCAGGACGACAAGGACGCCTTCCTCGCCGCCGCCGGTCTCGTCGTCATCGGGGACAAGTACCTCGACGGCTACGCCACGGCGGAACTGCTCGGCGTCACCATGCCGGAACCCGACGACGCGGAGAGGGGGTGAACTGAATGCCTCCACGCAAGCGACAGACCGCCGCCGCAGCCAAGAAGCGCGGCGCCGCCCGCAAGAAGGCCACCACCGCCCCCAAGGCGAAGGGTAAGGGCAAGGCGTCCAGCGGCGTCAGCTGAGACCTAACGCTGCAGTTAGCGTTAGGCACCGTGAGAGCTACGCGCAACTACGCGGTAGTCTCAGGCCACTGCTGCTTTACCGTTTAAACAGTAAAGCAGCAGTGCGGCAAAGATGAGGGCGGCGCCCGTCGAAGACGAACGCCGCCCCCTGCCTAGCCCAGTAGCTTCGCAAACTCGTGGGCTGCGGCAGCCAGCGCCGTCAGGAGCTGGATCACCGTGATGAGGTTGCGCCTCCAGTCGAGGTTTTTACCCCGGCTGGAGGCGTGATCCAGCGGTTGGCCACCGGGATCCTCCGGCGACGGTCCGCGAGATTCGTCCGGCAGTGGATCACCGGGGTCGTCTCCATCCTTTCGGTGTTCACTCATTCGTGTTCTCCCTTCTGGGAGGCTTACCTGCCTCCCGATCGTCGACCCCGAACAATCGGGAGCGACCGGACCACGAGGGAAGTGACACCGTGCACGAGCCTAGCCTGTGAGTTTTTCCCGGAAATAATTGGGGCACTGCAACGGAAGCGTCCATATGAGTTGACCCTCCGTGGCCCTTTTAAGGCCCTAAGAAGACCCTTCTGAGACCCTTTCGCGCCCCTTTCAAGCCCTCTAGTTCACAAAGGTGTCCATGTGAGTTGCCCTTCCGGCAGCCACCTGGGCGGGGAACCATCGCGAGCCGGATCGACGCGAGGTGTTGCTAGTCATGGGAAAACGTGGTCCCGCAGGCAAGCCGACCTCGCTACGCATTCTGCACGGCGACCGCAAGGACCGGATTAACGACGCTGAGCCGGTGCCGCCAGCGGTGGAGATCGTGCCGCCGGAGTGGCTGTCGGAGAAGGGACGGGCGATCTGGGATCGGCTCGCGCCGAGCATGATCACCCGCAAGGTCCTGACCGCGTGGGACGTCGACGCCTTCGGTGTGCTGTGCGAGGCGCTAGCCCGCTACGCCGTAGCTACCACATTGGTGAACGGCTCCGCACTGCTGGTTCCCGGCGGCGGTGGACTGGTGCCGAACCCGGCACTGAAGGTGCAGGCCGATTCTGAGCGCACGTTCCTGACGTTCGCCGCGCGGTTCGGCCTGACTCCGTCGGACCGGCAGGCGATCAAGGCCGAGGTGAGCGCCGATGGCGGGACCTCGGGCGACGCGGGCCGCCTCCTCTCCTAAACCCCGTTCCCGCACGACTAAACCCAGTTCCAAGACCAGCACGGCGAAGTCACCGCGGCTTCCGCTGTGCGGCTGGTCCTTCGACGGACGTGCCTGCCGCCAACGCGGCGACCACCTCTGTGCCCAGCGCGCCGATCATGCGCAAGCGTTCGCCGAAGAGATCTGCGTGCACACCAAAGACCGGTGGGCACGGACCCCGTTCATCCTCGCCGACTGGCAGCGCGACGACATCGTCCGGCCGCTGTTCGGCGAGGTCCGGTGGGATCCGGAGTGGCAGACCTACGTCCGCCGCTACCGGTCCGGCTGGATCGAACTCGCCCGCAAGAACGGCAAGTCCGAACTGCTGGCGTTCGTCGCGCTCTACATGCTCGTCGGGGACGGGGTCGAGTCCGCCGAGGTCTACGGCGCCGCCCGCGACAAGGACCAGGCCCGTCTGGTGTTCAACGTCGCCGCCCGCATGGTCGCACTGTCCCCGGTGCTGTCGAAACGGCTGCGAGTGGTCGAGCACGCCGCCAGGATCGTGGACGAGAAAACCAACTCGGTCTATCAGGTCGTCGCGGCCGACGCGCTGGGTAACCTCGGCACGAACCCGTCATGCGTAATCTTCGACGAGGTCCTGACCCAGCCGAACGGTGACCTGTGGGCGGCGCTGCGGACCGGCATGGGCACCCGCGTGCAGCCGCTGCTGCTCGCGGCCACGACGGCGGGCAACGACCCCACCTCGTTCGCCAAGTCCGAGCACGACGAGTGCGTGAAGATCGCCGAAGACCCGTCCCGCGCGCCGCACCGGTTCGTCTACCTGCGCAACCTGCCCGCCGACGCGGACCCCTGGGACGAAGCGAACTGGTACTACGCGAACCCTGCCCTGGGTGACTTCCTCTCGCTGGCCGCGCTACGGGAAGAGGCGCTGGAAGCGCGCAACGATCCCGCGCGGGAGAACAGCTTCCGGCAGTACCGGCTGAATCAGTGGGTGTCGCAGTCCACGCGGTGGATGCCCATGCACCTCTACACCGCGTGCACCGGAACCGAGTTCGCCGAACCGGCGCGGTTGCGGGAGCTGGTTGCTCGCCGGCCAGCGTGGGGCGGCCTGGACCTCGCGTCCAAGCTGGACCTGACGGCCTGGTGCCTGATAGTGCCGGACGGCATCGACGGCCACGTCTCGGCACTGTGGCGATTCTGGCTCCCGGAGGCCGGGGTGGACTTCCTCGACGAGCACACCGACCACCGCGTCACCCAATGGGTTGACCAGGGCTGGATCACCACCACTCCCGGCGAGGTCATCGACTACGAGGTGATCGAAGCCGATATCGCGGCCGACTGCGCCGCGTTGCGGGTCGCCGATATCAACTACGACGAGTGGAGCGGCGAACCCGTCCGCCAGCGCTTGGAACGGGTCACGCGAGTACCGATGTACCCGGTGCCGCAGACGTTCCGCGGAATGACCCACGGCATGACCGAACTCATGACGCTAACCCGCTCCCGCTCGTGGTCACACCACGGCAACCCGGTGGCGGCGTTCTGCTTCGACTCGGTGGAGGTGCGCCATCCACCAGGCGAGCCCGACCTCATCCGACCCGACAAGCCCCTACGCGGGAAAACCGGTAAACGCATCGACGCGGTACCCACCGCCGCCATGGCGATCTCGGGCTGGCGGCTGCGCGGCCAGAAACCGAAAAAGTCAAGCCAAATGATCGTTATGGGCTAGCGTTCGATCACGTTGGAACTTTGAAAGATTTCTTTTCGTATTGCGTCCCGCAGCTCTTTCAATGTCGACCCCGTGTTGACTTCTTTAGGTTCATCCGAACCCTGGTGATTGACTATGGCTTCAACTTGCGCATTGTAGTCATCGGCCGCACTTGCCGCCGCCTGGGCAAGCGTGGCTATTTCCCTTGTGCCAAGAACCAGTACTGCGGTAACAGCCATCGCAGCACGGGTTCGCAGCTCAGCAATGCGCACGTAAGTGTGCTCGTACTCCTTTGCGCGCCCTTTGGATAGTCTCCAATGCGTCGTCTCGGCGATCCACTCATGAATTGAATTAAGGACCTCGTTGTAGACTTCGAGCTGTTTGTCAAAGAGGCGTTGCCCAGCTTCTCGTTTCCACTTCAGGTCCTCTTTTGTGCGTTCGCGGTGCGCCGCTATGAGCTGAGCACCCCAACTGCCCAATAAGGTCCCAGCTATCCCAATCAAGGCAACCCAGATTGTCATCAGGACAAGGTACGGGGGTGACTCTGAAGTGTTCAACCCAGGCGCCCTATCGCCGGAGCAGTGGCTAACCCGTATAACCCGGCAGCACGACGCACAGATTCCTGGGCTGGAGATCCTGGATGCCTACTACGAGGGCGAGCAGTCGCTGTCGTACATGCACCCGGAGCTGCTGCGCCGCCTGGACACCCGCGTGCGGCAGGTCGTGATCAACTGGCCTGAGCTGGTCGTGGACTCCCTCGACGAGCGCTTGGACGTGACAGGGTTCCGCCTCGGCGGCGAACAGGCCGCTGACCGGGACTTGTGGAACATCTGGGCGGCGAACGAGCTGGGCCTGCACTCCGAGCAGGCACACATCGACGCCCTGGTACTCGGCAGGTCCTTCGCGATCATCGGCACCAACGAGGCCCGGCCGTCCATGCCGCTGGTGACAGTAGAGTCCCCCTTCGACGTCCATGTGGACATTGACCCACGTACCCGCGAGGTCCGGGCCTCGCTGAAGCGGCAGTTCTCCGAGGACGGAGACGGGGACCAGTCCGAGGCTTACGCCACGCTGTACCTGCCGAACGAAACCATCTGGTACAGCTCCGACAACGGCGGCGGGGTCTGGGAAGAGACGGACCGCGACGGGCACGGCATGGGTGTCGTGCCCGTCGTGCCGCTGGTGAACCGGCCCCGCACGCGACGGCGCCGCAGCGCGCCCCCGCGGCTTGGACGCTCGGAGTTGGCGAGCGTCCTGCCGCTGTCGGACGCGGCCTGCAAGATCGCCACCGACATGATGGTGTCCGCCGAGTTCCACGCGATGCCGCGACGGTACGCGCTCGGTTTCGACAAAGACGATTTCGTTGACAGCAAGGGAAACCCGCTCACCCCATGGGAAGCTGTCGCCGGCGTTCTCTGGGCGTCCTCGAAATCACCGAAGGATGACGGCGTGGCGGTCGGCCAGTTCCCCGAAGCCGACCTGGCCAACTTCCACAACACCCTCAACACCCTCGCCCGCCTCGTCGCCAGCCTGTCCGGCCTGCCCCCGCACTTCCTCGGCTACAGCACCGAGAACCCCGCCAGCGCCGAAGGGATCCGGTCGTCGGAGTCCCGTCACATCAAACGGGCCGAACGACGGCAACGGTCCTTCGGCAGCGGCTGGAACCGCGTGGCGCAGCGCATCCTGCACGTGCGCGACGGCAAGGTGCCCGACGAAGCACTACGGGTCGAAACCCAGTGGGTCGACCCCGCTACCCCGACGTTCGCCGCCCAGGCCGACGGTGTGGTCAAGCTGTACTCGGCAGACAAGCTGTTGCCGCGCCGCTCCGCGCGCCGGGCACTCGGCTACTCCGACGCGCAGATCCGGGACATGGAGACCGAGGACCGCGAGGCCGACACCCCGCACGCCGACCGAGACGACGCGGCCGAGAACGGCCCGACGCGGGATCGTGATCCGGCCGAGCTGCCGGACCGTCAGGAACAGGAGCGGCCGAGCGTGCTTGCCGGGTCACGGCTGCGGCCCGCGCTGGCGGTGCAGTTCCGCGAACCGGCAAGCGCGTCTTAACGCTGGCTGGCCATCGTCGGCATACCAGGCGCAAGCCGTGTCACCGCAGCTCAGGCCGCATGGCTGCCGCTACAGGGCGTTGCATAATCGAACACATGTCCGATCGTGGAGGGGTGCCGTATCTGCACACGGTTGATCCAGGTCAACCGGTGTGGGTCGACCTGCGCCGAGTCTTCCCGATCGGGGCTCCTAAGGCGGCTGTCCCCGATGGACTGGACCTCACTGGGCTCGTGCCGGGAACGCTCAGCGCCTGGATCGCAACGACCACAGGTCACTGGGTCGGGTTCGTCACCTTCATGCTCGGAACCCCCGGCGCCGGAGGTACGACGCATCGGCAATGGATCGTGGCGGATGCCCTACGTCCGCGCACCGAAGCTCCAAGTAGGCCATAGCCAGATCGGCATATGCGCTGTTCAACGCGTCGAAGCGTTGAATTATCTGCACAGATATTTTCTGCACGTTTTTTTTGAAGGTGCAGCGGCGATCGCGCCGCCTGCGAACGTGATCATGGCGGCCAGCATCCAGGTGAGCTGCCATGTCGTGATTCCGTTGCTGGCACCGGCGACGACTTGAGCTCCGACCGAGCATGCGCCAAGGACGGCCACGGCGGCCTGTGTTCGCGTCGGCTTGGCGTTCACGCCACGAGTTTTTCATACGTGCCTCTGACGGCACTCAGTGCATCTCCATGAGGACAGGTAGTGACTGATTCCCGCGTACCCGGCGACAACGCCCCCACCTCGCAGACCCCGCCGGAGCCGAGCACGACCGCGCCCGGCACGACCCCACCCGAGACCGGGCAGGCCAGCACACCGGCCGAGACCGGACAGGCCGCCGAAGTGGATTATAAGGCCCTGTTCGAGCAGGCTCAGGCCAAGCTGAGCAAGGCCGAGAAGACCGCCAAGGACCACAAGAGCAAGGCGGCGAAGCTCGACGCGATCGAGGCCGAGCAGCAGACCGACGCGGAGAAGACCGCGAAGCGCGCCGAGTCCGCCGAGAAACAGGTGGCCGTGTTGCGGCGGCGGGCGGTGGACGCGGAGATCCGCGCCGCCGCGTCGGGGTGGGCGGATCCGACCGACGCACCCCGCTACCTCGACGACCGCGACCGCTACGTCAGCACCGATGGCGAGATCGACACCACCGCCATTGCGGCCGACCTCGCCGCGGTTCTCCTCGCCCGCCCGCACCTCGCCCGGACCGGTGCACCGGCCGGTCCTCGCCGGCCCGCGCCCGACCCGTCGCAAGGCGCGCGGCAGTCCGGCCCGGCGGGCTACGACTCGCAGATCGCCGACGCGGAGAAGCGCGGCGACTGGGCCACCGCGATCACGCTGAAAAATCAGCGCCTCGCCGAACAGGCAGCTCAGAAGCGCTAACGCGCTTGTTCCCGGCCGCATGGGCGGCACACCACCCGTACACCCTTTGAGGAGACCGTTATGCCTGGTGTGGCCGCGATCGCCAACACCTACAACGCACCGAACTTCGTGGGCGAACTGTTCGCCCTCACTCCGACCGACACCCCGTTCCTGTCCGCCATCGGTGGCCTGACCGGCGGCAAGCGCGCCAACGCTGTCGTGCACACCTGGCAGGTCTACGACCTGCGCGCCCCGGACGCCAACCGGCAGCGGGCCGAAGGCGCGGACGCGCCCAACCCGGACACCCGCGTCCGGGGCACCGACCGCAACGTCCTGGAGATCCACCAGGAAACCATCGGCGTCACCTACACCCGCCAGGCCACGCAACAGATGTTCGCGGGCACCGGCTCGGCCAACCCCAACGCCGCGTCGATCGGCGGCACCAACCCGGTCGTGAACGAAATGGACTGGCAGACCCGTCAAGCGCTGATCCAGATCGGGCGCGACGTCGAAGCCGGGTTCATCACCGGCACGTTCCAGGAACCCACCGACAACTCCAAGGTCCGCAAGACGCGCGGGATCCTGGAGGCGACCAAGACGAACGTGATCACCAACGCCACCCCTGCACCGCTGACGGAAGCGATGGTTTTGGACCTGCTGCAAAAGGTCTGGACGAGCGGCGGCATCCAGGTGTCGGAGACAGCCACGTTGATGTGCGGGGCGTGGCAGAAACGGCAGCTGACAACTGAGTTCATCACGAAGAAGAACTATCGCGAACAGACCCGCAACGTCGCTGGTGTCTCCCTGACGACCATCGAAACCGACTTCGGCACGCTGAACGTGATGCTCAACCGCTACATGCCCGCCGATGCCGTCGAAGTGGTGTCCCTGGACCAGTGCGCGCCGGTGCTGCTCGAGACGCCCGGCAAGGGCTTCCTGTTCTCCGAACCCCTGGCCAAGACCGGCTCGGTGGACAAGGCCCAGATCTACGGGGAGATCGGGCTGGAGTACGGGCCGGAGAACGCCCACGGCAAGATCACCGGCCTCACCGTGGCGGGTGCCTGATGAAGTTCACCAGCACGAAGTACCCGGCGCTGACCGTGCACGACCTCGGTGTGACCTTCGTCGACGGTGAGGCCGAGGTCACCGACAAGGCCACCGCCGACGCACTCAAGCAGTTGCCCGGGGAGCTCGGGGTCCGCGCCGCTGGCGGACGTCCACCGAAGGAAGCGGGCGACAACTAACCCTTACGACGCCAAAACGCGCGGATCACATCCGCGAAGTGAGACAAGCCCTCGGTCTTGCCAGTGTGCTTGACGATAAACACACACACGAGCATCGCGCTCAGGAAACAAGCGGCGAAGACGACCGCAGGGGCTACAAAGAGAGCCGACGACATACCTGGATATCCAATCTTGCCGTCTAGGACGGCAGTCATGTCTACCCCGATCACAACCAAGATACCGGGATGTAGTCGGAGGTGGTGTGAGTGCCAGAGCCTCGGCGTGTCCCGCTCGCGACGCTCGAAGACGTACAAGCTCGCACTGAAGTCGCGCTCACTGTCGAGCAACGGGCACGCGTAACTGTGCTCTTAGCGGACGCGTCGGCGCGGGGGGGGGGGGGGGGGGAGGGGGGGGTGGGGGGGCCAACCAACAAAAAAACCCTGCGGCCCTTCCTCATCCGGCTCTCCTCATCCCATTTCTTAACCCCCCCTACCCCC
>NZ_JBVJCE010000002.1:163892-195476 GCF_055588925.1 Amycolatopsis sp. NPDC041971 | reverse complement strand
CGTACCACCCTACACGGAATCCACTCTCCTTGGAAAGAAGGAGGCACCCCGAATTGTTCTCTGAACGACCGTGCTGTCGCGGTTCAGACAGCCGCCCCCCCCCTCCCCCCCCCCGCCACCGGACACCGCGCCCGGTGTCATCTGCACGGCCGTTCTCCGGGCGCTGGCCTCGCCACCTGATGGCAACGCCTCCGAGACGGTGGGCGGGCATTCCCGGACCGCCGCGCACGCCGGAGGCGGGCTCTACTTCACCGACGACGAACTAGATCTGCTGCGCCCGCCGGTGCCCGCACCGCGTGCGGCGTTCACCATCTGGACCGTCTAGCAAGCTGGGCGGTAAACGTCGTGCAACTGCCTCACCGCTTGATCGTCGTCACCCCGGTTCCAGTGCCGGACGAGTACGAGAACCCGGTTCCGCGACTCACCTACGGCCCGGACGCGCCCCGGCGGACTGTAGCCGGATTTATGCAGCCGGGCGGCTCGACCGAACTGGCCGCGCCCGGCCGTCAGGCGGTGGTCACCAGCTGGCGAGCGTTCACCGCCGCACCGGTCACCACGCGGGAACGGATCGAATGGGACGGGCGGACGTTCGAGGTGTCCGGAGAACCGGCGCGGTGGTCACCGCGGTTCGGCTACGTCCACTACGAACTCACCCTGACCCACGTGGAGGGCTGAACAGATGGCCCTGGAACGCATCACGATCGACTACGCCGCCGTCGCGGAACTCCTGCACTCCGCCGAGTTCGAGCAAGAGACCCGGGCCGTTGCTGAGAAGGTCGGCGAGACCGCCCGCACGTCCGGGCACGTGGTGACCTCGGGCGAGCCACTGCCGATCGAGGTCTACTCCGACCCTGACACCGACCGTGTGGGCTGGTCGGTCGCCATCCGCCACCCCGCAGGACTCGGGATGGAAGCACGCTACGGGCTGCTCAAACGCGCGGCGGAAACCGCGGGCCTGTCGGTCGAGAGTGAACAGGACGACGGCACGTGACGGGTCCTGTACCGGTACCGGTCGACGTCGCCGGGCTGGTCGTGCGGCGCCTGCGCGGTCCGCTCGCCGGCCAGGGCCTCGCGGTCGCCGACCGGGTCCAGGTCTCGACCGAGACCGGCACGAGCCCGGACGGCGGACCGCCATCGCTGCCGTGGCTGCTCGTCGCCGAGGACGGCCACACCTGGACCTGGCCCGCCGTGCAACGTGCCGTCATCCGGCTGACCGCCTGGCACCACAGCCCGCACACCTCAAAAGCCCTCGCCGCGCTCGCGCTCGGCCTGCTCTGCACACCCGCACCAGCGGGCCTGATCATCCGATCCGAACCAATCGCCGCGCCACTCGCGGGAATCGATCCACACACGGCCGCACCGCTGGCCACCTGCACCGCCGCAGTCTTCGCGCGCACCCCCACCATCTGAGGTTCCCTATACATGGCAATGAATTCCGCGCTCGTCCGCGTCCCCGGTACCGGTGAGGTGTCACTCGCACCAGCGGACACCCCCGAACCCGCCGACCCCATCGCACCTCTCGCCGCCCCGTGGGTCGGCCTCGGGCTGTCCACCCCGGACGGCACCACCCTGGCCCGCAAAGTCGAAAAAGAAGGCACCGAGCACTGGCAGCAACTCACCCCCGCCCGCTACATCTACAAGTCCCAGGAACTCACCGTGGCCTCGGTGTTCCAGGAAACCAAGGGCGAAGTGCTCAGCGCGTACTTCGGTGGCATGAAGTTCGCCGCCGTCGGCACCGGAACCCCCAAGGTCTACCGGGCCGAAATCAGCTCCATCCCCAAAGGCGACGTCCGCGCGCTCTGCGTCGACTGGATCGACAACATCTCCGACACCGAGAGCTATCACCACCGCCTGTACCTGCCGCGCGCCGAGGTGTCCGAGACCGAGGATGCTCAGTGGGGCCGCGCCCAGGAAGCGCGCTGGGGCATGAAGTTCTCCGCCCTGGCGCCGCCGAAGGGAAAGACCTACATCGCCGTGTGGCTCACCGACGATCCCGCTGTGCTGTTCGGGGCACCTGCGGTCACCACTGGAGCGCTCGACGTGATCACCGAGGACCAGCCGCACGTGAAGTGACGCTAAGCCAGCTCGGCTAGTCAGCGCCCACACCGCAACGACAGTTCCGAACACACTCACTGAAGGAGCACACACCACCTGATGGCGACTCGACAGCGCGCGGAAGCAACCGGCAAGCCCGCCTCGCCCAGCACAGACCTGGCCGTGACCTGGCGCGGCAAACGGTTCACCCTGCCCAGCCCGGACCGGTTCCCGCTCGAAGCCCTCGAAGCCGAGGAAGACGGCAAGCACCTGACCGCGCTGAAACTCATCCTCGGACCCGACCAGTACACCAAGTGGCGCGGACTGGCCACCACAGCCGCAGACGCCGAAGACTTCTCGGCCGTCGTCATGAAGGAGCTGGGGCGGGGAAACCCCTAACGGTCGCCCTACTCCTAGCCGATGAGGCGACCGCCGAAGCCCTCGAAACAGACCTGCTGCGGTACGGGGTCGATCTTCTCGACCTCTACCGCGGGCTCCTGTCCTACCGGCGGGTATGTGCGCTGGTTACGCACCTGCCCGACGATGCGGCGGTCTGGCGAGTGCACGACCCGCACGGCGCGATGACCCGCGCTGAACTCGTGCTCGCCACGATCGAACGACGGGTCACGGCGTTGTGGGCGACCGTGGCCGTGGCGCTAGGTCAGGACGTCACCGATGACCAGCTCTCCAGCCCGCTGGACACCTGGAGGCCGCCTGCGCGCGGCGTGCGCACTAAGCCGACAACCGCGCCCGGCCCCGATGGCGCGGAGCTGAAGCCGCTGCGCGAAATCGCCCAGTGGATGCGCGGCACCTGACCCCAATGCCGTCGGCGATACCGGGTTGGCCGCGCCGACGGTGCTCGACTATTCCGGGATGTGCAGCCATCCGAATTCACCGGGGTCGGGAATGTCGCCGCGTTTTTCGACGTCTTCGCGGATTCGCTGAATCCACTCGCTGGCCGTTCCCTTCCATGCCTCGAAACCGGGGTCCTGCTGCGTGAGGTCGCCAACGCATACGTTCCGGGCGAACAGGTCTTTGAACATTCGTTCGGCAACTTCGGTGATCTGTTGCAAGCTTGCCCCGGCGCCCAAAAGATTGCTTGCCGAAACAAAGATGTAGTTAATGGGAACCCAGTCGCCTTGAGCGTACTCGGTAAAGTAGTCGAGTTCTTCCTGGTACTTCTCGTCTGCATTCATCAGTAGCTCACTTTATGTGGAATCGTTTCATGTCAACGCCTGATACGCCGTTGATGTCGATGGTGGCGCCCCCTGAGCCGCTGTATGTCCGGTAGACGACCTGCTGCTTAGGATCAGTGCTGATCTCCCAGAATTCCACCGTTCCTTTCGGTGTTTCATAGACCTTCGTTGGTGCACCGAGGTTGTCGTGGAAGTGCTGTCGGACTTGGTTGAGCTGCGCCTCATCGATGAGGCGTACCCCTTTGCTGTCCTCCACGCCGAGCAGGTTGCCACGGTCGTCCGTGATGCCCTGCTGGACCCTCTCAACCCGGGCTTCGGGTGTGCTGGCAGGGGTGCCGGGGCGATGTTCGGGCGGCGTGTCTGTGTCGTGGTGTTTCCTGCCGACCAAGTCTTTGAGGAGTTTTCCTGACCCGAGGCCGAGGAGCAGGCCGCCGGTGATCTTGCCGAGGGCGCGGTCGCCGTGGCCGTTGGCCCAGTCGTCCCAGGCGGTGATGGCTTTGAAGGTTTCGACGGGGTGCATGACGTTGTGCGCCATCGCTGCCACTGTTCCGCCTGGGTCGGAGATCGCGCCCCAGAGTGCTTCACCGGCGCCGGAGATCGAGTCCCAGATACCGCCGTAGAAGTTGGCGTCCGCTTGCTTGCGCGAGTCTTGGGGTGCGAGGGCGGACTCGACCCGCAGGGCTGCCGTGCACCGGTCGCCTGCCTCGGCCAGTTGCTGGCGCGCCCGGTTCAGAATCTCGCGAGCCGCCTGCCGTAGGGCTTCGCCGGGGTCGGTGAACGCCGGCGGTTGGACGACGGTGGGGTCTCCGCGCTCGGCGTTGGCCCGTGTGCGTGTCTGCGCGTCGGCCACCGCGTGGTCGTGTGCCTGTTTGGCCTGCTGGGTCGCGGTCTCGCCTTGCTGCCATTGGGCGATCGCTTCGGCGGCCTGGCCCTGTGCCCACGCCAAGGTGTCGGCGTAGGCGGTCAGGGCTTGTGCGGCGTTATCGAGCGAGTCGTCTGCTTGCAGCCAGCGCGGGACTTCCGTCTGGTGGTCTTCGTGGAATCGGTCTGAAGCCGGGCCACGCCATCCGCCGGTATCGATCCGCTTCAACGCATCGCCGACCGCGCCCGCTGAGCGCGCCCGTGCCCCGAGGACTCGGGCGTTCTCATAGACCGCTGGCGGGTCGCCGGGGATCAGTGCTTTCGGGTCGGTTGTCTGGCCCAGTTCCGCCATCAGCGGCCACCGATCCGGGGTGCCGCGCCCGGTGTGATCGCGTCGATGCCCGGATCGGTCTTCAAGGCGCCGACGTTGTCGTGCTCGACCGCGCGATATGCCTGGGCGGCCTTGTCGAGCAGGGCGCCGAGGTCGCTCGCGCGGTCGGACAGTGCGTCGATCCCGACGCTCCAGCTACCGCAGAATTCGGCCAGCGCGGCGTGCACACCGTCGTGGCCGTACAGCGGCGGCTCGCCGCACAGGCCGCGCAGCTCGAAACTCTCCTGGTCGTGCACGATCTGGCTCATGCTCGTTGAGGCGCCTTCCAGTACCTCGATCTCGACGTGAAAACCTGGACCATCCATCGTGGAGCCCCCTCCATTTCCAGCCTCGGCGTCGCTATCCGGTGATATCGAGTCGCGGAGGCCGTTTCCCTGCTTGCGCCCATGTCCTCGCGACGACGTCCGGGGGCGCCATGCGCGACAGGATGGGGAACCGATGCTCGTCATCGGGATCCACCATCAGACCGATGCCCGGCGGGACGAGTTCCAGCAGATCAGCTCCGGTGGTGGACAGGTAGTCACACTCCCCGGAGTGGCGGGCCAGGCGCTCCAGCGTGGAGAACACCACCATCCACCGGCCGCGCTCGCCCAGATCGGTCACCCACAGTCCAGGCTGCTCGGGCCGCTGCACATACACCACGGCACCCGCGAAGACGTCTGTCAGGTCACCCGGCCCCCGCGTGCCTCTCCGCACGTCCTGTGCGACGACCGCCAGCCTCGCCTCCACCTCCCGAGTCACGGCGACCAGTGTACATACGGCGACGGAACGTAACGGTCGATCTGACGAGCTTCTGACCTTCGTCCGGGTGGTGAACGCCCGTGACCTCGGTTGCTCACGCCTATCTCAAGATCATGCCGTCCCTCCAGGGCCTCGGGCGGCACCTGCGCGATCAGGTCCGTGAGGCCGAAGGGCAGGCCCCCAAGGTCAGCCTGTCGGCCGAGGTGAAAACCGCGCTCCTGCGCGAGCAGCTGCGCGCCGCAGCCCGGGAAGGCGATCAGACCGCGATCCGGCTACTGGCCGAGCTGGAGGCCGAACCGGCCGAAACCCGGTTCGCCGCGCTGAAACGGCGCCTCGACGAGCAGAACATCACGCTCAAGGTCGTCTTGGACAAGTCGGTCGGCGCGAGTATCCGCGGCCTGTCGGACGTGGATTCGCGGATGCGGTCGGCGACCGGTGCGATAGCGCTGCACTCGGGCGCGGTCGGCCTGGCCACGTTGAAGTACGGGGCGATGGCGGCGGGTGCCGGGCAGGCCGTGACCGCGTTGGGTGGCCTCGGGTCGGTCGCGGCCACGGCGTCGGGGTCGCTGCTGGCGGTTCCGGCGGCCGGTCTCGCGGCCGTGGCGATCCTGCAGACGCTGAAGCTCGGTGTGTCCGGCTTCTCCGATGCGCTCAAGCAGGAGGATCCGAAGAAGTACGCCGAGGCAATCAAGGACTTTCCGCCCGCGATGGCGGCGGCCGCGAACGCGGTCCGCGCGCTGCGCCCGGAATTCCTCGGGCTGCGGCAAGAGGTCCAGCAACGGCTGTTCACCGGCCTGGCCTCGGAAATCACCGCCCTGTCGGGCACGTATCTGCCGTTGCTGCGGAACGGGTTGGGCGGGATCTCCGAGGGCCTGAACGCCGGCGCGCTGGGCTTCGCCGCGTTCGCCCGCGAAGGCCGCACGATCTCCGACGTCGGCTCGATCCTGGGCAACACGTCGGCGACCATGCACGAGCTCTCACGGGCGGTGCAGCCGTTCCTGCAAGGGCTGCGCGATATCGCCGCCGTGGGCGCGGAGTTCCTGCCCGGCTTCGGCTCCGGCCTCGCCGACGGTGCGCAGAAGTTCGCCGACTTCATCGCGGCGGCACGCGAGTCCGGGCAGCTCCGCGACTGGCTCTCGGCCGGTTTGTCGGCTGTGGGTGACCTGGTCACGGTTCTGAAGAACTTGGGGCAGGTCGTGTTCGCGGTGTTCTCCGCCGCCAGTACTGGCGGCGGAGGGCTGCTGACGGTCCTGGTCGACGTCACCGGGCAGATGGCCGAGTTCGTGCGCTCCGCCGAGGGCGCGCGGGCCTTGGGCCAGATCTTCGACGGCTTGCACGCGGTCACCACGGGTTTGATGCCGGTTCTCGTCGCGCTCGGTCAGGCCATCGTCACGTCGATCGCCCCGGCGATTGCGCAGCTGGGGCCGATGATCGGGGCGGCGTTCGCCGCACTGGCCCCCGCGATCGCGCCGCTGGGCCAGGTCCTCGCCGCCTTGGCTCCCGTGCTGGGCACGGCGGCCCAGGCGTTGGCGGCGGTCCTGGTTCCGGCGGCTGCCGCGCTGGCCCCGATCGTCGGCGCGCTGGCCCCGGCCGTCGCGGAGCTGGTGGGGCAGCTCGGCGGAGCGCTCGGCGCGGCGGTCACCGAGCTGACTCCCGCCCTGGTGGAACTCGCGCGGACGCTCGCCCCGCTGATCACGCAGTTCGGCGGGCTCCTGGTGCAGGCGCTACGGCTCGCGGCCCCGGCGCTCGGGCAGCTGCTGACCGCGCTGTCGCCGATCATCGGGCAACTCGGTGGCGCGCTGCTGCAAGCCCTCTCGGCCGTCCTGCCGGTGCTGTCCGCGCTGGGCGGAGTGTTCACCTCCGTGCTGCTGGCCGCGCTGAACGCGGTCATGCCGGTGCTTCCCGTTGTGGTGCAAGCAATCCAGCAACTCGCCGGTGTCGTATCGACCGCGCTGGCTGCGGCCACGCCGGTGCTGTCGGAGGTCGGCGGGCTGCTCGGCGAGATCGCCGGACAGATTCTCGCGGCGCTGCTGCCGGTGATCCCGCCGCTGGCGGAAGCGTTCCTCGGGATCGTGACCGCGCTGCTGCCGATCCTGCCGCCGCTGCTGCAACTCGTGTCCGGGCTGCTGCCGCCGCTGCTCGATTTGGTGACGTCGCTGCTGCCGGTGATCGTGCAGGCCGCCGGTCTGTTCACCCAGCTCGCCGTCGCGCTGACCCCGCTGATCGAGCAGATCAGCCAGCTTCTGATGCCGATCATCCTGGAGCTATTCGGCCTGGTGAAGGGCAAGTTCTCCGCGATCGTGGAGATCATCTCCGGTGCGCTGAAAGTGATCTCCGGCGTCATCTCCGTGGTGACGGGCCTGATCTCGGGCAACTGGGATCAGGCGTGGACCGGCGTGCAGAACATCGTCTCTGGCGCCTGGCGAATGATGACCGGAATCGTTCAGCACAGCATCGGTGGCGTGCTCGATCTCGTCGCCAGCATTCCCGGCCGCATCCTCGGCGCGCTCGGCAACGTCGGATCCCTGCTGTGGGAGGCCGGACGGAACGTGATCCGCGGTCTGGTCGACGGCCTCACCTCCGGGTTCGGCTGGGTGAAAGACCGGCTCGGCGAACTCACCAACTGGATCACCTCGTGGAAGGGACCACCCGCACGGGACCGGGTCCTCCTTACCGCGAACGGCCGTTTGATCATGCGCGGTCTGCTGAGCGGGCTGGAAGACGGCGAACCCCAGATCCGGGACTACCTGACCGGCCTCACCAACACCCTGCACGTGGACACATCACCCGTCCTCGGCGCCGCACCAGCGCCGAACGGCCACACGTCCGTACCGGTCCGGCCGGTGTTCCCGGGGACGTCCGCACTGGATGCCGCGTCGATCTCGGCCGCCGTGACGGCGGGGGTGCTGCTCGCGCTGGACGGCGCCCGGTTGCGGGTCGACGGCGACGGAACCGCCCGGCTCGTGAACGCGGTGAACACGGCCAACGCACGCCGCTGACCAAGCGCTGGGGGGTGAGCCGCATGGTTGATCCGGTGTTCTGGCTCGGGCCGCTCGGCGGGCTCCAGGCCCTGCCGTCGCCGTCGCTGGGCGGCCCGCCGGAGATGGTTCCGGTCCGTTTCGGCGGGCTGCACCGCTCTCTGACCGGGCGCCCCACCCTGGACCGGCTTGGGATGCGGCGCACGTGGACGCTGTCGTGGCCCTATCTCGACACGGAGCTACGGGGCTGGTTGTCGTTGCTGCACAACGGTTTTGTTCCCGGACCGTTGTGGCTGCTCGATCCGGCCGAGCCGAACAGGTTGCCGGTTCAGGTGGCCACGGCCGGCGCGGTGGAGCACGCCGCGGACGGTATCGCGACCGCTGTCGGGGGTGTGGTGTGGCGGCAGGCGCCGCTGGTGCCGCCCGGTACGCCGGTCACGGTCGGGTCGTCGGCGCTGCTGTGGGTCGTCCCGAGCGGCGGCGGTTCACTGTCGGCCGTCGCCCCCACTCCGGTGCTCCCGGCGGAGACGGTGACGTTCACCGCCAGCGTGGCCGCCACGATGCCGGTGTCACTCGCCGCGTTCGTCCTCGACAGCGCGGGCGGAGTCCGCACCACCGTGCAGGGAACCGCATCCGTACCCGGCTCCGACGGCGCCCGCATGTCGCTGACCATCCCGGCGACCGATGGCGCGGCGGCGGTTCGGCCCGCGCTGGCGCGGGAGCTCCCCGGGACGGTGACGACGTCGGCCTGGTCGATCACGACCGGCACAGCCGTGCCGCCCTGGACTGCCGGAGGCGGCGCGGCCGTCGTGCTTCTGGACTCCCTGCCCTGGACCTATCCGCTTCCGGGCTCGTTCTCCACCACCCTCACCCTTCAGGAGGTCTAGCCGTTGCAGACACCTGCCGATCCGGCCGCCGCCCAGGCGATGGCCGACGCCGTCACCGCGCCCGAGCGCGCACCGCGCGCCCGGCTGCTGGTGGGCTGGGACCACGGGTTCAACCACCCGCTGGCCAACCTGTCCACTGTGGCCGAAGAGATCGTCATCGACCGCCAGATCACCGGTGACCTGCCCGAAGAATGCACCCTCATCGAGGGCTACACCACCGCCACCCTGACCACCACACTCGCCGGACAGCGCCCCGGCGACCCCCGCGATATCGCCCAGATGCTCAGCCCCTACCGGCCGGACTCAACCCTGACCGAACAACAGCTCGTCGATGCCGACGTCACCTGCGATATCGGGCTTCTCACCAGTAGCGGCCGTGAGCTGCCGCGCCAGTTCACCGGCTCCACCCGGACGCTCACCTTGTCCGCAGCGGACCGGACCGTGTCCCTCTCCGCGCTTGACCCCGCGGAGAAGCTGCGCGCCTCGATCACGCTGCCTCCCGTCGCACAGGACGAGGAACAGGCGTACAACACCGGCGAGTGGCCGTATCAGCAACGAATCAACACACAGTGGGTTATCGACTATGTGTTGCGGCGCAACGGAATCTACGCATCCCCTCCACCACGACCCGGATGCCTATTCTCGATGACCTGCCACGGCGGACTCATCGCCGACGTCGCCACCCAAACCAACATCGGAGTAGGGCAGGCATACGCCGCAGGAGTTCCGCCGTTCATTCCCGGCCCGTTCGGAATGCTGGCCGCGAACGCCATACCCGCCATGGCCTCGAACACCTCGGCTCTGGCAACCGGGCAGTTCCTGCCCGGCGCGGCCAACACCGGATACCTGTTCGAGTTCTGGTGCCAGGCAGGAGCGTCCAACACCTTCGCACCACAACGGGACGGCACAATCCTGCAAATCGGCTCCTACGTCGCCACGATCGCCGGTGCGACCTACCAGGTCGGTGTCAGCCCAACCGGGCAACTGTGGGCGAAAATCTACTCTGGCTCCACTGTCGTCGCTACTCTCAACGGCCCGCAACTGACCGGGCCAGCGGCGTGGCACCGGGTCGGCCTGTGGATCCGGTACCGGCCGGACGCGAAGCAGGTCGACACGCGCTGGTTGCTTGACGGCACGGCGGGCGCGGGCGCCACGGCCGCCGTCACGATCAACTCCTTCACTGCCACCGAGTTCGCGTCCGTCTCGGCAAAAGCCCCCGTGCCGGTGGCGTGCATGCAGATCAGCCGCGCGGACCAGGCACCCACCGACTGGACCGCCTCCTGGACTCCGCAGGCGGAGATCGACGTTGGCCTGAACTGGATGACCGGCCTGCCCGATGTCGTTGCCGCTGACTCGTTCGACGTGCTCAAGCAGGCCGTCGGCGCGGAGTTCGGGGTGATCACCTTCACCGAGGACGGCCGGTTCCGGTTCCTCAACCGGGACACCGTCCGGTCCCTGGCCAGCCGTCCACCGGTCGCGACTCTGACCGCCGCCCGCGAGCTCAAAGCGCTGTCGCTGTCGACGTCGCTGGACTCGGTCCGCAACGAGATCACCATGTCGGTCACGCCCCGGCTGCAACACCGACTGTGGGCCAACGTCTACGAAACCGCCACCGTCGACGAACTCGCCACGCCCACCGGCACCAGCACTCGGGTGATCACCCTGCAAAAACGGTGTCCCGTCTCCACACAGACCTTCTCGACTATGGAGGAGAGCGCATACCGGAACGCGGCCTACGCCTACAACTCCGCGTGCCGCGCCTACCGCGCCGACACCGGCGCCGAGATCACCAGCGGTCTGACCATCACCGGCACAGCCATCGGTGACGACCGGATCCGGATCACCTTCGTCAACAACAGCGGCGGCCCGCTCCGCTACGGACTCCGCGACGGAACCCCGGCGTTCCGGCTCGTCGACTACCCGATCATCAACGGCCGCACCCAGATCCACCGCGTCGCCGATGACGCCTCGATCGCCCGCTACGGACGTCGGTCTCTTGCCGTGCCGGACAACCCGTTCCGGCAAACCCTGGACTCCGCGCAGGCCATCGCGGCGTCCCTGCTGGCCGACCTCGCCCGGCCCACCACCGTCCTGAAAGACATCACCGTCACCGGCGACCCGCGCGGGCAACTACTCGACCCGGTCACCATCGCCGACCCGTCCGGGCTCGGCGGCCCCATCCCGGCCGTCGTCATCGGCCACCGCCGCACCCTCAACACCAGCAACGGACTCACCGACCAGCTCACGCTACGAGTCCGCCGCTGAACCCTGGAGCCGCCCGTGACGCCTGACTGGCTCACCGCGCTGGCCGCGATCCTCGGCCCCGCCACCGGTGCCCTCACCGGACTGCTCGCGGCCCGCCGCGCTATCCGCACCGCCCGTACCTCAGCCGATCACCAGGCGCTGGCCGAACTGCACGCCGGGTATCAGGCGCTGCTGAAAGACCGCGCCACCCACACCCGCGACGTCCTGGCCGAACTCACGGCCGTGAAAACCGAACTGTCCGCCGTGCGCCAGGAGAACGCGCGGCTGCTGCTCGAAGTCGGCGCCCTGCGCGCCCAGATGAACCGCCCACCCGAAGGACCAGCAACCCCTTGACCGACTACGGCATCGATGTGTCGCACTGGAATCCAGTCAATGACTGGAACGCTGTGCGAGGCAACGGAATCAGCTTCTGTTCGTTCAAACTCACCGAAGGCACCGGCTACACCGACCGCACCAGCGGCCCGCGCGTCCCGGCCGCCCGCCTCGCCGGCGTCGTCCCCGGCGGCTACCACTTCGCCCGGCCCGGCGCCCCGGAGGCGCAGGCCGATCACTTCGCCTCTCATCTGCGCCTGAACAACCTGCACACCAGCGGGTCTCTGGCGCCGATGCTCGACATGGAAGCCGCCGAGCTGCGCGGCGCCGCCAACGACTTCGTTCCGCGGTTCATCGCGCGCCTGCGTGCCGCGACCGGCGTCGGCAAGGTTCTGGTGTACGCGAACCTGGACTGGTTCACCCGAGTCCTGGACCCCGCACGGTGGGCCGATGACGGCGTGCTGCTGTGGATCGCCCGCTACAACGGCAACCCCGGAAACCCCGGCTGGACCCACCCGAAACTCGCGCTGCACCAGCACACCCAGACCGGAACCGTTCCCGGCATCAGCGGCCACGTCGACCGCAACGCCACCATCGGACAGTTCACGCTGTCCGACCTCGTCACCGGCGGCAGCGGCCCGGCGCCGCAGCCGGTTCCGCCGACACCGACACCACCGGCCGACACCGAGGTCTACACCGTCCGCTCCGGCGACACCCTCTCCGGCATCGCCGCGAGATTCGGCACCACCGTCGCCGCGCTCGCGGCACTCAACGGGATCTCCGACCCGAACCGCATCTACGCCGGACAGCAGATCCGAATCCGCGGCGGTACGGCAGGCGGGCAGCGATACCAGGTCCGGTCCGGCGACACCCTCTCCGGCATCGCCGCGAAGTTCGGCACCAGCGTCTCCGCTCTCGCCGCGCGGAACAACATCTCGAACCCGAACCGCATCTACGCGGGCCAGTGGCTGACGATCCCGTGACCGGCAACGGCGGCTGGCTGCTCCTGCTCGTCCTGTTCGTCTGGCTGGCCTGGAAAACCGCCCGCGCGTTCGTCCGCGCCTACGACTACCTCGATTCCCTCCCGCCCCGCAAACCCAAGGAGTAAACACACGTGTCTCGCTACCCCCTGCGCATCGCCGGATCCATCGTCGGCGCGCTCACCGCGATCGTGTCCGGCCTCGTCGGCTCCGGACTGATCACCACCGACCAGGGAAACGCCACCACCGGAGTCATCACCGGCCTAGTAACCCTGCTGGCCGCGTTCGGCGTCGTCATCTCCACCGAAAGGAAGGTCACCCCGCTGGCAGACCCCCGCACCCGCCAGGGGTCACCGCTAGTGCCCGCTGAGACCGCCGGAGACACCCGCTACCGGGCCGCCGAGGGCAGGGAGACCGGCCGTGCCTGACACCCGCTCCGGCACGGCGATCACCGATCCGGCCTCCGTGCTCACCCCCGCCGTTCTCCAAGCCGCCCGAGATGCGGCGGCCACCGCCCCTCCGTTCACCACGGCTCAACGTGACCGGCTCTCCTGCATCTTCGGCCCCAGCGTGCGCCGGGTCCACCTGGGCAAGATGGTTGGCTGACGGCACGTGGCCCCGGCACCCACCCTTGGGTGCCGGGGCCACGCACCACCCCGTCTTAGCTGACCTCGGCCAGCACTTCGTCGTCGAACGAGTCGTCCACTCCCGGTATGGCTGCCGGGGCACCCAGCCAGGTCAGCATGATGTCGTCCGGGTTGAACGGTGCGCGCCCGCCCTTGGTGGGCAGCAGGCGGGGAGTGACCACCGCCCGCAGCACCTCCCGCTGTTGCGACAGCGACAGCCCCGCCCACACCGTCCTGGCGTCCGCGCCGAGCAGGTCCGCGACCACCGGCGACACCCCAATCTGGCGCACCCGTTCCTCGGCCGCCTCAATCTGCGGCACCAGCTTCGCCTCGATCCGCGACAGCCGTTCCGGCCCGATCCCGCCGCTGGCGGCCGCGTCGGTGAACCCGTCCAGCCGGGCGCGCAGTTCCCGCGCGGTCGCCACGGCCTTCGTCAGCTCGTCGGCCTGGTCCTCGTAGCGGAACAGCTCCCGCGCGTCCTCGGACTCCAGCCGGGTCAGCACCGCCTCCACCACATAGGCGTCCGTGCGTTCCATGTCCCGCGTCAGATGCCCCGACGGGCAGCGGTAGCCGGGTCGCGCCCGGTGCAGCGGGGTGGATCGGGTCGGGGTCTCGCAGATCCCGCACAACAGGATCCCGGTCTGCAAGTACTTGACCCGCGTTCCGTCGCGCACCGAGCTGCGGCTCGGATCGCCCAGGCGGGCCACGATCAGCGCGCGTTTGCGATCGCTGATGATCGGCTGCCAGACGCCCTTGCCGATGATCTGTTTGCGGAACACCCGCAACCCGGCGATCACGGGGCTGAGCGCGATATTGCGGACCTTGGACACATTCCACTCCCCAGGCAGCGGGTGATCCCACTGTTCCCGGTTCATCTGCTGTGCGACCTGCGACGGCGTGTCCTTCCGTGCCCGCACCAGCGCCTCATACGCCGCTTCCTGCTGCTCGGCAGACAGCGAGTCGATGAGCTTCGCCCAGCCGTGCTCGTCCTTCGACAGGTGCTGGAGCTTCTTCACGTGATCTGCCCGCCACACATGACCGCGAGCGCACGGCACACCCGCCTCGATCAGCTCCCGCGCCAGCACCGACGCGTTCGGTTCCTCGATCAACCGATCCACGATCGCCTCCGCGATCGGCGCCGTCTCCGGATCAACCTCGCGGTGCGCCTCGCCTGTGCGCTGGTCATAGACGATCCGGTAGCCGTAGCCCAGCGGACCGGCCCACAGCCCTTCCATTGCGCGGGCCTCGACACCCCGGCGGGTCCGCTTGCGGATCTTCTCCGACTCCCGCTCCGCGTCGACGGCGTCCTCGGCGGTGTCGATCCGGTCGTCCGGATCGTTCATGTCATAGATACGGTCGTCGTAAGCCCAGTAACCCCCGACCTTCTCCAGAATGTCGCGCAGCTTGGCGAACACCGACAGGTTCCGCTGAGCCCGGGAGTTCTCCCACGTCCACAGCGTGTTCGCCTGCCCGGTCGACAACAGCCGCAACGCCTCGTTGTAGTCCTGGCGCTCCTCGGTCGCATACCGCGACCCCGACAGGTTGTTGTCCACCAGGACCGCGACCACGGCGATGCCGTGTTGGGAGCAGAACTTGCGGCCCGTCGCGATCTGCGAGGCCACCGAGACCTTCCGACCCTTGACCGCGTTCGACGCCCTGGCGTAAATGACCGCGCGCAGCTGCGGATACTCCCCAGAGTCGATGACCTCTGACAGGCGGCGACCCGATAGACGGCGGGTCAAAGCTTTCGTCATGAACAAACTCCCAGCAAGCTCGCTGGGCGGCGGTCGCCATTGGACCCCATGTTGTGCACGCCGAGTCTAGCCGACACAGCACGCGACACCAGGGCAGGGACATGATCAGTGGCGGAGTGCTGGACCCGCGTTTCCGCAGGTCCAGCACCCTTTCCAGCTTGGGTTCCAGTCATAAGTTTGGGAACCTAAGTTGAAAAGCAGCCAAGGAGGCCTTCACGGAACGGATCAGGCGCTCGCGGCCGACTTCAGGTCCGCGGCCCGCGCCGTGCTCTCCCACGGGAGGTTCAGCTCGGGACGGCCGAAGTGGCCGTACGCGGCTGTCGGCGCGTAGATCGGGCGAAGCAGGTCGAGGTCGCGGATGATCGCGGCCGGGCGCAGGTCGAAGACCTGCGTGATCGCGGCCTGGATCTTCGACGGGTCGACGGTCTCGGTGCCGAAGGTCTCGACGAAGAGGCCCACCGGGGCCGCCTTGCCGATCGCGTAGGCGACCTGGACCTCCGCGCGCGTGGCAAGCCCGGCGGCGATGACGTTCTTCGCCACCCAGCGCATCGCGTACGCGGCGGAGCGGTCCACCTTGGACGGGTCCTTGCCGGAGAACGCGCCGCCACCGTGCCGGGCCATGCCGCCGTAGGTGTCGACGATGATCTTGCGGCCGGTCAGGCCCGCGTCACCCATCGGGCCGCCGATGACGAAGCGGCCGGTCGGGTTGACCAGCAGGCGCACGTTGGAGGTGTCGAGCCCGAGGTCGGCGATCTCCGGGGCGACCACGTGCTCGCGGACGTCGACGCCGAGCATCTGCTCCAGGTCGATGCCGTCCGCGTGCTGGGTGGACACGACCACCGTGTCGAGCCGTACCGGCTGGTCACCGGCGTACTCGATGGTGACCTGGGTCTTGCCGTCCGGGCGCAGATACGGCAGCACGCCGTCCTTGCGGACCCGGGTCAGCCGCTGCGAGAGCCGGTGCGCCAGCGCGATCGGCAGCGGCATCAGCTCGGGGGTGTCCGAGCAGGCGTAGCCGAACATCAGGCCCTGGTCGCCGGCGCCCTGGCGGTTGATCTCGTCCTCATCGGACTCGACGCGGGACTCGTACGCGGTGTCGACACCCTGCGCGATGTCCGGCGACTGGGAGCCGATCGCGACGTTGACGCCGCAGGAGTTGCCGTCGAAGCCCTTGGCCGAGGAGTCGTAGCCGATCTTCAGGATCACGTCGCGGACGATGGTGGGGATGTCCGCGTAGGCTTCGGTGGTCACCTCGCCGGCGACGTGCACCTGCCCGGTGGTGATGAGGGTTTCGACCGCCACCCGGCTGCGCGGGTCCTTGGCCAGCAGGCCGTCCAGGATCGAGTCGCTGATGGCATCGCAAATTTTGTCGGGATGACCCTCAGTCACCGATTCCGATGTGAACAGTCTGCTCGTGGACGCGGTCACGGTGCCCGTCACTCCCTCACCTAGACGTCTGATGCCTAGAAAGTTAGGCACCCCTCAGCTTGAACTCAAGCCTACTGACTATCGCTTCGGTGACTCTCGACGCTTCATCAAGGTCACAACAGCGTCCCACAATGTGGACGCCAGTTCGGCCTTGGCGCCGAGAGGAATCGGGATTTCGGTGCCGTCGGCCCCGAGCAGCCAGCCCGAGTTGTCCTCGGTGCCGAAAGCCTTCCCCTCACCGACGGCGTTCACCACCAGCAGGTCCGCGCCCTTGCGCTTCAGTTTGACTCTGGCGTGGTCGAGGACGCCGCCTTTGTCGTCCCCGGTTTCGGCGGCGAAGCCGACGACCACCTGGCCCTGGGTCCGATCGCGCACCAGCTCGGCCAGGATGTCCGCGTTGCGCGCGAGCTCGACTACGGGATCCGGGGCGTCGTCGGACTTCTTGATCTTGTGATCGGCCCGGTTCGACGGCCGGAAGTCGGCGACGGCCGCGGCCATCACGAGGACGTCCGCGGAGGCGGCCTCGGCGTGCATGGCCTGGCGCATCTCCTCGGCGGTCGACACGTGGACGACCTTCGCGCCCGCGGGCTCCGGCAGCGCGACGGTGTGCGCGGCGACCAGCGTGACCTCGGCGCCGCGCTGGGCGGCGACACGGGCCAGCGCGTAGCCCTGTTTGCCCGACGAGCGGTTGCCCAGATAACGGACCGGGTCCAGCGGCTCGCGGGTGCCACCGGCCGAAATCACCACGCGCACGCCTTCGAGGTCGCGCGGGAGCGCCTTCGGCACGGCGAGCAGGAGCCGGGCGAGGTCGACGATCTCGGCCGGGTCGGCGAGCCGTCCCTTGCCGGTGTCCTTGCCGGTGAGCCTGCCCGCGGCGGGTTCGGCGACGACCAGACCGCGGGAGCGCAGCAGCGCCACGTTGTCGCGGGTGGCCGGGTGCTCCCACATCTCGGTGTGCATCGCCGGGAAGAAGGCGACCGGGCACGGGGCGGTGAGCAGGGTGTTCGTCAGCAGATCGTCCGCGATGCCGTGCGCGGCCTTGGCGAGCAGGTTCGCCGTGGCGGGCACGACGATCACCAGATCGGCTTCCTTGCCGACGCGGACGTGCTGGACCTCGGGCACCTCGGTGAACACGCCGGTGTGCACCGGGTTCCCGGAGAGTGCCTCGAAGGTGGCCGCGCCGACGAAGTTCAGCGCGGCTTCGGTGGGGACCACGCGGACGTCGTGACCGGATTCGGTCAGTCCGCGCAGGACCTCACACGCCTTGTAGGCGGCGATCCCGCCGCCCACGCCCAGAACGATCTTGGGTTTACTCAAGGGTGTTCTCGGCAGTATCGCGCGGGGCCACCCTCGACAGCCGCCGTGGCCATCGAGTTCCTACTCACCCTCGGTGTGCTCGAGCAGGCCGCCGTGGATCTCGCGCAGGGCGATGGAGAGCGGCTTCTCGCGCGGGCCCGGCTCGACCAGCGGGCCGACGTACTCCAGCAGACCCTCGCCCAGCTGGGCATAGTAGTCGTTGATCTGGCGAGCGCGCTTGGCCGAGTAGATCACCAGCGCGTACTTCGAGCTGACCTTCTCGAGAAGATCGTCGATGGGCGGGTTGGTGATGCCTTCGAGCTCTTCGTGCAGCGTGGCCTGAGTCGTCACTCGTGGTGCTCCGAATCTTCGGTTTAGTTGTCGCCGGTTATCAAGTTTAGCAACTGCTCGGCGGCGTCTCGCACGTCGGCGTTGACGACGCGCTCGTCGAACTCTCCGGCGGCGGCGAGTTCACGCTCCGCCTCGGCCAGCCTGGCCTTCACCGCGGCCTCGTTCTCGGTGCCGCGGCCGGTCAGCCTGCCGACCAGTTCGTCCCACGACGGCGGCATCAGCATCACCAGCCGGGCTTCCGGCATCGCCTTCCGGACCTGCCGCGCGCCCTGGAGTTCGATCTCCAGTACGGCGTTGCGCCCGGCGGCCAGGGCCCGCTCCACGGGCTCGCGCGGGGTGCCGTAGCAATTGCCCGCGAACTCGGCGTGTTCGAGCAGTTCGCCGCCGTCGACCATGCGGTCGAACTCGGGCCGGTCGATGAAGTGGTAGTGCTCGCCGTCCACCTCACCCGGCCTCGGCTTCCTGGTGGTCACCGAGACGCTGAAATAGATCTCCGGATCCAGCTCGCGCAGCTCCCCCGCCACGCTCGACTTCCCGACCCCCGAAGGCCCTGATACGACCGTGAGCCGGTGCCGGGAAGAAACTCCCGCCACCGGCTCACCGCCGCGGTCAGCGCCCGGGTTCACCGGGTGGTCCTGACCGGCGCCGCTCACTCGCCGCTGAATTCGGCCAGCAGCGCCTTGCGCTGCCGGTCGCCGAGGCCGCGAAGACGACGGCTGGGTGCGATCTCCAGTCGTTCCATGGTCTGCTGGGCACGGACCTTGCCGACGCCCGGAAGAGCCTCGAGCAGAGCCGAGACCTTCATCTTGCCGAGGACTTCGTTCTCCTCGGCCTGCTTCAACACGTCGACCAGAGTGGTACCGCCCCGCTTCAGCCGCTCCTTCAGCTCAGCACGGATGCGGCGGGCGGCGGCGGCCTTCTCCAGCGCCGCAGCGCGCTGTTCCTCTGTCAGCTGGGGAAGTGCCACGTTTTCCTCCGGTAGTTCTCAAATCTGGGTGGGTGTGGCGACGGTACCCACCCGTTACCTCGGCCCACAATGCGGGGGTGGCTGGTCATGACGGATTCCCGGGCCTGCTATTGGCCTTTTTCCAGGGGACCGAGGGAATCCCGGGTCCGCCGAACGGCCGCACGCAACGCTTCGGGGTCCGGCCCGTGCCGGAGGACGTCACGGGACGACGCGGGGAGCACACCCGGCAGTCCCGGCCCGAAAAGCGCCCGCAAATCGGCCGGGGTGGCCCCCTGTGCCCCGAAACCGGGCGCCAGGACGGGGCCGTTCAGCTTGCTCAGATCGAGCTCTCCGGGCGCGATGGTGGCACCGACGACGACACCGATGTCACCCAAAGGCCCGACGCCCGCGTTGTATGCGCCCGCCGTGTCGACGATGTCCTGCGCGACGGTCTTTCCGTTGGGCAGCAAGGCGTTCTGCAATCCCCGCGCCTCCGGGTTGGAGGTGCGCGCGAGGACGAACAGACCCTTGCCTTGCGTCTGGGCAACATCGAGCGCGGGGGCCAGCGAACCGAAACCGAGGTACGGCGACACCGTGATGGCGTCCGCCTCGAGTTCGGCGCCGCCGGGCAGGAAGGCCGCCGTGTACGCCGCCATCGTCGAACCGATGTCGCCGCGTTTGACGTCCAGCAGGACGAGCGCGCCCGCCTCCCGGCACACCTTCATCGTCTTGGCCAGAACAGCGACCCCAGGAGGCCCGTAGGCCTCGAAAAAGGCCGACTGGGGCTTGATCACCGCGACCTCGGGCGCGATCGCCTCAGCGGCCGTGAGGGCGAACTTCTCCAGACCGCCCGCGTCCACCGGAAGACCCCACGCCTGGAGCAGCCCGGGATGGGGGTCGATGCCGGCGCAGAGCGGTCCCTTCTCGGCGACCGCCCGCGCCAGCCGCGCCCCGAATCGCTCGCTCACGCCTTGGCCTTCAGCGCCGCCTGGAGGCTCTGCAGCGACCGCACGCCGATGTCGCCCTTGATGACGGCCTCTATCCCGTGCACGGCCGCCGCCGCGCCCTGCACCGTGGTGATGCAGGGGATGTCCCGCGACACCGCGGCCGTGCGGATCTCGTAACCGTCGATGCGGGGACCGCTGTTGCCGTACGGGGTGTTGATCACCATCTGCACCTCGCCGCTGAGGATGACGTCCACGACGTTCTGCTCCCCTTCGGCCGAACCCTCGTAGTGCTTGCGCACGACGGTGCAGGGGATTCCGTTGCGCCGCAACACTTCCGCGGTACCCGACGTGGCGAGGATCTCGAAGCCGAGGTCCGCCAGCCGCTTCACCGGGAACACCAGCGAACGCTTGTCGCGGTTGGCGACGGAGACGAACACCTTGCCCGACGTCGGCAGCGAACCGTAGGCACCGGCCTGCGATTTGGCGAACGCCTTGCCGAAGGAGACGTCCACGCCCATGACCTCGCCCGTGGACTTCATCTCCGGGCCGAGCAGCGAGTCGACGCCGTGCCCCTCGGGGGTGCGGAAGCGGTGGAACGGCAGGACCGCCTCCTTGACCGCGACGGGCGAATCGGCGGGCATGTGGCCGCCGTCACCCTCGGCCGGGAGGACCCCTGCCTCGCGCAGCTCCTTGATCGACGAGCCGGTCATGATCAGCGCCGCGGCCTTCGCCAGCGGCACCGCGGTCGCCTTCGACACGAACGGCACCGTCCGCGAGGCGCGCGGGTTGGCCTCCAGGACGTACAGGATGTCGTCCTTGAGCGCGTACTGGACGTTCAGCAGCCCGCGGACGCCGACGCCGCGCGCGATGGCCTCGGTCGAGCGGCGCACCGTCTCGATGTCGGTCCGCCCCAGCGTGATCGGCGGCAGCGCGCACGAGGAGTCGCCGGAGTGGATCCCGGCCTCCTCGATGTGCTCCATGACGCCGCCGAGGAACAGCTCGTCGCCGTCGAACAGCGCGTCGACGTCGATCTCGATGGCGTCGTCGAGGAAGCGGTCCACCAGCACGGGGTGCTCGGGGGTGACCTCGGTGGCGCGGTGGATGTAGCCGGCGAGCGATTCCTCGTCGTACACGATCTCCATGCCGCGTCCGCCGAGCACGTAGGACGGCCGGACCAGGACCGGGTAGCCGATCCTGTCGGCGATCCGCTTCGCGCCCTCGAACGAGGTCGCCGTGCCGTACTTCGGCGCGGGCAGCCCGGCGTCGGTGAGGACCTCGCCGAACGCGCCGCGGTCCTCGGCGAGGTGGATCGCGTCCGGGGAGGTGCCGATCACCGGGACACCGGCGTCGGCGAGGCGCTTCGCGAGCGAGAGCGGGGTCTGGCCACCCAGCTGCACGATGACACCGGCGACGGTGCCCGACTCCTGCTCGGCGTTGACGACTTCGAGGACGTCCTCGAACGACAGCGGCTCGAAGTACAGCCTGTCCGAGGTGTCGTAGTCGGTGGAGACGGTCTCGGGGTTGCAGTTGACCATGACGGCCTCGAAACCGGCCTCGCGCAGGGCGATCGCGGCGTGCACGCACGAGTAGTCGAACTCGATGCCCTGTCCGATGCGGTTCGGCCCGGAACCGAGGATCAGCACCTTCGGCTTGTCGGTCTGCGCGGTGATCTCCGACTGCGCGGCGGGATCGGTCTCGTAGGCCGAGTAGTGGTACGGCGTCTTGGCCGCGAACTCGGCCGCACAGGTGTCGACGGTCTTGTACACCGGCCGCACGCCGAGACGGCGGCGCAGCGCGCGGACGCCGTCCTCACCGGCGAGTTCCGGCCGCAGCGCGGCGATCTGGCGGTCCGAAAGGCCGGTGCGCTTGGCCCGCCGCAGCAGCGGCTCGTCCAGCACCTGCGCGTCGCGGACCTCGGCGCCGACCTCGCCGATGAGCGCGATCTGGTCGATGAACCACGGGTCGATACCCGACGCCTCGTGGATCTCCTCGACCGTGGCACCGAACCGCAGCGCCCGCTCGACCTCGTAGATCCGCCCGTCGTGCGGGGTGCGCAGGGCGTCCAAGATGGACTCCTTGGTCGCGCCTTCGGGGTCGGGGCGGGTCCAGAAGCCGGTGGCCTTGGTGTCGATGGACCGCAATGCCTTGCCGAGCGCCTCAGGGAAGCTGCGGCCGAACGACATCGCTTCGCCGACGCTCTTCATCGTCGTGGTCAGCGTGGGGTCCGCGCCGGGGAACTTCTCGAAGGCGAATCGCGGCACCTTCACCACGACGTAGTCCAGCGTCGGCTCGAAGGCCGCCGGGGTCTCGCCGGTGATGTCGTTGCGGATCTCGTCGAGGGTGTAGCCGATGGCGAGCTTCGCGGCGATCTTGGCGATCGGGAAGCCGGTGGCCTTCGACGCCAGCGCGCTCGACCGGGACACGCGGGGGTTCATCTCGATGACGACCATGCGGCCGTCGGCCGGGTTGACCGCGAACTGGATGTTGCAGCCGCCGGTGTCGACGCCGACCTCGCGCAGCACGGCGATGCCGACGTCGCGCATGTGCTGGTACTCGCGGTCGGTCAGGGTCATCGCGGGCGCGACGGTGACCGAGTCGCCGGTGTGCACGCCCATCGCGTCGATGTTCTCGATCGAGCAGACGACCACCACGTTGTCGTGCCGGTCGCGCATGAGCTCGAGTTCGAACTCCTTCCAGCCGAGGACGCTCTCCTCGATCAGCACCTCGGTGACCGGCGACTCGGTGAGGCCGGTGGAGGCGAGCCGCTCCAGCTCCGCGTCGGTGTGCGCCATGCCCGAGCCGAGCCCGCCCATGGTGAACGACGGCCGGATGACCACCGGGAGGCCGACCTCGGCGACGGTCGCGCGGACCTCGTCCATGTCGTGGCAGACCCGCGAACGCGGCACCTCGGCGCCGATCGTGCGGACGATGTCCTTGAACTTCTGCCGGTCCTCACCGCGCTGGATGGCCTCGACATCGGCGCCGATCAGCTCGACGCCGTACTTCTCCAGGACACCGCGCTCGTGCAGGGCGACAGCGCAGTTGAGCGCCGTCTGCCCGCCGAGGGTCGCGAGGATCGCGTCAGGACGCTCTACGGCGATGACCTTCTCGACGAATTCCGGCGTGACCGGCTCGATGTAGGTGGCGTCGGCGAACTCGGGGTCGGTCATGATGGTCGCCGGGTTCGAGTTCACCAGCGAGACGCGCAGGCCCTCTTCGCGGAGTACGCGGCAGGCCTGGGTGCCGGAGTAGTCGAACTCCGCCGCCTGGCCGATCACGATCGGCCCGGAGCCGATCACCAGCACGTGCTGGATATCTGTCCTCTTCGGCATTACTTTTCCTCACTCACCAGGCGCCGCAGACCGTCGCGGAAGACCTGAAAACTCTGGGAACGATTGTTCTCTACATCCATGTGCGGCGCTATCGCCTCCGCGGCCGTGATCTTGGCCAGCTGGTCTCGGTGGTAGCCGCATGCCTGCAGCATGTGCTCCAAGGCCCGAGAAGCCTTACCGGTGCCGTCCGGATCCCGATAGCGCGCATGTTTCGCGAGGTCGTGCGGCACCTTCGGGTAGGCGACACACAGCGCGGGGACATCGCCGAGGAACCAGGACTCCAGCTCATCGATCGCGATCCTGTGCAGCACCGCATTTGAAGGCAAGTCAGCCGTTTCCGTCCAGCTCGGCGTCCCGAAGCACCCGGCAATTCCGGATCCGGCTCCGCTCGATTCCGGTCGTGACCGTCATCGCCCGGCCTTCTTCTCCATCAAGCTCACGAACTCGTCGAACAAGGGGGCGGCGTCGTGCGGGCCGGCGGCGGCCTCGGGGTGGTACTGCACCGAGAACGCGGGGACGTCGAACGCGCGGACACCTTCGACGGTGTCGTCGTTCGGGCAGTAGTGCGAGATCTGCGCGGCACCGAACGGCGACTCGAAACGCTGCCCCGGCTCGCCTTCGAGGGCGAAACCGTGGTTCTGCGCGGTGATCGCGACGCGTTTGGTGGCCACGTCGATCACCGGGATGTTGATCCCGCGGTGGCCGTAGCGCATCTTGTAGGTGCCCAGCCCCAGCGCGCGGCCGAGGATCTGGTTGCCGAAGCAGATGCCGAACAGCGGGATTTCCCGCTGCAGCACGGCTTTCGTCAGTTCCGTCGCGTGCGCGGTGGTCGCCGGGTCGCCGGGGCCGTTGGACAGGAACACGCCGTCCGCCTCGACGGCGAGCAGTTCGTCAGGAGTGGACGACGAGGGCAGCACGTGCACCTCGATACCGCGAGCGGCCATCATGCGCGGGGTGTTGGACTTGATGCCCAGGTCCAGCGCGGCCACGCGGAACCGGGTCTCCCCTTGCGCCTTGACCACGTACGGCTGCTTCGTGGTGACCTCGCCGGCGAGGTCGGCGCCCGTCATCTGCGGGCTGGCCTTCACCTCGGCGAGCATTTCCTCGTCGGTGCCCAGCGCGTCACCGGAGAACACGCCGGACCGCATGGCGCCCTGCTCGCGCAGGTGCCGGGTCAGCGTGCGGGTGTCCACTTGCGCGATCCCGACGACGCCCTGGCGCTCCAGTTCCTCGTCCAGCGTGCGCTTGGAGCGCCAGTTGGACGGGGTGCGCGCCGGGTCGCGGACGACGTAGCCCGAGACCCAGATGCGGGCGGACTCGTCGTCCTCGTCGTTCCAGCCGGTGTTGCCGATCTGCGGCGCGGTCTGGACCACGATCTGCCGGTGGTAGGACGGGTCGGTCAGCGTCTCCTGGTAGCCGGTCATGCCGGTGCAGAACACCGCCTCACCCAGACTGCGGCCACGGGCGCCGTACGCGGAGCCGCGGAACACGCGGCCGTCTTCGAGGACCAGTGCAGCAGGGGTCCTGGTGCCGTTCGCGGTGCTCATCAGGCACCTCCCTTGATTTCGTTGCGAATTTCTTGCAAAGCTTCGATCCACTGTGGATAGTCGTCGACGTCGTCGCCGCGGAATCCGGTGTCCAGTTCGACGTCGCCCGCCAGCCAGGTGACGACGAGCAGCGCGTCGATGCCCATCACCTTCCCGGCCATCCCCTTGTCCTTGCGGACGCCGGTGACGGCCGCGCGCGGGATCCAGAAGTCCGGGGCGCCGCCGCGTTCGATGGCGATGCCGTCTTCGTGCAGGCGCCAGACCGCGCCGGTGCGCAGGCCGGCGCCGCGGGTGACCACGCGCTCCTGCCAGTGCCCCGCCGTCGTGGTGCTGACGTAAACCCCGCTTGACTCCAGTTCAACGCCGCCGGGCTCCGCGGGGATCTCCGGGAACGGCGGCACCTGGACGCTCTGCGCCCGGGACTTGCGGCGCCAGCCGCGCCACATCAGGAAGACGCAGAACAGGAAGAAGGCGAAGACCGCCAAAGTCAGCAGAATCCGGTCGCTCATCGCGTGATCTTCCCTTCCCGCGCGGTGATCCGCCCGCGCAGCAACGTCGCCGTCACCACGCCGGGGAGCCGCATTCCTTCGTACGGGGTGTTGCTCGAAATGCTGGCAAGTTCGAAACCCCGTACGGTCCATTCGGCATCCGGGTCCACCAGCGTCAGGTTGGCCGGTTCGCCGACCTCGATCGGACGGCCGTGGTCGGTCAGGTCGCCGATCTCGGCGGGCCGCTCGCTCATCACCCGCGCGACGCCCCGCCAGTCCAGCAGGCCGGTGCGGACCATGGTCTCGACCACGATCGACAGCGCCGTCTGGAGGCCGAGCATGCCGGGCCGGGCCGAGTTCCACTCGCAGTCCTTGTCCTGGACGGCGTGCGGCGCGTGGTCGGTGGCGACGCAGTCGATGACGCCCTCGGCTAGCGCGGCGCGCAGCTTCTCGGCGTCGGACTCGGTGCGCAGCGGCGGGTTGACCTTGTTGACCGGGTCATAGGTCGCGAGCCGCTCGTCGGTCAGCAGCAGATGGTGCGGCGTGACCTCGGCCGAGACCTTGGTACCGCGCTCCTTGGCCCACTTCAGGATGTCGGCCGTGCCCGAGGTGGACACGTGGCAGACGTGCAGCCGCGCGTTCGCGTGCTCGGCCAGCAGGCAGTCGCGGGCGACGATCGACTCCTCCGCCGAAGCGGGCCAGCCGGTGTAACCCAGGCGCGCGGCCTGCTCACCTTCATTCGCCTGGGCGCCGACGGTCAGCCGTGGCTCCTCGGCGTGCTGGGCGATGACCACGCCGAGCGCCGTCGAGTACTCCAGCGCGCGGCGCATGAGCAGCGGATCCGCGACGCACAGACCGTCGTCGGAGAAGACCTTCACCCGGGCTTCCGACTTCGCCATGGTGCCCAGTTCGGCGAGCTTCTCGCCCTTGAGGCCCACGGTGACCGCGCCGACCGGGTGCACGTCGACCAGCCCGGCCTCCTGGCCGCGCCGCCACACGTGGTCGACGATCACCGCGTTGTCGGCCACCGGGTCGGTGTTGGCCATGGCGAACACCGCGGTGTAGCCGCCGAGCGCGGCCGCGGCCGAACCGGTGGCGATCGTCTCGGTGTCCTCGCGGCCGGGTTCGCGCAGGTGGGTGTGCAGGTCGACGAAGCCGGGGAGCAGCACCTGGCCACCCGCTTCGATCACCTCGACGGCTGCGTCGTCGGCCGGGGTGTCGAGGGACCCGATGTGGGTGATGACCCCATCCTCGACGAGCACGTCGACCGGGTCGCCCTCGCCGTAGGGTCGGGCGCCCTTGATCAGGACGGTGGTCACGCGGTGGCTCCTTCGCTGGCGAGCAGGTGGTAGAGGACCGCCATGCGTACGTGGACGCCGTTGCGGACCTGTTCGGTGATGGCCGAGGCCGGGGAGTCGGCGACCGCCGAGGCGATCTCCATTCCGCGCAGCATCGGACCGGGATGCAGGACGACGGCGTGCTCGGGCAGCAGCTTCATCCGTCGTTCGTTGAGGCCATAGGAGATCGAGTACTCACGCGCAGACGGGAAGAAGCTCTGCCCTGGCCCCCCGGCTGTCATCCGTTCCGCCTGAACCCGCAGCATCATGACCGCGTCGACCGCGGGAAGTTCGGCGTCGAGTTCGTGCGACACGGTGACGGGCAGGCTCTCCACCCCGGCGGGCAGCAGGGTCGGCGGCGCGACGAGCACCACTTCCGCGCCCAGCGCGGACAGCAGATGGATGTTCGACCGCGCGACCCGGCTGTGCAGGACGTCGCCGACGATCGCGATGCGGCGTCCCTCGATCGAGCCGAGGCGCTCTCGCAGCGTCGCCGCGTCGAGCAGTGCCTGCGTCGGATGCTCGTGCGTGCCGTCGCCCGCGTTGACGACCGCCGTCCCGGCTTCGGCGAGCCAGCCCGAAAGCCGCTGCGCCGCACCGGAGGCGGGGTGCCGGATGATCACGCAGTCGGCGCCCGCCGCGGCCAGGGTCAGCGCGGTGTCCCGCAGCGATTCGCCCTTGTTGACCGAGGAACTGGAGGCGGAGACGTTGATCACGTCGGCGCTCATCCACTTCCCCGCGATCTCGAAGGAGACGCGGGTACGGGTCGAGTTCTCGTAGAACAACGTGATCACGGTGCGGCCGCGCAACGTCGGCAGTTTGCGGACCTCGCGGCCCAGCAGGGTGTGCTTGAGCTCTTCGGCGGTGTCCAGCACGGCTGTCGCGAGCGCCGGGTCGAGCCCGTCGGTGGCGAGCAGGTGCTTCACGATCGATCTCCTTCTGGTGAAGCGCTCTCATTCAACGACCGAAGCAGAACCGTGTCCCGTCCGTCCACTTCGGACAGCAGAACCTCGATCCCCTCGGCGCGCGAGGTGGGCACGTTCTTGCCCACGTAGTCGGCGCGGATCGGCAGTTCGCGGTGGCCGCGGTCGACCAGCACGGCCAGCTGGACCGCGCGCGGGCGGCCGTGGTCGCGCAGGGCGTCGAGGGCGGCGCGGATGGTGCGGCCGGAGAACAGCACGTCGTCGATCAGGATGACCACCGCGTCGTCGATACCGGTCGGCGGCAGCTGCGAATGTTCGAGCGCGCGGGGCGGACGGCGGCGGAGATCATCACGGTAGAGCGTGATGTCCAGCGCGCCGGTCGGCGGACGGATGCCGGAGAACTCGGCGATCTTGTCCGCGAGCCGCAGGGCGAGCGGGGTACCCCGGGTGGGGATGCCCAGCAACACGGGCGGAGTCGAGCCACCGGCACCGAGAGCGGTCTTCTCGATGACCTGGTGGGCCATTCGGGCGATCGTGCGCGCGACATCGCCGGACGAAAGCAGCTCACGCTCTCCCGCCGGTTCCGCCGCGCCACGCGGACGTGACGACAAGGCGGACCTCCTTCCCCGCCTCTCTGGACGGGTCCTTAAAGGACGTCGACTTCCTGCTTGGCGAGGAAATCGAATCGACACTAGCAGGAGCGGGAGCTCAGTCTTACGGGTGGCGCGCCCCAGGTGACGAACGCCTCTCGAAAGCACCCGCTTGACCTGGTGACAACTATGCGTAACCATTACTCTGAGTATTCGACTCTAGGAGTCCCCTGGATCGGTCACCCTCGACCGGTTGGGGGTGAGGAAACGGAGAACCACCAGATGGGCGATTACGCCAAGGCGCTCGGGGCCAAGCTCCGCGGGATCCGCCAGCAGCAGGGCCTGTCCCTGCACGGGGTCGAGCAGAAGTCCGGAGGCCGCTGGAAGGCCGTCGTCGTCGGTTCGTACGAGCGCGGAGACCGCGCCGTCACCGTGCAGAAGCTCGCCGAACTGGCCGACTTCTACGGCGTGCCGGTGGTCGAACTGCTGCCGGAGGGCCGGGTGCCGTCGGGCGCCGAACCCGCCACGAAGATCGTCATCAACCTGGAGCGTCTCCAGCAGCTCCCGGCGGAGAAGGTCGGGCCGCTCGCCCGCTACGCCGCCACCATTCAGAGCCAGCGCGGCGACTACAACGGCAAGGTGCTCTCCATCCGCACCGAAGACCTGCGTTCGCTGGCGATCATCTACGACATGACCCCCGGCGAGCTCACCGAGCAGCTGATCGACTGGGGCGTGCTGCCGCCAGAGGCTCGACCGTCCAAAGAGGACTGAAGGTGAGAACGTTTTCGGTCGGGGGGCCGGAAACGTTGCCTTGCCTAGGTGACCAAGGGAGAAGCAACCACCCCAAAGGCGACCACCCCGAAGGTGACCGAGACGAAGGTGACCAAGGTCTTTTGATCTTTTGGAGTCGCGCCTTTTGGCCGGCAGGCCCCGCGATCGTGCTGACAGGGCGCCCTCCAGCCTGACGTGAGAGTCAATGCTGAAGAGCGCCCTGGCAGCACGATCGCGGCAGCGCGATTACAACACAGCGCGATCAGAGAACAGCGCGCAGCCTGTCGGCGATGGTGCCGATCCGGCCGAGCACGCCGTTCACGAAACGCGGCGAGTCGTCGGTCGACAGCTCCTTCGCCAGCCCGACGGCCTCGTCGATGGCGACCGGATCCGGCACGTCCGTCGCCCACAGCAGTTCGTAGACGCCGATCCGCAGCACCGCGAGATCCACCGGCGGCATCCGGTCCAGCGTCCAGCCCTGAGCGTGCTCCGAGAGCAGCTCGTCGATCTGGGTCTTGCGTCCGGTGACGCCCTCGACCAGCGAGATCGTGTAGTCCCCGATCGGGTCGACCTCGACCGAACCGACCCTGTCCGCCAGCAGCGTCACCGCGTCGGCGCCGCGCTGGGCGGCTTCGTACATCATCTCGACGGCACGCTTGCGGGCCTGACGACGGCTGATCGGCCCGCCGCGATTCGGGGACTTGCCGGACTTGTCTGAGCCTGCCATCAGCTGGAGACGCGGCCCAGGTAGCGGCCGTCACGGGTGTCGACCTTGATCTTCTCGCCGGTGGTGAGGAACAACGGCACCTGGATCTCGGCGCCGGTCTCGAGGGTGGCCGGTTTGGTGCCACCGGTGGAACGGTCGCCCTGCAGACCGGGGTCGGTGTGCTGGACGATCAGCTCGACCGAGGTCGGCAGCTCGATGTACAGCGGGACACCCTCGTGCACCGCGACCTGGACCTCGAAGTTCTCGAGCAGGTAGTTCGCGTTGTCGCCGACGGTCTCGGCCAGCACGGTGATCTGGTCGTAGGTCTCCGCGTCCATGAACACGAAGTCCGCGCCGTCCTTGTACAGGTACGTCATGTTGCGGCGATCGACGGTGGCCGTATCGACCTTCGTCCCCGCGTTGAAGGTCTTGTCGACGACCTTGCCGGTCAGCACGTGCTTGAGCGTGGTGCGGACGAACGCGCCACCCTTACCCGGCTTGACGTGCTGGAACGCGGTGACGGTCCAGAGCTGGCCGTCGAGGTTGAGGACGAGCCCGTTCTTCAGGTCGTTGGTGGTGGCCACGAGTGTGCAGTCTCCTGTGTCGATCTTCCGGGCCGCCGTCAGACGACCACGAGTTCCTTGGTGCTCAGCGTGAGGAGTTCGGGCGTACCTTCCCGCACGACCAGCGTGTCCTCGATGCGCACGCCTCCGCGTCCGGGCAGATACACACCAGGTTCGACGGTGACGGCCATACCGGCGGACAGTGTACCGACGCCGGTCGCGGCCAGGCTGGGCGCCTCGTGCACCTGCAGTCCGACTCCGTGGCCGAGACCGTGGCCGAACTCGTCGCCGCGCCCCGCGCCGACGATCACCCCGCGGGCTGCTTTGTCCACTTCGGACACTTCGGCCCCGGGCAGGACGGCGTCACAGCCCGCCGCCTGCGCGCGCTGGACCAGCGCGTAGATCTCCTCCTGCCACGCCGCCGGTTTGCCGAGGACGAACGTGCGGGTCATGTCGGAGTGGTAGCCGTCGACCGTGGCGCCGAAGTCGATCTTGACGAAGTCGCCGTTCGCGAGCGCGGCCGAGGTGGGCCGGTGGTGCGGGATCGCGGAGTTGACGCCCGCCGCGACGATCGTGTCGAACGACGGCCCCGTCGACCCGTGACCGAGCATGCGATTCTCGAGGTCACGGGCGACGTCCAGCTCGGTCCGGCCCGGCCGGAGCCCGCCGGCGGACACCAGGTCCTCCAGCGCCCGGTCGGCCGCCGCGCACGCCTGGCGCAGCGCCTCGATCTCCTGCTCGTCCTTGACCAGCCGCAGCCGCTCGACGAGCCCGGGCGTCCGGACCAGTTCGACCCGGTCGAAGCGGACCTTGAGATCTTCGTGCTGCTCGACACTGACGTGCTGGCTCTCGAACCCGGTTCTGCCGAAGTTCTCGGTCTTCGACGCGGCCAGGTCGGCGAGCTTCGTCGCGCTCGCGCGGTCCAGCACCCGTTCGAGGTCGGGCACCTCCGTCGCCGACTGGACCGTGTAGCGGCCGTCGGTGCAGAAGATCGTCTTGTCGTCGCCGCTCCCGTGGACGAGGAGAGCGGCGTTGGACCCGGTGAAGCCGGTCAGGTACCTGATGTTGAGCAGGTCCGTGACCAGCAGCGCGTCCACCCCGGAGTCGGCCAGCAGGGAACGCAGCGCCGCGCGGCGGCGAGAGAAGTATTCACGCACGTGATGGAGTTTAGGGGGCGGACCACTCCCGTCGCCCCCTTGCGCCGTTCCCTTTGCGCCGCCTTGTGGCTCCCGGTGGTGGGGGGGGGGGGGGGGGGGGGGGGGGGGGGGGGTTGGGGGGGGGGGGGGGGGGAAAATACGAAACAAAACGAACCAACAGAAGCCAACGAACCAAAG
>NZ_JBVJCE010000002.1:156327-163882 GCF_055588925.1 Amycolatopsis sp. NPDC041971 | reverse complement strand
CCCTGCCCGGATCGCATTAGGAGGACGAACTGCTTTCCTCGGGAGGCGTTGCTCCAAGTCCGGGAAGGCCTCCTTGAGGGACTCTGGGTCCCTCAAGGAGGCCTTCACGGACCCTGGCACCGGCTGTCGGGGGCCGCACGGGGGTGACCATCGCTACTGGCGAGTTAAACTCCTTCAATGGCACCGTGGCTGACTCGTGGACTCGTGATGGCGCTGCTGCACGGCGTGGCCGTCACCGTGCTGGCCAAGTACGAGGTCTTCAACCCCACCGACAAGACCCTCGTCACCTCCCTCGCCCTCGCCATCCTGGTCGGCGCGGCGGCGGGCTGGAGTGCCGTGGACGCCTGGCGGGGCAAACCCGAACGCGGCAAGAACTGGTTCATCGCGGCGCTGATCGCCGGACCGGTCTCGGGGGTGCTGTACGTGATCGGCCGCGCGGTGTTCGTTGATCAGACCGGTGTTTCGGAGCTCGGCGGCGCGCTCACCGGCGGTGCCGCCTTCTCGGCCCTGCTGGTGCTCATCCCGGCCGGGCTCGGCCTGTTCGTCGGCGGCCGCATCACCAAGACCGGAGACGACGAAGATCAGCCCGCGAGCGGGAAACCGGCCGGGAAACCGTCCCAGGCCTGATCGCTGATCTGCTCGACGGGCGAGTCGTTCAGCGCCGCCGTCCCGGCGTCCGGCACCGCGAACAGTTTGCCGTCGAGCACCACGCCGAACCCGCGACCGGGGGCACGCACCATTCTCGCCCCGGCGCTCAGCCGCGCCGCCTGCGGGAACTTGTCGACAACCTTGAGCCGCTGGTCCAGGATCTCGCTCGCGAGTGTCGCCGCCACGGAACGCCGGTCGACCCGCACCAGGGTGCCGTCGGCCACCAGGTCGATGGTCCGCCGCGGTGACGGCATCGCGACGCCTTCGAACGAGGTCCGGACGCGGGCGTCGCCGTCGCAGGCTCGCGACCCGCGGACGTCGAGGCCGAAATGCTTGAGGTCGGTCGGCGCCCCCGCGCCGCCGACGATCGTGGCCCGGACGACGTCGAACGGGACCCGGTCGCAGACGTCACCCGAGGAGAGCGGCGCGTGCCCGTCGGGCCGCCGGACCAGGCCGGGACCTTCCTTCCACGCGCCGGGAATGAGCGCCGGCCGGTACGGCTGCGCGGAGAAGTCCCTGGTCCAGAAGGTGAGCGTGGTGCCGGTGTCGGTCTCGTGCGCGATCACGAAGGCGTCGAGCGCGCCGACCCACATCAGGTCGGTGCTGAACCCGTCGACCAGTGAGCGGGTGCGCGGCGAGATCGTGCTGGGCTTGGCGACGAAGCCCTGCTCCCCCAGCGTCTCCACGCCTCGGGTGAACGCCGCGTCCCTGGCGCGGAGCAGGAATTGCCCGGCGCCGTTCCACCCGGCGCCCTTCGCCGTGGTGTCGGTGAAGAGCACGTAGAACCAGCCGTCGAGGTACACCGCCGAGGGCTGGCCGGCGCCGTAGACGTTGGCGCGATGCACGTCGTGCGAGGGCCCGATGATCGGCCGCCCGCCCGCCGCCCGGGTCCACTTGAGCCCATCGGGGCTGGTCGCGAGCCCGATCGAGTTGCCGAGCGCGTGATCGTCCGCCGCGCCGGTGTAGTACAGGTAGTAGGTCGAGCCGACCCTGATCACCGACGGATCGCAGGTGTGCATACCGTCGAAACCGCCGGGCGCGCCGGAGAACACCGCCGCCGGGCCGCCACCGGACGGGCCGGTGAAGGGACCGTCGAGCGACGGCGACTGCGCGTAGAGGACGTCGTCACCGGGCGGCTGCGCGCCGCCGTACTGGCTGCACCACCACATCCGGAGCTTGCCGCCGTCGCGCATCACCGTCGGGCCGTAGTTGTAGACCGCGTCCTGATCGCCCGCGGCCACCACACCGCCACTGGCCCGGGGATCACTCGTCGCGAGTTCCACGTCCATCGGACGCGGCTTTTCCTTGGGCTGCTGGGCTCCGCCGATCCCGCCGCCCTTGCCGTCGGCCTGGGACTGGACGTGGCCGTCGCTGCACGCCACGAGGACCGCGCCCGCCGCGAGGACGGCCGCCACGGCACGGGCGGGTCGCCGACCCCCACGAAAAAGGCGCATGATGGCCGAGTGTAGCGAGGCTTAACCCGGCCGAGTGATGTCAGTACCCGGTAGGGCGACCAGTTCCACTTCGAAGCCATCGGCGTTTTCGAGGTAGGCGGCGTAGTGGTGATCACCGCCCGCATTCGGATACTTGGCCGCGAACATCGGCGACCAGCCGTGTTCGAGCGCCTCCGCAGCCAGTTCGTTCACCCGTTCGCGGGACTCGACCTGCAGGGCGAGATGGTTCAGGCCCGGCGCGGTGCGCTCGTGCTTTTCGCCGCTGAGCGCGGGAGAGCGCTCGACGACGAGATAGGTCGCGCCGTGTTTCCAGCTGACCCCGGCGGGCCAGCGCTGGAATTCCCGCCAGCCGAGTTCGCCGAGCAGCCAGCCCCAGCTCTCCTCGGCGCGGGCGAGGTCGGGGACCCACAGTTCGATGTGGTGCGTGCGGCCGTGGTCCGGGGGCAGCGCGACGAAGACGCGATGCGGCCCGCTGCCATAGTGATCGCCGCCGCCGACGTCGAGAAAACCCACACGCCGCACCAGGTTCTGACTGGCCACATTGGACTCACCGACCAGCGCCCACACCGACGACAGGCCGAGCCCGACGAACCCGTGTTCCAGTAGGGCCTTCACGGCCTCGGTCGCCAGGCCCTGCCCGCCGTGCGCACGCGCCACGTAATAGCCGATCTCCGGTACGTCGCCGGGCAGCTCCTGCGACGGCCGTAGGTGCGCGAGGCCGATCAGCTCGCCGTCGCGTTCGATCGCCCAGTGCCCCATCCCGGCCGGGCCGCGGTACGCCAGGCGCCTGCCGACCATTTCGCGGACCAGGTCCGGCTCGGTCAACGGAACCGCGAAATGCGCGCTCATCGCCGGATCGGCGAAGAGCTCGACGATCGCCTCGGTGTCCGCCTCCTCCAGACCGCGTAACCGCAGCCGCGCGGTCCGGAGCTCGGGAGGGTTGTTCACGCCGCGTTCGCGGCCATCCAGCGCAGGGCGAGCGGGTACCCGTCGACCCCGAGCCCGGCGATGACCGCGGTGGCGAGGTCCGACAGCACGCTGTGGTGCCGGAACTGCTCGCGTTGGTGCACGTTGGAGATGTGCAGCTCGATCAGCGGCGCCTTGAGCTGGGCGGCGGCGTCGCGGACCGCGATCGAGTAGTGCGTCCACGCGGCCGCGTTGAGCACCACCGGCCAACCCGCGTCGGCGGCTTCGTGCAGCCAGCCGACCATCTCGCCCTCGTGGTCGGTCTGCCGGACCTCGACGTCGATCCCCAGCTCCTTGCCGATTTCGACGCAGGTCGAGACCAGATCCGCGTGCGTGGCCGAACCGTAGATACCGGGTTCGCGCAGGCCGAGCCTGCCGAGGTTCGGGCCGTTGAGGACGAGCACCTTCACAGCAGGACGCTCCCGCCCGTCTTGGGGGCGTCGCCCGCCACCACCGAGTACGCGGCGGCGAGCAGCGCCGGGTCCGGGCCTTCCAGCCTGCCGGGTTTGGCGAGCCCGTCGAGGACGACGAAGCGCAGCACGCCCGAACGGGTCTTCTTGTCGCCCTTCATCGTCTCCAGCAACTGCGGGAGCGCGTCCGGGTCGTACGTGGTCGGCAGGCCCAGCAGCTTGAGCACGGACGAGTGCCGTTCGGCGGTGGCGTCGTCGAGACGGCCCGCCAAGCGCGCGAGTTCGGCGGCGAACACCAGGCCGACGCTGACCGCCGCACCGTGCCGCCACCGGTACCGCTCGCGGCGTTCGATGGCGTGGGCGAGGGTGTGGCCGTAGTTGAGGATCTCGCGCAGATCCGACTCGCGCAGGTCCGCGGCGACGACGTCGGCCTTGACCTGGATCGAGCGGCGGACCAGTTCGCCGAGGACCTCGCCGGTGGTGTCCAGCGCCGCGGCGGGATCCTGCTCGACGAGTTCGACGATGCGCGGGTCGGCGATGAACCCGGCCTTGACCACCTCGGCCATTCCGGCGACGAGTTCGTTGGGGGGCAATGTTTCCAGCGTCGCGAGGTCGACGAGGACCGCGCTCGGCTCGTGGAAGACGCCGACCAGGTTCTTGCCGGCCTCGGTGTTGATGCCGGTCTTGCCGCCGAGGGAGGCGTCGACCATGCCCAGCAGCGTGGTGGGCACGTTGACCAGGCGGACGCCGCGCATCCAGGTGGCGGCGACGAACCCGGCCAGGTCGGTGACGGCGCCGCCGCCGAGACCGACGACCACGCCCTGGCGGTCGAGGCCCATGCGGCCGAGGACCTCCCAGCAGAAGCTGGCGACGGTGAGCGCCTTGCCGTCCTCGGCGTCGGGGATCTCGACCCGGTGGGCGTCGATCCCGGCCTCGGCCAGTTCGTCGCGGATGGCCTCCGCGGTGGTCGTCAGCGTCGGCGGGTGGATCAGCGCGACCTTGGAGGCGTCGGCGAGCTGCTCGGTGAGCTCGCCGAGCAGGCCGCGGCCGATGACGACGTCGTACGGCTTGGCGGTGTTGACGGTGATGCGGACCGGCTCGGTCATCGTTTCCCTCACTTCGGCGGAAGCCGCTTTGCCCTCGCGACCTCGCAGGTGATCTTGCCCTTGACCGGGGTGTCCCCCGGGATCTCTTCGGTCACCTTCTGGCCGGGCGACATCCTGTTCTTCGCGAACAGCGCCTCACCGGAGGCCTTGCCGTCGGCGTCCTTGATCGCGATGGTGACGGCGTAGCGCGCGTCCCCGTCCGTGCTGTTGGTGACCTCGACGGTGATCTTCGGGGTGTAGCTGTTGCTGTCGCATTTGGTGACCTTGACGTCGGCGGCGACGTCCTCCGCCGGAGCGGCCGACGCGAGCGTCCCGCTGGTGGCCGCTCCGGTCTGGACGATATCGGCGCCCGCGGGCTGCTTCTCCTCGCCGCACGCCGTCAGGGTCAGGGCCACGACGGCGAGGAGGACTCCGGTGGTGGTGGTGCGCTTCATGCTCGTTCCTTGCTGATCTCGGTCAGCCCGATGACGGCGGCCTCGACGACCTCGTCGGGAGTCAGGCGGTCGGTCTCGATCTCGATCGTGGCGACTTCGCGGTACACCGGCAGGCGCGCGTCGAGGAGCGTCTTGTAGGTGGCGCGGGGGTTCACCCCGGCCAGCAGCGGACGCGCGGTCGAGAGCCCGGCGCGCTGAACGCCCGCGGCCATCCCGACGTTGAGGAAGACCACGGTGTGCCCGGTCAGCCGCTCACGCGTGCCCGGCGTGATCGGCGCTCCCCCGCCCAGGGAGAGGACGCCGTCGTGTTCGGCCAGCGCCTTCGCGACCATCTCCTCCTCCAGCGCGCGGAAGGCGGGCTCGCCCTCCTCGGCGAAGATGTCGGTGATGGGCTTGCCCGCTCTCGCGACGATGTCGTCGTCGGTGTCGCGGAAGGCGAAGCCGAGCCGGGCGGCGAGCGCCGGGCCGACCGTGCTCTTGCCCGAGCCCGGCGGTCCGATGATCACCGCGCGAGGAGTCACCAGCGCTCCTCGAGCGCCTTCAGGTAGGCCTCGGCGTTGCGCTTGCCCTCGGCCAGCGAGTCGCCGCCGAACTTCTCCAGCGCGGCGTCCGCGAGGATCAGCGCGACCACCGATTCCAGCACGACCCCGGCGCGGGGTACCGCGCAGACGTCGGACCGCTGGTGGATGGCCACCGCGGGTTCGCCGGTGGTGACGTCCACAGTGGACAGTGCTTTCGGGACGGTCGAAATCGGCTTCATGGCGACACGTACGCGCAGCGGCTCGCCGTTGGTGATGCCGCCTTCGAGCCCGCCCGCGCGGTTGGACCGGCGGGTCACCCCGACCGGGCCGGTGCCGCGGTCGATCTCGTCGTGGGCCTGGCTGCCCCAGCGCGTGGCCGTGGTGAAGCCGTCGCCGACCTCCACACCCTTCATCGCCTGGACTCCCATGAGCGCGCCGGCGAGGCGGGCGTCGAGCCTGCGGTCCCAGTGGACGTGCGAGCCGAGGCCCGGCGGCAGGCCGTAGGCGATCACCTCGATCACGCCGCCGACGGTGTCACCCGCCTTCCGCACGGCGTCGACCTCGGCGACCATCGCGTCGGTCCCCTCCTGGCCGAAGGCGCGGACCGGGCTCTCGTCGATGGACGGCAGGTCCGACGGCACCGGCAGCGGGCCCTCGGGCGCCGAGGCGCCGCCGATGGACACGACGTGGCTGAGGATCTCGACCCCGAGCAGCTGCTTGAGGTACGCGCGGGCCACCGTGCCGAGCGCCGTACGGGACGCCGTTTCGCGGGCGCTCGCGCGCTCCAGCACCGGACGGGCCTCGGAGAAGCCGTACTTCTGCATCCCGGGCAGATCCGCGTGGCCGGGCCGGGGGCGGGTCAGCGGCTCGTTGCGCGCCAGGCCTTCCAGCTCCTCGGCGGGCACGGGATCGGCCGACATGACCTTCTCCCACTTGGGCCACTCGGCGTTCTCGATCTGGACCGCGACGGGGCCACCCTGAGTGAGCCCGTGCCGGACGCCACCGGTGAACTCGATGTGGTCGGTCTCGAAGCCCATCCGGGGGCTGCGGCCGAAGCCGAGCCTCCGGCGCGCGAGCTGCTCGCCCACTTCGGCGGTGGTGACCTCGACCCCGGCGGGCATCCCTTCCAGGATGGCGGCGAGGGCGGGCCCGTGCGATTCCCCTGCGGTTATCCAGCGCAACACCTGACAGATCCTGTCACAACCTCCTCTCCGTCCCGGTACAGGCCGGGCTATCCCGGACCTGGTCCGGCGAAGACGGCGAGCGCCCACGCCGCGACCAGGAGACCGGGCCCGTGCGGCACCGTGGGATGCCGGGGCCCGCCCACCGCGAGCGCCACGCTCAGCAGCGCGGCGGCGACGGCGCCGAGGACGACCGACGGCCAGCCCGTCGCGGCGAGGACCGCGCCGAGACTCCCGGCGAGCTTCACGTCACCGGCGCCGAGCGAGCGCGGCGACAACGCGTGGACGAGCGCGTGCGCCCCGCCGAAGACCAGCGCGCCCAGCACGGCCCGCCACGCGATGGCCGCCCCTCCCCCCTGCGCGGCGACCGCGAGCGCGGCGGCCAGCGCCGGGTACGCGGGCAGGGTCAGGATGTCGGGCAGGCGGCGGTACTTCAGGTCGGCGAGCGCCAGCGGGACCGCGAAGACGGTCAGCACGGCCGGGACCGCCAGCCACCACGCCGGCCAGGCTCCCGCTTGGTGCCGCAGCCAGACCGCGACGAGCGCCGCCGCCGCGATGGCGGCCGCCCAAGCCGTCACCGGCGCTCCGGCCCGGCGCAGACAGGAGCGGGTGGCGAGCGCCGATCCGGCGCCCGCCGCGGCGAAGGCGACCGGGGTGAACACAAGATCAAGAGTGCGCTCGTCGCGCTCGGTGAGGCAAGGATTTCTTTTCGTGACAGGTACTTTCACGCACTTTCGGCAGGCGGGGCGTGGGCTATGGCTTGGCGGTCGTGGGGGGGGGGGGGTGCTGTGGGAGAGGGGGTGGCCCCAAAAGGGAGTGCCGGAAAACAACGCCC
>NZ_JBVJCE010000002.1:0-156317 GCF_055588925.1 Amycolatopsis sp. NPDC041971 | reverse complement strand
ACAGTTCTTCTCACGCATTTGTGAAGGGGGGGGCGTGGCCGGTGGTTGGGCGTTTGTTCCGGGAAGCCCCCCTGGAGGGACCCTGGGTCCCTCAAGGAGGCCTTCACGGAACGCGATCGCCACAGCAGACCTGCTGGCAGCGGTCGGATCGTCCGGTCCGAAAGTTTTCGGAGTGGGGGCAATCCGCGTCGCCTCCGGCGTCGAAGGCCTGTCATGACACCGGGATCAGGGGTTCATCCGCAGCAACGGCAGACCCGAGGGCGTGCGGATCTCCAGCGCCTTGATGTCGCCGGTGCGCATCGCGGTGCCGACCACGATGTGCGCGGTGTCCTTGGGCATCGCGCGCCAGGACGCGAGTTCGCTGGTGCCGGCGGCGGCGCCGACGGCGACCAGGATGTAGTCCCCGGTGCGGTTGCCGCCGTAGCTGCACGTCATGTCGACCCTCGTGCCGGTGTCCGTGGCGGACATGGCGACCTCGGCGGTCACCGGATAGTCGCCGAGCGGGGTCATCGGGTCGCCCGCCGTCGCGACCGGGCCGGCCAGGACGACCACGAGCGCGACACCGGCGGCGACGGCCACGCCTGCCGCGGTGGTGGTGATGGCCCGTTGGATCCGCCTTCCCCGGCGGACCCGTTTGAGCACGGTCGGCAGCAGTTCCGGCGAGGGCGCGGGTTCGTCTTCCGGCAGCGCGGGGGCGCCTGCCTGGGCGAGCAGGCCGGGGATTCCGGCCAGCTCGCGCACGGATGCGGCGCACCGGTCGCAGACGCGAAGGTGCTTCTCGTAGGCGAACCGGTCTTCCGGGGACAACGCCCCGAGCACGTAAGCCGCGTCGTAGGTGGCGAAGGGGTCGGTCATTGAGTCACCCCTCTTTCCTCCAAGATCAGCCGCAACGCCCGCAACGCGTAGTGCGTCCGCGACTTGATGGTCCCTTCGGCCGCACCCAGCCGCTTCGCAGCGTCGGCGACGGAGTAACCCTGGAAATAACACAGGACGAGCACGTCCCGGTGTCTCGGCGAGAGCTCGCCGAGGGCTTCGGCGACCAGCCAGCCTTGAACGGCCCGTTCGGTGCCGTCCGTGACCGCCGTTTCGGGCGGCTGGCCGGTCACCACCTCCGGATGCGCCTCGGAGGCGCGCCAGTCGTCGATGGCGATCCGCCTCGCGACGGTGAACAGCCAGCCGCGGGCCGATCCCTCCGTCTGGTCGAGCACCTTGGCGTTACGCCAGGCCCGCAGCAACGTCTCCTGGACGACATCCTCCGCGCGGACCCGGTCTCCGCTGGTGAGGTGCAGTGCGTAGGACCAGAGCGCCGCCGCGTGCTCGTCGTGCAGAGCCCGCATCAGCCGGTCCTCCGCGAATTCTTTCACCGATCCGTGCTTTCGCGGTTGAGGAGCAGCGGGAGGGCGAAGACCACGCACACCACTTCGGCGATCAAACCCCAGAGCTCGGCCTGTGTGGTGAAGCGCTCCGAGACGCCGAAGAAACCTGTGGTCAGCGAGAGCACGTACGCACCCAGCGTCGCCAGGCCGAAGCCGATCGCCGCGAGCGCGGGCAGCCGGTGGTGCCACACCAGGACGGCGACCGCGATGACCACGCCCGCCACGACGTTCACCAGGAAGAGCGGGCCGACCACGTCGGTTTCCGACGCCCAGTCCTGCCATACGACGTAATGCACCCATGCCGAGCCGAGCAGGCCCGCCGCCACGACCGCCCGCAGCAACCACCGGATCATGTCCGTATCTCTTTTCCGCGTGTTCGGTTCCCCTATGCCTTTGAACACGGAAAATCGGGTCTCCCGGTTCAATCCGATACCCGATGGACGCCGAAATTGAACCGGATGGCCGCTCCGACCGTGTGTAGGGGCATGACTGCCGAACTCCACTCCCGCCGCACCGTCCTGACCACCGGAGCCGCCGTCGCCGGCGCGGCCGTCGGTGCCGTGGCCCTCACGGCCTGCGGAAGCGAAACCCCGCCGTCCGGCTCCACCACCGCACCGTCCGCCGCAGAGCCGGGCGAGACCCTGACCGCGCTCTCCGACCTCGAGGTCGGCAAGGCGAAGGCCGCCAAGACCGCCGACGGCAAGGACGTCATCGTCACCAGGACCGCCGAAGGCACGGCGGCCGCGTTCAGCGCGATCTGCACGCATCAGGGCTGCGCGGTCGTCCCCGAGGGGGCCGAGCTCAAATGTCCCTGCCATAACTCGATCTTCGACGCCGCGACCGGCGCGGTCAAAAAGGGACCGGCGGACCAGCCGCTGCCCTCGATCGCGGTCAAGGTCATGAACGGCCAGGTCGTCACGGCCTGACGAACACGAAAGGGTCCCTTTAGGACGGAATTTCCGTCCTAAAGGGACCCTTTGAGCCGAGGCTTCAGCTGTCCCAGGTGAAGATCGCGTCGCCCGCCTCGACGTCGCCGCCGGTGAGCAGTCCCGAAAGGACTTCGGCCTTCGCGTCCAGCGCCACCACCGGCACGATCGGCGAGTAACCCGCGGCCTCGACCGCCTCGGGGTCCCACTCGACGACCGGCTGCCCGGCGCGGACGGTCTCACCCTTGACGACGTGGAGGCCGAACCCCTCGCCCTTCTGCTTCACCGTGTCGATCCCGAGGTGGACCAGCACCCCGCGGCCGTCTTCGGTGGCCACCACGAAGGCGTGCGGGTGCAGGGTCACGACCGTCCCGGCGACCGGCGCGACCGCGTCCTGACGCCCGCCCGAGGGCATGACCGCGAGACCGGGGCCGACCATCGCCTGCGCGAAGACCGGATCGGGCACTTCGGTCATAGCGGTCGTCTTACCGCTCACGGGGCTCAGAATTTCGAGACTCACATCAGGTCCTCGATGTCGCTGGCGATCGTGTCGGCCTCCGGCCCCACGATCACCTGGACGCCCGCCCCCATGCGGACGACGCCCATCGCGCCGGCGGCCTTCAGCGCCGCCTCGTCGAGCAGGCTCATGTCTTCGAGCTCACACCGCAGCCGGGTGATGCAGCCCTCCACCTCGATGACGTTCTCGGCACCGCCGAGACCCGCGAGGATCTTTTCCGCCCTGTCATCCGCCATCGCGGTCTCCCTGTTCCCTGTCGGTTTCCCACATGCGAACCAGCTGTACTACGCCGTTCGCCGACTCGCACGTGATCCCTGGCCACGAACGCGTAACGGTGGTTGACACCCGCTCGTGCGACGGAGCATCCTGCCCCATCGGATCATTGGTCTAGACCGGAACGTACCAATCTTCCGGATCAGATGCGAGTACGGGTTCCCCCGACCGACCGGCCCGAAAGGACGGTGACCGTCATGAGCGCTTCCGCGCAGCTGCCGCCGTCCGACCGTGTGATCAACGGACCGACGCCCAAGCACGCCCAGCTGCGGGAGATTCTGCGCCGCACAGTGGAGCGTGAGCTACCCCCAGGCTCGCCCATCCCCTCGGAACGTGACCTCGCCGAGACTTACCAGGTGTCGAGGCTCACCGTCCGCTCGGCGATCGGCAAGCTGGTCGAAGAAGGGCTCTTGTCGCGAGTGCGCGGCAAGGGGACGTTCACCGCCGCGAGGCGGATGGAATTGCAGCTCTACTTGATGTCCTTCACCGAGGACATGCGCCGTCGCGGGATGACGCCGACCACGGAGGTCGTCAAAACGGCCACCGAGGTCCCGCCCGCCCCTTCGGCGCACGCCCTCGGCCTGGCCCCGGGAACCCCGGCGCACCGGCTGGTGCGGCTCCGTCGCGCCGACGGGGTGCCGCTGGCGGTCGAACGCGGCTGGTATCACGCCGGCCGGATGCCCGGCCTGCTCGATCTCGATCTCACCCGATCGTTGTACGTCCAACTCGCCCAGTCGTATGACCTGCGCCCGGACCACGCTTGGCAGACGGTCTGGGCCGAATCCGCGGACCGCGAAACGGCACGCCTGCTCGGCATGCGCGCCGGCAGCCCGCTTCTTGTCTTCCGCCGGGTCTCCAGTGTCAACGGGGAGCCGATCGAAGACATGACTTCCTGGTACCGGGGCGATCATTACCAGGTCACCATGCAGCTGGACCGGAACACCCCGGATTCCGGTCACCATCCTCACTACGGAGGTACCCGATGAGCTCCACCACCGCCGAGGGGGCGAAGAGCAAGGGCAAGGGACTGGCCGGGCTTCAGCGCTTCGGCCGCAGCCTCATGCTCCCCATCGCCGCTCTGCCCGCCGCCGCGCTCCTCAACAGGTTCGGTCAGCCCGACCTGCTCGGCGAGGAGGGGCTCGGCTGGACCAAAGTCGCCGAGGTTCTCGGTGCGGCGGGCAACTCGCTGTTCAACTGGCTGCCGCTCCTGTTCGCGGTGGGTATCGCCGTCGGCTTCGCCCGGAAGAGCGACGGTGCGACCGCGCTGGCCGCCGTGGTCGGCTTCTTCGTGTTCACCAGCGTCCTCCAGGTCTTCGCGCCGTTCTCCGAGCTGCCGGGCTGGAACCCCGAGAAGCCCGCGGGCCTGATGCTCAACCCGATGAAGTGGCCCTACAGTGTGCTGGCCGGTGTGATCGTCGGCCTGGTCACCGCCCTGCTGTGGCAGAAGTTCTACCGTATCAAGCTGCCGCCGTACCTGGCCTTCTTCGGCGGCCGCCGGTTCGTGCCGATCGTCACCGCCCTGACGCTGATGATCCTCGCGGTGCCCTTCGGCCTGGTCTTCCACTGGGTCAACGAAGGTATCCAAGCCGCGGGAGAGGCGGTCACCGGCGCCCCTGTCGTCGGTGGCGGTATCTACGGTGTGCTGAACCGGTTGCTGATCCCGGTCGGCCTGCACCAGCTGCTGAACGTGCCGGTGTGGTTCATCTTCGACGGTGGCGACCTCACCCAGTTCTTCGAGGGCGACCCCACCCGCGGCGCCTTCATGACCGGGTTCTTCCCGATCTTCATGTTCGCCATCCCCGCCGCGGCGCTGGCGATCTGGCAGAGCGCGAAGCCCAGCCAGAAGAAGATCGTCGGCGGTGTGATGATCGCCGGTGCGCTGACCTCGTTCCTGACCGGGATCACCGAACCGATCGAGTTCTCGTTCATGTTCGTCGCGTGGCCGCTGTACTTGATCCACGCGGTCCTGACTGGTACGTCGATGGCACTGGTGAACGCGCTCGACATCCACCTCGGCTTCGGCTTCTCCGCCGGGGCGATCGACTTCGCGCTCAACAGCGGTCTCCCGGCGGCGAGCAGCAACGTTTGGCTGCTCATCCCGATCGGGTTGGCCTATGGAGTCATCTACTACGTGATCTTCCGTTTCGTGATCAAGAAGTGGAACCTGCGGACCCCGGGCCGCGAGGACGACGCTGTCGAGGCGGATCTCGAAGCCACCGCGGCGAAGCCCGTCAAGTAGTTTCAGCTCAGTAGAACCGAAGGCACGAAAGGGAAAGAACATGCCGGAGAAACGCGTCACCGTGGCCAGCAAGGTGGGCCTGCACGCCAGGCCCGCGGCCACGGTCGCCAAGGCGGCCGCGGCGCAGCCCGTCGCGGTGTCCATCGCCAAGGCGGGTGGTGACCCGGTCGCGGCCGGCAGCGTGCTGAACCTGATGACGCTCGCCGCCGGCTACGGCGACGAGGTCATCATCAGTGCCGAGGGTGAGGGGGCCGAGGCGGCCGTCGACGCCATCGCCGAGCTGGTGGCGACCGACCTCGACGCCTGACCCGGTCCCTGCGTGTCCGGGGTGAACCCGCGACCGCGATCGACGTCGGCAGGGCGCCATCCGGTCATCCACGTCACGGATGCGGACAGAGCGCCCTGCCACCGCGATAGCGGGGGCCTTCGGCCGGGCGGGTTCACGCGTACGGCCACCTTCACAGGTGCACCTTCGGCTCCGCCGACAAGTTCTCCGAAGCCCGGGCCGCCCCGACCGGCCCGGGCTTCGTAGGGTGTTGGACATGGACAGCGTGCGCGAGATCGAACAGTGGCCTTCCGCCAACGCCGCCACGGCCGTGGTGACCGCCGCCGGTGACGTGCTGGGCACGCACGGCGACACGACGAAGGTGTACAAGCTGGCGTCGGTGACCAAACCGCTCACCGCCTACGCCGCACTGATCGCCATCGAAGAGGGCGTCGTCGAGCTCGACACCCCCGCCGGGCCGGAGGGCGCCACGATCCGGCATCTGCTCGCGCACACCTCGGGCCTGGCCTTCAACGAGCACAAGCCGATGGCCGCGCCGGGCAACCGGCGCCTGTACTCCAACGCCGGATTCGAGCAGCTCGCCGACGCGCTCACCCAGCACTCCGGCATCCCCTTCGCCGACTACCAGGCGGAGGCGCTTTTCCAGCCGCTGGGCATGAAGGCGACCAAGCTGACCGGCTCCCCCGCTTCGGGCGCGGAGTCCACTGTGGACGACATGGTCGCGTTCGCCGCCGAACTGCAGGCACCGAAGCTCGTCGCCGCCGAAACGGTGCGCGAGGCGACTTCCGTGGTCTTCCCCGAACTTTCCGGTGTCCTGCCCGGGTTCGGCCACCAGAAGCCGAACGACTGGGGCCTCGGTTTCGAGATCCGCGACCACAAGAGTCCACATTGGACCGGATCGTCGAGCTCACCGCGGACCTTCGGCCACTTCGGGCAGTCCGGCACGTTCCTCTGGGTCGATCCCGACGCCGGCGCCGCCTGCGTCGCGCTCACCGACCGCGCCTTCGGACCATGGGCCGCCGAGGTGTGGCCGCCCTACACCGACGCCGTGCTCGCCGAACTGCGCGACCTCACTCCATGACACGGATCGGCGAACCCGCCTGGAAGGCCGCGATGTCCTCCACCGCGTCGCGGTAGAAGATCTCGTAGGCCTCCCGGGTGACGTAGCCGATGTGCGGGGTGAGCACGACGTTGTCCAGCGTCCGCAGTGGATGCTCCGACGGCAGCGGCTCGACGTCGTAGACATCCAGCGCGGCGACCGCGATCTCCTTGCGGCGCAAGGCGTCCACCAGCGCGGCTTCGTCCACGATCGGGCCGCGTGAGGTGTTGACCAGCATCGCCGACGGCTTCATCGCGGCGAGTTCGGGCGCACCGACCAGCCCGCGGCTGCGGTCACTGAGCACCAGATGGACCGACAGGACGTCCGCACGGGCGAACAGTTCCTCTTTCGAAACCGCCGTCACGCCGTGGGGATCGGCCTTCTCCTGGGTCAGGTTCTGGCTCCAGGCGATGGTCTCCATGCCGAAAGCCTGGCCGATCTTGGCCGCGCCGGCACCGAGCCTGCCGAGCCCGAGCAACCCGAGGGTCTTGCCGGACAGGATCGTGCCGACAGTGGTCTGCCAGCCGCCGTCGCGCATGTTCGCCGACTCCACCGGCACGTTCCGGGCGGCGGCGAGGATCAGCGCCCAGGTGTGCTCGGCCGCCGGGGCCGCGATGTACCCGGTGGAGGAGACGACCACACCATTACGCCGGGCGGCGGCCACGTCGATGGCGGCGTTGCGGTGGCCGGTGCTCACCAGCAGCTTGAGGGCGGGCAGCCGGTCGAGGACCTCGGCCGGGAAGCGGGTGCGCTCGCGCATCGCGACCACGACGTCGAAGTCCCGGAGGCGGCCCACCACGCCGGCGGGATCCGCGAACGGCTTCGTGAACACCTCGATCTCGGCGCCGAGGGAATCCCAGTCCCCGAAACCGAGCGCTACTTCCTGGTAATCGTCGAGAATCGCGATCTTCATGATCGCCAGGCTAGTTCAGCTCTTTCGAAGAACTCGAACGGCGAGGACTCTGGTTCCATGGCGGCGAGGTGTATCGCAGAACAGAGGAGCGGGATGAACGACGGCGAGATCCTGGCCTGGACCGAGACGGAACGGCTGAGCTTCGCGGATCTGCTGGCGGGTCTCGCCGAGCACGACTGGTCGGCGACCACCCTGTGTACGGAATGGACGGTCCACGCGATGGCGGGCCATCTCGCGCAGACCACCAGGAACCGGCTCAAGGACACCCTCGTCGGCATCGTCAGGGCCAAGGGCGACTGGGACAGGATGAACGTCGACCAGGCCGTCGCCTACGCCACCCGGTTCTCCCCGGCCGAACTCGTCGCTCAGATCCGCGAGGACGCCGGATCACGGCGCCGCTCACCCGGCGCCAAACCGGTCGACCCGCTCGCCGACGTGCTCATCCACGGCCAGGACGTCGCCCGCCCGCTCGGCATCACCCGGCCGATGCCGGAGAAGCCGGCGATCGCGGCGCTGGAGCACCTGCTGGTCAGCCCGTTCTGGGGGGCCAAGAAGCGGTGCAAGGAACTCAAGTTGATCGCCACCGACGCCGAGTGGACCGGTGGCACGGGCCACGAGGAGGTGCGGGGCTCCCTCGTCGACCTGCTTCTGGCCGTGAGCGGCCGGAGCACCGGCCTCGCCACCCTCACCGGCCCGGGCACCGTCCGGCTCGGCGCCGGCTGAACGTCACCAGCGCGGGACGAACACGTCGACCCGGACCAGGTGGTGGTCCGAAGCGTCGTTGAGCCGGGCCGACGGTGAGCCGGGCAGCGGCCAGAAGACCTCGGCGCGCCAAGGGAACAGGCCCTTCGACGGCAGGACGTAGTCGATCCGCAGGTTCCCCGGCGCGTTGTCGTTGAAGTCGCCGGTGTCGAAGAAGGGGTCGCCCTTCTGGCCGATGTTGGCGCCTGCCTGGTCCTGGGCGGCGCGCACGCCCCCTTCGCTGCCCGGCCGGGTCTCGATGACGCGCGGCGCGTTCAGCAGGCGTGAGATCGCGCCTGGGACGCTGTCTCCGTCGAGCGGGTCGGAGTTGTAGTCACCGGCGACGACGAACTTCTCGTGCGCGCGGAGCCCGCCTCGACGGCCGTCGTCGTCGTAGATGTAACGGCCCTTGCCCGGGGTCACGTAGTCCGCCCAGAAGCGGATCTCGTCGTTGTTGCGGGTGCCGTTGCGGTCTTCGGGGCCGTCGAAGGTGGGCGGCGTCGGATGCGCGGTCAGGAAGTGGACGGTCGAGCGGCCGACGCGGACCGGGACGTCCCAATGGGACTTCGACGACAGGCGCAGCACGTCGAGCGCCTGCGGCGAGTACCAATCACCCGGCGCCGGGGTGGCCGGGTCGTCCGGGAGCAGCGCGCCCGGCATGTCCTTCCAGCGGAACTTCTGGAACGTCCGCACGTGCTTGGTGTCGATCGGGTACTTGGACAGCACGAGCATGCCGTACTGGCCCTCGAAGAGGCCGAAACCGTGCGCGTCGTTGCCGCCGCCGACCTGGCCGTTGCGGTCGAGGTCGTGGCCGGTCGCGACGCCGGTGTTCGACGGCGCCGTGAAGGCGTACGGGTAGTCGATCGGCGCGGCGCCGTTCTGGCCGCGCTCGAGGTAGTTCTCGCGGAACAGATCGGCGGCGCGGTTGCCGGGCACGTAGTCGAACTCGTTGATCAGCAGCACGTCCGGCCGGTTGCGCTGGATCACCTCGGCGACCTCGCCCGCCTGGGCGTTGCCCGGCTGCGACAGGTCGGTCACCAGCTGACCGGCGGCGCCACGGTTGAGCGAAGCGTTGTACGTCGCGAAGCGGACGTTGTGCCCGACGGTGGCTTCCGCCGGTGTGGCGGCCAGCAGCGTCCCGGCCAGTAAGGCGCCCGAGGTGAGCACGGCGGCGATGCGTTTCACGGTCTTGAACTCCCCGTTTCGAGGGCGACAGTCGGTGCGACCTTACGCACCTCACGCGGCCGCACGGGTGAGCTTCAGGTGAACAGCAGCTCTTGAACGCGTTCAAGAGCTGGGCTACGGTACTTCTTGAACACGTTCAAAAGGAGGTCCTCATGCAACCCGTCGTCGTGGCCTACGCGCTCTACCTGGCCATCACCGTCCCGCTGACCGTGCTGGTAGCCCGCACGTTGAGCAGGCACGGCAAGACGTTCCTGGAAGACGTCTTCCAGGACAAACAAGCGCTGGCGCATTCGGTCAACCAACTGCTCGTCGTCGGGTTCTACCTGGTCAGCCTGGGTTTCGTGACCCTGTTCCTGACCAGCGACGACATCGTCCTCGACGCGCGCGACGTCTTCGAGATGCTGTCGGTCAAGGTCGGCACCGTGGCGCTCGTACTCGGCGTGATGCACGTCGGGAACGTGCTGGTGTTCAACGGCATCCGGCGCAAGCACCTCAATCACGCGGCCGCGCGTCCCGTTCCGCCGCCCTACCCCGGCTATCCGGCGCCCGCTCCGCACCCCGCGCCCTGACCGGATAACGTGCAGGCGTGGCGAAGAGTGAGGAAACCAAGTCACTGATCGTGGCGACCGCGTTACGGTTGTTCGCCGAGAACGGCTACGACCGCACGACCATGCGGGCCATCGCCGCCGAAGCGGGTGTGTCGGTCGGGAACGCCTACTACTACTTCGCCTCGAAAGATCAGCTGATCCAGGGTTTCTACGACGAGATCGCCAGGGTGCACCTGACGACGGCGCGGCAGGCGATCGAAGGTGAGCGGGACTTCGGCGCGCGGCTCAAGAGCGTCCTGCTCGCCTGGCTCGACGTCGCCGAGCCGTACCACCGCTTCGGCACCCAGTTCTTCGTCAACGCCGCCGACCCGGACTCGCCGCTGAGCCCGTTCAGCGAGGAGTCTTCGCCCGCGCGGGACGCCTCGATCGGCCTGATGCGCGACGTCATCGCCGACTCCGACGTCAAACTCGACCCGGACCTGCGCGACGACCTGCCCGACCTGCTGTGGCTCTACCAGATGGGTGTCGTGCTGTTCTGGGTCCACGACCGCTCCCCCGGCCAGAAACGCAGCCGGGTACTGGTGGAACGGACCGTCCCGCTGATCGCGCGGCTGGTGGGGCTTTCGCGGCTGCGGGTGCTGAGGCCGGTCAGCCGGGAAATCGTTTCGCTGATCCGGGACCTTTCGAAGCGCGACTATGCCGCTTGACGCGCGTTTTAGTCACCTACTTGCGTTTCGGAGGCTCGCACGATTCCGTGAAGGCCTCCTTGAGGGACCCTGGGTCCCTCAAGGAGGCCTTCACGGACTTCTGGGACGCGAGCCAGAAGCCGTTCCTCGGGCACTTCAGCCTCAACGCGAGCGCGTGCAGCCGGTCGAGGCCCCGCAAGTAGGTGACTAACTGCGAGTCGGGGAGGGTTCCCGGACCGTGCGGAAGTACAGGAACCGCGGCTGGGTCCGCAGCTTCGCGTACCACCGCGGGTCCGATTCGGCGATCGTCTCGTCCGGCATCGGCTCGACCAGCCTGTCGACCGCGAAGCCGGCGTCCCGCACCGCGCCGAACGTCCAGCTCAGCGGCCGCCGGTAGAACCGGACCTTCTGCCCCGCCGGGAACTCGTCTTCCAGCAGTTCGAGCTGGAAGTAGTTCCGCTTGTCGAACCAGCGCCAGTCCTCGCCGGGATGGTGCACCGAGAACACCAGGAGCCCGCCCGGTTTGAGCACCCGCCGGAACTCCGCCAACGCCGGCGCCCACTCCTTCAGGTAATGCAGCACGAGCGACGCCGTGATGACGTCGATCGAACCGTCGTCCAGAAAGGACATCGGCCGCGAGACGTCGGCCGTCTCGAACTTCGCGACGTCCCCGAACTTCTCCCTGGCGATGGCGACCATACCCGCGCTGGCGTCGACGCCGAGGACGTCCGCGCCTTTCGCGGCGAGCAGCGCACTGAGATGACCCGCCGCGCTGCCGACGTCCAGCACCCGTTTGCCCGCCACGTCCCCGGCCAGCTCGACGATGGCGGGGCGGTCGTAGTGGGCGTTGGTGCTGCTGGTTTCGGCGTGCGCCGCGTAGAGCCGGGCGAACCCGTCGTATTGGGCCGCGCGCGCCCGCTCGATGATCTCGTCGATCACCTCGGTCTTGGCGTCGGCGTAGTGCTGGATGTACTTCCAGGTGCGCGACGCGAGTTCGCGTTTCTTGGCCTCGTAGAGCTTCCGCTCGTCCTCGTGCGCGATCAGGCGGTCGCGGAAGAGCCGGTAACGCTCGGTCTGGCCGTTGTCCGGCGAGTAGACGTGCAGGTTGATGTTGGTGTCCGGGCCTTTGAAGGCTCGGTGCTTCTCCCACTCCGGCTCGCGGATGACGAGCTTGTAGCCCTCGGCCTCCAACTGCGGCACATAAGCGTCCTCGTCGTCCGAATCGGTGACGATCAGCATGATGTCGATGATCGGTTTGGCGCACAGTCCCGGCACCGATGTGGAGCCGACGTGCTCCAGGACCAGCGCGCGTTCCCCCAGGATTCCCCTGATGCGCTTGGCTTCCCGGTCGAACAGGGCGGGCCACTCCGGGTCGTATTCGGCCAGCGTGACGGTGGAATTCAGGACCGGAGCCTGCTCGACCCACGCATTGTTGATGTCTTCTTCGGTGTAGTCGTCTCGATCGGGTTTGGGCACGACCCCTCGTTCCTTCCTCAAGGCAGTCGGCCAGATTATCGAACCCGGACGATCTTGTCAGGAGATCGGCAGCGAAAGGATCCCGCCGGTCGCCGCGCGCAGCGCGTCCCGCATCTCCGCACGCGGCGCCGGCTGCCCGGTGAAATACTCGGACTGCCCGAAAGCCTGGTGCAGCAACATGTCCAGTCCGGTCGCGAGCCGCCCGCCCTGCTCGGCGACGGCTTCGGCGAGCGCGGTCGGCCAGGGGTGGTAGATGACGTCGAGGACGCAGTTGATCCGGGCCAGCTCCGCCAGATGCGGCCGGACGGCCTCCGGGGGCACGGTGTTCACCAAGACCGCCGAGCCGGCCGCGAGTTTCCCGAAGTCGGCGTCGGCCCAGCGGAGGACTTCGGCGTCGAGTCCGGCCCGCCGCGCCGCCTCGACCGTTTCCGTCGCCCGTGCGGGATCCCGCACGACGAGCCGCACCGTTCGCACACCGAGCGACGCGAGCCCGACGACGGCAGCCGCGGCCGTTCCGCCCGCTCCGAGGATCACAGCGGTGTCGTTCTCACCGGGCGAGTACTCCCCCGCGATCCGCAGCGCCTCGGTGACCCCGTCGACGTCGGTGCAGTCCGCCAGCCAGCCGGTTTCCCGGCGCGCCAGCGTGTTCGCCGCGCCGACCGCCGCCGCGCGTGGCGTGACCTCGTCGGCGAACTCCAGCGCGGCCCGTTTTCCGGGCATGGTCACCGAAAGCCCGGCCCACTCGGGGCCAAGACCACGGACGAACCCGGGCAGTCCGGGGCCGTCCATCTCGACCCGCTCGTAGGTCCAGCCGTCCAGGCCCAGCGCACGGAAGGCGGCGCCGTGCAGCACGGGCGAAAGCGAGTGTTCGACCGGCTTTCCCAGGATCGCGGCCTTACGGTTAGTAGACACCACGCCTCTGTGCGTCGAGCTTGTTCTTGTTGTGCTCGTCGTTCGTCACCGCGAAACAGGAGAGCCCGTTCTTCTCGCACTTGACGAAGAAGAGCCAATCTCCCGCGACTGGCTTTAGCGCGGCCTGGATCGCTTCCGCGCTGGGCACCGCGATCGGCGTCGGGGTCAGGCCATAAGACTTGTAAGTGTTGTAGGCACCCGCTTTTTCCCGTTCCTCGGGCTTCGTGAGCAACGTCGGCCGGTCGAGGATGTAGTTGATCGTCGAGTCCATCTCGAGCCGCATCTTGTCGGCGAGCCTGTTGTAGATGACCCGCGAGATCTTCCCGAAGTCGGCCTTCACCGCCTCGCGTTCGATGATCGACGCGATGACGAGCGTCTCGTACGGTGTCCTGCCCTCGCCCTTGGACTGATCGCTCAGCCCGGCGTCGAGGATGCGCTTCGCGGAGGCTTTCACGACGTCGGTGAGCAGTTCCTCGGCCGTCCAGCCGGGTTTGACGTTGAAGATGCCCGGGGCGATCAGCCCTTCGAGCCGCCGGTCCTTGTGCTCGGCCTTCGTGGCGGATTCGACGGCCCACGACGGGACGCCCAGCTTCGCCAGATCCGCGGTCTCGATCGTCTTCCGCAGTTCCTCGACCGGGATACAGGTGCTCGTGCCGTTCAGGTCCGCGCAGGAAGCCTTGGACAGTAACGAATACACGCCAGGTGTCACCTTGCCGTCCGGCTGGGTGATGTCGTGGAACTGAGTGTACGGCCGGATTTCGACCTGGCCGACCTTCGACGCGGGAGCGGTCATCTTCTCGACCGCGCTGGCACCGGACATTTTCGTCTTCATGACGTAATAGCCCTGCTGGAGCCGCGAGACGGCGGTGTTGTCCTCGCCCGCCTTCACGAACGCCTTGCCGCTGGCGACCACCCCGGCCGCCTGCAACCGGTTGCCGATCGCGGACGTCGAGTCGCCCTTCTCCACCCGGACGAGGACGTCGCTCTCGCCGGCGCCTTCGTAGTCTTCGTAGCCGAAGATCTCGGTGAACCCGTAGTAGGCACCACCGGCGAGCAGGAGGAGCACGGCCAGCGCGGCGATCCAGCCCAGCGCGCGCTTCTTCTTGCGCTTCTTGGGCGGCGGTCCCTGACGTTCCGGGCGCTCGTCCTCGATGCGTTCCGGCTCCGCGCGATCGTCGTCGTCGTCGTAGACCTGGGCGTCGTCGTAATCCTCGTAGCCGTCGTACTCGTCATAGTCGTCGTACGCGTCATCGCCGAAGATCTCGTTGTACTCCTCTTCGCTGCCCTGAGGCGGCGAAGAAGGAGCGACGCCGGGACGCCGTGCCATCGGCGCTTCCTGGATCGCGGGGAGGATGTCGGTCGGCCGCTCGTCCGGGAGCGGGCCGTCGTCCTCGCGGCGCCTGCGGCGGCCGGGGCGGGGCGGTTCGTCCTGCGCGTAGGCGGGCATACCGAGACCCCGGTCACCCGGCTGCGGGGACCGCCGCTGCGGTGCCGGAGGCGGCGGAGGAGCCGCCGCGGGTTCCGGAGCCCGCCTCGGCGGGGCCGGACGTTGTGCCGGCGGCGGATCGTCGGCGGCACGCCGGACGCGCGGTGGCGGCTCTTCGGGAGACCGGCGGGTACGCGGCGGTTCTTCCACCGGGGGCCGCACGGGCGGCGCCTCAGGGGGTTCCTGCCGGATGTGCCGTCGTCCCGAGGGCTGGGGTTCGGGACTTCGACGGGGCGGGGCCGGCGGCTGGATGCCTTCCTCAGGCTCCCGCAGCCGTCGTCTACCGCCCTGACGGCGCTCGGGCCGGCCGTGGGGCTCGGTCATGTATCGCCCTTCCGTGCGCGATGTGCCGCTACCGCGTCGATCCACGCCTGCAGGATCTCGACCGCGGCCGCCTGATCGACGACGGCACGATGCTTGCGTCCCTTCACCCCACGCTGCGACAGCATCCTGGATGCCGTCACCGTGGTCAACCGCTCGTCGGCCAGTCGCACCGGCACCGGAGCGACCCTGGCCGCGACCTTTTCGGCGTAGTCGAGCGCCGCTTCGGCCGCGGGGCCGTGCCGGTCCTTGAGCGTTCTCGGCAAGCCGACGACGACTTCGACCACGTCGTGTTCCGTGACGAGTCCGACGAGCTGATCGACGTCCTTATTGCCCGCCGCGTCGCGAGTGAGGGTAACGAGCGGGCTCGCGAGGATGGGGTCGGGATCGCTGAGCGCGACCCCGACCCGGACGGATCCGACATCCACCCCGAGCCGCCTGCCGCGCCCCGGATCGGACTCCCCCGGCCGATCCGGGCGCCGCCCAACGGCGTCGTCAGCCAACTTGGGCGACCGCCGCGCGCAGTGAGGCGATGGCCTGTTCGGCCCCGGCCGGGTTGGTACCCCCGCCTTGGGCCATATCCGGCTTGCCGCCGCCGCGGCCGCCGATCGCCTCGGCGAACGACGGGACGAGCTTGCCCGCCGCGACCCCCTTGTCCTGCGCCGCCTTGGTGGTGGCGACGACGAAGGCGACCTTCTCGCCCTGCGGGGCGAACAGCGCGACGATGCCGGGACGGTTGCCGAGCCTGCCGCGGATGTCGGAGGCCAGCGCGCGCAGACCGTTCGAGTCGACGCCCTCGCCGAGCTTCTCCGCGACGACCGCGATTCCGCCGATGTCCTCGGCCTTGTCCGCGAGCGAACCCGCCGAGCCGAGCACCTGCCGGGTGCGCAGCTGCTCGATCTCCTTCTCTGCGTTCTTGAGCCTTGTGAGCACGTCGTCGATGCGCGACGGCAGCTGGTCCGAGGGCACCTTGAAGGTGTTCGCGAGCTGCGAGACGAGCAACTGCTCCTTGCGGACGTACTTGAGCGCGTCCGTGCCGACCAGCGCCTCGACGCGGTGCACGCCGGAGCCGATGGACGAGTCGCCCACCAGTTTCACCAGGCCGAGCCGGCCGATGCGGTCGACGTGGGTGCCACCGCAGAGTTCGCGGGAGTACTCGCCCATGTCCACGACGCGGACGTCGTTGCCGTACTTCTCGCCGAAGAGCGCGACCGCGCCCAGTTCGAGGGCCTTGTCCTTGGTGGTGACGAAGGTGTTCACCTCGACGTTGGTCTGGAGGTAGTCGTTGACCTCCTCCTCGACCTCGGTCAGCACGTCGGCCGAGACGCCGCCGGAGGTGGTGAAGTCGAAGCGCATCCGGCCCGGCGAGTTCAGCGAACCGGCCTGCGCCGCGCGCTTGCCGTACGCGCCGCGCACGGCCGCGTGGACCAGGTGCGTCGCGGAGTGCGACCGCTCGATCGACAGGCGGCGGTGCTGGTCGACCGAACCGGTGAGCGCGGTGCCGATGCCGATCTCGCCGTCGAGCACCTCGACACGGTGCACGAACAGGCCCGGCACGATCTTCTGCACGTCGTGGACCTTGAGCTCCACGCCGTCGCCGAGCAGGACGCCGGTGTCGGCGACCTGGCCACCGCTCTCGGCGTAGAACGGCGTGCGGTCCAGGACCAGCTCCGCCTTCTTGCCCGTGCCGACGCTGCGCACCGGCACGCCGTCTTCGAGCAGCGCGACGACCTTCGCCTCGGCCTGCAGGTCGGTGTAGCCGAGGAATTCGGTCTCGCCGTGCTGTTCGAGCACCTTGCGGTACTCGGACAGGTCACCGTGACCGGTCTTGCGCGACGCCGCGTCGGCCTTCGCACGCTGCCGCTGCTCGTTCATGAGCGTGCGGAAGCCCTCTTCGTCGACGGACAGCCCCTGCTCGGACGCCATTTCCAGGGTCAGGTCGATCGGGAAGCCGTAGGTGTCGTGCAGCTGGAACGCCTTGTCGCCGGCCAGCAGCGAACCGCCGGAGCGCTTGGTCTCCTGAGCCGCCAGATCGAAGATGCGCGAACCGCTGGTGAGCGTGGAGAGGAACGCCTCCTCCTCGACGCGCACGACGTCCTCGATGCGGTCGAAACCGGAGACCAGCTCGGGGTAGGTCGGGCCCATCGTGTCGCGGACGACCGCCGCGAAGGCGGGCAGCACCGGCTCGTGCACGCCGAGCAGGCGCGCGGAGCGGATGATGCGGCGCAGCAGGCGGCGCAGCACGTAACCGCGGCCGTCGTTGCCGGGGGTGACACCGTCGCCGATGAGCAGGACACCGGTGCGGGCGTGGTCGGCGATGACGCGGAACCGGACGTCATCGACGTGACTGTTGTGGCCCGAGCCGTAGCGCCGGCCGGAGAACTCCTCGGCGCGGCCGATCACCGGGCGGACGAGGTCGGTCTCGTAGACGTTCTCGACACCCTGCAGGATCGTCGCGACCCGCTCGACACCCATTCCGGTGTCGATGTTCTTCTTCGGCAGCTCACCGATCGGTTTGTGGCCGTGCTTCGGGCTCTTCTCACCCCTCACGTCCTGCATGAAGACGAGGTTCCAGATCTCGATGTAGCGGTCCTCGTCGGCGACCGGGCCGCCCTCGCGGCCGTAATCGGGGCCGCGGTCGTAGTAGATCTCCGAGCAGGGACCGCCGGGACCGGGCACGCCCATGTCCCAGTAGTTGTCCTTGCCGTCACGGGACTGGATGCGCTCGCCGGGCAGGCCGGTGAGCTTCTTCCACAGGCCCGCCGCCTCGGCGTCGTCCTCGTAGACCGTCGCCCAGATACGTGCCGGGTCGAGGCCGTAGCCGCCGTCGCTCTGGGGCTTGGTGATCAGCTCCCAGGCCGCCTCGATGGCGCCTTCCTTGAAGTAGTCGCCGAAGGAGAAGTTCCCGGCCATCTGGAAGAACGTGTTGTGCCGCGTGGTCTTGCCGACCTCGTCGATGTCCGGGGTGCGGACGCATTTCTGGACGCTGGTCGCGCGCGGGTACGGCGGGGGGACCTCGCCGAGGAAGTACGGCTTGAACTGGACCATGCCGGCGTTGACGAACAGCAGGTTCGGGTCGTCGAGGATCAACGGCGCGCTGGGCACGCGCGTATGTCCCTTGTCCTCGAAATGGCTCAGAAAACGCTGGGTGATTTCGTGTGTTTCCACGGGAACGTCCTTGTATACGGGCTCGCGCGCAGGCGCTGGGAATGCGGACAGGCGGGAACGGCGGGGGGCTCGGGTCTGTTCCGGACGCGGACGCGACCCGATCAGCCCTCCGCCCGGCGAGCTCGCCGGGCCGGGCGCCGCGGCGACGCCGCGTGCCTGCCCGCAGGGCCGTCGGCGGCCGTGCTCAAACCGGTGCGTTCGGACACCATGTCGTGCAGCTCCTGTTCCCGTTCGCTCATCCCGGCGCGGACCTCCGCGCCGAACGAACCGACGGCGCCCGCGAGTTCCCGCACGGCGTCGCCCAGGTTCGAGGCTAACCCCGCCGGCGTGGCCTGGCGAGCGGTTTCGGTCGCTTTGCGTGACAGGGCGACGCCGGCGACCACGCCGACGCCGAGCCAGAACAGGCGCTTCATTTGCGGCCCCGCTTCTTCGCCGGGCGGGCGGCCTTCGCTTCCGCCTTCTTGCGGCGGGCCTTGATGGCCTTGCTGAGGCCGTAGGACAGCGCGGCCGTCTTCACCAGCGGTCCGCCGAGCGTCGCGGTGAACACCGACGACAGCGCGGACATGTTGCCGGAAACGGCCTGCGCGTTGGCGGTGATGCCGTCGACCCGCTCCAGCTGCGTGTTGACGTGCGTGAGCGTCTCGTTCGCGCCGATCAGCAACGGGTCGGTGTTCTCATGCGCCTTGCGGATGGCGATCGTGGCCTCGTCCAGGGTCCGGCCGAGCTTGAACAGCGCGATCGCCAGAAGCACGACGAGTACGACGAATGCTCCTGCGGCGATCAGCGCGGCGATCTGCCCTGCCGACACGGGCCCTCCTCAAGGGTCTGCGGTCTTTGGTGCCCGTGAGGTTACCGTCTCGCCAGCCGTTCGGCGGTGTCGCCCCGCCGGACGGTCACTCAGCGCAGTGACCTCACGACGAACCGGCGGGAACCGGACGTCAGCGCTCGCTCTTGGGCGGCCTGGTCCTCGCCTGCCCGGGCGGGTCATCGGGCGCGCGGCTGTTGCGGCGTTCGCTCCCCGGCGGCGGCGCGGAGGCGTCGGGGGCCCGTGCGTCCCGCGAGCCGGGCGAGGCCGTGGTCCGGACCGGCGCGGGCCTGGCGCTCGTGCGTGAAGTTTCGCGGCCCGGCTCGGGTGCTTCCCGCGATTCACCCGGCGGTGTCATGGGCGGCGCTGTTGTGGGTGGCGGTGTCGTCGGCGGCGGTGTCGTCGGTGTCGTCGGTGGCGGTGTCGTCGGTGGCTGGGACGTCACCTGTGGCGCGGGTACCGGCCTGGGGACCAGCGCGGTGGGCAGGTCCGGCACGCTGGAGAGCGCGACGAGGAGAAGAACCCCGTAACAGGCGGCGCCGCCGACACCGATCGCGATCCGGCGGACGAAGACACGGCGGCGGCCACCGGAGTCGGCGAACACCGGTCTCGCGAGGTCTCCCCCACGGTCGTTCTCGTCGTGACGCTCAGGAATCACGGCCATCCAGGGTTCGTACGGGCGGAACACTCCAAGCACGGGAACCGACTCCGAGTCGACCGGTTCGGTTCTTGTGACGTTCATGTTACTGGGTCAAGGTTCCGGCATGCCTGAACTGTCACGTCGTACGTTGCTGGGCGCCACCGGCGCCGCGGCCGCCACCACCCTGCTCCCGCCGTCCGTGCACTCCGCCATGGCCGAACCGATGCGGCGCGGCGGGCTCGACGCGATCGAGCACGTCATCGTGCTCATGCAGGAGAACCGGTCGTTCGACCACTACTACGGCAACCTGCGCGGCGTCCGGGGCTTCTCCGACGCCCATCCGCTCGAACTGCCGTCGGGGAAATCGGTGTTCGAGCAGCCGAATCCCGCCGGCGGCACGGTGCTGCCGTTCTCGGTACGCGAGGCGGCCGAACTCGCCGGGCGGAAAGCGGACGACATCCAGTACCTGGGCGACCTCGACCACAGCTGGAACGGCAGCGGCAAGGCGTGGGCACGTGGCTGGAACAACGGCTGGATCGCGGCGAAGACGCCGGCCACCATGACCTACTACGAGCGCCGCGACATCGCGCTGCAGTACGAACTCGCGGACACGTTCACCATCTGCGACGCCTACCACTGTTCGATCTTCGGCTCGACCAACCCGAACCGGAACTTCCTCTGGACCGGGACCACGGGTTTCGAACCGGGCAGCACGACGAACCGCGCGGTGACGAACGCCGCCTACTCCTACGACCACAAGGGTTACGATTGGACGACGTATCCCGAGCGCCTCGAGGCCGCCGGGGTGCCGTGGCAGATCTACCAGGAATGGGACAACTTCACCGACAACGCCGTCGAGTACTTCGTACCGTTCAAGAAGGTCGGCACGAAGATCCTCGCTTCGGTCGAGGAAAAGTTCCGCACCACCGAGGAGTTCTACGACGCGCTGCCGAAGAAGACCCCCGAGGAACGCGCGAAGCTGCTGGCGCAGTTCGACGCCGGGGTCGCGAAGCTGACGCCCGCCGAGCGGAACCTGTTCAAGAAGGCCATGTACCGCAGCGAGCCGGAGACGCTGGTCACCCGGCTGAAGGCGGACATCCAGGCACGACGGCTGCCCGCGGTCACCTGGCTGGTGCCGTCCGCGAAGGACTCCGAGCACCCCGGCGCGTCCACACCGGTCGGCAGCGCCAACCTGATCTACCGCGTGCTCGACGCGCTGGCGTCCGACCGCGAAACGTGGTCCAAAACGGTGCTGCTGATCAACTTCGACGAGAACGACGGCTACTTCGACCACGTCCCGCCGCCGATGCCGCCCGGAAACGCGGCCAACGACGCGGACCACTTCAACGGCCAGCCGCTCGGCTTCGGGCCGCGCGTGCCGATGACGGTCGTCTCACCGTGGTCGATCGGCGGCAACGTCGACTCCACCGTGTACGACCACACCTCGGTGCTGCGGTTCCTCGAGCGCTGGACCGGAATCGCCGAGCCGAACATCAGCAAGTGGCGGCGGACCGTCGCGGGCGACCTCACCGGTGCCTTCGACTTCTCGCGCGCCGGACGCCGGCCGCGGGTGAACCGGCCCGGCCCGGTGCCCGCGCCGATCAGCCGCTGGCGGCCGTCCGCCCCGGTGGAGCAGAGCCTGCCCGTGGCCGAGCCCGGCAACCGGCCGTCCCGTCCGCTGCCGTACCAGGTGTCGGTGTCCGGTTCGGTGGACAAGTCGGGGAATCTGGCGCTTTCGCTGGCCAACAGCGGCTCCTCGTCGGCGCATTTCGCGCTGTACCCGTACAAGGGCGAATTCGCCGAGCCCGCGCATCGCGACGTCCGCGGCGAGGCGCCGGAACTCGTGCGCCTGGCCGGTGACGAGTACCGCGTGGTCGTCCAGGGGCCGAACCGGTCGTGGTGGGAACTGCGCGGAAACCGTCGCGGGGCCGCCGCGGGTGTCGACGTCCGGACACGGTTCCCGACCTGGCGTTCGGGTGTCGAATTCAAACTGTCCAACTCGGGTGCTTCGGCCCTGACGCTGCGGCTTTCGTCCTCGCGGCTCACCCGGGTGGTGCGGGTCGGCGCTGGGCGTTCGGTCACGGTGGACTGGCCGGTTTCCGGTGGCTGGTACGACGTGAAGGTCACCGCGGACGGGGATCCGTCGTTCCTGCGGACGCTGACCGCGCGGGTGGAGAACGGTCGGACCGGCGTCTCCTGCTGATCGGTCCGTGAAGGCCTCCTTGAGGGACCCAGAGTCCCTCAAGGAGGCCTTCACGGACCTTAAACGGTTGCGTGCGGGTCGCCATTGTTTCTAACGTCGCTTATGACCGTCACCTTGCACACGCTCTGTTTCGCCGCTCACGACCCGCGACGTCTGGCGCGCTTCTGGGCGGGCCTACTCGGCTGGACAAGCGAGGGCGACGCCCTGGTCCCGGACGACGACACCGGCTTCCGGCTCCGCTTCCTGCCGACGGAAGAACCGAAGACCCGCCAGAACCAGATGCATTTCGACCTGACGAGCGATTCCCTCGAGGACCAGCGGCGGACGGTCGCGAAGGCGCTCGAACTCGGCGGCAGGCATATCGACATCGGCCAGCTTCCCGAGGAAGAGCACGTGGTGCTCGCCGACCCCGAGGGTAACGAGTTCTGCGTCATCGAGCCGGGCAACGATTTCCTCGCCGGATGCGGTTTCGTCGGCGCGGTGGCGAGCGACGGTTCGCAGGAGGTCGGTTACTTCTGGAGCAAGGCGCTCGGCTGGCCGCTGGTTTGGGATCAGGACCAGGAGACCGCGATTCGGTCGCCACACGGCGGTCCGAAGATCACCTGGGGCGGACCGCCGTTCACTCCGAAGACCGGGCCGAACCGGCTCCATTTCGTTGTGCACGGCCCGTTTTCGGAAGTCGAGCGGCTCGTCGCGCTCGGCGCGACCCGGCTCGGCACCGGCGAGAGCGGTCAGGTGGAGATGGCGGATCCCGACGGGAACGAGTTTTCTGTCGTGGTGCTCGGATAGCCTCCGCCGTATGGACATGAGAGCTGTCGCCGAGACCCTCATCGCGGGGGAACACGTCAGCACCTGGGATCTACGGGACAGCGGACCTGATGATCTTCTCGAACTCCGCGAAATCCGGCGAACCGGGAATCAGGCGCTTCGCAACGCGGCACGCACCCTGCTGTTCGGTTTGGGCGGCCCGGAGGCACTCGGCGAGTACGACCTCGCGCTCGTCCGCCGGCTGATCCGGAGCAAGCTTGCCACCGAAGTTCCGGTCGCGATGCGGTACTGCGAGTTCTGGTACGCCATCCCGACCACGGACCAGGCGTCGGTGCTCGACGCGTTCGGCCTGTCCGATCCGGAGCCGGTGACCATGTCGCTGGGTACCGAAATCCGGCGGCAGCGCCATGACGGCTCCGGGCATCAACACTGCGCCCGGAGTTACGTCAGTCCGGCGCTAGATGGATGGACATTCGTGTTCGGCCGGCCGTCGGACGACCTGCACCCCGCGAACGTCACCGAAGAAAGCACTTGGAGCATCGAACCGCGCGAGCACTATCAGGCCATGCTCGCGAACGAGAAGGTCTGGCGCGAAGTGGATCGGGAGCGCTGCGTCGCGTTGAGCCGCCGGTTCGGCGAAGCACACAACTACTACCGCAGCTATGGCGACTCCATGACATCGTGGTGCGTCGCCGAAAAAGGTGAACTGGTCCGATTCTACGACGTCGCCGCACCCGAGGAATCGGTCGGCGAACTCGCGGCCGAGAACGGTTACCTGCTCCCGCACGAGGACACCCCATTGCCCGAGGGCTGGGCCGACGACATCCAGCACACGGAGAACCCCTTGGACTGGCAACGGGAATGGATCCGGCGGCACCGGCGGCTGAAGGTGGAGCTCGGGTTGCCGGACCACTGCGACGCGGACACGATCGCCGAAGCGCTTTCAGTGCACCCCGGCACCATCGGCCCGCACACCCGCGTCGAAGGGCACGGGGTCATAGCACTCACCGGATGTGGCCGGAAGTATGGCCACCCGCGAACCTTGTTGACCGGCCTGACCTACACACCGGCGCCGGAACCGCCCTCCCTCCTCGACGAGGACCAGACCTGACGTAGCACAGGTACGCTCCGCCGTACGGCACAGGATGGAAATTGGTCTACACCTATTGACGCGCGCCAGGTCAGCGGCTCAAGCTGCTGTGACCGAGGGCCATCTTCCACTGTCGGAGGTTCGGCGTGCCAAGGAGAACCAGGAAACTACTCCCCCTGCTGGCGTCGCTCATCACGCTGGCCGGACTCATGATCGTCGTCATCACCCCGTCCACGTCGAGCGCGGCAGGTCACGAGGACTGTCGCCCCGACGGGCTGTACCGGACACCCGGCGTCGACACTCCCTACTGCACCGTCTACGACACCGCGGGCCGCGAATCCCTGGGAGAAGGGCATTCCCGCCGCGTGATCGGCTACTTCACCAGCTGGCGCACCGGGAAGAACGGCGCACCGGCCTACCTGGTCAACAACATCCCGTGGTCGAAGGTCACCCACCTCAACTACGCGTTCGCCCACGTCGACGCGCAGAACAAGGTCTCGGTCGGCGCGCCGAGCGCGACCAACGAGTCCATCGGCATGGAATGGCCGGGCGTCCCCGGCGCCGAGATGGATCCGTCGTTGCCCTACAAGGGACATTTCAACCTGCTGACCAAGTACAAGAAGCAGAACCCCGACGTGAAGTCGCTGATCTCGATCGGCGGCTGGGCCGAGACGGGCGGCTTCCTCAACCCGGACGGCACCCGTAACGCTTCGGGCGGCTTCTACAAGATGACGCAAACCCAGGCGGGCATCGACGTCTTCGCGGATTCCGTCGTGGAGTTCCTGCGCACCTACGGTTTCAACGGCGCGGACATCGACTACGAGTACGCGACGTCCGCGAACTACGCCGGCAACCCGGACGACTACTGGATCGCGCAGTCCAACCGCGGCACCCTCTGGGCGGGCTACGAGAATTTGATGCGCACGCTGCGCGAGAAGCTCGACAGGGCGGGCGCCGCTGACGGCAAGCACTACCTGCTGACGGCCGCCGTGCCCGCGTCCGGCTGGTTGCTGCGCGGCCAGGAGGTCTACGGCGTCACCCGGTATCTCGACTACGCCAACATGATGAGCTACGACCTGCACGGCGCGTGGAACCAGTTCGTCGGACCGAACGCGGCGCTCTACGACGCGGGCAACGACGCGGAACTCGCGCACTGGCAGGTGTACACCACACCGCAGTACGACGGGCAGGGCTATCTCAACACCGACTGGGCCTATCACTACTTCCGCGGCGCCATGCAAGCCGGCCGGATCAACATCGGCGTCGGGTTCTACACCCGCGGCTGGCAAGGTGTGTCCGGCGGGACGAACGGACTGTGGGGCAAGGCTCCGCTGCCGGACCAGAAACAGTGTCCACCGGGCACCGGATCCCACGTCGGTTCGACGGTGCCGTGCGGCAACGGCGCGATCGGCATCGACAACCTCTGGCACGACCTCGGCTTGGCGGGCGGCGAGGTCCCCGCGGGCGCGAACCCCATGTGGCACGCGAAGAACCTCGAGAACGAGATCACCCCGGACTACCTGGAGGCCTACGGGCTCACCCCGAAGACCGACCCGACGGACCGGGTCTCCGGCAACTACAACAGGTTCTACGACAACACGATGGTGACGCCGTGGCTGTGGAACAACGACAAGAAGGTGTTCCTGTCCACTGAGGACGAAGCCTCGCTCGCCACGAAGGCCAAGTACGTGGCCGACAAGGGCATCGGCGGCATCATGATCTGGGAACTGGCGGGCGACTACGCCTTCGACGAGGCCAAGGGCCAGTACTTCATGGGCGACACGCTGATCACGAAGATCAACGACGGCCTGCGCGGCGCCGCCCCGTACGGCAACAGCAAGTCGTCGCGTCCCGCGCCCTCGTCGGTGCTGAACGCCAACGTCAACCTGACCGGATTCGCGCTGGGTGACGCGAACTACCCGATCACCCCGCGGATGCGCATCACCAACAATTCGACCACCACCATCCCCGGCGGGACGAAGATCGAGTTCGACTACGGCACCAGTGCGCCCGGCAGCATGTCCGATCAGTCCGGCTTCGGTCTGACGGTCACGAGCAAGGGTCACAGCGGGCCCAACGTCGGTGGGATGAAGGGAGACTTCCAGCACGTCGCGGTGACCGTGCCGACCTGGCAGAACATCGCGCCGGGCGCCACCGTCGAGATCCGGCTGAACTACTACATGCCGATCGCGTCGCCGTCGAACTTCACGTTCACCTTCGGCGGTACGACGTACGCGATCGCGTCGGACCACCCGCGTGGCGGCGGTGCCCCGCCGACGACCACCACCCCCACCACGACCACCGGTACGACGACCACCACGACCAGTCCGACGACGACGAGGACGACCACCACCACCCCGACGACGACCACCACGGTGCCGTCCGACGCCTGGAAGCCGAACACCGACTACGCCACCGGTGCTCGCGTGACCCACAACGGCGCGGCATACGTGTGCCGTCAGGGCCACCGGTCGCTGCCCGGCTGGGAGCCGCCGAACGTGCCTGCCCTCTGGACCCCCGCCTGACAGAGCCCGGCAGCGCGCCAGGAAAGGTCCTTTCCTGGCGAATGCCGTAAGGAAAGGACCCTTTCTGGCGTCGGAGCTTCCGTGAAGACCTACGCGATTCGGCATTCCGTGAAGGCCTCCTTGAGGGACCCAGAGTCCCTCAAGGAGGCCTTCACGGCTCTTGCGTGTCCACACCGGACGCCATGCGAAACCGAGGTGCCGGTATTTTGCTTACCTACGCCTGACCAGGCCGGTCTCGGATTGATTGCTCAGCGCGTGCCGGGTGTTGACAATGCAGGAATCGGGACGTTCAGTGCCCCGATTCCTACCTCGTCGAGGGGGCGTTCCGGTCTCGGTGCTTGATCAACGGAAGATCGGGAACACCTCCCCGCTCACACCATCCCGCACGAGCCCAAAGCCTCAGTAGCGCCCGGCCGTCAACGTGTCGAAGTCCGGGAAGCTCCCCGCCAGTGTTTCGCCGGTGAAGTCGCCGACCCAGCCACCGTCGTCGTGGAAGAACCGGATGGACACGTAGTCGGGCCGCGTGCCCATGTCGAACCAGTGCGTGGTGTTCGCGGGCACGCTCAGCAGGTCTCCCGCCTCGCACAGCACCGCGTACACCTTCCCTCCGACGTGCAGGTAGAACACGCCGGACCCACGCGCGAAGAAGCGGTCTTCGTCATCGTCGTGGGTGTGCTCGGCCAGGAACTTCTGCCGGGCTTCGGCGGCTTCGGCCGCCCAGCCGGGCTCGCCGGACGGGGTCATGCGGACGGCGTCCACGAAGGTGTAGCCCTCGGCCGCCGAGACCTTGCCGATCGGCTCCTCGTAGGCGGCCAGCACCTGCTCGGGCGTCACTTCGCGCGGCAGGTCCGGGACGAGGTCCCAGCGTTCGAACCGGACACCGAGCCGCCCCAGTTCCCCGGTGATCACGGCCGGATCTTCGGTCCTGAGCGCGATCTCGTCGGGCCGGTCGTCCGGCCACACCGTCAGCAGGGTCATCGCACTCCCCTTTCTCGACCGACAAGTCTTGTCTCTACCCGGAACCGGAGCAACCACTCCAAACATTCCAGGCGGTGGCGAGCGTGGCGCAGGTCATCGCCCCAGACGTAGATCCCGTGCCGCGCGACGATCACCGCCGGCGTGTCCGCCCGGAACCCCGTCTCGAACGTGTCACCGAGGACGCGCATGTCCTGGCCGTTGGCGATCACCGGGATCGTCACCAGGTCGTCGTGCGCGGCGCGACCGAAGCCCTTGAGCATTTCGAGATCCCGCAGTTCGACGCCGTCGGGCCAGTGTTCGGCGGCGACCACCGGCGCGAGCGCGTGCACGTGGATCACCGCGCCCGCGCCCGACACCGCCGCGATCCGGGCGTGCAGCCCGGCCTCTGCCGACGGCACCTTGTCCGGATGTGGCTGGTCGGCGACGGCCAGCCCGTCCTCGCCGACCACCACGACGTCGTCACTGGTCAGCTCGCCTTTGTCCCGGCCGCTGACGGTGACGGCGACCCGCAGCGGCTCGCGGCCGAGCACCACCGAGAGGTTGCCGGACGTCCCCCGCATCCAGCCCAGCCCGGCGAACCGGGCGGACTCCTCGGCCAGTGCGCGCCCGGCGAGTTCCAGCATGGTCATCGAGGCACGACCTTCACCTCGTCGAACGTCCGGATGGCCCGGTGCGTCCCGAAGTCCGCGTCGCCGAAGGGCTCACCGTCGCGCGCGAGGCCGACGGTCTGCCAGCCGTCGGCGGCGGCCCCGTCGAGTTCGGCCGGGACGTCGGAGAAGAACACGATGTCACCCGGCTCCGCCTCCAGCGCGGAGGCGATCGCGCGGTACGACGGCGCCTCGCGCTTCGGCCCGGCGTTGACGGTGTCGAAATGCTTCTCGAACAGACCGGTGACGTCGCCGTCGGTGGTCCGCGAGAACGACGCGATCTGCCCGGCGACCGAACCGGACGAGAACACCGCGAGCCGCAGCCCGGACTCGTGCCACGACCGCAGCGCCGGGGCGACGTCGCCGAAGAACTCCGTCGTGAGGTCGCCCTCGGCGTACCCGCGCTGCCAGATGAGACCCTGCAACGTCTTCAGCGGCGCGATCTTCTGATCGGCGTCCATCCAGCCGTGCAGCACCCGCACGATGTCCACTGTGGACGCGTCCGCCGGGAGATCGCCGAGTTCCTTGATCCGGGCGACGGCGCCGGCGACCTCGGGGTCGTCCGGGTGTTCGTCGATCCACGGGCCCAGCCGCGGGCGCGCGTAGTCGTAGAGGGTCACGTGCACGTAGCTGGTGGCGGTCAGCGTGCCCTCGATGTCGAGGACCACCCATCGGGCGGTCAGCGTTGCGGTCACTGGTTCGCTTCCCCTTCTGCGTAGTACTCACGGAGCCGCCGGGGTTCGAAGGCCCCGCGGTCGGTCACCACCGTGGTCACGAACCGCGGTGGTGTCACGTCGAAGGCCGGATAGTGCCCACGCACGCGTTCGCTCGCGACGCGGTGGCCGAGCGCGCTCAGGACCTCGTCGCCGTCGCGGTATTCGATCGGCACGTCGGCGCCGGTCGGCGCCGCCTGGTCGGGCGCCTGGACCATCGCGTGGAACGGCACGCCGAACGCCACCGCCGCCACCGCGAGCCCCAGCGTGCCGATCTTGTTGACGACGTGGCCGTCCATGGTGACCCGGTCGGCCGCGGTCACCAGCGCGCCGACCTCACCCGAGGACAGCACCGCGGCGCCCATCCCGTCGGTGATCAGCCGGGTGTCGGCGCCCATCTCGGCGAGCGTCTCGGCGGTCAGCCGCGCGCCCTGCAGATACGGCCGGGTTTCCGTGCAGAGAAAGGAGAATTCTTTGCCCTGCCGCCGTGCGGCCAGCACGAATTCGACCAGGTACAGATCCGCCCAGCAATGCGTCAGCACGGTCGCCTCGTCCGGCACCAGCTCGGCGGCGTGCGCACCCAGCGCGCGGCTGCGCGATCGGTACGACTCGTCACCCAGTCGCGCTCCCGCCGTCGCGGCCTCGACGAGATCTCCGGCCGATTTGCCTACTTCGGACAGGACGGCGGAGACGGCCTTGCGCAGGTGGTTGTTGGTCTTGCGGGTCGCGATGATCCGCTCCCCCGCCCGCTCCAGATACGCGCGGGCTTCGGCGGGCGCGAGTCCCGACGCCTCACGAGCGGCGAGGACCATCGCGCCCAGTGCCGCGAAATACGGCCCGGACGACTGCGTGACCATGTCCTCGATGGCCGCCGCCACCTCATCCGAAGTGCGGCACAGCACCCATTCCCGTTCGAACGGGAAGACCCGGCGGTCGAGGATGTGCACGCCTTCGTCGTCGAGTCGGACGCTTTCGGCGAGGATCGGCAGTGTCATCAGCTGTACCCCGAAAGGCACGGCGGGATCCCGTTGAGGAAGTGGTCGCCGACCTCGCGTGCCTTGTAGGTCACGGGGTCGTGCAAGGTCAGCGTGCGGGCGTTGCGCCAGAAGCGATCGAAGCCGTACTTCGTCGCGGTCGCCCGGGCGCCGGTGAACTCGAAGACCTTGCTCGTGATCTCGACGGCGGCCCGGCTCGCGACGATCTTCGCCGACGAGATGGCGATCGCCGCTTCGGCACGCTCGGCCGGGGTCAGCTCGAATCCGCGCTCATCGGCCTCGCCGAGCGCGGCGACCGCGGCGTCGACGGCGAATCCGGCCGCCCGCGCGGTCGCGACCAGCTCGCCGTATCCGGCCAGGATGTACGGATCCTGCGTCGCTTTGTCCACATCGGACAGTGTCCAGGGCCGCGCGGTCTCCCGCGTGTACACCGCGGCCGCGTCGAGCGCGCCGAACGCGAGGCCGACGTACACCTGCGCGAGCATGAGCTGGAAGCCGATCGCCGCCAGGGAGGTCCGGGGCACCTTCGGATCCGACTGGTCCTCCGGCTGGGCGCCGAGCACGTCGTCGGCGGCGATCCGGACGGCTTCGAACCGCACCGCGCCGCTCGCGGTGAGCCGCTGGCCGATGTTGTCCCAGTCACCGGGGAAGGTGATCCCGTCGGCCCGCGCGTCGACGACGAACGTCAGCTTCTCGCCGTTGTCCGTCCTCGTCGCACTGACCACCAGGCGGTCGGCGACGGCCGCGCCGGTGGCGAAGGTCTTGGTGCCCTCGACGGTGAACCCGCCGTCGACCGGGGTCAGGAGCAGGGCCGCGTCGAGCGGATTGCTCACGCCCGCCCAGAACCAGCCCGGTTCGCTCGCCGCACGCGGCCCGAACAGGCCGGTGCGCCAAAGCTGCAGGTAGTGGTAGCCGAGCAGATGCCCGACCGACGCGTCGGCGGCGGAGACGATCCGGGTGGCCTGGTTCGCGGCCGCCCAGCCGGCGGTGTCGAGCAGAGGCAACAGGCCGGACTCGCGCAGCAAGCCGACTTCTTGGTCAGGGAGACGCCCGGCGAGGTCTCGCTCAGCCGCGTCCGCCGCCAGGGTGCTCGCCAGCTCGAGTGCCGCTTTTCGCCACACTTCGGTCATTCCGCCCCTTCCACCTCGATCAGCGCGTCCAGCGCCACGCGGGTCGCCCTCGCCACCCCGGTGGACACGACGTCGCGATGCGGGTCGTAGGCCGACGGGTCGGGGTGCTCGGGCCGCGCGTCGCCGTCGATCACGAGCACACCACCGGCCCGCAGGCCGCGCAATGCCGCGAACACCAGCAGCGTGGAGAGTTCCATCTCAATGGCGATCACCCGCGCGGCCAGGTACTCGGTCATCGGGAGGGTGAGCACCAGCGGGCTGAACGCGGCCCGGGTCCACACCACGCCCCGGTGTGCCTCCGGTGCCTCGCGGCTCAGCGCCACGACGACCTCCGGAGTGGCGAACGCCGGGTACTCCGGGTGGATCAGCTGCTGGGTGACGCCGTCGTCGCGGACCGCGGCCTCGGCGATGACGAGATCGCCGTCGGTGATCCCCTCGGCCAGCGAACCGGCGGTACCGAGCCGGAGGAACGTGCGGACACCCGCCTCGGCCAGCTCGCCGAACTGGCACAACGCGCCAGGCCCGCCGACGCCGTGTGACGACACGACGACCGGAACACCCTTCCAGGTGCCGGTATAGGTCCGGTACTCGCGGTTCTGCCCGACGAGGACGGCGTCCGCCAGCGATTCGGCCACCGCCGTCGCGCGGTCCGGATCGCCTACGACGAGGGCGCGCGGCGGCAGTCCGTGCCGGGGGATCTTGGTAATGGGCAGGACGTCGCTCACGCGGACTGTCCTTTCTTCCGCTTGAATCCATCCATGCCCCCGCCGCCACCCTCAACGGAGACGCTTCGCGCCCACCATCGATTCGACAGGAACAGCGCCACGAGCGTGACGACGTACGGGGCGGCATCGGTGGCCTGCTGCGGCAGCCCGATGCCCTGCAACCGGAAGCCGAACGCTTCCGCGAGGCCGAACAGCAGCGCCGCGAGCAGCACCCCGAGCGGATGAGCGCGGCCCAGCATCACCGCGACGACGGCGATCCAGCCGCGGCCCGCGGTCATGTTCTCGGCGAAGAGCGTCACCGAACCCAGCGCCAGTTGCGCGCCGCCGAGACCGCACAGCGCTCCTCCGGCGAGGATCACTCCGTAGCGGTACTTGGTCACGTCGACGCCGAGACTGGACGCGGCCTCCGGACGCTCGCCGACACCGCGCAGTCGCAGGCCCCACGGATGCCGGTACAGCAGCACCGCCAGCGCGGGCACGGCCAGCCAGGACAGGTAGACCAGCAACGACTGTCCGGGAATAGGCCCGAACTGGCCCAGCCCTAGCAACGAGGGATCGCTGAAGGAGCCTTCGGTGCCGAAGACGGTGCGGATGAGGAAGCTCGTCAGGCCGACCGCGAGCAGGTTGCTCGCGACACCCAGCACGATCGGATCGCCGTCGAAGGTGATCGAGCCGATCGCGAGGATCAGCGAGTACGCCGTCGCCGCGAACACCGCCACGACAACGCCGATCCACGCGCTGCCGGTGTACCAGCTCCCGGCGACGGCGCCGAAGCAGCCGACCAGGAGCGAGCCTTCGAGCGAGATGTTGAAGACCCCGGCCCGCTGGCACAGCGCGCCCGCGAGCGCGGCGAACAGGATCGGTGTCAACGCGGTGAGCGCCGAGGAGAACAGGCTCGCGTCGATCATGCCCGCTTTCCCTTCCGCTTGAAGGCCCCCGAGGTGGCCGCGAGGAAGATGATCAGCACCGCCTGCAGGACCGCGGTCAGTTCGCGCGGGACCTGGGTGGCGCGTTCCATCGCGAATCCGCCGCTGGTCAGCGCCGCGAAGAAGACCGCCGCGAGCAGTGTCCCGAGCGGGCTCGCCCCGGCGAGCAGCGCCGCGAGCAGGCCGATCCAGGTGTACTGCGGCGTGATCAGCGCGCCGTCGATGAACCGGTACGGGAAACCGAGGACGGCGATCGCGCCGACCAGCCCGGCCGACCCGCCCGAGGCGGCCAGCAGCCGCAGGGTGAGTTTCGGCCGGTCGATCCCGGCGTAGGCGGCGAACCGCGGCGCCCAGGCGGTCACCCTGGTCTCGAAACCGGCGGGTGTGCGGGCGTCGATCACCGTGTAGACCGCGATGACCGCCACCACCAGGAAGATCCCGGCCGTCACGCCGTCGATTTCGGGCAGCCGCGTGCCTTCGGGCAGTTGCGGGCTCTGCGGCAGGCTGGAGCCGGCGTCCTTCAACGGGAAGCGCACGAGATACCCGGCGAGCGACATCGCCGGATAGCTCAGCAGCAACGTGCTGATCAGCAACGGGACACCCAGGCGGTTCTCGCAGACCGCGGCAAGCGCGGCGTACGCGGCTCCGGCGAGGATGCCCGCGACCAGCGCGAGGGTCACCTTGACCGGCCCAGGACCGGGCACGTACAGCCCGACGGCGAGCGCGCTGACGGCCCCGAGCACCAGCTGTCCCTCACCGCCGAGGTTCACCATGCCCGCGCGCAGCGGGATCGCGAGCGCGGTCGCCATCCCCGCGACGGGAACGGCGTAGGCGAGGGTGTCGCCGATACCGTCGGGACCGAACGCGCCCGAGACGATCGCGCCGTACGCGGCCAGCGGATCGGTTCCGGTGGCCAGCAACAGGATCGCGCCGAGGACGAGCGCCGCGGCGACCGGGACGGCGACGAGGCGGACGCGGGTCATCCGGCACCTCCGGCCATCGCGAGGCCGATCGTGTGCTGATCGGCCTCGTCCTTGGTGAATTCGGCGACGATCCGGCCCTCGAACAGCACCAGCACGCGGTCCGACAACGCGAGGATTTCGCTGAGTTCGGCGGAGATCAGCAGGACGGCGTGCCCGGCGTCGCGATGGGCGACGAGCCGGGCGTGGATGTTCTCGATCGCGCCGACGTCGACACCTCGCGTGGGTTGTTCGACCAGCAGGAACGGCGCGCCGTGGGTGAGTTCGCGGCCGAAGATCGCTTTCTGCTGGTTACCGCCGGACAGTGTGCCCATCGCGGCGGCGGGGCCGGACGCGCGGACGTTGTAGTCCTCGATGATCGCCGACGCGTGGTCGTCGATCGCCCTGCGACGCAGGAATCCCTTGCGCACCAGGGGACGCTTGCGGTGAAAACCGACGGCGAGGTTCTCCCGGAGGCTCGCCGTGGGCGCCGAACCGACCTCGGCGCGATCTTCCGGGACATGGGCGAGCCCGGCTTCCCGGCGCGCGCGGACCGAAAGTCCGTCGAGATTCTGTCCATTGAGGACAATGGTGCCGCCGGTCTTCAGGAGGCCGGTGATCGCGTCCGACAGCTCGGCCTGTCCGTTGCCCGCGACTCCGGCGACGCCGACGATCTCCCCCGCGCGCACGGTCAGGGAAACGTCGTCCAGCAACGGCTTTCCTTCCATTCCGGGAACGGTCAAGGAGCGGGCTTCGAGGACGGCCTCGCCGGGAGTCCCGGGCGGATGCACGCGGTCGAGGTCGACCACGCGTCCGGTCATCGCGGCGGCGAGCCCGGCGGCCGTCTGGTCCGCGGTGCGGCCACGGGCGCTGACACGGCCGTCCCGCAGCACCGTGACATGGTCGCTGACGGCGAGGACCTCCTGGAGTTTGTGCGACACCAGCAGAATGGTGCGATCTCCGGCGGCGAGGGCACGCAGCACACCGAACAGCCGCTCGGTTTCGGGTGGGGTCAACACGGCGGTCGGTTCGTCGAGGACCAGCACGTCGGCCTCGCGATACAGCAGTTTGAGGATCTCGACGCGCTGCCGCAGCCCGACCGGCAGGTCACGGACCCGGTCGCCGGGCCGCAGCCGCAGTTCGTGCCGTTCGATCAGCTCGGTGACGCGGGCCGTCGCCTTCTTGCGGTCCAGCAGGCCTCGGCGGGTCGGTTCGCTGCCGAACACGACGTTCTCGGTGACGGTGAGCTCGCCGAACAGCGCGAACCCCTGCTGCACCATGCCGACACCGGCGTCGATGGCCTGCGCGGGCGAGCCGAAGGAGACTTTCTCGCCGTGCAGGGAGACCGTGCCCTCGTCGGGCCGGTGTAGACCGTAGAGCACGGACATGAGCGTCGATTTACCCGCACCGTTCTCGCCCATCAGGGCATGGATCTCGCCTCTGCCGACGTCGAGGTCCACGTGGTCGTTCGCGAGCACTCCGGGGAACCGCTTGACGATCCCCCGGAGTGAGACGGCGTCAGGACTTGGCGGGGTCATCGACGACGATCGCGCCCGAGATGATCCGGTCCCGCAGCTCGCCGGCCTTGGCCAGCACGTCGGGGTGGCTCGCGACGACACACTGCGACGTCGCGGCGTCCGGCTCCAACCCCGTCAGGGAGATGCCCTTCTCCTTGAGGCCGTAGGACTTGATCTCGCCGGTCTTCCCGCCGAGGATCGCGTCGACCCCGTCGCCCACGACGACGTCGGTGCGCTTGATGACGTTGTCCACGACCTGCCCCGGGCTGGCCGGGCACTGGTTGGCGTCGACGCCGAACGCGAAGAACTTGCCCTGTTTCGCGGCCTCGAACACGCCGAGGTTACCGGCCGCGGAGGCCGCGCCCATGACGTGGTCGACGCCCTGACCCGCGAGCGTGGTGGCCAGCGCCTTCGCGCGTGCCGGATCGTTGAACGGGTTCGCGCCGCCGATGAACAGCGGCGCCAGCGTGGTGCCGGGTTTGGCCTCTTCCGCCCCCTGCCCGAACGGGATCGAGTACCGGCGGAACTGGGGCGTGTCGAGCACGACGACCGCGCCCACCTTGCCGGACTTGCTCAGGAGCCCGGCTTCGGCGCCGGCGAGGTAGCTGCCCTCGTGCTCACGGAACATCGCGCAGGTGACGTTCGGGAACGGTTCGGTGGTGCAGGAGTCCACGAACAGGAACTTCTGCCCGGGATTGCGCTCGGCCTCGGCCGCGATGGCGTCGGCGAAGTTGAAGCCGACGGCGACGATCACGGCGGGCTTCTCCCGCACCGCGGCCGCGAGATTCTGCTGGATCGAGGCCGGATCGGTGCTCTGGTACACCTTCTGCGTCCCGTTGTGCTTCTCGGCCGAGTCCTCGATGCCCTGGACGGCGAGCTTGAGGAAGTCGTTGACGCCCACCGGGCTCGGCGTGATCAGGACCAGCGCGGGCCCCGCGGCGTTCTGCGCGGCCGGGTCCTTGGCCGAGGCGTTGCACGCGGCGATGAGCGTGACGGCGGAAACGGCCATGACGGTCCGCAGGAGGGTTCTCGGCGACATGTCCCGGACTGTATGTCGCCGGTCCACGATATGACACCGATTCCCACCATGCGGAACCGTGTAGGTCGTTATACGTCAGGCGTCCCCGAGAGGGCGACCGGCGGTGCGGCGCAGGGTGAACCGGTCGATCTCGGCGCCGTCGTTGCGCAAGGTCCGCACGGTCAGCGTCGTCCGGCGGGCGGGACAGGCGGGCTCGACGTCGATGGCGAGGAACGAGTAGCCGGTATACCGCACCCGTGACCAGGACACGGTCACCTTCCGGCCACCCTTGACCCAGCGGTACGACTGGAACTCCCCCGCGAACGTGTCGGGCACGGGGAAGCGGCAGAGGCTCTTCCGCCGCCACCGCAGGTCGCGTACACGGGCCGTCGCGATCCGGCTCGACGGTGTCGCCGATCTTGACCTCGCGGATCACCTTCCGCCACGCAGGGCGTCGGTGCGTTCGTAGATGTGGTTGTGCCCGCCCAGGACGGACTCAAGGGGGCTTTACTGTTCCGGTGACACACCGGGGTCTGGCCCTGCTCGAAGTACCTGAAGGCCCCCTTCCTTGCGCTAGGCGCAAGGAAGGGGGCCTTCAGGTACTGGGCAGAAAGCGCAGGTCTAATTTCCTTGGCTGAGCCGGGAAAAGGGGTCCTTCACGCGCCCGCGTTGTGATTGGCCGTACCGCTGAGTCTCGTGGGGATGCTCCCATTCCGTGAAGGCCTCCTTGAGGGACCCTGGGTCCCTCAAGGAGGCCTTCACGGACCTGCCCGCTCACCTATAAACTTCGAGCCTGAATCGCCACTCACGACCGGACCAGCACTGACAAACCCTCCGAAGGCGGGCTAACGCTCACCCCGGACGGTGCGCCGCAGCTTCGGCACCCGCTCGTACAACGTCCGCTCCGCCCCGCGCTGCGTCGGTTCGTAGTAATCCCGGCCGACCAGTTCGTCCGGTGGATACTGTTGCGCCAGAACACCTTCCGGCACTTTTTGCGGATGCCGGTAGCCCTTCGCGTTGCCGAGTTTCTCCGCCCCCGCGTAATGCCCGTCCCGAAGATGCGGCGGCACCGTGCCGATCCGCCCGGACCGGACGTCACTGAGCGCGGCGTCGATGCCGGTGACGATGGCGTTCGACTTCGGCGCCGTCGCCAGGTGCACGGTCGCCTGCGCCAGCGCGAGACGGCCTTCCGGCATCCCGATGAACTGCACCGCGTGCGCCGCCGCGATGGCCGACTGCAACGCCGTCGGATCGGCCATGCCGATGTCCTCGCTCGCGTGCACGACCAGGCGGCGGGCCAGGAACCGCGGATCCTCCCCCGCTTCGATCATCCGCGCCAGGTAATGCAGCGCGGCGTCCACATCGGACCCGCGGATCGATTTGATGAACGCGCTGATGACGTCGTAGTGCTGATCGCCGTCGCGGTCGTAGCGCACCGCCGCTTTGTCCACTGTGGACTCGACGATGGCGAGGTCGATCGTCTTGGCCTCGGTCGCGCTCGCCGCGTCCGCGGCCGCTTCCAGTGCGGTGAGCGCGCGCCGCGCGTCGCCGGAGGCCAGCCGCACCAGATGTGCCCGCGCGTCCTCGGTCAGGGCGAGTTCGCCGCCGAGACCGCGTTCGTCGGCCAGCGCGCGGTCGATCAGCGCGACGATGTCGGCGTCGGTCAGCGGCCGCAGCTGGAGCACCAGCGACCGCGAGAGCAGCGGCGAGACGACGGAGAACGACGGGTTCTCCGTCGTGGCCGCCACCAGCAGCACCGTCCGGTCCTCGACGGCGCCGAGCAAGGCGTCCTGCTGGGTCTTGGAGAACCGGTGGACCTCGTCGATGAACAACACCGTGTTCTCGGCGTTGTAGTTCCGGCGGCGACGGGCCTCTTCGATCACCCCGCGCACCTCCTTCACCCCGGCCGACAGCGCCGACATCGCCACGAACCGGCGACCGGTCGCGGCCGAGACGAGGTTCGCCAGCGTGGTCTTGCCCGTCCCCGGCGGGCCGTAGAGCAGCACGGAAGCGGGAGCCGCGCCTTCGACGAGCCGCCGCAGCGGCGCGCCCTCGCGCAGCAGATGCTGCTGGCCGACGACCTCGTCGAGCGACCGCGGCCGCATCCGCACCGCCAGCGGTGAGCCCGCCGGAACGGCGACGTCCCTCGGCTCGGCCCGCTCCGGCGGCGGCCCGAGGTCGGGGTTCACGGTGAAGAGTTCGTCCTGTGCCACGGTGTCGACGGTAGCCGTAGCCACCGACGGTTCCGGCCACAGGTCAGCGCAGCCGCTCCCGGAACGAGTGCCACATGATCACGGCCGCGTACGGCGCGAACTCGCGGCCCCGCCGCCACACCCACGGGACGCCCCTGAGCACCAGCCAGCCGACGTGCCCGGCGGCGCTCGGGTCCACCCCTCCCGAGCAGGTCAGGCTGACCGGCCGCGGCACCGCGAACCCGGCCTCGGCGAGCCGTTCGGTGAACCCGGTGGCCAGCATCCGGTGCCCGAGTTCCGACGGATGCAGGCGGTCGACGCTCCACGCGGTGAGGTCGTAGGCGCCGGGCAGCAGTTCGAGGTCGAGGCACGGCACACCCTCGCGCTCGACGACGCCGTCGATGGCGGCGTTCAGTTCGGCCACCCGCTCGCTCAACGCGCGCCGCAGCGACCCCGGGAGGCGGAACACCTTGCCGTGGTCGTGATAACGCACCGGGACCACGGTGGTGCCGACGGCGGCCAGTGCACGGATCACCTCGGTGAGGTCCGCGGCGATCTTCTCGGCGCTGAAATCGGGACGCAGTGTGTCGTTCATCCCCGCCACCACCAGCGCGACGTCCGGCCGGTGCGCCACGGCCGCGGGGAGCTGCTTCGTCCGCACGCATCCCATGCGCGCTCCGGTGAACGACGGGTTCAGGTAGCCGTCCGGCTCGACGCCCAGCGCCTCGGCGACGATCGGGCCGACCCCGCGCCAGCCGCCTCGGTTCGGCAGCGGGTCGCCGAGGCCCACGGCCGTGGAATCGCCGAGCACGACCACTCGGCGAGCGGACCGCGATACGGCCGGGGCAAGAGGAAGGAGAGGTTCGGGACTCGGAGTGACTTCGACACTGATCACGGTCACGGTAGCCACCATCGGCCACGCAGACTCACCAGTGGTGATGCCTGGGTAACGCGGCGAGGACGGTCGAGCGAAAAGTCCGTGCGGCGGCTACCGGAACGCCGGATAGAAGGCGAGGTCCGCGTGCGGCCCCAGCCTGGCCCCGAGCGCCGCGGCGACCCTGGTGGCGTGCTCGGAGATGTCCGTCAGGCGGGCGCGCAGCGATTGCTTGGCCAGTTCCCGCCACCAGGTGACCAGCGCGGCCTCCCGGCTGATCGGCGTGGCGCGCCGCTCCAGGTCCAGCTCCGGGAGGATCTCCCAGGTGATGACCCACAGCAGGAGCAGCTGACCGTCCATCAGATGGTCGGCCAGTGCGTCCTCGTCCGCGAGCCCCGGCCAGACCGAGACGACCTCGGACCGCCAGGCCGCGATCATCGCCTCGCTCATCCCCGGTGGGAGCGCCAGCGCGTCCGGGCTCGACGCGAACGGGAGCCGCAGGTACGCCACGTCCATCAGGGTGCTGCGCACCCGGCCGCGTTCGAAATCGAGGAACCGCACCCCGCCGCTGGTCACGAGGTTGTTGTCCGGGCTGAGGTCGACCGGGCTGAACGCGCGGTAGGACGGCGAACCCGCCCGCTCGGCGACCTCCATGACCCGCCGCTGCACCGGCTCCGGGGTCTCGACGTCGAGCAGTTCCTCCAGCAGCCCCGGCAGTTGCGCGCAGACCGCGGGCAGCGGCGCGTCCTCGTTCTTGACCGGGCCGCCCAGACGGCGCAGCAGCGCGTTGAAATCGGGTTCGCGGCTCGCCGTGCTCGCGTGCAGCCTGCCCAGCGACCGCGCCCAGGACAGCAGCGCCCGTTCGGCGCCGCGAGCGTCACGGGCGTGAAGCTTGTCGTGCAGCGTCGGGACGCCGCCGAGGTCCTCGATCACCAGGACGCGATCCCGGCCGTCGTGCGCCAGCAGCTCCGCGCACATCCGGTCCTCCGGCGCGAGCGCGGTGAACAGCTGGTAGCTGACCGCCTCCTGCGCGAACGGATCGGGCCGTCCCGGTTCGGGCGGATCGGGGTAGTGCTTGATGACCAGGGTCCGCGGCAACGCGAACGGCGACGACGCCACCCGCGCCCGCACGACCGTCGCCGGGCCACTGCCGGCGAGGTCTTCGGGGGCGACGAGGGTGATCGCGCTGCCGAATCGGCGCGAAAGGACCGACTCGCCGGCGGCGACCGCGGCCGCGACGGCGAGGGTTTCGGCTCCAGCTCCGACGGTCGAATCGTCGGCAGAGGAGGTATCGACTGTCATTGCCACCGACCCTACTCGTGACTGAGCAACCATGACCACTGAGATCCGGGCAATCGCGCGCACTGGCGCGATCTGGGACTCATCCGCGTGAAAGCGGACGTTCCATCACCCTCGATCGTTGCCCGCGACGGCGCAATGTCAGCACAATGGCCGCAGCTGCAACGATTCCGATGAGATTGACCAGCAGCTGACCGGCCGAATAAAGGCACCGTTCCCACTGACCGGCAACCGCCGCGACGACCGCGTAACCCGCCGCGGGAACCGTCGTCACCGAGATGAACACGCCCACGAGCGCGGCGGATTTGGCCGAAGTCATGGAAAGCATCCCGGCCGCACCGGCGAGCAGCGCGACGATGAGCGACGCGATCCCCACCTGGTAAACGAAATCCACCTCGTGGTTGTCCGCGAGTTTGCTGACCTCGAGCACTTCGGTGGCGTTGCCCACCAGGACCACACCGAGGGTGATCACCATCGCGATCGGGAAGCCGCCGAGCAGCGCGACGGCGCCCTGCTTCACAAGATCTCCCCGCCGGAGCACCATTCCGACGGCGATGGCCGCCAGCGGGCCGAATTCCGGTCCCACGACCATGGCACCGACGATGGTGATCGAAGAATTGGTGACCACTCCCACCGCCGCCAGCAGGCACGCGATGGTCAGGAATGCCTGAAACGTCCAGGTGAGCCGGGACTCCTCTCCGGAGCGGCCGACGAGTTCCTGCCACACCACCGCGTCCGCGCCCTCGCCCGGCGCGGCCTCCTCGGCCTTGTCGGCGGCGTCGGACACCGCGGTGTCCAGCGCTTCCAACGTGATGCCGCCGGTGTGGTCGAGGTCGAGTCCGCACAGCGACTCGATGATCTCGTCGGTCGCCTCGCGGGCGATGTCCGCCTCGATCAGGTCACCCTCGGGCGCGACCGCCACCCCGTGATGCACGACGAGGTGCGCGGTCCCGGAGTGTGCCCGCAGGATCCGGATCGCTTCTTCGGTCCGGTCCGGCGGGCACACGGCTCTGAGATGGAGCATCAGTTCTTGACGAGCGGCGCGGGCTTGGCGTCGATGCCCGCCTCCTTGCGCTGCTCCGCCGTGATCGGCGCGGGAGCGGCGGTCAGCGGGTCGAACCCGCCGCCGGTCTTCGGGAACGCGATCACGTCACGCAGCGACTCGGCCTTGGCCAGCAGCATGACGATCCGGTCCCAGCCGAACGCGATCCCGCCGTGCGGCGGCGGCCCGAAGGCGAAGGCGTCGAGCAGGAAGCCGAACTTCTCCTGCGCCTCTTCCTCGGACAGGCCCATCAGCTCGAAGACCTGCTTCTGCAGTTCCTGCTGGTGGATACGGATCGAGCCGCCGCCGATCTCGTTGCCGTTGCAGACGATGTCGTAGGCGTAGGCCAGCGCGTTGCCGGGGTCGTCGGCGAGTTTGCCGATCCACTCCGGGGTCGGCGAGGTGAAGGCGTGGTGCAGCGCCTTCCACTTGCCGCCGCCGACGGCGACGTCGTCGGACTCCTCGGCCGAGATGAACATCGGGAAGTCGACGACCCAGACGAACGACCAGGCGGTCTCGTCGATCAGGCCGAGACGGCTGCCGATCTCCAGGCGGGTGGCGCCCAGCAGCGCCCGCGCGTCGGCGGCCTTACCCGCGGCGAAGAAGACACAGTCGCCGGGCTTGGCACCGACGGCTTCGGCGACCGTCTCGCGCTCCTTCTCCGACAGGTTCTTCGCGACCGGGCCGCCCAGCGTGCCGTCCTCGTTCACGAGGATGTAGGCGAGTCCGCGGTGCCCGCGCTGCTTGGCGAAGTCCTGCCAGGCGTCGAGGGTACGGCGCGGCTGGTCGGCCCCGCCAGCCATCACGACGGCGCCGACGTACGGCGCCTGGAACACGCGGAACGGGGTGTCGGCGAAGAACGCCGTCATGTCGGTGAGCTCGAGGCCGAAACGCAGATCCGGTTTGTCCGAACCGTACTTCTCCATTGCCTCGGCGTAGGTGATGCGCCGGAACGGCCGGGGAATCTCGGCGCCGATCAGCTTCCACAGCGCCGTCACGATGTCCTCGCCGAGGGCGATGACGTCGTCCTGCTCGACGAAGCTCATCTCGATGTCGAGCTGGGTGAACTCCGGCTGCCGGTCGGCGCGGAAGTCCTCGTCCCGGTAGCAGCGCGCGATCTGGTAGTACCGCTCGAGCCCGCCGACCATGAGCAGCTGCTTGAACAGCTGCGGCGACTGCGGGAGCGCGTACCAGGAACCGGGCTTGAGCCGGGCCGGGACCACGAAGTCGCGGGCGCCCTCGGGGGTGGAGCGGGTCATGGTCGGGGTCTCGACCTCGACGAACTCCTGCGCGTGCAGCACCTCGCGGGCGGCGCGGTTGACCTCGCTGCGCAGGCGCATCGCCGCCGCGGGGCCGCTGCGGCGCAGGTCGAGGTAGCGGTGCTTGAGGCGCACCTCCTCGCCGACGTCGACCCGGTCGTCGATCGGGAACGGCAGCACGGCGGCCTCGGACAGCACCTCGAGCTCGGTGGCCAGCACCTCGATCTCGCCGGTGGGGATCTCGGCGTTGGCGTTGCCGTCGGGACGCGTCGAGACCTCGCCGACGATGCGGAGGCAGTACTCCGACCGCAGCTGGTGAGCGCGCTCGGCCATCTCGCCCTCGCGGAAGACGACCTGGCTCACGCCGCTGGCGTCGCGCAGATCGATGAAGATGACGCCGCCGTGATCGCGCCGCCGAGCCACCCATCCGGTGAGGGTGACCGTCTGACCGGCGTGCTCGGCACGCAAGGTGCCGGCTTTGTGGGTGCGAAGCACTGCGGGTGCTCTCCTTCGGCATCACGTTCTGCGACTCGTCGGCTTTTCACCGACGACTCGAAAGGCTATCGAAAGGCCCCGAATGCCTCGCTACCAGGTGTTCTCAGATCGTCGGCCAGGCCTCCAGCGCCGCGACCATCCGCCGGGTGTGCGCCAGATAATCGGGTACGGAAAGGACCCGGCCGTCGATGTTCTCCAGCAGCCAGCCCGTGGCCGCCTCCTTCGAAGCGAAGAACTGCGTGCATACCAGCGCCTCGAAGTGGTCCTGGCCGAGCGTGAGGTCGATCCCGGACAGCCGCGACGCGGCGACGACGGCGTGCGGCGGATCGACGCTCAAGACCCTCTCGCGGGTGAAGTGGACGCGGACGCGTGCTCCGGTCGCCGGGCAGACCGAATCCGCGTGCACCGGTTCACCGGTGGCGACGGCCAGCAGGAACAGGTCCACGCGGTACCGGTCGGGACCCGCGCGCTCGGCCGCGCGCGAGCCGCGGTCCATCACGACCAGGCCGTCGCGGATGACGAAACCCATCAGGTCCATCAGGCGGTGGGCTTCGTCCGGGGCCATGCCGACGGTGGCGGCGAGCCTGCCGATGGCGATGGGGTGTCTGCCCGCCCTGGTCAGCTTGGTCGCGGCCCAGGCGATGCGGACAGCGGCGGTGCGATCCGTCCGGGTGGTCAACAGGGCACCTCCTCGCCTTCGTCCCTTTTGAGATTAAGCACGAAAAGGTTTTCCGCCAAGTCACTGCGCCGAACGGCCGAATCCGTTGCGCGATAAGAAAGTTCACCGTGCGCGACCAGCATCGAGGCGAAGTTTCCGGCTGCCGCTCGGAAAGGTGCGGACTTTCGGTCCAGTGAGACGAAAGTGACGCGTGCCGCACGCGGTGTGGGCGAGGTGGCGGTGAGCTTCAAGCGAGGTTGCGAAAGTCGCGCGGTGCCGGCCGCCCTACAGCAATTTGAGCTGCTCCGCCGCCGGAACCACCACCTCTCCCGAACGCTGCACGGGCATCGTCACCTGCGTTCGCTCCCCGTCATCCGCATGGGAACCGAAGCCGTGACGGCGCGACAACGGGCCGACGCGGGCTCCCAGCCGCTCCCGATAGGACTTCGGGAGGTACGCGCCGCGTGAGTACAGCTCGCGGTACTTCGGCACCAGTTCCGGATGTTCCCGGCCGAGCCAGCGGGCGAACCATTCCCGCGCGCCCGGCCGCAGGTGCAACGGGAGGACGGTGACCCGTGTGGCACCGGCCTCGGCCAGCCGCGAGAACAAGGCGTCGAGCGCCTCCACGGAATCGGTCAGGTACGGCAGCACCGGGGCGACCAGCACCGAGCACGGGAGCCCGGCGTCCCGCGCCTTGCGGATCAGGTCCAGCCTCGCCCGCGGGCTCGGTGTCCCCGGTTCCAAGCGGCGTTGCAGGTCCTCGTCGAGCAGCGCGAGTGAGATCGCCAGCCCGGCGGGCACGTCCTTCGACACCGACTCCAGCAACGGCAGATCCCTGGCCAGCACGGTGCCCTTGGTCAGAATGGACAGTGGCGTGCCCGCATCGGCCAGCGCGGTGATGATGGGCGGCATCAGCTTGTACCGGCCTTCGGCGCGTTGATAGGGATCGGTGTTCGTGCCCATCGCGACGTGCTCGCGGGTCCAGCTCGGCCGCCGCAGCTGCGCGGCCAGCACCTCGGGCGCGTTGACCTTCACGATCACCTGCGTGTCGAAATCGCGTCCGGCGTCGAAATCCAGGTACGTGTGGGTGTTCCGGGCGAAACAGTTGTGCGTGACCATGCCGTCGGCGATGAAGTCACCGGTGCCGGTGGTGATGTCGAACAGCGGCAGCTCGATGCCCAAGGGCTCGATGGACGTCACTTTCCGCCTGGTCCGGCCGATGACGAGGCCGTCCAGTGACCGTTTCCAGCCGACGGCGGGATCGGAGAGATGGAAGAACCGCACCTCCTCCGACGGTCCGCCGAGGAGTTGCACCGTCCACACCGGACTGAACTTGACGTTTTCGGTTTTGACGTAACGGAAGCCGAAGTTGTCGAGAGCGGCACAGAAGGTCGAGATGATGTCCTGTTCGTCGTGGGTGACGCGCAGCGAGCCATGCCGGTAACTCCCGGAGAGATCGAACAGCCCGGCCAGGAATCCGCGCCGCCAATGGGAATCCGGTGAAGGCGGCACCTGCACGAAACTGACCGACGCGCCGAAATCGGGCAGATACCCGAGGGCGCGGTCCGCGGCGTCCTTCTCGGCCGAGAAACCGCCAGAGCGCAACATCCCGCACAGGTATCCGGCGCGATAGCCGAGAGTGTCGTCCGGGGTGCGGGCTAGTTTGCCGACGCCGACGAGTTCGGTGCCGCCGACCAGATGCGGCCGCTGCGCCGCGCCGAACCGCGTACCGGTGACGTGCTTCCAGCCGCGGCCGGTCAGGAACCGGTGGTCGCCACTGGCCACGATGGACGTTCCGTCTTCGAGGGTCAGACGGTATGCCGGTTTCACCGTCGACCAGTGCGCGAGCACCTCCGTGGGCACCAGGCGGCGCCCCGCGCCGCGCCCGCGCGTCCCGTAGATCGCGTCGCCGGGCGCCAGGTCCGCCAGCGCCTTCGTCCGGCCGTCGGCCATCAGGACCGGCGTCCCGCCTTCGAGGCAGTACGTGCACGCGTGAGAACACCCGCGGTACGGGTTCACCGTCCATCCGAACGGGACACCCGACCCCTCGGGCACCTTGTTCAGCACGGATTTGGCGTGCACCTCGTGAAAGGTGACGCCGTCGAACTCGGGCGCGCGCACCGAACGCCGCAACCCGTCCAATCCGGGCAGTACCGGCTCGCCGCCGTCCGCCCGCTGTCGATCCCATCGCACCCGGCCAGTCGAACACATGTTCTAGACGAGTGTCAAACAGCTGTTCGAACATGGGTGATCTTCGGATGTGACGACGAACTCTAGACCGTCGGGACTCGCGGGGTGACCGCCTCGCGCAGCTCAGCCGCGGCCTGAACGAGGAGCTCGGAGAAGGTCACCTCCGGGTCGGCCGGCCAGTGGGACGTGGCGCGCCGGGAGCTCACGCTCGTCACATCCGGGCGTTTCGTCCTCTCGATGCGGTAGTTGCGTGCGCAAGTACCGCATTCAGAGGACGAAACGCGGGCTAGAGCTTGGTGATCTCCTCGGTCACGTACCCGGCGGGCTGGATCAACCCCGTGCACCGGCTCTCCCCGCGCGGCGTCGCCGACCGGCGGCGCACCGTCACCGAGTAGAAGTCCTGGCCGCCCCGCACGGTGACCACCCGCGCGTCGGATTCGAGCAGTGGCTCCTCCTGGACGGCGAGCACGTCGTCCAGACCGGGCAGGTCCAGCCGCCGCCGGAGCGCGATCTCCGCGAACTGCGCCCACGCCGTCCGGGCGGACGTCCGGCCGCGAAGCTGCTCCGGCTCGACCTGCCCGCGCAGGGCGGCCTTCGCGACCAGCGCCGCTTCGGCCGGGTTGAGCTGGCCGTGCAGGAAACCGTCGGGGACCACCAGGAGGTTGCCCGCCCAGCGGTCACCGCCGACGTGGCTGACCTCCCAGGCCCGGCCGGGATGGTTGGCGTCGAGCGTCGAGGCCAGCGGGCGGCCGAGCACCGCGCAGCACATGTCCTTGGTGCCGTGGGTACAGACCAGGAACAGCGGCCCGTCCACTCGCGTGCCGAGTCCGCCGATGCCGTCCGCGACCGCTTCGAGATCCAGTTCGGCCAGTTCGCCGAGGTCGCGGATCTCCAGGCGTTCCAGCCAGCGGTTCCCCGGTTCGCCTCCGCCGAGATAGACGGAGCGGGGGCGATCCGGGTCGCGACGATGTTTGCCGGGGCGCCGGATCAGCAGCGGACGGAGCCCGTGGGAACGTCTCAAGTTCTCGAGCAGCTCACGGCGCTCGGCGGGGAAGGCCTCCCCGAGGACGTTCTCCAGCGCGTCCGCGGGCCAGGGGCCCGGCTGCTCGATGAGCAACCAGCAACGCATGTCCGCGGCGGTGCCGGCCGGGCTCGCGCCGAGCATGCGCGCGACGGTGGCGCAGCCCGGCAAAGCGGCGGGCGGCGCTGGGGTGTCCGAGAGCTGAGCGGTCATCGGATGACTGCTCCGGACTTCACCTTAGGCATGCCTTAGCTTACCCCGGCCGGTCTCCCCTCACACTTCTCGTCCCCTGTGACTTTCAGTCGATCGAGAGGAGCCCCTGCGTGGTCAGCTCGCCGAGGAAGGCCCGCACGGTCCCCCGATCGAGTTCGGACAGCTCGGCGAGTCGCTTGACCGCCTGCGGCGTGCCGTCGAGCAGTGCCTTCAGCAGCGGAGCCGCCGCGCCCGCGAAGACGAACCGTTTGCCGTCCGCGAGCAGGGTCACCCGGCCGTCGCCTTCTTCGAGTACCGCTCGCGGGACGAGGAAGCGGATCTCGGTCTCGTCGCCGTCCGGCAACAGTCCGGGGGTCGCCGCCCAGGGCAGCCCGACACGCGGATGCGCCAGGGCCGACGAGTCGCGCTCGGCGAGGAACCTGTCGACGACGCCGGTGGTCAGCGCGGCTTCCAGTTCCGCGCGCAGTGCGGCGACACGGGCCACCCGCTCCTCCCCCGTCCCGAATCTCGGGAGGTCCTGACGGAACACGGTGCTCGCCCGGAGCTTGTCGGCGAGCCAGGACACCAGGTCGATCCCGGTGGCCGGACTGAAACCGAGGGTGAGGTGCAGCGACATCTCCCCCACCGCGGTGACGTCGTGCCAGTGCCCGCGCGGGACATAAAGGACGTCGCCGTCTTCGAGGATGAACTCGTCGATCGGCTCACCGGGCCGCTCGGGCTGTTCGACGTCACGGTGCAGCGGCGCGGGCCTGGTCGGGCCGTGCATCCGCCAGCGTTTGCGGCCGGCGACCTGGATGATGAACGCGTCGTGGTCGTCCCAGTGCACGTCGAAGCCATGGGTCACGCCCCAGCCCGCGTACAGATTGACCTGGACGCTCTCGCGGAGATCGTGTTCGAGGGTTCTGGCGAGGTCGCCGATCGGGTCGCTGAGTTCCTGGATGGCGTCGAGCACCATCGTCGCGCCGCCGCGGAGGTGCTCGGTGAACGGTGCGGCTCGCAGACGCGGGACCGTGCCGCTACGGCGGGTGGGGACGAGATCGGTGTAGCTCTCCATGGGCACCGGGGTGCCGTCGAGCGCGAGGCGCAGTCTCGGGAACTCAAGGCGATGTCGCCGGAGGATCGCGTTCAGCGCCGGCCACGGCAACAGGTCGGCGAACCGGCCCGCGCGGCCTTCGAAACGGCGATAGGTCTCGCCCTGGACTTCTTGGAAGAACTGGCTGACCCCGAGCGGAGCCACGAGGTCAGCCAGCGTCGGCGTTCCGGGCACTCAGCCGTCGTTGCCGTCGTTGTCGGCGGCCGCGCCGTTGGCCTTCCCGCGGTCGACCGCGGTCGGGATCATTTCGACCTCCAGCAGCAAACCGCTGTCGGGAGCCTGCGTACCTGTCTGTTCCTGTGCCATCCTGCCACCTTTTCTCAGACGAGCGGACGGACCGAAAATCGGCCTGGAGCGCCGCCAAGCCTACGACACGTTTCGAGAAAATTCACTGACCAGCAGGGAAAAACGGCTTAGTGAGCGATCTTCGACACCGTGCCGCGGGTTCACCCGGACAGCGGTTCTAAGCTGCCATCCATGGCTGATGCGGCATCCGTTCCCCGCCCGCGATGGGACGTGCTCGCGGCCGTCGGCGCGGGTGGCGCGCTGGGCAGCCTCGCCCGCTACGGCCTGTCGGTCGCGTTTCCCCATTCCCGGGGTCAGTTCGCGTTTTCGACCTTCGCCGTCAACGCTTCCGGCTGTCTGCTGATCGGTGTCCTGATGGCAGTGCTGACAGCGGCTGAAGACCCGCACCGGCTGCTGCGTCCCTTCATCGGGGTCGGGATCCTGGGCGGCTACACCACGTTTTCGACCTACGCGACGGACACACTCGATCTTGTGACGAGCGGACGTCCGTTCACCGGGTCGGCGTACGCGTTCGGCACGGTGGCCGCCGCGTTGGTCGCGGTCTACGCCGGGCACGAGATCAGTCGCGCGGTGAGGAAATGACCGTCCTCTTCGTCGCGCTCGGCGGCGGTTGCGGTGCGATCGTCCGGTTTTTGGCCGATCTTCGACTGCGGGCACGGCGAGGTGCCGCCTTCCCGTGGGGCACGCTCGCGGTCAACATCGTGGGCTCGTTGCTCCTCGGGATCCTCACCGGCTGGGCACTGCACGGCGGGCAGCCGGACGGGGTCCGCTCACTGGTGGCCGTCGGATTCTGCGGCGGGCTCACCACTTTCTCGACCTTCGGCTACGAAACGCTGCGTCTCTTCACCGAGAAGACGCGCCCGCGGGCCGTGCTGAACGTCGGAGTCACGATGGTCGCCGGAATCGGCGCCGCGGCGGCGGGGCTTCTGCTCGCCGGCGCGATCTGGACCTGAATCAGTCTTCGGGGGCCATCCGCCACGCGGCCGCGGCGACCGCCTCACGCTGCTCGGCCGGGAGATCGGCCGCCATCTCCTCCAGTTTCTCGACGACACCCTCGTGCGCGGCGTTCGCCAGCCGGAGGCCCTCCTCCGTCAGCGTGATCCTCAGCGCGCGGCGGTCACCGGAATCCGCGACCCGCTCGACGAGAGAGCGCCGCTGCACCCGGTCCACCAGGCCGGTGACGCTGGACTTCTCCAGGTTCAGCATCTTGCCGAGGTCGGTCATCCCGACGCCCGACTCCCCCTGTGCCAGCACGCAGAGCAGCTGCGCCTGCTGCGGTGTGAGGTCGTGCGAGCGGCCGACGTCGATGAAAGCCCGCTGCACCAGATGCGAAAGCCGCACCAGCGCCGTCGCGAATCCGAGGTCTTCGGCCGTGGTCATGACCGCAGTCTACTTGACGATCGTTCGGAGTACGAACTACTGTAGTTTGCAGTACGAACATTACGCACTACGAACTAGGGGATCTCATGACCACGACCGTGGCCGTCATCGGCGGGGGATACGGCGGCACAAGCGTCGCCAAGGAGCTGGACTCGTTCGCCGACGTCGTTCTCGTCGAGCCACGCGAAGACTTCGTCCACCACGTCGCCGCGTTGCGCGGGCTCGTCGATCCCGAGTGGACGGATCGACTCTTCTACCCGTACACGCGGCTTCTCGAACGGGGACGAGTGCTCCGCGACCGCGCGGTGAGCGTCGACCAGGACGGCGTCACGCTCGCGTCGGGCGAGCGGCTCACCCCGGACTACGTCGTGCTGGCGACCGGTTCGGCGTACCCGTTCCCGGCGAAGATCGATTTCCACGACAGCGCGTCTGCGAAGGCGAAGATCCGCGCCACCCGGGAGGAACTCGCGGGCGCGGACAAGGTGTTGCTGCTCGGCGCGGGCCCGGTGGGCCTGGAACTGGCGGGTGAGATCAAGGCGGTGTGGCCGGAGAAGGCCGTGACGATCGTCGACCCGGCGAAGGAGATCCTGCCCGGCTTCCCGGAGGAGTTCCGCGCGGAGATCCGCCGCCAGCTCGGCGAACTGGGCGTCGAACTCCTGCTGGCCACTTCGCTGACCGAGCCCCCGGTCTCGGAACCGGGGCAGGCCAAGACGTTCACCTCGGAACTCACCGGAGGCGGCGAGGTGACCGCCGACCTGTGGTTCCAGTGCTTCGGCGGCGCTCCGCACACCGCGTACCTCGACGGCGAACTGGCGGCCGCGCGGCAGGCGAACGGACAGGTCGAGGTGACGCCAGAGCTGCGGCTTCCGGGACAGCCTCGCGTATTCGCGCTCGGCGACATCACCGCGCTGCCCGAAGGAAAGCTGGCGAAGGTGGCGGGCGACCACGCGGAGGTCGTCGTGGCCAACATCCGGGCGCTGATCGAGGGCGGCGAGCTGCGGACCCACACCCCGGGCGGGCCGATGATCTCGCTACCGCTCGGGCCTTCCGGTGGCGCGACCTACGCCGAGGAGGCCGGGGTCCTGGACGCGGCGACGACCTCGGAGATCAAGGGGTCGCATATGATGGCTTCGCGGTACGACGAGCTGTTCGACGTCGCCTGAGTGCCCCGACACGCGCTATGAACGGTCCGTTACTTGCGAAATTTGCAAGTAACGGACCGTTCATAGCAACCGGATGGCCGGTCAAGAGCGAGGAGCGAGACCCCGCACCTGAGCGAAGGGGTCCTCCCCCGTCGGCAGCAGCGCGATGATCGGCGTCGTCAGCCCGTTGTCCACATAGGACCGCACCTGCTCGCGGCACGAGTCCAGACTGCCGTGGACGATCAGGTCGTCGACGACCTCGTCCGGGATGACCTGGTTCGCCTTTTGCCGGTCGCCCGCGGCCCACGCCTCGTGCATCGGCGCGAGCGCGTCGCCGCGGCCGAGCCATTCGTGGAACGCCGCGTACACCGGTACGGTCAGATAGCTCGAGATGAGCATCCGGCCGAGGCCGCGCGCGGCGGCCTTGTCCTCGGTGGGGCAGACGAAGATCCGCGCGGCCAGTTCGGTGTCCGGACCGATCTCGGCACGCACCTTCGGCACGTCGGAGGCGGCGAGCCAGTTGGTGATGGCGCCGTCGGCCTCCTTCGCGGCCAGCCGCAGCATCCCCGGCCGCAGCGCGGCGAGCATGATCGACGGCGGCGGGTCGGTGGGCCGCTCCAGCCGGAACTTGCTGACGGAGAAGGTCTCGTACTCTTCGGTGACCTTCTCCCCCGCCAGCGCCGACCGCAGGAACCGCAACGTGTCCCGTGAGCGCGCGAACGGGGCCTCGAACTCGGCGGCGTTCCAGTTCTTCACGATCACCGGCGACGACGCGCCGATGCCGAGTACGAACCGGCCGGGCGCCAGTTCCGCGACGGTCGCCGCGCTCATCGCCAGCAGCCCGGGCCCGCGCGTGTACACCGGCACGATCGCGGTGCCCAGCCGCAGCCGCGGCGCCCACTGCGAGGCCAGTACCAGCGGGGTGAAGGCGTCGTTGCCCGCCGTCTCGGCCGACCACGCGTCGGTGTAGCCGAGGTCCGGCAGCTCCCGCACCATCTCCTCGTGCGCCGCGAGTGGCACCCCGGTCAGCGGAATGGTGATGCCCCACCGTTTCATGCGTTCTCCTCGCTCTTGACCTCGGCACCGGACAGCTCACGCACGATCCAGTCCACCTGCGTGCGCATCAGGTTCTCCGCGACCTCTTCGGCTTGCGGCGTCATATGCGTCGCGCCGGCCAGCGGCAGGAACACGTGCGCGCGTCCCTTGGCCAGCAAGGCCGACGACAGACGCAACGAGTGGGCGACGAAAACGTTGTCGTCGGCCAGTCCGTGCACGATCAGCAACGCCCGCGAAAGGTCCCCGGCGCCGGCGATCAGCGAGTTGTGTTCGTACGCGGCCGTTTCCTCCTGCGGAAGCCCGAGGTAACGCTCGGTGTAATGCGTGTCGTACAACGACCAGTCGGTCACCGGGGCGCCCGCGACACCGGCGTGGAAGACGTCGGGGCGGCGCAGCACGGCCAGCGCGGACAGGTAGCCGCCGTAGGACCAGCCGCGGATCGCGACCCGTTCCAGATCCAGTTCCGGATGGAGCGCGGCCGCCGCGTGCAGGGCGTCGACCTGGTCGGCGAGGGTGACGTCGGCGAGCTTGCCCGCGATCTCCTTCTCCCACGCGGAACCCCGGCCGGGCGTCCCGCGCCCGTCGGCGACCAGTACCGCGAAACCCTGGTCCGCGAGCCACTGTGGGGTCAGGAAGGCGTTGCGGGTCCGCAGGACACGCTGGGCGTGCGGGCCGCCGTACGGGTCGAGCAGCACCGGGAGCTTGCCTTCGCTCTCCTCGTACCCGGTCGGCAGCACCAACGCGGCACGCAAGCCCCGCTCTCCCAGCGTCAGCCAGGTCAGGTTCGGCACGACGTCGGGGTCGACGGTGTAGGAACCGATCCGCGCCACCGTCTTCTCGCCGGAGACGACGGTCACCACCGGGCCGCTGTGTTCCAGGCTCCACGACGAGAGCACGGCCAGCGAAGCGTTGCCGGAGCCGACGTGCACACCGTCCTGAGTGGACAGACGGCGGAGTTCGCCGCCTTCGGTGCGGAAGACGTGGATCTGCGTCGGATCGGCCTCCGACGCGCTGAACAGCACCTCGTCGCCGACGTGCAGGACCGAACGCACCTGCAGTCCCGGCGGGGTGACCGCGACCCCGTCGACGATCAGCCGGTGGTCGCCGTCGGCGGCGCTCTCCCGGACCAGACGGCCGTCGGTGGTCCACGCCGGGACGCCGGCCGCGAGCTCGACCCAGCGTTCGTCGGTCTCGGTGTGCAGCACCTCGACCGAACCGTCCGCTGGGTCGACCGCCTGGATCTGGAGTTTCCGCTGGTCACGCGACTGCACGGACAGCAGCGGCTTACCCGCCGCCGACCAGTGCACCGCGGCCAGGTACTCCCAGTCGGTCTTCGCGACGTCGACGCGCGAGCCGTCGAGCCCGAGGATCGCCAGCGTCACGTCGGCGTTCGTGGTGCCCGCCGCCGGGTACGCGACGACGTCGGCCGCCGACTGCGGATTGGCCGGGTCGGCGATCGTCCAACGCGGCACGTTCGCGCGATCGGAGCGCTCGACCAGCAGGCTCTTCCCGTCCGGAGACCACCAGTAGCCGCGGGTGCGGCCCATCTCCTCGGCCGCGATGAACTCCGCGAGCCCCCACGCGATGTCGTCGCCGTCTTCCTCGACGAGCACGCGATCCTCACCGGTGGCGCGGTCGATCACCCGCAGCCGCCGATCACGGACGTACGCGACCCGGGTGCCGTCCGGGCTGGGCCGCGGGTCGACGACCGAACCGTCGACCAGGACGGACACCGCGCCGGTGGCCAGATCGAGGGTGTGGAGCTTGCCCGACAGCGGGAACGCGGCGACGGTGAAGGCGTCGTCGACCGCGTAGCCGACCACGCCGCCGCCGGTCTCCCGGCTGCGCTCGCGGCGGGCACGCTCCTCGGGCGGCAGGTCCTCTTCACCGGGCAGCAGCTCGGCCGCGTCGACCAGCTTCGTTTCCTCGCCCGACACGACGTCGAACGACCACAGGCTGTGCCGAGGGTCGGTACCGGACCCGGACCGCAGGAACAGGATGCGGGAGCCGTCCGGGGCGACCTTGAACTCTTTCGGCGCGCCGAGGGTGAAGCGCTGGGTACGGGCCTGACGGCGGAGGAACGGGAGATCTTCGAGGCTGGTGTCGGTCACGTCCGCACTCTTTCAGAAAACACCGCCAGACGTTCAGCCCAGTATGCCGAGTTCTTCCAGCTTCTTGATCTCCGTCCCGGGATCGAAGTCGGCCGGAGGGAATTTCGGGTCCATCTCCTCGATCGTCTCGATCAGCAGCCGAGCGACCAGCCAGTTGCGGTACCACTTGCGGTCGGCCGGGACGGCGTACCAGGGCGCGGCCGCCGTGGAGGTCTTCGCGAAGATGTCGGCATAGGCCTGCTGGTAGTCGTTCCACTGGGCACGCGCGTCGAGGTCGGCGGGGTTGTACTTCCACCATTTCGCGGGGGTCTCCAGCCTGGCCTTGAGGCGCTTCAGCTGTTCCTCCGGCGAGATGTCGAGGAACACCTTCACGATCGTCGTGCCCGCGTCGGTCAGCTCCTTCTCGAACGCGTTGATCTCGGCGTAGCGCTTGCGCCATTCCGCGGCGGGCAGCAGCTTCTGCACGCGCGGGACCAGGATGTCCTCGTAGTGCGAGCGGTCGAAGACACCGATCTGGCCGGGCGCGGGAAGCTGTTTGCGGATCCGCCACAGATAGTGGTGCCGCTGTTCGGCCGCGGTCGGTTTCTTGAACCCCGCGTACCGCACGCCCATCGGGTTGACCAGGCCGAGGACGTGGCCCACCGTGCCGCCCTTGCCGGAGGTGTCCATCCCCTGCAACACCAGCAGGACGCCGCGGTTTCCCCCGCCGACGCCCTCCGCGTAGAGGGCCTCCTGCAGTTCGGCGAGCTTGCCGCCGGCATCGGCGAGGTCTTTCAGCACCTTGGGCTTCTTGTGCGGCCCGATCGGGAACGAGCCTGGATCGTGCCGCTCGGCCCCCTTGCCGACCCGCAGCGTGTCCCGGACGGAGACGGTGTCCTTTTTCGCCATCCGGCGACGATAACCGCGGTCCGGACGCCGCGCCTCCGGTGATCGACTTCCAAGATGCACGATTTCGCCACCGAAAGGAGCCGATACGCAACGAACAACGGGTCAAAGCAACGTTTCCCGGATGAAAGCGGACGGATGGACATCTAACCTGAACGCATGACGACCGCCGACTTCATCGCGCTCGACGAGCAGTGGAGCACGCACAACTACCACCCCCTGCCCGTGGTGATCGCCACCGCCGAGGGCGCTTCGGTCACCGACGTCGAGGGCAAGACCTACCTCGACTTCCTCTCCGGCTATTCCGCGCTGAACTTCGGGCACCGCCACCCCGGGCTCATCGCCGCTGCGGTCGAACAGTTCGGCCGGGTGACGCTGACCTCCCGCGCCTTCCACCACGACCAGCTCGGGCTGTTCTGCAAGGAGCTCGCCGAGCTGACCGGCACCGAGATGACCCTGCCGATGAACTCCGGCGCGGAAGCCGTCGAGTCCGCGGTGAAGATCGCCAGGAAGTGGGCGTACCGGGTCAAGGGTGTGCCCGACGGGACCGCGGAGATCGTCGTCGCCGGCTCCAACTTCCACGGCCGGACGACGACCATCGTGTCCTTCTCCACCGACGAGACCGCGCGCGCCGACTTCGGTCCCTTCACCCCCGGCTTCGTCACGGTCAAGTACGGCGACGCCGAGGCGCTGCGCGACGCCATCACCGAACGCACCGCCGCCATCCTGCTGGAGCCGGTGCAGGGCGAGGCGGGCGTGATCGTGCCGCCCACCGGCTACTTCGCCGAGGTGCGGCGGCTGTGCGACGAGCACGGCGTCCTGCTGATCGCCGACGAGATCCAGTCCGGTCTCGCCCGCACCGGCACCGTCCTCGCACTAGACCACGAAGGCGTCCGCGCCGACGTCTACACCTTGGGCAAGGCCCTCGGCGGCGGGATCATGCCGGTCTCGGCGGTGGTCGGCGGCAAGGACGTGCTCGGCGTGCTGCGGCCGGGTGAACACGGCTCCACCTTCGGCGGGAACCCGGTCGCCTGCGCGATCGGACGGGCCGTGGTCGGGTTGCTGAAGACCGGTGAGTTCCAGGAGCGCTCGCGGGATCTGGGCGCCCACCTGCACTCGCGGCTCGGCGAACTGGTCGGCAACGGGCTGGCCGAGGTGCGCGGGCGCGGGCTCTGGGCGGGGATCGACATCGCGCCCGGCGGGCCGACCGGCCGGGAGGCGTCCACCGCGCTGGCCGAACGCGGCGTGCTGTGCAAGGAGACGCACGACCACACGCTGCGGATCGCGCCGCCGCTGGTGATCACGCGCGAAGAACTCGACCGCGGTATCGACGCCATCACGGCGGTCGTCAAGACCCGGTGAACCTTTCGGACGGGCTGTACGTTGCCTGTCCATGGGAGACGAGCGGGAGTGGGTGGAGCGGCCGCTGGTCGGCACCGAGACGGTGTCGCCGGAGGGCTGGTCCGCCAGGGGCAAGGCGCTGCGGGCCGAGGCCCCGACGTCCGCGCACGATCACGCGGCGGCGGGCGAGGGCCGTCCGAGCGTGGCGGAGTTCTTCGCGCGGAGCAACGAAGGCCGTTTGCCGGAACTGGTGGAACTGCGGCGCGAGCGCATGCTCGCGTCGCCGTTCACCTTCTACCGCGGCACCGCCGGGCTGATGGCCGCGGATCTGGCGGGCTCGCCGTCGTCGGGGCTGACGGCCCAGCTCTGCGGGGACGCGCACGCCGCGAACTTCGGGCTGTACGGCACGCCCGAGGGCCAGATCGTCATGGACATCAACGACTTCGACGAATCCGTGCCGGGCCCGTGGGAATGGGACCTCAAACGGCTCGCCGCGAGCCTCGTACTGGCCGGACGCGAAAGCGGCATCGGCGAATCGGACTGCCGCGAGGCCGCCGAAGACGCGGTGAAATCGTATCGGCGCACCATCCGGGGGCTGGCGGAACTGCCGTTCCTGCGATCGTGGAACGCGCTGCCGGACGCGTCGGTGCTGAGCAAGGTCAAGGCGCACGAACTGATCGACGACTTCGAGGAAGCCGCCGAGAAAGCGCGGAAGAACACCAGTGCCAAGGTCACCGCGAAATGGACCCGGCGAATCGACGACCACGAGACCGGCCTCGAACGGCACCGGTTCGTCGAAGACCCGCCAGTGCTCACGCACGTCGACGACGCGACGGCGGAAGCGGTCGTCGCCGGGCTGGTGTCCTATGTGGACACCCTGCGCGAGTCGCGGCGGACGCTGATCTCGCGGTACCGGGTGTCCGATGTGGCCTTCCGGGTGGTCGGCACCGGCAGCGTCGGACTCCGCAGCTACGTCGCACTGCTGCACGGGAACTCGGGCGAAGACCTTGTGCTGCAAGTGAAACAGGCCAATCCGTCGGCGCTGGCGCCGTATCTCGGGCTGGCTTCGCCGGAGCACGAGGGCCGCCGGATCGTCGAGGGCGCGCGGCTCGTGCAGGCCGAGACCGACATCCTGCTCGGCTGGACCACCATCGACAGCGTGCCGTACATCGTGCGGCAGTTCCGGAACCTCAAGGGCGACATCGATCCCGCGGAACTGAAGAAAGACCACCTCGACGACTACGGCCGCCTGGCGGGCGCGCTGCTGGCGCGGGCGCACGCGCGGTCACTGCATCCGCGGATGCTGGCGGGGTACTTCGAGGACGACGAAGACCTCGACGAGGCCATCGGGGCTTACGCCGTGCGCTACGCAGACCAGACCGAAGCGGACTTCGCCGCCTTCGCCGCTCTCTGACCGCCCGCATTTCGTCCTCTGAATGCGGGGGTGACGCAAGTCCGTGAAGGCTCCCTTCCCGAGTACATGAAGGACCCCTTCCTTGCGCCTAACGCAAGGAAGGGGTCCTTCATGCACTTCAGCCCGGCACCGGGACCCGGCGCGTTCAGTCCTCTGCATGGTGACTGATCACCCGTCACGTAATCTCGCCGGATGAGCGGAAGAGCGCCGTACGGGCTGGTCGCGGTCACCTGCGCGGTGATCATGGTCGTGCTCGGGATGCTGGTCTCGGGCGAAGGTCTGTCCGGCCCCGACGAGTTCGCCGTCAAGTGGGTGGAGCGCACCTTCGGCCGCGACACCGGCCTTCTCCGGCTGCTGGTGCTGCCGACCGAGGCCTACGTCCTCATCCCGGTTTCGGTCCTCGTCGCCGTCCTCTGCCTGATCGGAGGACGACGGCTCGAAGCGGCGTTGACGATCCTGAGCCCGCTCATCGCGATCTTCGCGAACACCTGGGTACTCAAACCGCTCTTCGACCGCTGGAAGTACACCTATCTCGCTTACCCCAGCGGGCATACCGTCGCACTGGTCGCGGTGCTGACCGTGCTCATCCTGCTCGCCCGCCCCGGCGTCGCGACGGGCGTCATCGCGGTCGTGGGCTCGGTGGTCCTCGGCGGGGTCACGATCGGCATGATCGGCCTCGGCTACCACTACCTGACCGACGTCGTGGGCGGCACGTTGTTCGCCGTCGCGACCGTGTGCGCGACGTGGGTGCTGCTCACCCGGGCTGCACGGCGTCGCGCGCCAGTGCCGTCAGACGGCTGACGGCGCGCAGGTACTTCTTGCGGTAGCCACCGTTCACCATCTCCTCGGTGAACAGATCCGGCACCGGCTCGCCCGAGACCACCAGCGGGATCGCGCGGTCGTAGAGCCGGTCGGCGAAGGCGACCAGCCGCAGTCCGACGTTCTGGTCGGGAACCGGGTGGATGTCGCGCAGGTGCACCCGGGTCACGCCGTCGAGAAGCCTGCCGTAGCGCGAAGGGTGCAGCCCGCCGAGGTGTTCGCACAACGCGTCGAAATCGTCCACAGTGGACTCGGGATGCGTGGCGGCGGAGGCTTCCAGCTCCTCCGCGGTCGCGGGCGGCGGCGCGTCCGGCAGGCCGCGGTGGCGGTAGTCCGGGCCGTCGACACGGCAGACGCCGAACCGGGCGGACAGCGACTGGATCTCGCGCAGGAAGTCCGCCGCGGCGAACCGGCCCTCCCCGAGTTTGTCCGGCAGCGTGTTGGAGGTCGCCGCCACGAAGACGCCCGCCGAGATCAGCTCCTGCAGCAGCCGGGTGACGAGCATGGTGTCACCGGGGTCGTCGAGTTCGAACTCGTCGATCGCCAGGAACCGGTGTTCGGAGAGCCGCCGCACCGCCTCGGCGAAACCCAGGGCGCCGACGAGGTGGGTCAGCTCCACGAAGGTCCCGTACGCCTTGGGCGACGGAGTCTCGTGCCACGCCGAGGCGAGCAGGTGTGTCTTGCCGACGCCGAAGCCGCCGTCCAGGTAGAGCCCCATCGGCCCGGACGGCGTCTCGTCGCCGCCGCCGAACAACGCGCGCAACTTCGACTTCGGCTTCCGGTTCGAAGCCTCCGACACGCGCTTCGCGAACGCGCTACAGGTGACGACGGCCTCGGCCTGGCTCGGCTCGTCCGGATTGGGCACGTAGGTGGAGAACCGGACCGCGTCGAACCGGGGCGGTGGGACGAGCGCGGTGATCAGCTCGTCTGCGGACAGCTCCGGACGGCGATCGATCAGGCGGGCGGGCATTCGCCGAGGGTAACGGCACCGGCGTCGGCCGTTCACTCTCCCTGAACGGGCGAATCCCCCGCTCAGCGGTGCCGTCGGGCGCGTGCTGGGATGTCGGTGTGCAGCTTTTGTGGCCAACGACACCGGTCGATCCCGTCTCAGATGCCGACCTCGAGCGCCTCTACGGGTACCCCGAGGACATGACCGACCTGACCCGTCCCTGGGTCCAGGTCAACTTCGTCAGCTCCGCCGACGGTGCGGCGGCGGTCGACGAGCTGTCCGAGGGGCTTTCGCACCCCGCGGACAAACGGATCTTCCTGCTGGGGCGGCTGCTCTCCGACGTGATCCTGGTCGGCGCCGGCACGGCGCGCGCCGAGGGCTACCGCGGCGCGCGCGTCGGTCCCGAACGCGCGGCCCGCCGGATCTCGCTCGGGCTGTCCGAGGTCCCGCCGATCGCGGTGGTGACCCGTTCCGGTGAACTCGACCCCGGAGGCCCGCTGTTCACCGACACCAAGGTCCCGCCGATCGTCATCACCACCGAGAAGGCGCCGCGAGCCGCGCTGGAACGCGCGGGGGCCGAAGTGCTCGTCGCGGGGGTCGAGGACGTCGACCTCCATCGGGCACTCGACCTGCTGGACGAGCGCGGGCTGCGCCGGATCGACTGCGAGGGCGGGCCGACGCTGTTCGCCGACCTGATCGCGGCCGACCTCGTCGACCAGCTGTGCCTGACCGTCGCCCCGCTGCTGGCGGGAGCGGGCGAGAGCCGGATCGCCCACGGCCGTCCGGCCCCGGAACCGCGGCGGATGGACCTCGCGTCCGTGCTGTTCGAAGACGGCTTCACCATGCTGCGCTATCGCCGCCGGGAGAGCGGGTGAACGAGGCCGCGCCGGTCGCGGACGAGGAGCTGGTGGCCCGGGCCGCGGCCGGGGACCACGGCGCCTTCGACACCTTGGTCCGGCGGCACACGGCCAGGATGTACCGCGTGGCGCTGCGGATCACCGGCAGCACGTCGGAAGCCGAGGACGTCGTCCAGGAGGCCTGGCTCTCCGCGTGGCGCGCGCTGCCCGGGTTCCGGTACGAGTCCGCGGTGTCCACCTGGCTCTACCGCGTGACGACGAACGGCGCGCTCGGCCAGGTCCGGCGCCGGAAACCGACCGTGCCGCTCGACGAGGGCGACGCGGGTGTCGTACCTGGTCCGGAGGGTCAGGTGGTGAGCGCCGAGCAGGTCGGCACGGTGCTGCGCGCGATCGCCGAACTGGACGTCGGCCAGCGGATCCCGCTGATTCTGCGAGAATTCGAGGGGATGACCTACGACGAGGTGGCCGAGGTTCTGGAAGTCAGCGTGCCCGCTTTGCGCGCCCGCCTGCACCGCGCCAGGGTCGCGCTGCTGGCGAAACTCGGTGACAACTTCCGACCCGGGGAACGGTGATGAGCGAGGATCCGCGCGACGACCCCCGGTGGGAGCAGGTGCGCGCCGCCGCGAGCCGTCCGGTGCCGACGCCGCCAGGACTCGTCGAACGGGTGCTCCGCTCGGTCGGCGGCGTCCGCGGCAAACACACCACCGTCCCGCTCGACCTGCCTTCGGCGGGCGGCAAGACCCAGGTGTCGGAACGGGCGCTGGTGCTGATGACCAGGCGGCTCGCCGCCGAGATCGGCCATGACCTCGGCGGGGTCCACGTTTCGGCCGTCGCGCTCGAAGAAGACGTGCTGCAGGTGCTGGTCACCATCCGGTTCGGTGTCGAAGCGGCGGTCGCGGACCTCCTGCGCCGCAGGGTCGGCGCGGCACTCACCCGCCAGCTCGGCTCGGCCCCGCCCGCGATCAACGTCCACGTCGTCGACGTGCATCCCGACTGAGGGCGCGTGAGGACGGCTCGGTGCTGTCGGGCATGTCGCCAACGAAGCTTTCGCGGAACTGATTAGCCCATCCGGGGGACAACGCGTGACGGCTCGGCATGCGCGGGTGTCCTGGTCGGTGAGAGCGTAGGAACCGCCGCGCGCGCAGGTCGCGCGGCACCGCAGGCCGAGAAGGAGCGAACTTCATGGCGCAGCCGAGCGTGAGCAAGCCCGACACCCTGGTGACGGGGTCGTCCCTCAACGAGGAAGGAGCCGCCGGCAAGACCACGATCTCGTCGGTGGTGGTGCAGAAGGTGGCGGGTCTCGCCACCCGCGAGGTGACCGGGATTCACGCGCTCGGCGGCGGGGTCTCCCGGGCCTTCGGCGCGATCCGCGAGCGCATCCCCGGTTCCGGCACGGTCACCACGTCCGGCGTCTCGGTCGAGGTCGGCGAGAAGCAGGCGGCGATCGACCTCGACGTGGTCGTCGAGTACGGCGCGCGCATCGTCGACGTCGCGCGGGCGGTGCGCCGCAACGTGATCGGCCAGGTCGAGCAGATCACCGGCCTCGAGGTGATCGAGGTCAACATCTCGGTCAACGACATCCAGCTGCCCGACGAGAACGGCGGCGAGACCGAGACCTCGCGGGTCGAGTGATGAACGGGACCCAGACCGGCCTGCTCGCCGGCCTCATCCTCGGCCTCGCCGCGACCCAGGGCTTCCTCGCGTTCCTGGTGACACTGGCCGTCGGCGTCATCGGCCTCGTCCTCGGCCGCGTGCTCGACGGCGAACTCGACCTCGGCGACCTGTTCGGCCGGGGCCGCGACAAATGACCGTGCCGCCCGAACCGGAGGATCGCGGCACCCTCACCATCGCGCCCGCCGTCGTCCGCAAGATCGCGCAGCACGCCGCGGACCAGGTCGACGGGACCACCCGCGCCGAGCGGCGGATCGCCGGACTCGGGCTGGGGACACACGGCGCGAGCGCGAAGGTGAGCGGTGAGGGCAACGACGTCGACCTCGTGCTGGACGTGGCGTTGCACTATCCGGCGCCGGTGCGGCGGATCGTCGGCGATCTGCGCGCCAGGGTCGCCGAGGAGGTCGAGCGGATCACCTCTTACCAGGTCCGGGACGTCTCGGTGACGGTCTCCGCGCTCCTGCCCGACATCGCGCCTCGCGTCCGTTAGAAGGAGCACCGGTATGCGTTTGTTCGTCCGCCTGCTGTCCGCCCTGATCGGGCTGGCGCTGGCCGCCGCCGGGGTCCTGCTGGCGCTGGAGGTCGGCTGGGGCTGGTGGCGGCCGGGGCGTGGGCCGCTCTTCGTCCCGTGGGACGGCTGGCGCGACAGGCTCGCGGAACTGTCCTGGAGCGCTCCCCCGGTCCGGTACCTCGCGATCGCCGTCGTGGTCGTGGGGCTGCTGCTGATCCTGGCGGCGGCCTCGGCGGGGCGGCGCGCCATCCGGCTGACCGATCCGGCGAACGAGGTCAGCGTGACCACCTCGCCGCGTTCACTGGCGAGGCTGGTGGGCGTGACCGTGCGCGCGCAGGACAACGTCGCGGGCGCGAAGGTCACCGCCACCGCCAAGAAGATCCGTGTCCGCGCGACGAGCAGGCTGGAAACCGAAGGCGAGCTGCGGCCGCGGCTGCTGGAGACGGTCGCCGGTCTGCTCGACGACGTCCCCCTGGTGCGGCGGCCGAAGGTGTCGGTCGTCGTCGACTCCCCGAAGGACCGCCGATGACCCGTTCGGTCTCCGCCAAGGCACTCGGCCGGTCCACCGGCACGGAACGCGTCCTCACCGTCCTCATCGGACTCCTCGTGCTGCTCGGCGGGGCCGCGGTGGTCGTGGTCGGCGCGGGGTGGCTCGGCACGCACCGCGCCGAACGGCCGCTCGTCGATCCGATCGCCCTCGACTGGCTGTCCCAGCACGCGCTCGCCGCCCGGATCGGCGCCCTCGTGCTCGGCGTCCTCCTGCTGTGGCTGGGACTGTGGTGGTTCTTCCGGTCGCTGCGCCCGGAAGGCCGCCCGGACCTCGAACTCGACGACGACCTCGTGGTGACCTCCTCGGCCATCTCCGACGCCGTCCGCGCCGACGCGGAGACGGTCGACGGGGTCGGGCGGGCCAGGGTCCGCGCGGTCGGCGACAAGGAGAACCCGGCGCTGCGGATCACGCTCTGGCTGAACGAGGGCACCGACCTGAAACGGGTCTGGGAGCAGCTCGACGGCACGGTGCTGGCCCGGGCGCGAGAGTCGCTCGGGGTCGACGTCCTGCCGACCGCCGTCCGGATCGAACTCGACACGACGGCACCGCAACGGGTGCGCTGAGCGCGCCGATACGGCAAGAATGGCCGTCATGCCGCTTCCCTTGACACCGCCGGTCAAACCGATGCTCGCCAAACCGGCGAAGGCGATCCCGGATTCGGGCGGACTGCTGTTCGAGCCGAAATGGGACGGGTACCGCTGCCTGGTGTTCCGCGACGGCGACGAACTGACGCTGCAATCGCGGTCGGAGAAACCGCTCAACCGGTACTTCCCCGAGGTCGTCGAGCGGCTGAAGGCCGCGCTGCCCGAGCGGATCGTGCTGGACGGCGAACTGGTGGTCGCCCGGGACGGGAAGCTGGACTTCGACGCGCTCACCGACCGGGTCCACCCGGCCGAAAGCCGGATCAAGCTGCTGGCGGAACAGACCCCGGCGGAGTTCGTCGCGTTCGACCTGCTGGCGCTCGGCGACGAGTCCTATTTGGACGAACCCACGTCGAAGCGGCGGGAACGGCTGGAGAAGCTGGCTTCCGACGGCGTCCACCTGACCCCGGCCACTTCGGATCCGGCGATCGCGCGGCACTGGTTCGAACTGTTCGAGGGCGCGGGGCTCGACGGCGTCATCGGCAAACCGCTCGACGAGCCGTACAGCCCCGGCAAACGCGTGCTGCTGAAGTACAAGCACTCGCGCACCGCCGACTGTGTGCTCGCCGGGCTGCGCTGGCACGTCGACGGCGAACCGGGTGAGATGGTCGGCTCGTTCCTGCTCGGGCTCTACGACGAGAACGGCGTACTGCACCACCCCGGAGTCGTCGGTTCGTTCCCGGTCACCCGGCGGCGTGAACTGGCCGAGGAACTGGCGCCGCTGATCACCGACGGCGCCGATCACCCCTGGCTGGGTGACAACGTGCGGGACAAGCAGCGGATCCCCGGCGGGATCACCCGATGGAAGTCCAAGGAAGCCCCGTGGGTGCCGCTGAAGCTCGAGAAGGTGGTCGAGGTCGGCTACGAGCACACGGAAGGCGGATATCCGTCGCGGTTCCGCCACACCGCGCAGTTCAAACGCTGGCGTCCCGACCGCGAACCGGACTCCTGCACCTACGCGCAGCTCGACGAAGTCGCCCGCTACGACCTGGACGCGGTGTTCCGCGGCGAGGTGAAACGCACCCGCTAACCGGGGCCTGACACGTCACCTGCGAAGCTCGTCCACGAGCTTCGTCATGCCCGGAAAGTGAGGACCAGCCCGTGCGCCCCGCCAGCACCGTCCGCCGCAGGCCACGGCTGATCCTGATGACGACCCTGGTCACGGCCGTGCTCGCGGGCTGCACCGCCGGACCGTCGGTACGACCGGCGGTGATCGACAACGACGGCAAACCCAGCCCCGGCGGGGCGACGACGGCGCAGCAGGTGCCGTTGCCGCCGCTCACCGAACCGCGGTCGCCGTCGATCAACTGGGAGGACTGCGACGAGGCGACCCGGCAGCGGCTGGGCCAGCCGTCCGTGCCGGACACGCTGAAGTTCTCGTGCGCCAGGGTACCCACCACGCTCGACGCACCGGACCTGCCCGGCCGTGGGCTCTCGCGGCTGTCGGTGGTCAAGACCGGGGGCGGGCCGATCCCGCTCGCCGTGGTCAACGACGTCGACGGTGAGCCGGGTTCGCTGTACGCCGCGCGGCTGGCCGCGACGCTGCCGCCCGAGTTCCTGCGGAAGTTCTCCCTGATCGGCGTGGACCGGCGCGGGACCGGGACGTCCGCGCCGGTGCAGTGCATCCCGGCGGAGATCCGCACCGACCTGCTCGGCGGCGACCCGGCCGCGGGCGACCTCGAAGGCGTCGTCGACGCGGCGCGCAGGGCCGGTCAGCAGTGCGCCATCGAAATGGACGACTCGCAGGTCGCGATGGACAGCTGGCGCGCCGCCGGCGACCTCGAAGAACTCCGGAAGCAACTGGGGCTGGACAAACTGCACGCGCTGGGGCGCGGCGACGGTTCGAAGGTCCTCGCCGAGTACGCCGTGCGGTTCCCCGCGCAGGTCGGCCGCGTGATGCTCGACGGCCTGCCCGACCCCGCCCCCGACGCCGCGGCCGTGCAGGAGTCCGTCGCCGCGAGCGCGCAGGCCACGCTCGACGCGTTCGGTGCCGACTGCATCGCCAGGGGCTGCCCGATCGGTGACGCCCGTTCGGCCGTGACCGCCGTCGCGGACCGGCTCCGCTCCGCTTCCGCGACGACCACCGACGGCGCGGAGATCACGCCGGGGATCGCGCTGTACGCCGTCTACTCCGGCCTCGCGCAGCGCTCGCGCTGGGTCGAACTCGCGGAAGCGCTCAAGACCGCGCAGACCGGCGACGTCACGCCGCTGGCCGCGTTCGCCGAACCCGTACTGAAGGACTCCCGGGCGCGGCCCTCACGGCTGGACGGCACGATCGCGACCAAATGCAACGACAGCGCGACCCGGCTCTCGGCCGAAGAACTCACGCGCGCGACCACGACCCTGCGCGACAAGCACCCGCAGTTCGGTGTGTTCGCCGCGCAACAGCTGGCATGGTGCAGCCCGTGGCCCGTCCGCCGCGAACCGCTCCCGCCGGCCGGCGCACCGGGCGCCCCGCCGATCCTCGTCGCGGGCACCGCGACCGACCCGGTCACGCCGGAGCAGGGCACCGGCCGAGCGGCCGACCAGATGCCGAGCGCGGTGACGATCACGTGGCAGGGCGCCGGGCACGGCGCCCTGAGCCTCTCGCCGTGTGTCGCGGACGCGACACGGGCCTTCCTGATCGACGGGAAGGTTCCGGTCGACGGAACGCTTTGCCCGGCCTGAGCCGCTCCGGGCCTGCTTCTGGACCGTAAGACTCCAGTGAGCGCCCTCGCCTGCGCCCCAGCACGGCACCCAGCCACCTCGGGGACCGAGCGTGTTGCGAAAGCCACTTTCGCAACCCTCCGTGACCATTCCCCCCACCCCCGCGCGCCATGAACGGTCCTTTACTTGCAAATTTTGCAAGTAAAGGACCGTTCATGGCACCGGCCGGGCGCGACACCCACTACTGCCGGTAAGACTCCACCTCGGAGATCGGCCGTGCCGAGGCCTGGTCCGGGTCCTCGTCGAATTCGACACGCGCCCGCCGCTGCCGCAGCAGGTCCCAGCACTGGTCCAGCCGCTCCTCCACCTTCGCGAGCCGGGACCGGTCGTCCGAGCTCAGCCCGGTGCCGATCGCCCGCGAACGGAGTTCGTGCTCCTCGCTGACCAGCTCGTCGATCCGGCTGAGGATGTCACCGTCGGCCATCTGCGCCTCCTGCGAAACCTGGGTTGCTCCATCCGAGACGCTACGCGCAATCGCGGGAATGTGCGTACCGCCCGATTCGTTACGCCGGGCATGAGCACAGTGGAGCTGACCGCCGCCAACTTCGATCAGGTCGTGTCGGAGAACGACTTCGTGATCATCGACTTCTGGGCTGGTTGGTGCATGCCGTGCCGCCAGTTCGCGCCGACCTACGAAAAGGTGTCGGGCAATCACGACGACATCGTTTTCGCGAGCGTCGACACCGAGGCCGAGCAGCAGCTGGCCGCGGCCTTCGACGTGCGTTCGATCCCCACGCTCGCGGTGATCCGCGACAAGACGGTCATCTACGCGCAGCCGGGCGCGCTCCCGGAGAAGACGCTGGAAGACCTCATCCAGCAGGCGCGCGACATCGATATGGACAAGCTCAAGGAAGAGGCCCAAGAAGCCTGAGAAAACAAAAGAAGGGGCCCTTCCCGGCGGATTTCGCCGGGAAGGGCCCCTTTGTCTTTCAGCGGAACAGTGCCACCGGGAGCCGGTCAGCCCCGGGTGGCGAGTCCGCGCAGGAAGAACGCCAGGTTCGCCGGGCGTTCCGCCAGCCTGCGCATGAAATAGCCGTACCATTCGTCGCCGTAGGGGACGTAGACGCGCATCGTCTTGCCGTCGCCCGCGATCCGGCGCTGCTCTTCGGGACGGATCCCGTACAGCATCTGGAATTCGTGGTCGTCCGCCTTGCGGTCCGCGTCCATCGCGAGCTTCTCGGCGATCGCGATCATCCGCGGGTCGTGCGAGGCGACCATCGGGTACCCCTTGCCCTGCATGAGGATCTTCAGGCAGCGCACGTAGGACTTGTCCACTTCGGACTTGCCCTGGAACGCGACCTCCTCGGGTTCGGCGTACGCGCCCTTGCACAGCCGGACGCGCGAACCCTCGGTCGCCAGGTCACGGCAGTCCTGCTCGGTCCGCCGCAGATAGGCCTGCAGCACCGCGCCGACCCAGGGGTACTCGGTGCGCAGTTCCCGCAGGATGCCCAGCGTCGAATCGGTGGTGGTGTGGTCCTCCATGTCGAGGGTCACCGTGGCACCGACCGCTTCGGCCGCCGCGCAGATCTTGCGGGCGTTCTCCAGCGCGACCGTCTCACCGTCGGCGGGCAGGAACTGGCCGACCGCGGAGAGCTTCACCGAGACGTCCGCGCCGAACGCGAGGCCGTCGGCCGCCAGCGCGGTCAGCAGTTCCTCGTAGGCGCGGACGGTCGTCGCGGCCTGCTCGGCGTCGGTGGTGTCCTCGCCGAGGTGGTCGAGGGTGACCCGGAGGCCGTCGTCGGCCAGTTCGCGGACCACCCGGGCGGCGTCGGGCGTCTTCGCGCCGGCGACGAACCGGCTCACCACCGATCGGGTGGCGGGGACGACCTCGACCAGCTTGCGCATCCGCCGGGATCGGGCGGCGGCGAGCAACGGGGCACGCAACATCACGGACTCCTGGAGAACTCAGCCCTGGTGGGGGTAACGGACGCTGGTAGGCGGAACGAAGGTCTCCTTGACCGAGCGCGGGCTCGTCCAGCGGAGCAGGTTGAACACCGAACCGGCCTTGTCGTTGGTGCCGGAAGCGCGGGCACCGCCGAAGGGCTGCTGGCCGACGACCGCGCCGGTCGGCTTGTCGTTGACGTAGAAATTGCCGGCGGCGAAGCGCAGCGCCTCGGACGCTTTCGCGACGGCCGTGCGGTCGTTCGCGATGACCGCGCCGGTGAGCGCGTAGTCGGCGGTCTCGTCGATCAGCTTCAGGACGTTGTCGTATCCCTCGTCGGTGTCGTCGGAGTAGACGTGCAGCGCGAGGATCGGGCCGAAGTACTCGGTGCGGAAGATCTCGTGCTTCGGGTTGTCCGAAACCAGGATCGTCGGGCGCACGAAGTAGCCGACGCTGTCGTCCGCGGTGCCACCGGCGATGACGTCGATCTCGGGGTCCTCGGCGGCGCTGGCCAGCACGGCCGCGTGCTTGTCGAAGGCGCGGCGGTCGATCACGGCACCACCGAAGTTGTCCAGGTCGTTGACGTCGCCGTAAGTGATGGCTTCGGTCTCGGAGACCAGCTCGTCCTTCAGGCTCGCCCAAAGCGAACGCGGGACGTAGGCGCGGGACGCGGCCGAGCACTTCTGGCCCTGGTACTCGAAGGCGCCGCGGATCAGCGCGGTGCGCAGGATGTCGACGTCGGCCGAGGCGTGCGCGAGCACGAAGTCCTTGCCGCCGGTCTCGCCGACCAGCCGCGGGTACGTGCGGTAGCCGGAGATGTTGGCGCCGACGGTGGCCCACAGGTGCTGAAAGGTGGGGGTGGAGCCGGTGAAGTGGATCCCGGCCAGGTCGCGGTGGGTCAGGGCGACCTCGGAGACGGCCTTGCCGTCACCCGGAAGCAGGTTGATGACGCCCGGCGGCATGCCGGCCTCTTCGAGCAGCCGCATCAGCATGTGCGCGGCGTAGCTCTGCGTCGGCGACGGCTTCCACAGCACGACGTTGCCCATCAGCGCGGGCGCGGTCGGCAGGTTGCCGGAGATCGCGGTGAAGTTGAACGGGGTGATGGCGTACACGAAGCCCTCGAGCGGACGGTGCTCCATCCGGTTCCAGATACCGGGCGAGCTGACCGGCTGCTCGGCGAGGATCTGGCGGCCGAAGGCGACGTTGAAACGCCAGAAGTCGATCAGCTCGCAGGCGGAGTCGATCTCGGCCTGGAGGGCGGTCTTCGACTGGCCGAGCATGGTGGCGGCGTTCAGCCTGGCGCGCCACGGGCCTGCCAGCAGGTCGGCGGCACGCAGGATGATCGCGGCGCGGTCGTCGAAGGACAGCGCGCGCCAGCCGGGGGCGGCGGCCTTGGCCGCGGCGATCGCGTCGTGGGCGTCCTGCGCGGTCGCGCTGTGGATGACGCCCAGCACCGCCTTGTGGTTGTGCGGCTGGACGACCTCGATCTTCTCGCCGCCGCCCTTGCGCTGCACACCACCGATCGTCGCGGTGATGTCGATGGGGTCGGCGCCGCCCAGCGACTTGAGCGCGCCCTCGAGTTCAGCGCGCTCGGCGCTGCCCGGTGCGTAGTTCAGCACCGGCTCGTTCTTCGGCACGGGGGTCTGGGTCACGGCGTCCACTGACTGCTCCTGACTTCACTTCGCCGGGTAGAGGTCTCACCCCGAACGGTAGACCGGACGGCCCGCCAACGGCTTGTCCGACTGGCTAGAATCAGGGTGACCATCTTGTCCGATCGGCTTAATCGGTGATGACAGCGACTACCCAGACGACCCCTGGAACAGCCTCATTACGGCACGTTCTCGCCACGCTCGGGGAACCGCTGGTCAGGGTGCTGGCGGCGCCTGCCGGGCTCGGCGTCGGCGTGGACGACGTCGTCATCCACGATCCGGAGGACCCGCCCGACGCCCATCCGGGTGACCTCGTCCTGGTGATCGGCGTTCGCGGACGCTCCGCCGCGGGTGCGATCCGGGCGGCGGGACGGTCCGGCGCGGCCGCCGTCGCGGTCAAGAACGGCATGGCCGTCGTGAACGTCGCGGCCGACGCGGGGATCGCGCTGATCGAAGTCGGCCACGAAGCGCGCTGGGAGCAGGTCGAGGCGTTGGCCAGGGGCGTCGTCGACGCGGCCCGCGCGGGTGGCGAAGCGGACAGCGGCGAAGTGCTCGGCGACCTGTTCTCGCTCGCACAGACCATCGCGACGCTGACCGGTGGCCTCGTCAGCATCGAGGACACCGCGAGCCGCGTGCTGGCCTACTCACGGGCGGGCGACGAGGTGGACGAACTGCGCAGGCTCTCGATTCTCGGCAGGGAAGGTCCGGAACGGTACCTCGCGATGCTGCGCGAATGGGGTGTCTACCAGCGGCTTCGCGCCGGTGAGGGGATCGTCCGCATCGACGAGCGGCCCGATCTCGGCATCCGGCGGCGGATCGCGGCCGGCATTCACGCCGGGTCGCAGCCGCTCGGCACGATCTGGGTCCAGGAGGGCGCGCATCCGCTCACCGAAAGCGCCGAAGTCGCCTTGCTCGGCGCGAGCCGGGCGCTCGCGCCGCAGCTGATCCGGCACCGGACCTTGCCCAGCCCGGAACTCCGGTTGCGCGAGGACCTGCTGGCGGGACTGCTCGACGGCCGTCTCGACGTGGAATCCGTCGCCGACGACATCGGCGCGGATCCCGGCAAACCCGCGATGGTGCTGGGGTTCTCGCTCCCCCGCGACCGGGCCGCGACCGACCGGCAGCTGCGCCGGGCGGAGCTGGTGCACCTGATCACCGTGCACACCGCCGCGTACCGGCGGAGCGCGCTGGTGAGTGTGATCGGCGGCCGCGTCTACGCGCTCCTTCCCGACCTCCCCGAGCACGCCGAGACGCGGATCCTGGCGCTGGCCAAGGAAATCGTCGGCACCGCGCAACGGCATCTCGACGTCCGGGTGCGCGCGGCGCTGGGCGGTGTCGTGCCGCGTCTCTCCGACGCGGCCGCCTCGCGTGGCGACGCGGACCGTGTGCTGGCGACGATGGCGCGCGGGCACGGGACCGCCGACGTCGCCTCGCTGGCCGACGTCCGCGCCGAGGTCCTGCTCTCGGAGGTACTCGCCTTCCTGAGCGAACAACCGAGGATCCGTGATCCGCGGCTGGCCGACCTGGTCGCGCACGACGCCGAACACGGCGGCATCCTGGTGCCCGCGGTACTCGCCTACCTCGACGCGTTCGGCGACGTGCGGAAGGCGGCGCGCGAGCTGAACATCCACCCGAACACGGTCCGCTACCGGGTGCGCCGCGCCGGCGAGGTGTCCGGCATCGACCTGGACGACCCCGCGCAGCGCATGCTCACCCAGCTTCTGCTGCGCCTCTAGTGTCGGGCCAACCGGAGATCAAGCGGCGGCAGGGGCACCCGTCCGCTCACGGCGCGAGGCCGACTCGGCGGTCATGGCCGTGACACTGGCGAAAGTCACGACACGGCGGCGAAGCCGCGCAGTCCGGCGACCTCGGCCAGCCCGCGATAGGAATCCAGCCGCTCCGCCTGGTCGAAAGTGCTGGTGGTCACCAGGATCTCATCGGCGCCGGTCTTGGCGACGAGGTCGGCCAGCCGGTCACCTATCTCATCGGGAGTGCCGGCGAGCTGACCGTCGAGCGCCCGGTCCAGCCGCTCCCGATCGCGGTCCGACTGCGCCCCGGCGAGGATCTCCTCCACCGGCGAAAGCGGCGGGAAGACGCCGTGCGTGCGCGAGTAGACCGTCGACCACGCTTCGGGGATCAGCAACCGCCGGGCCCGCTCGGTCGTCTCGGCGACCGCGATCGCCGTGGACACCACGACGTACGGTCGCGAAGCCTGCGCGGAAGGACGGAAGCCGGAGCGATAGCCCTCGATGGCTTCGAGCAGCGGCCCTTCGCCCCGGACCGGCGCGATCACCAGCGGCAGTCCCAGTTCCGCGGCCAGCTTCGCCCCGGCACCGGTGGCCAGCAGGAACGCGGGCACGCGCAGACCTTCCGCGGGAATGGCGTGCACGCCCGGATACGCCGTCTGGTCGCCCGTGAGGAAGCCCAGCAGTTCCCGGACCTGGTCACCGAAGCGGTCGGCGTCGTCCTTCTCGTGCCCGAGCGCCTGCCGGACGCCGCCGGTGAACCCGACCGACCGGCCCAGCCCCATGTCGATCCGGCCGGGGAAGAGTGCTTCGAGCACGCCGAACTGTTCCGCGACCACGAGCGGCCGGTGGTTCGGCAGCATCACACCGCCGGTGCCGACCCGGATCCGCTCGGTCGCCGAGGCGACCGCGGCCGCCAGCACCGTGGGCGCCGTGCCCGCGACGCCGGGCACGCTGTGATGTTCGGAGACCCAGAACCGGTGATAGCCCAGCGCTTCGATGTCCCGAGCGAAGGCGACCGTGTCCCGCAGGGCGCGGGGCGCGTCGCCGCCGCGGCGGGTCGGGGACCGGTCGAGTACCGAAAGCGTGATCACTCTCGGGTCAACGCGTCCGGGCCGGCCGGGCATTCCCCGCTCAGGGTCGCCAGCGCTCGCTGTAGTCCGGGTGGTCGGCGTGCGGCAGGGCCAGCAGCCGCAGGGTGAGGCACCAGTTCGTCCCGGCCTCGTCGGCGGGGACGTGGCAGGTCTCGCACCAGTACTCGTTGCCGTACAAGGGGAATCCCGGGACCTTCTCGGAAACCGTGGTGCGGTGCGCCTGCAGGAGCCGCCGGGTCGCCTCGATCTCGTTGATCATCTGGTTGACCGTGTCGAGTTCGATGTCGTTCAGCGAACGGATCTTCTTTTCGATGACGACCTTGGTCTCACCACGATTGAGCGATTCGCTGATCTCGGTTTTCTTGACCGCCTGCATGATCAACGCCTGGCGTTGCCCCACACGCGCGGCGAGAAAGGCGATCAGGTCGTCCACGGGTACTCCTTCGTCCTCCCCCAGCCTAGTGTTCGGAGGGAAATGTCGCTGGCAGGAAGCCCGGCGTTACGGCGGGGTCCCGCGCGTCACACAGTCTCGTATCGATCCACCGCGCGACGGTGACTGGTTTCTGGATCGACACGAAAGCGCAATCACTCCGGGAGCAAAACGAAGAAAAGAACGCGGATGGTTCACGGATACGGCACGCGTCGTCACGAAATGCGTTGCCGGTCCGGCTAGGCGGTGTCGTCCCGCGCCTTGCTGGGCTGGACGCGCTTCGGCTCGCCCGGCATCTTCGGGTAGTCCGGCGGATACGGCATCTCGCCAAGGCCGTGGTCGCGTTCGTCCCGCGCGTACCACTCCAGCAGGGCCTCGATGCCGAACGCGCGCTCGTCCATCGGCGCGTGCAAGTCCCCGCGCTCGGCGTAGAAGGCGCCGGCGGTGAGGACGTCGAAGTCGTCCGGGTCCACTTCGGTCAGCAGATCCCACGTCAGCGGCATCGACACCGTCGCGCGCGGCGTGCCGCGGACCGACCACGCCGACGCCACCGTGCGGTCACGCGCGGCCTGGTTGTAGTCGATGAAGACCCGGCCGCCGCGCTCTTCCTTCCACCACGCGATGGTCGCCTTCTCCGGGATCCGGCGCTCGACCTCGCGGCCCAGCGCGATCACCGCGTGCCGGACGTCGATGAAGTCCCACTCCGGCCGGATCCGCACCAGGACGTGTACGCCGCGGCCACCCGAGGTCTTCGGATAGCCGACCAGCCCCGCCGAGTCGAGGACCTCGCGCACCACACCCGCGACCTCGACCGCGCCGGAGAACCCAGCCTCGTCGGGCGGGTCCACGTCGATGCGGAGCTCGTCGGGATGGTCGACGTCGGGCCGCCGCACCGGCCACGGGTGGAAGTCGAAGGTGCCCAGGTTCGCCGCCCAGGCGAACACGGCGGGCTCGGTGGGGCAGACCTCTTCGGCGGTCCGGCCCGACGGGAAGGTGATCTTCGCGGTCTCCACCCAGTCCGGGGCGCCCTTCGGCACGCGCTTGGCGTAGAACCACTCACCCTCGACGCCGTCGACATAGCGCTTCAGCGTCGTGGGCCGCTCCCCGATCGCGCGCAGCAGTGGCTCGCCGACCGCGACGTAGTGCTCCACGACCTGGCGCTTCGTGATCCCCCTGGCCGGGAAGTACACCTTGTCCGGGCTGGACACGCGGACCTTGCGCTCGCCTGCCTCGACCTCGATCGGCTCACCGTTCTTGGGCATGCGCCCACCGTATCGCCGATCAGGGCCGGGGATCCGTCGCCAGAACGGCCATCGTGAGGACGTCATGCCATTCGCCGTCCCACCACAGCGCTTCTCGCTGGAGACCCTCATGGACGAACCCGGCCTTCTCGTAGACCCGCCGCGCCCGTGGGTTGTAGTCGAAGACCTCGAGTGACACGCGGTTCAGGCCGACGACGTCGAAGGCGTAACCCAGCAGGAGCTTCGTCGCCTCGGTGCCGTAACCCTTCCCGAAGACGTCGGGGCCGGTCAGCGCGATCCTGAAGGCCCCGGAGCGGTTGTGCTCGTCGATGTCGGAAAGCACCACGTCACCGAGGTAGGCGCGGTCTTCCTTGCGGAGGATCGCGTAATCCGCCCGGTCTTCCAGTCCCGGCCTCGATGCCAGGAACCGGTGGATCTGTTCCTCGGTGAACTTCGTGTGCGTGCCGGTCAACCGGATGACCTCCGGGTGCCGCACCGCTTCCCAAGCGGCTGCGAAGTAGGAGTCGTCGAGCTGCGTCAGCACGACGTTCTCGCCGTTGAGTTCGGGCTGCGTCCGCAGCGCCTCGGTGTCGATCACAGCGAATACCGTACGGTGGACGCAGTGTCCGGCCGTACCAGATTACTCCTCGCGCTCCCCGTGCTCGCCGTCTTCGTGACGGCCGCGGTGCTGCTGCCGATCCCGAGTCCGGCCGGGCTGCGGACCTGGGCGGCCGAAACGGGCCCGGCCACGCCGCTGGTGTTCTTCCTGGCCTACTCGGTACTCACCGTGGCGCCGATCCCCCGCACCGTGTTCAACCTGGCGGGCGGGCTGCTGCTCGGCGCCACGACGGGCATCGCCGTCGGCATCCTGGCGACCATCGTCGCCTCCGCGCTCTCCTTCACCCTTTCGAGGGCACTCGGCCGCGATCTTGTCACCCGGCACCTGCATCGGGCGAAGGTTCGCGCCGTCAACGACCGGCTTTCCGGCGGCGGAGTACTGGCGATCACCTCCTTACGGCTGATCCCGATGGTGCCGTTCGCTCCGTTCAGTTACCTGTGCGGAGTGTCATCGGTCCGTTTCACCCCGTATCTGATCGGGACCGCGCTCGGCAGCCTGCCGGGCACGATCGCGGTCGTCGTCCTCGGTGACGCGCTGACCGGGGAAACCCCGCCCGCCCTGCTGATCTGTTACGCCGTGTTCGCCGCCGCGGGGGCCATCGGACTGCTCAAGGTCTTCCGGCGGAAAGCCCGTCCGGTGCCCGGAATGAGCGACGAGGAAGAATTGCCCGCCTCCGCACCGGCGAGCTGACGGGGCGCCGAAACCGCCGCCCGCTACACTCGATCGGGTGCGCGGGACCCGTCAGGTCGCGTAACGCCACCATCACCCGGGATGTGTTCGTCAAAGAATGTGTCAGGAGCAGTCGCCATCGACACCGGTCAGCTGATCGCTGGGCACTACCGCCTGGTCGAGCAAATTGGTAGCGGTGCCATGGGGGTGGTCTGGCGTGCCATCGATGTCCGCCTCGAGCGCTCGGTGGCGGTCAAGCAGATCCTCCCGCAGCCGGGTGTCTCCGAGGCCGAACGCGACAACATGCGCCAGCGCGCCATGCGCGAGGCGAAGAACGCGGCCCGTTTCCAGCATCCGAACGCGATCGTGGTGTTCGACATCGCCGAGCACGGCGGCGATCCCTGCCTGGTGATGGAATACCTGAACGGCCCGAGCCTCTCGGCGATCATCTCCGGGGAAGGCACGCTGCCGCTGGGGCGCGTGGCGAAGATCGGCGAGCAGGTCGCGTCGGCGCTGGTCGCCGCACACCGCGCCGGGATCGTGCACCGCGACGTCAAACCCGGGAACATCCTGATCGACGAGTCCGGCACCGCGAAGATCACCGACTTCGGCATCTCGCGCGCGGCCGGCGACATGACGCTCACCCAGACCGGACTGATCGGCGGCACCCCGGCCTACCTCGCGCCCGAGCTGGCGCGCGGCTCGGACCCGGTGCCCAGCTCCGACGTCTTCGCGCTCGGCGCGACGCTCTACCAGGCGATCGAGGGCCAGACGCCGTACGGGAACAGCTCCAATCAGCTGGCATTGCTGTACGCGGCCGCGAACGGGCAGATCAACCCGCCGCAGCAGGCGGGCCCCGCGACGGCGCTGCTGATGAGCCTTCTGCGCACCGAGCCGACCGAACGCCCGACCATGGCCGAGGCCCGTGAGCGCCTCGCCGCGCTGGCGGCGAACGAATCCGCCGCGGGCACGGCGGCGTCGCCGCGGCTCTTCGGAGCGGGTGGCGGTAGACAGCCTGCCGTGCCCGACACCCCGGGGCACGGCATCCCGGGCGCGGACCGGCCGCCGTGGCAACGGACCGACAAGCCGGCGCAACCCGCCGCGGCGGCTCCTCCGCCGCTCACCAAGACACACACGCCGACGGCCGCCTTCATGCCGATGCGTTCGCCGTCCGCTCCGCCGAACACGCCGCCGCGTCCGGTCGCCGCGATGAGCCCGCCGCCGTCCGCGGCCGCTCCGACTCGGCCGTCCCCGGCCAAGCCGTCCGACGCCAAACGCAAGGCCGTCCTGTTCGCGGGCGCCGGTGCCGCGGTCGTGGTGATCGCCGTGATCGTGTTCCTGGTGCTGAATTCGAGCAACGGGGCCAGCCCCCAGGCGGGCGACAACACCGGGGCCAACCCGCGGCCCAGCGTCTCGGCGCCCAAGTCGAGTGCCCCGTCTTCGTCGCGTGCCGCGCCGGCGGGCTTGGGGAAGACCCCCAGCGACAGGATCACGAGCTACTCGAGCGTGGGTGCTTTCGTCCTCGACTTCTTCGACACGGGCAGCATCGGGACATCCACGAGCTGGAACATGCTCACGGATGCCGCGAAGGAGGTCTACGGTTCGGAGCAGGCTTTCGCCGAATACTGGAGCACCCACAAGGTCACCGGCGCTGAGACCGCCCGGGCGGACAAGGGCGGCGGCAACGCCGATGGCTCGATCGACATGAACGTCACACTGAACAAGGGACCCCGTCCGGCGCTGCGCGTGGTCCAGGTCGACGGGAAGTATCTCATCGACGCCGACACGCGAGTACTCGGCAACTGACGCAGCGTGGCGGTGATGAGACCCGCCTCGCTGGTGGTAGGCCAATCGCCGCTCGTGGCTTACTGTTGCCGGTATGGCCGATAGCGGACCTTTCGGACCTGGACAGAATCCTCGTTTCGACGAGGACCTGGTAGGCCTCGACCCGTACGATCCCGAAGCTCGTGCCTTCGCCGAGCATCTGGACCGCATCGAACGCTGCGGCCCGAACTTCACCGTGGAGGCCTGCCTCGACGGCGTCTCCGATTTCGCCGACTCCAGCAACCGTCTCGGCGGCCTGCGCTGGTGGATTTCGGCACTCGTCGTGGTCCTCATCGTGCTCGGCGTGATGGTCACCGCATGGGACATCATCGGCCGGGCCATCGCGTGGCTCGCGGAGTAACGTGGAACCGGTGAAAGGCATGAAACCCGTTGTCGGAGCCACGCCTCGCGTGGTCAAGTCCGAGCAGGAATGGCGGGAGCAGCTCAGCCCCGACGAGTACGCCGTGCTCCGCAAGGCGGGCACCGAGCGCCCCTTCACCGGGGAGTACACCGACACCGAGACCACCGGTGTCTACGAGTGCCGAGCCTGTGGCGCCGAACTGTTCCGCAGCGACACGAAATTCGAGAGCCATTGCGGCTGGCCCTCGTTCTATGACCCCGCCGACACCGACGCCGTCCTCCTCCGCGAGGACACCGCCATGGGGATGCGCCGGATCGAGGTGCTGTGCAAGTCGTGCCACAGCCACCTCGGGCACGTCTTCGAAGGCGAGGGCTACGACACGCCGACGGATCAGCGGTACTGCATCAACTCGATCTCGCTGAAGCTCGTTCCCGAGTCGTAACCGAACGAAGCCAACCACCGCCCTCCCCGACGCGTTCCCTGTGCACAGGGACAGCGTCCGGGAGGGCTTTCGGGTGGGGAGGCTTGTTGTCGTATGAACGAACCTCGGGGAATCTCCGGACCGGATTTCGGGTGGCTGTACGCCTTGGCCATCACGCTCCCCTTCGCCATCGCGGGGCTTCACACGCTTTGGCTCCGGCGCGGCTTCCACTCCGGCGGCAGGCTGCCGAGCGTGCAGCATGTGGCGGCCTTGGCGGGCGGCACCTCGCGGGTCACCGAAACGGTGGTCGCCGCGATGCTCGAACGCGAACAGGCCCGGGTCGGCGGTTCAGGCAGGCTGTATCGCACGCCGCTGGTCCCGGTCGACCCACTGGGGCTGGAGCTCGCCGGTGAGCTGTCGTCGTTCCCCGACCACGAGCTGCGGACGACGATGAGCCGCGGTCCGGCGATGCGGGCGCTGTGGGCCGACTTGGGCCGCCGCGGCCTGGTCGTCGCGGAAGGACGACGACGGCTCGCGTGGAGGATCACCGCCGCCGTCTACGTCGTCCTTCTCGGAATCGGAACGGCCCGGTGGATCGTCACCGTCGGCACAGTGCTCCTGACCGCGCTTCTCGTCGTCGCGCCGGCCCTGCTGATCGTCACCCTCCGGCTCGGCCGGACCGACTACGAGGGCAGGACCACCGCCGCGGGCCGCGAGGTGCTGGCCGAGGCGGAGACGGATCGAAGCCTCGTTTCCGGTGCGGCGGGTGCGGTGGCCCTCGGCGGCTTCGCCGCGTATCCCGAGCGCGAACTCGCCGGCGTCCTGAGCCGCTACGGCGGCCGACCGGGCAAGGACACTCGCACCTTCGGCTGGGGCGACGGGACCGGTTCGAGTACCTGCGGGACCGGCAGCTACTGACGGTCCAACTGCCGTCGTGAAGGTCCACTCCGGATGTTCGAATGACGGAACCACGACCGGACGGAGAAACGTCCGACCACGGTAAGTGCACCTGCTCGTGAAAGGCCCGTGCGATGGAAGACACCTGGGGCATCCCCGGACCCACTTTCCTGGCGATCTATGGCGCCCTGCTGGTGTTCCCGCTGCTCGTCGGTCTCCTGTGGACGATCGCGGTCAAGCTGGGCCGCAAGGCACCGCGCGCCGCCGTGAGCGGATCGGAGCCGACGGTGTACGAACTCGCCTATCTCGCCGGCGGCCCGGACCGGGTGGTCGACACGGCCATCGCGGCGCTGGTCGACCGCGGGACGTTGCGGGTCAGCAGTTCGAAGCAGCTCCAGCTGACGGGTCCCGAGCCCGCCGACCCGATCGAGAAGGCAGTCGCCAAGGGCGCGCGGCCGGGGTACAACGCCACGACCCGCGGCATTCGCGACCGGCTGCGGATGTCGGGACCGATGCAGGCGTTCGCCAAGGGGCTCGAGCAGCGAGGACTCGTGGTCGCGGACCGGGCGCCTCGGATCCGCCAGGTCGTGTTCTTCCTGTACCTCGCCGTGCTCGTCCTCGGTGTGACGCGCCTGATCGCCGGGATCGCGGGCGATCACCCCGTCGGTTTCCTGATCCCGCTGCTGATCGCGGCCGGATTCGCGACGCTGATCGCGCGGGCGGTCAAGAACAAGCGGTCGGGCCCGCGCCCGACCGGCGAAGGCGCCCGGATCCTTCACCGGGCCAGGTCCGCCCACGGACGGGAGCGCAAGCGCGTGATCCCCAACGCGACCGCGATGGACGGCGCGATGATGGGCGGTGCCGCCGCGGCGGTCGCGTTCGGCGGTCTCTCCTACTACCCCGACGAGGAGCTGAGCGCGGCCCTGATCCCGCCTCCGGTCTCCAGCGGTTTCGGCGGCGGTTCGTCCGGCGGCGGCTCCACGTGCAGTAGCGGCAGCGGAAGCTCGTGCAGCAGCAGCAGCAGCGGCGGAAGTTCCTGCGGAGGTGGCGGCTGTGGTGGCTGAGGGGCCGGGCAGGCTCGGGATCGGCATCGGCTGGCGGCACGAACTGGACCTGTCGATCGCGCGGCTGCCCGGCGTCGACTGGGTCGAGGTCGTCGCCGAAAACCTGCACGCCGGACATCTTCCCGAGACCCTCGTCGCTTTGCGTGACAAGGGAATCCCGGTCCTGCCGCACGCGGTCTCGCTTTCGCTGGGCGGGGCCGAACCGCTGGACACCGCGCGCGTCGAACATCTGGCGGAGGTCACCCGCGAGCTCGGCGCGCCGATGGCCGGCGACCACGTGTGCTTCGTGCGCGCGGGCGGCCTCGACTCGGGGCATCTGATGCCGCTCCCCCGCACCCGGGAGGCACTCGATGTCCTGGTGGACAACGTCAAACTGACGCAGTCCATCGTGGACGTCCCGTTCGCGCTGGAGAACATCGCGGCCGTTCTGGAGTGGCCGGACGCGGAGTTCACCGAAGCGGAGTTCCTCCGGGAGCTGACCGACCGGACCGGCTGCCTGCTGATCATCGACGTCGCCAACCTGTACGCCAACGCCCGCAACCTCGGCACAGATCCCGAACGGTTCCTCGACGAGATCCCGTGGGAGCGGCTGGCGTACACGCATATGGCGGGCGGTGTCGAACGCGACGGCGTCTACCACGACACGCACGCCCATCCGGTGGTGCCGGAGGTGCTGGACCTGCTGCGCGAACTGCGGCGGCGCACCGAGCCGCCGGGTGTTCTGCTGGAGCGCGACGACGACTACCCGCCCGACAGCGAACTGGCGGCCGAGCTGGCCGCGCTCAGGGAAGCGGTCTCGCCGTGACGTCGCCTCGGGAGCGGCTCGCCGCGCGGCAGGCCGAGCTGCTCAAAGCGTTGCTCGCCGGAGGCGACGCTCCGCCGGGCTTCGACGTGGACAGGCTCCGTATCGAGGCGAACGTCCTGAGGAACAAGCAAAGCAGGCTGATCGCCTTCCTTCGCCCGGATCTCGCCGAGGCTCTCGGAGACCGGTTCGGCGCGCTCTTCCGCGAGTACGCGACGAGCAGCCCGAAGACCGACGCGATCCGCGCGCGGGCCTACGCGGACGCTTTCGGCACGTGGCTCGTGGAACGCGGCGAAGTGCCGAAGCCCGCACGCCGGTTCACGAGCTGGCTTCGCCCACGCCGCATTTAGTCCTCTGAATGCGGTTCGTTCACCACGCGGTCGCTCACCGGCACTTCGTGGTCCCGAAGCCCGCCCTGCCGCCGGTGCCCCCGATGCCACATCGGGAGCGCCGAACACGCTAGGAGCGTGCCGCGTTTAGTCCTCTGAATGCGGTGTTCTACCAGACCGGGCGGTCGCTTCCGGGTACGTGCGTCGCTTCCGTCCACTGTGGATTCGAACCGGGCAGCGTGCCCGCCATCGTGACCCGCGTGACCCGGCCGAGCTGACCGTCGACCTCTTCGAGCCATTCGCCGCCGTCGAATCCGGTGGGTCCGGCTTCCTTGCGTCCCAAGGAGTTCAGCCACTCCGCGGTTCCGGCGAGCGAGCTCCGGACATGCTGACTGCCGCCTTCGGTGACCGCACGGCGGACGGCGGTCATGATCGCCGCCGCGGTGAGCCAGCCGGTCGCGTGGTCGAGTGCCTGCACCGGAAGCGGTCCCGGGCCGTCGAGTCCGGCCGTCTTGCCGCCCTCGTCGGCGATCCCGGACGCCATCTGCACCAGGCTGTCGAACCCGCGCCTGCGCGCCCATGGTCCTTCCCAGCCGTAGGCGGACAGGTCCGCGATCACGATCCCCGGCCGGAGTTCCGCGATCGCTTCCGGGGAGAAGCCCTTGGCCACCAGCGACCCCGGCCGGAAACCCTGCAGCACGACGTCGGCGCGGGCGATCAGCTTGCGCAGCCGCGAGCGCCCGGCCTCGGTCTCCAGGTCGACGTACGCCGAGAGCTTGCCCATCCCGGTGTCGACGGCCAGCGGCGGCACGGTCGGCAGCTGGGCCGACCCGATGTGCATGACGGTGGCGCCGTGCGCGGCGAGCACGCGGCCCGCGACCGGTCCGGCGATGACGTGGGTCAGGTCCAGGATCCGCACCCCGCCCAGCGGCCGGCCGGACTCGAACATCCGCACGGGCTCGGACGGCCCGAGCGACCGGATCTCCGCGATGGGCTGCCCGGCGGCCGCCTGCCCTTGCTTGTGCGCCAGCCACTCCTCGCGGGAGCGCAGCACCGCGGCCGCGCCGCCTGCGCCGATCACCGCCGACTCGACCTCGTACTTCGACTTGGCAGCCACGACCTTCTCGAACGCCGCGCGGGTCGCGGGCACGCCCAGGCCCCAGCACACGGCGGAGACGTGCCGCGGGTAGTTGCAGTGCAGCCGCACCCAGCCGTCGTTCGCGCGGTAGTCGCCGGACAACGGCGCGCTGAACGGCACCGGTTCCCCATCGACCCGGATGTACTGCTCGCTGTGGAACGACGCCGCGGCGTGCCGGGTGTCGACCGAGACCTTGCCCGGCTCGATTCCCCGCAGCCGCAGCAGTTCACCGGCGGCCAGCGTCGCGACGGCGATACTCGTGGTCGCCGCCTCCTCGACCCGGAAGGTCCCGGGCAGCACCGACTCCGGGCCGGTGATCTCGACGGCGTCGTCGGCGAGGGTGTCGCCGGTGAGCGTGGTCCAGACGCGGGTGTCCACTAGGGCAGCAGGGCGATCAGCTCGGCCGGGGCCACCTTCGTCCCGGTGTAGAACGGGATCTCCTCGCGCACGTGGAGGCGGGCCTCGGTGCCGCGCAGATGACGCATCAGGTCGACGATGCGGTGCAGTTCGTCGGCCTCGAAGGCCAGGATCCACTCGTAGTCGCCCAGCGCGAACGACGCGACCGTGTTGGCGCGGACGTCCGGATAGTCGCGGGCCTCCTTGCCGTGGTCGGCGAGCATCTTGCGGCGCTCGTCGTCCGGCAGCAGGTACCACTCGTAGGAGCGGACGAACGGGTAGACGCAGATGAACTTGCGGGCCTCTTCACCGGCGAGGAACGCCGGGATGTGGCTCTTGTTGAACTCCGCCGGGCGGTGCAGCGCGACCTGGCTCCACACCGGCACCGAAGCGCGGCCGAGCGGGGTGTGCCGGAAACCGCTGTAGGCCGCCTGGACCTGCTCGATCTCCTCGGCGTGCCACCAGATCAGGTAGTCGGCGTCGGCCCGCAGCCCCGAGAGGTCGTAGACACCGCGGACGACGACGCCCTTGGCCTCCAGCGCGTCGAGGTACTCGGTGGTCTCCGCGGTCGCCTTCGCGCGGTCTTCGCCGAGCTTGCCCTGCTCGGCCCGGAAGACCGACCAGGCGGTGTAGCGGATGGTGTCATTGAGCTCGTTGTAGTTCAGCCGCGCCATACCGCCATCTTGGCACTGCCGGTGCTCAGGAGCCCTCGTGGGTCGGTGTGATCCCGGCGATGCGGCGGGCGGCCGCGTCGGCGGTGGCGATACACGCCGGGAGTCCGACGCCGTGGAGCGTCGCGCCCGCCACGGCGAGCCCCGGGACGTCCGCGACGGCGCGTTCGATCCGTTCGACGAGTTCGAGATGCCCGGTGCCGTACTGCGGGAGCCCGCCGCCCCATCGGGTCACGAGGGTGTCGATCGGTTCGGCGGTGACACCGGTCAGGCGGGCCAGATCGTCACGGACCACGCGGACGAGTTCGTCGTCGTCGGCGTGCAGCGCCCCCGGCTCACCGAAACGGCCGACCGAGCCACGCACCAGCACCGGACCGTCGCCGTACTGCGCCCACTTGCGGGAGGAGAAGGTGAACGCCTTGGCGGCGAACGGCTTCCCGGCCGCGTCCTGTTCACCCGCGCCGATCAGCACCCCGGACGACTCCGGCAGTGCGGTACCCGGCGGAAGCGCGAGCGCGATCACCGCCATCGACGCGAGTTCGACCTCGGCGAACGCCGAAGACGCCACTCCCACGACGCCGTCGAGCAGCCGCCGGGCCGAAGGCGCCGGGACGGCGAGAAGAACGGAGTCAGCGTCGAGGTCGTCGACCTTCCAGCCGCCGGTGGAGATGCGCTCGAGCGCCGTCACCGTGGTCCCGGTCCGGATCTCGGCGCGGGACAGCTCCGCGAGCCGGGCGATCAGCGTCCCGAGGCCGCCCAGCAAAGTGCCGAAGACCGGCGCCGTACTCGGCGAGGCGGGCATGAGCGAGGCGGCGCCTTCGGTGAGCGAGCGTGCGCCGCGATCGATCGCGGACGCGAGCCCGGGCATCGTCGCGCGCAGTCCGAGGCCGTCCGCTCCCCCGGCGTAGACCCCGCCGAGCAGCGGATCGACGAGCCTGTCGACCAGTTCGTCGCCGAAACGCTCGCGCAGCAGCGGGCCGAGCGGCACGTCCCCGGCGGGCAGCTCCACCGGCGACAGCGACGACTCGGCCTCCACCAGGGCGCGGCCCTTCTCCGACAGCACCCCCGCGACCGCGTCGGCCGAGGCGGGAACGCCCATGACCGTGCCCGGCGGCAGGCCGAGCACGGATCCGCCGGCGTGGATCTTGGCGCGGGCCTTGGTGGGGTGGACGAGGCTTTCGCCCAGCCCGATCTCGCGGACCAGGGCGAGCGCCTCGGGACGGCGGGCGAGGAAGGCCTCCGCTCCGACGTCATAGCGTTCGCCGGCGAGTTCGACCGTGCGGAGCTTCCCGCCGAGGGAGTCCGTCGCTTCGAAGACGACGATCCTGGCGTCTTCGCCGAGCAGCGTCCGCAGCCGGTACGCCGCGGTCAGTCCCGAGATACCGCCACCGACGACGGCGACGGTGTTCACGGGCTTCACGGCTGGAGCTCGTGCACCAGCCCGACCACGCGCGTCAAGACGTCCGGGTCGACGCCGGGCAGTACGCCGTGGCCGAGGTTGAAGATGTGACCGTCGGCCGCGCGGCCCTCGGCGTGGATGCGCCGGACCTCCGCTTCGAGCACCGGCCAGGACGCGTGCAGCAGCGCCGGATCGAGGTTGCCCTGGACGACACCGCCGCCGAGCCGGCGGACCGCTTCGTCGAGCGGGATGCGCCAGTCGACGCCGACCACGTCGGCACCCGCGTCGCGCATGGCCATCAGCAGCTCGCCGGTGCCGACGCCGAAGTGGATCCGGGGGACGCCGTAACGCGCGACCGCGGACAGCACCTTCGCCGAATGCGGCAGGACGAACTCGCGGTAGTCCCGCTCCGAGAGCGCGCCCGCCCACGAGTCGAACAGCTGGATCGCGTCGGCCCCGGCGTCCAGCTGCGCGGACAGGAAGGTGATCGCCATGTCCGCGAGGCGCCCGGCCAGTTCGTGCCACAGCTCCGGCTCGGAGTGCATGAGCGCCTTGGTGTGCTCGTGGTTGCGGCTCGGGCCACCCTCGATGAGATAGGACGCCAGGGTGAACGGCGCGCCCGCGAAGCCGATCAGCGGCGTCTCGCCGAGTGACCCGACCAGCAGCCGGACCCCTTCGGCGACCCGCTCCACCTGTTCCGGGTCCAGCACCGGCAGCGCGCGCACGCCCGCGGCGTCGCGGATCGGCTCGGCGACGACCGGTCCGGTGCCCGCGACGATGTCGATGTCGAGGCCCGCCGCCTTGAGCGGGACGACGATGTCACTGAAGAGGATGGCCGCGTCGACGCCGTGACGGCGGACCGGCTGGAGCGTGATCTCGGCGAGCATCTCGGGGTCGAAGCAGGCGTCGAACATCGAGGTGCCCTCGCGCAGCGCCCGGTACTCGGGCAGCGACCGGCCAGCCTGGCGCATGAACCAGACGGGGGTGTGGGCCGGGCGTTCGCCGCGCGCGGCGGCCAGGAACGGCGCACCGGGCAGGGCGCGACGGGCCGCGGGAACGGTCTGCGCGGGAGAAGCAACTGAAGGAGACATCACGGTTCATGGTGCCATGGGCGCTCAGGGGCCTCACTCTCGGCGCGTCTGCGCCCCGAACGGGACGATCGCGTCCTACAGTCGGTTGGTGACCGCGATGACATCAGTACCCGATCTCTTCCGTGAAGCCGTCGCGGCGTTGCAATCGGTCCGGCCCCGCCCCGAAGTGCAGCTGGAGACGATGCGCCCGCCGCAGCGGCTGGCGCCGTGGTCCTACGCGGTGAGCTGCGAGGTGGAAGGACCGGCGGACGTGCTGGCGTCGGGACGGCTGGTGCTGCTGCACGATCCGGACGGCCAGGAGGGCTGGGACGGGGTTCTGCGGCTGGTCATGTACGTCCGCGCGGAACTCGACCGCGAACTGGCGACCGATCCCTTCCTGCCCGCCGTGGGCTGGTCTTGGCTGACCGACGCGCTGGAGAGCTCCGGCGCGGATTGGACGGCGCTGGGCGGCACCGTCACCGAGACGTCCTCGGCGCGCTTCGGCGACATCTCCGGGCCCGCTCGCACCGACGATCTGGAACTCCGGGCTTCCTGGACGCCGACCGACGCCGCGCTGCGGCCGCACGGGCAGGCCTTCTGCCAGGTGATGGCGAGTGTCGTCGGGCTGCCGCCGGTCGGCGTGACCCTCTTCGAGCAGCGCCAGTCCTCCTGAAGACCGGTTAAAGAGCCTCTGCAAGATCCGTGAAGGCCTCCTTGAGGGACTCTGGGTCCCTCAAGGAGGCCTTCACGGACTCGACATCGGGCCCGACACGCCGGATCCCGGCAATCGAGACATAGCATTCGGGTTATTTTGCGAGTTCCGGCCAGCTAGCGTCGCTAGGAAAGCTAGCGATACTAAAGGTCCCTTGCTATCGCCGGCGGATCGGCGACCCAAGTACATGAAGGACCCCTTCATGGCGTCTAGCGCAAGTAAGGGGTCCTTCATGTACTTGCGAAGACCCGCGAAGCGGCCGAAGGCGCTCATACGCGAGGGCCTTAGAGCGTCCACACGCCGCCGAGGCGCCCTTCGCGGCCATCTGGACTAGACCAGCCCCGACCAGCGCGGAGCCGCTCGCACAGAGGTCTGAACCACCTCGTTCGTGCTAACCCTGCGATCACCGTCCGCAACAAGATCAACGCGGCCCGAAGCGCCCCCGAGGACCCCTCGAAGCCTTTCCGGAGCGTGACCATCGCAGTCACTGAGCGGAGCGATCATGACTCTCCGCGAAGTTGATCAAGCCCCACGCCCAAGGCGGATTCCGGGCTCCGGCACACTGCTCTCCGAGCGTCCCGGGCAGAGGCACCGGCAGGTGCACGGCTCATCTGCACAGTCGGTTGGGCCCCGGTATCCCCAGTGCATCGTGCTCGTTCGGCGATCTGTTAGCCACCGGCTGTGTACTAGCCCGATCGTGTTACGACGAACTCCCTGAGTGACCACTGGTTTGAGATAGATACCCATTCGATCCCCCCGTGAAGGCCTCAGGGCGGCTACAGTGCCATCGACGACACCACTTTCGGTCTAAAGCTGGCGCGGCTGAACGGCCGAAAGTCCCGGTGCCGGTCGGGGGGCACGACCGACTCCAGGGAGGTAGTGACGTGGCTACCGTCGGCATTTCTCAGGCCGTCCGATCCACGCCAGCCGGTTCATTGCCGGCGAGCATGGTTCCGCACCCGCGGGAAGAGCTTTTTTCCGTGTTGGTGGTCGATGACCACCCGCTGTTGAGGGAGGCAATCTCAGCAAGACTCGCACAGATGGGTGCGGGCACCGTCCACGAGGCCGCCACGGTGGCCGAGGCGAGGGCGCGAGCACAGGCCACTGGGCCTTGTGATCTGGCGATCCTCGATCTCGGACTGCCGGATGGCAGCGGCATCGAGCTGGTTACGGAACTCCGTAGCCATGGCTGGCCTCGAGTAGTGGTGCTCGCTTCATCAGACGACCCGTACGCGGTCAGGTCGGCGTTCCAGGCCGGCGCCCAGGCATACCTGCTCAAGTCGGCATCGCCGGTCGTAGTGACCGACGGCGTCCGCAGGGTGCTCGAGGGCGGCGTCTACGCGGACCCGAGCGTCGCACCGGTCCTGGCCACCGGTACCCGAGTCGCCGGCACCGACAACACCCCGCGCGAGCTTTCCGCGCGCGAGGTCGAGGTGCTGCAACTCGTCGCCGACGGCCAGAGCAACAAGGAGATCGGTGAGGAACTCAGCCTCTCCGCTCTCACGGTGAAGTCTCACCTCTCCCGCATCGGGCGCAAGCTCGGCACGGGTGACCGGGCTCAGATGGTGGCGCTGGCCATGCGTGCCGGCGTGATCCGCTGACAAAGGCGAACAGCCCCGCGGGACGGGCGGACCAGGCGCGGTCCGCTCGTCCCGTAGGGTCTTCACCTATGGAAGGCGACCGCCCCGGAGAACCGCAGACGGACCCGAAGACCGGCACCGATGACACCGGTGGACCGGTTCTTCTGCGCGAGCCCGCCGAGGGCACTCCGCCGGTGATCGCCGACGCGACAGCCCTCGCCGAAGCCTGTGCGAAGATCGCGGGCGGCAGCGGGGCCATCGCCGTGGACACCGAACGCGCGTCCGGCTACCGATACTGGCCGAAGGCCTATCTCGTGCAGCTGCGCCGCGAAGGCGCCGGTTCCTTCCTCATCGACCCCATTCCGCTCGAAGGGCAGCTCGAACCCCTCGCGGAAGTGCTCAACCACGCCGAATGGGTGCTGCACGCGGCCTCTCAGGACCTGCCGTGCCTCGCCGAACTCGACCTGCGCCCGAAGAGCCTGTTCGACACCGAACTCGCCGGACGGCTCGCCGGGTACGAACGGGTCGCCCTCGGCACCCTCGTCGAACTCCTTCTCGGCTACCAGCTGGAGAAAGGCCACAGCGCCGCCGACTGGTCGAAGCGCCCGCTTCCCGTCGACTGGCTGAACTACGCCGCCCTCGACGTCGAGCTGCTCATCGAGCTGCGCGAAAAGCTCGAGGCAGACTTGGCCGCCCAGGGCAAGCTCGACTGGGCCCAGCAGGAATTCGAGGCCGTCCGCACCGCGCCGCCGCCCGCCCCCCGGGCGGAGCCGTGGCGCCGGACCTCCGGAGTGCACAAGATCCGGAGCGCCCGCGGTCTCGCCGCCGTACGCGAACTGTGGCAGGCGCGGGACGAACTCGCCCGCAAACGCGACCGCGCGCCGAGCCGGATCCTGCCCGACAGCGCCATCATCAACGCCGTCACCGCGGATCCGAAGACCGTCGAGCAGTTGCAGGAGCTCCCGGTGTTCAGCGGCCGGGTCCAGCGCAAATACACCGCGAGCTGGCTGCGGCATCTGCAGGCGGCCCGCGCGCTCCCCGCCGACGAACTGCCCACCCCCGCGCAGCAGACCGACGGCCCGCCGCCGGTGAACCGATGGGCGGACAAGGATCCCGACGCCGCCGCCCGGCTTTCGGCCGCCCGCGCGGCGCTGACCGCGATCGCGGAGGACCGGCGGCTCCCGGTGGAGAACCTGCTGCTGCCGGAATTGGTGCGCCGCACCTGCTGGCGTCCACCCGCGGACCTGAGCGAGGACTTCGTCGCCCAGGTCCTCCGTGAGGGCGGTGCCCGGCCGTGGCAGGTCGAGCTGACCGTGGCGGCGCTGAGCAAGGCGCTTCAGGCCACCGCTCCCTGATCCCCGCGAGCTGAAGGACGCTTTCGTCTCCGGAATACGGGATGGGCGCGCAGCGCCTCCGTTGAGGGTGGCGGCGGGGGCATGGATGGAGCGGGGAAAGTCCCCTTCAGTCCTCCAGCAGCATCCGGGCGGCGGCCCGCAGCCCCGCGTCCGGTTCGCCGATACCGGCGAGCCTCAGCACGCTGTCGGCCCCTTCGACGGCGTGCGCTTCGACGTCCAGATCCGGCTGGTCACGCCGGACGATCGCGATGCTCTCGACGAGCCCGAACACGAGGTCGGTCCGGATACCGACGACGTCACCCGGTACGCCGGCCGCCGCGACGAGTGAGCCGTAGACGCGTTTCAGTTCCGCCCGTTCGGCCCGGAACCGCGCCAGCCTCGGCGACGAGATCTCCGGCAGCAGATACAGGGCGCCGAGATTGTGCCGTGCGCTGCCGAGCAGATGGATGTCGGCGTACGCCAGCGCCCACAACCGCGTGCCGACCGGCGCGAGCTTCGCCGAAAGCCCGCCCGCGACGTCCAGCGACGGCCGGACGGTGTCCTCCAGCAGCGCCGCGAGAATGTCCTCTTTGGACGGAAAGTGGTAGTAGAGGGACGCCTGGCGCAGACCGGCGCGTTCGGCGATGGCTCGGGTGGTCGTCGCCGCGTACCCGGCGCCGGTGAACAGCTCCCCCGCCGCGTCCAGTACGGCGAGCCGCGCTTCCCGCTTGCTCGCCGCCGCGCCGCTGGCTCTCGGCCTTCCCACCCCGGTCGTTTTCGTCATCTATCCGATCCTGCCATTTCTTCGCGAAGATCTTTGTTACGTCCGGTGGTCGGCCCAGGTTACCCAATCCGGTATCTGTTGACACCGCGCTTACCCGGCGGAGATCGGAAGGATCCCGCACGCGCTTAATTTCGGTCAGCCGATCGAAATTCGGCCCTTGAGACAGGAGCCTCCGCAAATGCCTTCCGAAGACCTTTCCGCCTTCGGGTACCGCCAAGAACTTCGCCGGACACTCGGCGGTTTCTCCGCCTTCGCCGCCGGTTTCTCCTTCGTTTCCATCCTGACCACGGTGTTCCAGCTGTTCGCCTTCGGCTATTCCTTCGGCGACACGCTCTTCTTCTGGACATGGCCGCTGGTCATCGCCGGGCAATTGCTCGTCGCGCTCAACTTCGCCGAACTCGCCGCCCGATTCCCGCTGGCCGGATCGGTTTACCAGTGGGCGAAACACCTCTCTCCAGGATTCGGGGGCTGGCTCGCCGGCTGGATGATGCTGGTGGGCTGTGTGGTCGCGCTCGCGGGTGCCGCGATCGCGCTGCAGGTCGTGCTCCCGTCGGTCTGGAGCGGCTTCCAGCTCGTCGGCGGGGATCCGGCGATCACTTCCCCGACCGGCGCCAGCAACGCCGTCCTGCTCGGCACCCTGCTGATCGTCGTCACCACCGCGATCAACGCGAGCGGCGTACGGCTCATGGCGCGGATCAACGACATCGGAGTCGCGGCGGAACTCGTCGGCGTCCTCGTGCTGGTCGTCGGTCTCGCGTCGTTCGCGGTCCGCGGCCCGCAGGTCGTGACGCAGCCGGCGGGCGAAAGCCCGGGAGCAGGCGGCGTTCTCGCTTCGGCACTGATGGCCGCGTACGTTCTCTACGGTTTCGACACCGCCGCCTCGGTCGCCGAGGAGACCAAAGACGCGCGCCGCATCGCCCCGCGGGCGGTACTCCGCGCGCTCTTGATCTCCGGACTCGGCGGGCTCGCCGTCGTCCTCACCGCGCTGATGGCGGCGCCGAGCCTGACCGACGGGCAACTGGCCGGGAAAGGCCTGCCGTATGTGATCACCGCCGTCTTCGGTGACACTCTCGGCCGGGTCTTCCTCGCCGACGTCGCGATCGCGGTCGTCGTCTGCACGCTGACCATCCAGACCGGCACCGTGCGGCTGATCTACTCCATGGCCCGCGACGGCGCTCTCCCCGGCGCCAAGCGGCTTTCCGCGGTGAACGCCCGCACCGGCACACCGATCGCGCCGGCCGTGCTGTCCGGGGTGCTCGCCATCGGGCTCCTGCTGCTGAATCTGGGGAATCCGACCATCTTCAGCACCATCACCGGCACTTCGGTGGTCGTGGTGTACCTCGCCTATCTCCTGGTCACCGGGCCGCTGCTGATCCGGCGCCGTCAAGGCCGTTTCACCGCCGAGCCCGGCCATTTCTCCCTGGGGCGATGGGCTATTCCGGTCAACATCGCGGCAGTAGGGTACGGCGCGATGATGATCGTCAACATCGCTTGGCCACGAGCCGAGATCTACGACCTGGCGGGCACCGGTTCCGTCTGGGTCCTGTTGTTCCCGATCGAGTTCGTCGGCGCCGCGCTGCTCACCGGCTACTTCTGCTGGCGCCGCCGCTCCGCGCTCACCAAGGTTCCCGTCCCCGCGACCTGAAGGAAGGTTCCATGAGCACGACATCGACCACGTACGGCGCTCGCGACCACGCCCGCGCACAGGCGGGCACGGTGACCGAAGCGATGCCCGCCATCCCCGCGTCCACCTGGCCGGATCCGCCGCCCGGGATCGACCCGGCGAAGCTGGTCTGGGCCGAGACCGTCGCCGGTGGCGGCTACACCCACAAGGTCCTCGCCCGCGGCACCGAACTGCGGCTGACCGACGTCGAGGGCGACGCGTGCGCGCATCTGCTGCTGTTCAACGCGGACCAGCCTTGGGAGCGGCTGAACGTCGCGGACACGGTGAAGGTCCAGTGGAACGCCTACCTCGGCGAGGCGATCGCGCTGCTTTCCGACCAGGCGCGGGTACTAGCGACCGTCGTCACCGACGAAAGCGGTAAGCACGACGCGCTCTGCGGAACGTCCACTGTGGACGGAAACACCGAGCGTCACGGTGACGGGAGCCCCCAGGGCGCTTCGCCGTCGGGCAATGCGCTGTTCACCCTCGCCGCGGCGAAACACGGCCTCACGCCACGCGATCTCCCGCCGAGCCTGTCCTTCTTCCAGGGCGTCCACGTGGAGGCCGACGGCGGGCTGACGTTCACCGGCTCGGCGGGCCCCGGCAAATCCGTGGTCCTGCGCACGGAACTCCCGGTCGTGGTCCTGATCGCCAACGTGGCCCATCCGCTCGACCCGCGCCCCGACTACACGGTCACGCCGCTGCGCGTCCTCGCCCAGCGCTCCGCTCCGTCCACTCCGGACAGTCCTGAATGGACAACCTCCCCCGAGGCGCAGCGTGCCTTCGAGAACACCGCCGACTACCTCACCGCAAGGGGCCTGGCATGACGATCGTCTCCGACACCGAGGTCGCCGCGCGGGCGCCGTACTCCACCGTGCTTCGCGAGGGCGAAACGCTCGCGATCATCGATCTCGGCGGCAACCAGGCCGTCGATTTCCTCTGCTACGACGCCGCCGACACGGCGAAGAGATACAGCGCGGCCGCCACGATCGCCGCGCAGCGCAACATCTTCCTCACCACCGGCAGCGTGTTGCGCACCGGTGAGGGCGCGCCGCTGCTGACCGTCGTCGAGGACACCTGCGGACGGCACGACACGATCGGCGGCGCCTGCAGCAAGGAATCGAACAGCCTCCGCTACGGCCAGCACACGCGATACCAGCACGCCTGCGTCGAGAACTTCCTCACCGAAGGCGCCAAATGGAACCTCGGCAAACGGGATCTGGTCGGCAACGTCAACTGGTACATGAACGTACCGGTCGAACAGGACGGCACGCTCGGCATCGTCGACGGCATCTCCGCGCCGGGTCTCGAGGTCAAACTGCGTGCCGAGACCGACGTCCTGGTGCTGGTGTCGAACTGCCCGCAGCTCAACAATCCGTGCAACGGCTTCGATCCGACGCCGGTCCGGATGATCGTCACCGGCGGTGGCATGTGAAGCTGCTCGTCGCCAACCGGGGGGAAATCGCGGTCCGCGTCATCCGGACCGCCAGGGAGATGGGCATTCCGACGGTCGCCGTCTATTCCGACGCCGACCGTACGGCCGCGCACGTACGGCTCGCCGACGAAGCCGTCCGGCTCGGCCCGGCACCGGCGAGGGAGAGTTACCTCCTCGCCGACGCCGTCATCGAAGCCGCGTTGAAGACCGGGGCGGACGCGATCCACCCGGGTTACGGCTTCCTGTCCGAAGACGCCGCTTTCGCCAGGGCGGTGGAAGCGGCCGGGATCCGGTTCGCCGGACCCACCGCGGACCATCTCGAAGTCTTCGGCAGCAAGCACACAGCACGGCTGAAGGCCGTCGAGGCCGGTGTCCCGATGTTGCCCGGAACCGGGCTGCTGGACACCCTGGCCGACGCCGAAACCGCGGCCGCCACGATCGGCTATCCGGTGATGCTCAAGGCCACCGGCGGTGGCGGCGGGATCGGCATGCGTGCCTGCGCGTCCGTAGCCGGGCTGCGGGAAGCCTGGGAAGCGGTGCAGAGCATCGCGGCCAAGAGCTTCTCGACGTCGGGCGTGTTCCTCGAACAGCTGGTGACCCACGCGCGGCACGTCGAGGTCCAGGTGTTCGGCGACGGCGCGAGCGAGGTGCTGGCGCTCGGCACGCGGGACTGCACCCTGCAGCGGCGCAACCAGAAGGTGCTCGAAGAGTGCCCCGCGCCGGGGCTTTCCGAAGCGATGCGGGAGAAACTGGTCTCCGCGGCCGTCGACCTCTGCGTTTCGGTGCGCTACCGGTCGGCAGGGACGGTCGAGTTCATCTACGACCCGCAGCGGGACGTGGCCGCGTTCCTGGAGGTGAACACGCGCCTTCAGGTCGAACACCCGGTCACCGAGGCGGTGTACGGGATCGACCTCGTCGAGTGGATGCTCCGGCTCGCCGACGGCGACACCGGCATGTTCGCCACCACGCCAACGCCGCGCGGGCACGCGGTCGAAGCGCGGGTCTACGCCGAGGACCCGGCCGCCGGGCACCGGCCGAGCGCCGGCCTGCTGACCCGCGCCGACTTCCCGGACGGCGTCCGGGTCGACACCTGGGTCGAGGCCGGCGCGAACGTGACGACGCATTACGACCCGTTGCTCGCCAAGGTGATCACCGTCGGCGAGGACCGGGCCGAGGCGCTGGCCGCCCTGGGCGAGGCGCTCGGCGAAAGCCGGGTGGACGGCGTCCGGACGAACCTCGGCCAGTTGCGCGCGGTCGCCGTGGATCGACGGCTGCACGAAATCACGCACGACACCGCGACGCTCGACGTGATCACCGATCCCGAACCGCGGATCGAGGTCCTTCGGGGCGGCACGATGACCACCGTCCAGGATTGGCCGGGACGGCTGGGGTTCTGGCACGTGGGGGTCCCGCCGAGCGGCCCGATGGACGATCTGTCGCTGCGGCTGGGCAACCGCGCACTCGGCAATCCCGAAGGCGCGGCGGGCCTCGAGTGCACTGTAGACGGTGTCTCGCTGAAGTTCACCGACGCCGCGATCGTTTGCGTCACGGGATCGCCGTCAACGGTGACCCTTGACGGCTCGCCGGTTCCGCAGTGGACTCCGGTCGAAGTCCCCGCGGGCGGCGTGCTCGACGTCGGCACCGGCACCGCCGGACTCCGCGCGTACGTGCTCGTCCGCGGCGGGATCGACGTGCCGGACTTCCTGGGCAGCGCGGCGACGTTCACCCTGGGCGGCTTCGGCGGGCACGGCGGGCGCGCGCTGGCCACCGGTGACGTCCTCTCCCCCGGTCCGGAACCGGAGAACGCCGTCACCGGAACGGTTCCCGAAGCCGATCGCCCGGTCTTCGCGACGCACTGGGAGATCGGCGCCTCCGAGGGACCACACGCCGCACCGGAGTTCTTCACGCCGGACGACGTCGAAACGTTCTACGCCACCGACTGGGAGGTGCACTTCAACTCCGCGCGGACCGGTGTCCGGCTCGTCGGGCCCCGGCCCCGCTGGGCACGCGAAGACGGCGGGGAGGCGGGCCTGCACCCGTCGAACATCCACGACACGCCGTACGCGATCGGCGCCGTCGACTACACCGGCGACCTGCCGATCCTGCTGGGACCGGACGGGCCGAGCCTCGGCGGTTTCGTCTGCCCGGCGACCGTGGTGACCGGGCAGCGCTGGAAACTCGGCCAGGCGCGGCCGGGCGACACCGTGCGCTTCGTGCCGATCACCACCGAGCACGCCTGCTCCTTGCGGGATGAGCCCCATACCGCGGTCGAGGCGAGCCGGAAACCGATCGACGACGGCGGCATCCTCGGCCGTCTGTCCACATCGGACGAGAATCCCGAGGTCACCTACCGGCGCAGCGGCGACGACAACCTGCTGATCGAGTACGGGCCGATGAAACTCGACCTGGCCCTGCGGATGCGGGTCCACGCCCTGGCCGACAGGCTGGCCACGGAAGGGCTCGGGGGCGTCGGCGGCGTCCTTGATCTGACCCCGGGCATCCGCTCGCTGCAGGTCCACGTCGACCCGGACGTGCTGCCGGTGCCGAAGCTCCTCGGTCTCGTGCAGGAGGTGGAGCACGATCTGCCGCGGACCGCCGATCTCGTGGTGCCGAGCCGGACCGTGCGGCTGCCGTTGTCGTGGGACGACCCCGCCACGCGCGAGGCGATCGAGCGATACATGGCGGGCGTGCGCGACGACGCGCCGTGGTGCCCGTGGAACATCGAGTTCATCCGGCGGGTCAACGGTCTGTCCAGTGTGGACGACGTCTACCGCACGGTGTTCGACGCGGAGTACCTGGTGCTCGGTCTCGGCGACGTCTATCTCGGCGCGCCGGTGGCCACTCCGCTGGACCCGCGGCACCGGCTGGTCACCACGAAGTACAACCCGGCCCGTACCTGGACCGCGGAGAACTCGGTCGGCATCGGCGGCTCGTACCTGTGCATCTACGGGATGGAAGGCCCCGGCGGGTACCAGTTCGTCGGGCGGACCGTGCAGGTGTGGAGCGGCTGGCGGCAACGCGGGTCGTTCGAACCGGGTTCGCCGTGGCTTCTGCGGTTCTTCGACCGGATCTCGTGGTACCCGGTGACCGCCGAGGAACTGCTCGACCTGCGGGCACAGAGTTCGGCGGGGGAACTGGAACTCGTCATCACCGACGGCGAGTTCGCACTGGCCGACCACGAACGGTTCTTGGCCGACAATGCCGACGACATCGCCGCTTTCCGCGCGAAGCAGAGCGCGGCGTTCGAGGCGGAGCGGCAGGCCTGGGCGGCGGCGGGCGAATTCGACCCCCGTCCCGAACCCGTCGGAGCGAAGCTCCCGACCTCGAAGATCGAGGCCCCGCCCGGCGGACACGTCGTCGAAGCACCGTTCGCCGCGACCGTGTGGCGGGTGGACGCCGCACCCGGCAAGAAGGTCGACCCAACGGAGACACTGGTGATTCTCGAAGCGATGAAGACCGAGGCGCGGATCCCCGCGCCCGCCGCCGGGGAGGTCGTCGAGGTGCTCGTCTCCCCCGGTGATCAGGTCGCCCCCGGCACGCCGCTGGTGGTACTGGGAAGGAGCGCGGGATGAGCGTGCTGGAGCGGGTGCGCGCGGCGTACCACCGGATCGCGCGGGTCGACCGGCCCGAGATCTGGATCGACCTGCGTCCCGAGGCGGACGTGCTCGCCGACGCGGAGAAGCTGGAAGCCCGTCGTGCGGCGGGGGAATCCTTGCCCCTGTACGGGAAACTCGCCGCGATCAAGGGCAACATCGACGTCGCCGGGCTGCCGACGACAGCGGCGTGCCCCGAGTACGCCTATCTACCGGACGAGGACGCCCCGGTGGTGGCACGGTTGCGGGCGGCCGGGGCGCTGATCCTCGGCACGACCAATCTGGACCAGTTCGCGACCGGACTGGTCGGCACGCGCAGTCCGCACGGCGCGGTCCGGAACGCGATCGACCCGGCGTACGTGTCGGGTGGGTCGAGTTCGGGGTCGGCGGTCGCGGTGGCGCTCGGCATCGCGGATCTCGCGCTGGGTACGGACACCGCCGGATCCGGGCGGGTTCCGGCGGCGTTCAACGGGATCGTCGGGCTGAAGCCGACGCGCGGGCTGCTGCCGACGACCGGTGTGGTGCCCGCGTGCGCGAGCATCGACTGCGTGACGGTGTTCGCGCGGACGGTCGACGAGGCTTCGGTGGCGTTCGCGTGTCTCAGCGGGCCGCGGGATCTTCCGGTGGTCCACCGGCCGTTCCGGATCGGTGTGCCGGAGGCGACGGGACCTCTTCAAGATGGGTGGGCCGAAGCGTTCTCCGCGGCGGCTGAGTCGTTCCGCGAGGCCGGCGCCGAGCTGGTCACTGTCGACATATCGGCGTTTCTCGACGCGGCGCGTCTGCTGTACGAAGGCGCCTTCGTGGCCGAGCGTTACTCCGGGGTCGGTGAGTTCATCGACGCGCGTCCGGACGCCGTCGATCCGGCCGTGCGGCAGATCATCGGCGCGGCGAAGGACATCCCGGCACACCGGTTGTTCACCGACCTCGCCACGCTCGACGGTCTTTCGCGTGCAGCGTCGGCGGTTCTGTCCACTGTGGACTGCCTGCTGCTGCCCACGACGACCGAGCACCCGACGATCGCTGAGGTCGAGGCCGACCCGCTGGGCGTGAACGCCCGGCTGGGCCGGTTCACGAATTCGACGAACCTGCTGGGCCTGTCGTCGCTCGCCGTGCCCGCCGGATCCGTCGGCGGCCTGCCGTTCGGGGTGATGCTGGTCGGAGCCGCGTACGCCGACCGGATCCTCGCCGACGTCGCCCGGCTGGTGCCGCGGCGGACGCGGATCGCCGTCGTCGGCGCTCATCTGCGCGGGCAGCCGCTGAACCACGAATTGACCTCGCGTGGCGGGCGGTTCGTGGCGGCGGGGCCGACGGCGGCCGAGTACCGGCTCTACGCGCTGGACACCGTGCCACCGAAACCCGGCCTCGTCCGGGTCGCCTCGGGTGGCGAGCCGATCGAGGCGGAGGTGTGGGACCTGCCCTTGGGCGGCTTCGGCGAGTTCGTGGCGGGCGTTCCCGCGCCGCTGGCGATCGGGAAGGTGCGGTTGGCCGACGGGAGCGAGGTGTCCGGCTTCGTCTGCGAACCGGTGGCCCTGGACGGCGCCGAGGACATCACCGGGTACGGCGGGTGGCTCGGGTACCTGAGCCGCTGAGGCATTGCCGGGCCGGCTCCCATGTCGCATTGGGGACACTGAGCGTCTCGAATGCGACATGGGGGGCCCGGCCTGTCTCCCGAATCGCCACTCACCAACGCTTTTCCGATTCGGTTGGCCTTCCGGGACGTTCTGGGAACAACCTCACAAACCCTGGCGGCCCGCCGGGCGCCGGGTAGCTTCGGAGTGGTGCCGACCACATTCACCTCCAGCCGCAGCACCGCCATCAGCGTGCTCGTGGCGCTGGGGCTCGTCGGGATCGCGATGGTGACGCTGGGAGCCACCGGCGTGGCCGTCAAGGCGGTGAACGGGCAGCCGCTCGCGATCCTCGAAGAGGTCCCCGGCCCCGAGAGCGGCCCGACGTGCGCCGTCGACAAGCGTTATGTCGACGAGGACACCTTCGGTATGCGCCCGGACGTGATCGAAGCGTGGAACACCATGCGCGCCAAGGCCAAGACGCAGAACATCACGCTCTGCGTGAACGACGGCAAGCGCAGCCGTAGCCAGCAGCAGCGCGAGTTCGACAAGGCCGTCGAGCGGTTCGGCTCCGTGGAACAGGCCAAGAAGTGGGCGTTGCAACCGGAGACGTCCATGCACGTCAAGGGAATCGCCGTCGACATCCAGCCGCTGAATTCGGCCGCGTGGGTGGACAAGCACGGCGGCGCACTCGGCTGGTGCCGCCGCTACGACAACGAGAAGTGGCACTTCGAGTACGACCCCGCCTATAAGGCCGGCGGCTGCCCAGCCCTGCTCCCCAGCGCCACCGGCAACTAACGCGTAACTCGCGTGATTGGACCCGTAACTCGCGTGATTGAAGGCGGAACTCCTCCAATCACGCGAGTTACGCCTTCAATCACGCGAGTTACGTCTTCAGACACGCGAGTTCCGGATTCCTTCACGTGAGGGTTTCGGCCACGTACTTCGCGGCCTCGGCGAGCAGCGCCTGGTCGTAAGGGGCGTCCTTGGTCGCCTTGCTGGACATGATCGCCAGGACGATCGGCGCCTTGTCCGGCGGCCACACGACGGCGATGTCGTTCAACGTGCCGTAGTCGCCCGTCCCGGTCTTGTCGGCCACGGTCCAGCCGGACGGCAGGCCCGCCCGGATCCGCTCGGCGCCGGTGGCGTTGCGCTGGAGCAGGTCGCGGAGGAAGTCGCGTTTGTCGGCCGTCAGCGTGTCGCCCAGCACGATCTCGCGGTAGTCGGCGGCGAAAGCGCGCGGAGTCGTGGTGTCGCGAAGGTCGCCCGGGGTGGCCTCGGTGATGGCCGGTTCGACCCGGTCCATCCGTGTGACGGTGTCGCCGAGGCTGCGCGTGAACGCGGTGAGTTCGGCGGGACCGCCGAGGTCCCGCAGCAGCAGGTTGCCCGCGGTGCCGTCGCTGAACCGGACGGCGGCGTCGCACAGCTGGCGGATCGTCATGCCGGTGGCCACGTGCTGCCCGGTGACCGGCGCGTGTTTCATCAGGTCGTCCCGGGAGTAGCTGACCCGGGTTTCCAGATGCGACAACGGATTGCGCTGCAGGACGGCGGCCGCCGCGACCCCTTTGAACGTCGAGCAGAACGCGAACCGCTCGTCCGCGCGATGCTCGACCGTGCCGCCGCCTCCGGTGTCGAGCGCGTACACGCCGAGCCTGGCGTCGAACTTCTTCTCCAGCTCCATCAACCGGTCGTGGAATTGCCGGGAGGGAGAAGGCGGGGGCGGCGCAGGAGACGAAGGGCTCGGAGGCGGTGTCCCGCGAGTGCAGGCGGCCAGCGATACGACGACCGCCATCCCCAGCAACGCACGACGGGTGACGGCCGGCCCCGGCGATGTCATCGTGATCCCTCCCCCTGATCACTTCGAACATAGCAACTTCCCCACCACCCCCGGATCGGCCAAGCGGCCGACCCGAGCGCACCCGAGAGTGTGCCTTCCCCCACTCGACCGGGCCACCATCCTGGTTACCGACGGGTAACCGGGGCTAGGGTGCGGACAGGACTACCTCTACTTCAGGAGCATTCGTGGCCGCAGGAGCAACACCGCTCGCGCCGAACGCGCGGTCGGTACGCAATGTCGCCTTCGTCGAAGGGGTGCGAACGCCCTTCGGCAAGGCAGGCGAAAAAGGCATGTACGCCGGCACCCGTGCCGACGACCTCGTCGTCAACGCCATCCGTGAACTGCTGCGGCGGCATCCCGGGCTGCCGCCCGAACGCGTCGACGAGGTGGCGATCGCCGCCACCACCCAGATCGGGGACCAGGGCCTGACCATCGGCCGCACCGCCGCGCTGCTGGCGGGCCTGCCCAAGTCGGTGCCCGGCTTCGCGCTGGACCGCATGTGCGCGGGCGCGATGACCGCGGTCACCACGACCGCGAGCGGCATCGGCTTCGGTGCCTACGACATCGCCATCGCCGGCGGCGTCGAGCACATGGGCCGCCATCCGATGGGCGAGGGCGTCGACCCGAACCCGCGCATCATCGCCGACAAGCTCGTCGACCCGACCGCGCTCGTGATGGGCCAGACCGCGGAGAACCTGCACGACCGGTTCCCCGAGATCACCAAGCAGCGCACCGACGCCTTCGCCGCGCGCAGCCAGGAGAAGTACGCCGAAGCCGTGAAGACCGGCAAGATCGGGCCCGAGCTGGTCCCGGTCGCCACCCGTTCGAAGGAACTGGGCTGGGGTCTCGCGACCGAGGACGAGCCGCCGCGTCCGGGCACCACGGTCGAGCAGCTCGCCGGGTTGAAGACGCCGTTCCGCCCGCACGGCCGGATCACCGCGGGCAACGCGGCCGGTCTCAACGACGGCGCCACCGCGGCGCTGCTCGCCGACGAGGACACCGCCCGCGAACTCGGCCTGCCGATCGGCATGCGCCTGGTCGGTTACTCCTTCGCCGGCGTCGAGCCGGAGGTCATGGGCATCGGCCCGGTGCCGGCCACCGAGAAGCTGTTCAAGCGCACCGGCCTGTCGATCGACGACATCGGCCTGTTCGAGATCAACGAGGCGTTCGCCGTCCAGGTGCTCGCGTTCCTCGACCACTTCGGCGTCGCCGACGACGACCCGCGCGTCAACCAGTGGGGTGGCGCGATCGCCTGCGGCCACCCGCTCGCGTCGTCCGGTGTCCGGCTGATGACGCAGCTTTCACGTCAGTTCGCCGAGCGCCCCGACGTGCGCTACGGCCTGACCACCATGTGCATCGGCATCGGCATGGGCGGCACCGTGATCTGGGAGAACCCGGGCTACAACGGCTCCGAGGGGGCGAAGTAATGACTTTCACCGCTGAGCGAGCGAAAGCCGCTTTCCCCGACGAGGTCGTCACGAACGCGGTCACGCGTCTGGTGAAGGTGCCCGGTCTCGACAAGCCGGTCGCCCTGATCACCCTGGACAACGGCCACGACCACACCCGGCCGAACACCTTCGGCCCTCAGGGCCTGGTGAGCCTCAACGCCGCGATCGACACCGCCTTCGCCGCGGAACCCGCCGCGATCGCGGTCACCGGCAAGCCGTTCATCTTCGCGGTCGGCGCCGACCTTTCCGGTATCGAAGCGGTCGCTGATCCGGCGCTGGCGCGGGAAATCGCGCAGACCGGGCACGACGTGTTCCGGCGGCTCACCGAATCCGAGATCCCGACCTTCGGGTTCGTCAACGGCGCGGTGATGGGCGGCGGGCTCGAACTCGCGCTCTCCTGCCACTACCGCACGCTTTCGGAGAACACCGCCGCGATCGCGTTCCCCGAGGTCTTCCTCGGCCTGTTCCCGGGCTGGGGCGGCACGCAACTGCTGCCGAACCTGATCGGGCCGGACGCCGCGGTCACCGTGATCATCGAGAACGCCCTGGCGCAGAACAAGATGCTCAAGGTCGCGCAGGCGGCGGAGCTCGGCATCGTCGACGAGGTCTTCGGTTCGGCCGATTACCTCGAGCAGTCTCTGCTGTGGCTGGCGAAGGTCGTCAACGGCGAGATCACCCCCGCCCGCCGCGAGATCGACCGCGGCGCCGGCTGGGACGCCGCGATCGCCCGCGCCAGGGCCCTTGTGGACGGACGCACCAAGGGCGCTTCGCCCGGCGCGACCAAGGCCGTCGAGCTGCTGGAGCTGGCCCGCGAGAACGATCTGGACCGCGGCTACGCGGCCGAGACCGACGGGCTCGCCGAACTGCTCATGGACGACACGCTGCGTGCCGGGCTGTACTCGTTCAACCTGGTCAACAAACGAGCCAAGCGGCCGGCCGGCGCGCCGGACAAGTCGCTGGCGCGCAAGGTGAACAAGGTCGGCATCGTCGGTGCGGGCCTGATGGCCAGCCAGATGGCGCTGCTGTTCGTCCGCCGTCTCAAGGTGCCGGTGGTGCTCACCGACGTCGACCAGGAACGCGTCGACAAGGGTGTGTCCTATGTGCACGATGAGATCGACAAGCTGCTGGCCAAGAAGCGGGTTTCGCCGGACGGCGCCAACCGGCTGAAGGCACTCGTCACCGGCTCGCTCGACAAGACCGCCTTCGCCGACGCCGACTTCGTGATCGAAGCGGTGTTCGAGGAGCTGGGCGTCAAGCAGAAGGTCTTCGCCGACCTGGAGCAGTACGTCTCCCCCGAGGCGATCCTGGCGACGAACACCTCGTCGCTGTCGATCACCGCGATGGCGTCGCAGCTCAAGCATCCGGAACGGGTGGTCGGGTTCCACTTCTTCAACCCGGTCGCGGTGATGCCGCTGCTGGAGATCGTCCGCGCGGAGAAGACCGACGACGCCGCGCTGGCCACCGCGTTCGCTCTCGGCAAGCAGCTCAAGAAGTCGAGCGTGCTGGTCAAGGACGCGCCCGCGTTCGTGGTCAACCGGTTGCTGCTGCGGTTCCTCGGCGAGGTGCTGGTGACCGTCGACGAAGGCACGCCGTTCGAGGTCGCGGACAAGGCGCTCGAGCCGCTGGGCCTGCCGATGACGCCGCTGACGCTGATGCAGCTGGTCGGCCCGGCGATCGCCCTGCACGTCGGGGAAACCCTGCACGAGGCGTTCCCGGACCGGTTCACCGTCAGCGAGAACCTCGACCGCTTCGTCAAGGCGGGCAAGAAGGGCGTCTGGCAGTGGGACGCTCACGGCAACGCCACCGTCGACCCCGAGGTGGCCGAACTCTGGCAGCGCGGTGACTCCCCGTCGACCTCCGAGCAGGTGCGTGACCGCGCGCTGGCGGCGATCGCCGAGGAGGTCCGGATCATGCTCGACGAGGGCGTGGTCGCCGAGGCCCACGACATCGACCTGTGCCTGATCCTCGGCGCGGGCTGGCCGTTCTGGCTGGGCGGCATCACGCCGTACTTGGACCGGGCCGGAGTGTCCGAGAAGGTCAACGGCAAGCCGTTCCTGGCGCCGGGTGTGGCGAGTGTGCCGCTCTCCTGAGCGTGAGTGAAAGGCCACCGTCGGCGATCTCTTGATCGCCGACGGTGGCCTTTTGCGTTTTTCGTGGGTTTTCTGGCGAACGACTGCGTTTTCGTGAACACTTCGAGGCGGTCAAGGACATCCCCTGTCTCCCCGCCATCCCCCGGGGAGACAGGGGTGTCAGCGTTCTCCGGAAGGCGGGCAGGGCGGAGGCGTGACCTTCATCCGCGCGGCGATCGGCGCGGGATCGAGCACGTCGACTTTGTTCGCGTCGGGGAACCGCTGCCGCAGCTCGTTCGCCCACGCTTCGGGGTCGGTTCCGGCGACGGGGACCAGATGCACGACCGCCGGCAGGGCATCCGGCGTCGTGTTCTCCAGCAGCTCCGGCTTGCTCGCGAAAAGCTCCTTGAACCGCTCATAGGCCTGCTGTTTGTTCTCGGTCAGCACGCGGCGCGCATTCGGATCCTCCCGGAGCTTCTCCGCCGCGGAGGTCATGTCCTGGTCGGTCTCGACGTAAATGACCAGCTGGAGGCCGCACAGTTCCCGCTTCCCCAGCGGGACGGGTGCGGTGTCCCGCGGCAACGCCGCCGGGGCGGGCGGCTCGGAGACCCGGTTCAGGACGACGACGGCCGTCGTCACGACAGCGGCGAGGACGAGGATCGCGACGGCTCCGAGTACCCAGAGCGATCGGCGGGACGCTCTGGGTCTCTTTCTCTCTTCTTCCACAGGGACGATCATCACACGGCGCCGCGCGTTGGCCGTCCGGACACCGCGCGTTCAGCGAGGCTCTTTAGCGTGCCGCCGGTGAACAGTGAAAAGCCCGGCGTCGACCGCCGCGGATTCCTCAAGCGTGCGGGCCTCGTGTCCGCGGCGGCCGCGGGTGCGCCGCTCGCGGCCACCACCCCGGCGGAAGCCCTCGACCTGGATCTCGACATCGATGTCGACCTGCTCTTCGGCCGGGACCGCTACCGGTGGCTGGTGGGCGATCACCACATCCACACGCAGTACTCCTACGACGCGATGTACACAGTGGACGGAATCGCCGATTCGGCTCTCCGGCACGGGGCGGACTGGGCGGTGATCACCGATCACGGCCACGCGACGCACGAGAAGTCCTCGGTGGAGCGGACGAACGCCGCGATCCGGGCAGCACAGCGCGAACACCGCGATCTCCTGCTGTGGCAAGGCATGGAGTGGAACGTGCCGGGCGCCGAGCACGCGACACTGTTCTTCCAGGCGGGCGCGGACCAGGCCGCGAAGCTGCGCGAGTTCGAACGCGCCTTCGACTGGCGGCTGACCGGGACCGAACCGGGCACGCCGGACAACGAGGCGCTGGCGGTCAAGGCCATCCGCTGGCTCGCCGCCGAAGAGCGGGCCCGCCGGATCCACGCGCCGGTGGTGGTCATCAACCATCCGCTGCGCAACGGCCGGATCGCCCCGCACGAGATCCGCGCGCTGCGCGACGCCGCGCCCGGCATCGTCATCGGCATGGAAGGCGCGCCGGGCGCGCAGGCCGACGGCTTTCCGAAACCGCTCGGGAGCGGCGGTGGCGCGCGCGGCGGTTACGGCAACTCCCCCGGTTCGAACTCATGGCCGGGCTTCCCGGAGTCGGCTTACCGCACCTACGGCGGCTTCGACTGGAGCACCGCGACCGTCGGCGGACTCTGGGATTCGCTGCTGGCCGAAGGAAAGCCGTGGTGGATCACCAGCAACTCCGACTCGCACTACAACCGCGGCGATACCCACGTCCGGCCCGGCGTTCCGGACGGGTACTACGACGAGCATGGCGCTTACCCCGACCCGATCGACACCGGTGTCCCGCAGACTCTGCCCCCGTACGCGGACTTCGCTCCCGCCGAGTTCAGCCGGACCGTCGTCGGCGTGTCCCGCCGAAGCCACGAAGGCGTGCTGGAAGGCCTCCGCGCGGGACGCGTCTGGGTGGTGCACGGCGGACTCGCGCAGGAACTGGAGTTCGGCGCGTACAGCGGCTGGAGTTCGGCGACGATGGGCGGCAGGCTGCGGGTCCGGCGCGGATCCGACGTCACGATCGTCGTCTCGGCGAAACTGGCGGCCCGGCCGAACGGTGGTGGCGCGATCCCCCGGCTCGCGCGACTCGACCTCGTTTCGGGACCGGTGACCGGCCCGGCCGCCGACCGGGACGCGCGGACCGCTCCGGGCACGCGGTTGGCGCGGTCCTTCGAACCGCGGTGGGCGCCGGGGCGGCGGGTGGCCTTCCGGCACACCTTCCGCGACGTGCGCGAGCCGTTCTTCGTGCGGACGCGCGGCACGGACGGCAAGAAGCACGTGCCCGGCGGCATCGAACCGAGCGCCGACGTGATCGGGCAGTCGAACCCGTTCGAAGACCTGTGGCTGTACGGGAACCCGATCTTCGTGGACGTGCGGTAGGCGGTTCGCGGATGTCATGAAGGGGGTCGTTCAGGACATTTTTCGTCCTGAACGACCCCTTTCATGACACTTCCGGAAGCCTCAGGCGCCCAGTTCGTCCGGATCCGGTCCCAGCCGCTTCCCCTGCTCCAGCGTCGCGATCGCGGCAACGTCATGCGCGTCGAGGGCGACGTCGAAGACGTCCATGTTCTCCTTGATCCGTTCCGGCGTGACGGACTTCGGGATCACCAGGTGGTTCATCTCGATATGCCAGCGCAGCACGATCTGCGCCGGGGTCTTGCCGTGCTTCTTCGCGATCGTGGTGATCTTCTCGTCGGCGAGCAGGTCCCCGCCGCGCGCCAGCGGGCCCCACGCCTCGGTGAGGATCTCGTGCTTCTCGTGGAAGTTCCGGAGCAGCGGCTGCTGCAGCCACGGGTGGCATTCGATCTGGTTCACCGCGGGGACCGTCCCGGTCTCCTCGATCAGCCGCTCCAGATGCGGGATCTGGAAGTTCGAGACACCGATCGCCTTCGCCCGGCCGTCGGAAGCGATCTTTTCCAGCGCCCGCCACGTTTCCACGTACTTGTCCTGCGACGGCAGCGGCCAGTGGATCAGGTACAGATCGACGTACTCGAGACCGAGTTCGCTCAGGCTGGTGTCGAAGGCACGCAACGCCGACTCGTAGCCGTGCTCGGTGTTCCACAGTTTCGTGGTGACGAACAGTTCCTCGCGGGGCAGCCCGCTGGTGCGGACGGCCTCGCCGACACCGCGTTCGTTGGCGTACAGGGTCGCCGTGTCGATGGCGCGGTAACCCGCCTCGATGGCGGTGCGGACCGCGCCGACGACCTCGTCGTCGCCGATCTTGTACACACCGAACCCGAGCTGGGGAAGGGACGTTCCGTTGTTCAGCCTCATGCTGGGGACCATCCTTGAACCGTAACCCCAGCGGCGGGTCAGGGCAGAGCGGGCAGGTGGACCGTCACCGAAAGACCGCCGCCCACAACGGGTTCCGCCGACACCGTGCCGCCGTGCGCCTGGACGGCGGCCCGCACGATCGAGAGCCCCAGCCCGGCGCCGGTGCGGGCGGTCCTGGCGACGCCTGCCCGGCGGAACGGCTCGAACAGTTCGGGGACCGCGGCCGGGTCGAGCAGGCCGCCGGAAGACCGCACCCGCAGCACCGACCACTGTGGACCGGCCTGCGTGACGACGTCCAGCCAGCCGCCCTCGACGTTGTGCCGCACGGCGTTCTCCAGCAGATTGCCCGCGATCCGTTCCAGCAGCGCGGGATCGCCGAAGGTCGGCGCGCCCTGGGTCGCGAATTCGGTGCGGAGACCGCGTTTCCCGGCTTCTGCCCGCACCGCGCGCCACGCGCTCGCGACGATCACCGCGAGATCGACCGGCTCCCTGGCCACCAGTCCCGCGCCGTCGGTGCGCGCGAGCAGCAGCAGCGAACCGACCAGCCGCTCGGCCCGCTCGGTCGCGTCGCGGACGACACCCGCCATCCGGCGTAATTCGGCTTCGTCGGCTTGCTCGTCGGCGAGGGTGACGTCGAGTTCGGTGCGGATGACCGCGAGCGGCGTCCGCAGTTCATGGCTGGCGTTCGCGACGAAATGCCGTTGCGCGTCGAACGCGGCCTGCAACCTGTCGAGCATGTCGTCGAAGGTCTCGGCCAGTTCGGCGAGTTCGTCCTTGGTGCGGACCTCGCCGATCCGCTCCCCCATCGATTCGATCGACAGTCGCCTCGCCGTCCCGGTGATCTCACGCAGCGGCCGCAGGACCCGCGCGGTGAACGTCCACGCGAGGATCCCCGCCGCCAGCACGACGAAACAGAACGCGGCAGCGCCGAACAGCAGCACACGATTCCGGGCGTACACGCGCAGATGGTCGGTGACGGCGGAAGCGTCGACCTCGACGCCGTCGACCCGCACCGTGGTGCCCGGCGGCAACCGCGGAACCGCGGATACCGCGTCACCGACCAGATTCCAGGCCAGCCAGAGCAACAGGAGGCTGACCAGTGCCACCAACCCGGTCGCGAGCAGCGTGACCCGCGCACGCAGGCTGCGGGCGTTCACCCGCGTGCGGTCCCCTGCTCCGGCACCCGGTAGCCGGAGCCGACGACGGTTTCGATGATGCCCGGCTCGCCGAGCTTCTTCCGCAGTGTCATCACGGTGACCCGGACGGTGGTGGTGAACGGGTCGGCGTTCTCGTCCCACACGCGTTCGAGCAGTTCCTCACTGCTGACCACCGAACCGGCGGCCGACAGCAGCACCTCCAGCACGCCGAACTCCTTGCGGGTCAGCTCGACCGGACCGCTCGCGCGGCGGACGGTCCGCCTCGCCGGATCCAGTTCGACGTCACCCGAAGTCAGCAGCGGCGGCGCGGCCGGGGTCGCGCGGCGGCCCAGCGCCCGCACCCGCGCGACGAGTTCGGGGAAGGCGAACGGCTTGGCGAGATAGTCGTCGGCGCCGAGGGAAAGCCCGTCGACACGGTCCGAAACGGAACTGCTCGCGGTGAGCATCAGCACGCGGGTCAGCTCGCCGGACGCGACGATCTCGCGGCACAGGTCGTCACCGGACATCCCGGGCAGGTCGCGGTCGAGCAGCACGACGTCGTACCGGGTGACGGCGGCCTTCTCGTGCCCGTCGTCACCGGTGAGCGCGATGTCCACCGCCATCCCCTCACGCCGCAGGCCGCGTGCGATCGCGTCGGCGAGGGGTTCTTCGTCTTCGACTACCAGAATCCGCACGACCCTACGTTGCCACAGAATCCTGAGAGTGACCTGATTGGAGTAAGCGGCGGTGACCGTTCGCCTCACCCCCACCTCAACGCGAACCACAGCCGCATCCGGATCTCCGGATCCGCGAGGTCCACCCCCAGCGCCCGTTCGATCTGCCCGATCCGGTGCCGGACGCTGTTGCGGTGCACGCCGAGTTCGGCGGCCGTCCGGTCCCAGCCGCCGTGGTGCGCGAGCCAGGTCCGCAGCGTGTCGACCAGTTCGCGGTCGCCCTTCCGATCGAGTTCGCGCAGCGGCGCCAGCGCTTGGGCGGCGAATCCGGCCGCCGCGTCCGGAGCGATCAGCGCGTCCAGCCCGAGCCCGGACGCCTCCGCCACCACCGGCCGTTCCAGCGCGGCGGCCCGCCGCAGCAGCAACTCCACTTCGGCGCCCGCCTCGGGAAGCCGGTCGGGCGGGACGGGCGAACCCACGACCGCGAGCCAGCCGTCGGCACGGAGCCGGTCGAGGTCGCCGATCTCCGGCGCCTCCCGGACGATCGCGGTGAAGCGTGGCCCGGGCAGCAGTCGCACGAGCGGGGTGTCGAGCCGGGCGCGCAGCCAGTCGTAGCGCGCGGCGACCTCGGTCGGCCCTCGGCGGTAGGCGATCCCGGCGACCAGGCGGCGTTCGTCCCCGCCGACCACGTCGGTCTCGCCCAGCAGCAACGCCGTGGCGGTGGCACCCAGTCCGGCCGCGTCCGAACCCGCGCGGCCGGCCAGCCCGAGCAGCGCCGCCCCGACCGACAGGATCGAGCGGTCCGCGCCGTCGAACCGCTCGACGCGGCCGACCACGACCAGATGTGACGCCGTCGCCTGCGGGTACACCGGTTGCGCGACGACGTGCGTGCCGTCGGCCAGTTCCGTCGTCGCGCTGCGGATCCCCCTGCCCGCCCGCAGCGTGGTGACCAGTTCCCTGACCTCGTCCGGCAGCGGGGACGGCGCGCGGTGGACGGCGGCGAGGACGTCGCCGGCACCGACCAGCGCCACCCAGGCCCGCAGTCGTCCGGCCAGCGCGCTCGCGAGTTCGCCGAGCCCGTCGCCCGCCGCCCTGGTCAATGCCTCACGCGCGGCCGCGATCCGCCGCTGTTCCCGCTGCCCCGCTTCGGCGAGCGCGACCGACACCGCCCGGCTGATCGCGAGAAACGGCGTCCGCGGCTGCACGACGAGCAGCGGCAGCCCGTGCCGCGCGCACGACGACCGCAGCGCGGCCGGCAGGGTCTCGTGGGTGCCCGGCGTCAGCCCGAAGCCGAGCGCGGAGATCCCGCTGCCGGCCAGCCGCCGGACGTAGCGGTCGACCTCGGACGGCTCCACCGGCAGGTTCACCCCGGCGGTGAGCAGCAGTTCCGCCCCGAGCAGGTACGGCGCGGGGTCCCGGAGCTCGCTGACATGCGCCCAGCGCACCGGCGCGTCGAGCGCGCCCGGCCGCAGGGTCTCCACGACCGGGTCGAGTGCCAGTTCCGGGTTGCCGACCACGGCGCGTAACGGGACATTCACATCAGAGTCGAACGGATTGCGGCTTGGGGTCATTTCGTCCTCGATGTTCAATGACTTCGGACGGATCATCCCATGTCGTTCCAAGAGCGAACGAACCTACGGTGGCCCGAACGAAGCGAACCGCCCCGAGGCAAGGAGGACACCGTGGCCGGTGACTACGCGGTGATCGCGCTCTACATAGCGGGCATGATCGGGGTCGGCTGGTTCGGCCTGCGGCTGGCCAAGACCAAATCCGACTACCTCGTCGCGGGCCGCCGCCTGGGCTGGTTCATGTACTCGGGCACGATGTCGGCGGTCGTCCTCGGCGGCGCTTCGACGGTCGGCGGCGTGAAGCTCGGCTACACCTACGGCATCTCCGGCGCCTGGCTCGTGATCGCGATCGGCGTCGGCATCCTGGTCCTGCACACGCTGTTCGCGCGGCGGCTGGTGAAGCTGCGCGTCTACACCGTCGGCGAGATGCTCGACCTGCGCTACGGCGGCTCCACGAGCGCCATCTCCGGCGTCGTCATGTGGGGCTACACGCTGATGCTGACCGTCACCTCGACGCTGGCGTTCGCCACCATCTTCAAGGTTCTGTTCACCGTGCCGAGCTGGGTCGGGATCGCCATCGGCGGGTCGATCGTGGTGCTCTACTCGGTGCTCGGCGGCATGTGGTCGATCACGCTGACCGACATCGTCCAGTTCGTCATCAAGACCATCGGCATCCTCTTCATCCTGCTGCCGGTCTCGATCGTCTCGGCGGGCGGCTTCGACGGGATGGCCGCGCGGCTGGACGAGAGCTACTTCGAACTCACCGCCATCGGCGGCGACACGATCTTCACCTACTTCCTCATCTACAGCTTCGGCCTGCTGATCGGCCAGGACATCTGGCAGCGTGTGTTCACCGCGAGGACGCCGGGCATCGCCACCGGTGGCGGCGTCATCTCCGGTGTCTACTGCCTGGTTTACGGCCTCGCCGGCGCGTTGATCGGCACCGCGGCCAAGACGCTGTACCCGACGCTGGCCAGCGCGCAGGACGCCTTCGCGACCATCGTCGAGCAGCAACTGCCCGCCGGGATCCGCGGCCTGGTGCTCGCGGCGGCGTTGTCGGCGATGATGTCGACCGCCAGCGGTGCGCTCATCGCCTGCTCCACGGTCAGCACCTCGGACCTGCTTTCCAAGCTGGGCCTCAAGAAAGCCGTCAACGAGGTCGGCAGGAACCGCGTCACCACACTGGTCCTCGGTGTCGTCGCGATCGGCATCGCGATGGTCGTGGACGACGTCGTCAACGCGCTGACCATCGCCTACGACATCCTCGTCGGCGGTCTGCTGGTCGCGATCATCGGCGGGCTGGCCTGGAAACGCGGCACGCGTCAGGGCGCGCTCGCGTCGATGGTCGTCGGTACCGTCGTGGTCGTCACGTTCATGTTCGTCGACGGCGTCGAGGCCAACAGCCCGATCTACTGGGGCCTCGGCTCCAGTCTGGCGGTGTACCTGGTGGTCAGCTTCCTCACCCCGCGTACTTCCGACGAGATCCTCACCGTGTGGACCCGCCGGCTGAACGGCAGCGCGGTCGCCGAAGAAGAAGAGGCGAAAGCGAAACTCGATGAGGCCAAGGCGACGAAGGTTCCTTGATCTTTTGAGGTCGCGTGTCTTGGCCGACAGGCCCCGCTGTCGCGATGGCAGGGCGCCCTACCACCCAACCACCAGTTGACCGCGAAAGTCGCGTCCTGGCAGCGCGATAGCGGTCGCGCGATAAAGAATGAAGGAGACCCGCAGTGAGTGACACCGCCCCGATCGGCCCCGTCGACTCGTCCAAGGTGCCCCGGTTCGCCGGTTTCGCGACCTTCGCGAGGCTGCCGCGGATCGATCAGGTCGAGCGTGCCGATGTCGCCGTCGTCGGCGTGCCGTTCGACGCCGGGGTGTCCTACCGTCCCGGCGCGCGGTTCGGCCCCGCCGCGCTCCGTGAGGCCAGCAGGCTCCTTCGCCCGTATCACCCGGAACTCGACGTCTCGCCGTTCGCCGAAACGCAGGTGGTCGACGCAGGGGACATCGCGCTCAACCCGTTCGACATCGGCGAGGCGATCGAGACCTTGCAGGACGAGGCCGAGGCGCTGACCGCGAACGGGACGCGGCTGGTGACCATCGGCGGCGACCACACGATCGCGCTGCCGCTGCTGCGGGCGGCGGCGAAGAAGCACGGACCGGTGGCGCTGCTGCACTTCGACGCGCACCTCGACACCTGGGACACCTACTTCGGCGAGCCGTACACCCACGGCACCCCGTTCCGGCGGGCGTCCGAGGAAGGCATCCTCGACACCGAAGCGCTGTCCCACGTCGGCACGCGCGGCCCGCTGTACGGCAAGCGGGATCTGGAAGAGGACCGCCGCCTCGGATTCGGCATCGTCACCTCCGGCGACGTCATGCGCCGCGGGGTCGCCGAGACCGTCGACGCGCTGCGCCAGCGCATCGGCGGCCGCCCGCTCTATATCTCCGTCGACATCGACGTGCTCGACCCCGCGCACGCGCCGGGCACCGGCACCCCCGAAGCGGGTGGCATGACCAGCCGTGAACTGCTGGAGATCCTGCGCGGGCTGCGGGACTGCAACCTCGTCGGCGCGGATGTGGTGGAGCTGGCCCCGGCTTACGATCACGCCGAGATCACCGCCATCGCGGCCTCCCACGTCGCCTACGACCTGGTGAGCCTGCTCAGCCTGGGAAAGAGCGAATGACACAACGGATAGGCGGCGACGTCGTCGTCGAAACCCTCCGCGCGCTCGGCGCCGACACCGTGTTCGGCCTGCCCGGCCAGCACGCGCTCGGCCTGTTCGAAGCACTGCGGCGCACGGACGACCTGCGCGTGATCGGCTCGCGGGTGGAGAACAACCTGGCGTTCGCGGCCGACGGGCACGCCCGTGCCCGGCTCTCGGCGGACCCCGAAGGCCCGGTCCCGGTGACCCCGATGATCGTGTCGACCGGCCCCGGCGCGCTGCTGACTTTGGCTTCACTGCAGGAATCCCGGGCGGCGTCGGTGCCGGTGCTCGGCATCTCCAGCCAGATCCCGGTCGCCGGTCTCGGCGGTGGACGGCACGGGTACCTGCACGAACTGCCCGATCAGCAGGCCAGTTTCCGTGACGTCGTGAAGTCGGTGCACGTCGTACGCACCGTCAGCCAGATCCCGACGGCGCTGCGTGCGGCCTGGGAATCGGCCGCGACCGCGCCGTACGGCCCGGTGTGGGTCGAGATCCCGCAGGACATCCTGCTGGCGCCGACGGAGCTGCCGCGGATCGCGTCGGTGACGGCACGGCCCGCACCGCTGGAGCCGTTGCCGGAGCTCGTCACCGAGGCCGCGAATCTCCTTGGCGCGGCGAAGAATCCGGTGATCCTGGCCGGTGGTGGCGCGCTGCGCTCGGGCGCACGGGCGGAACTGAAGGCGCTCGCGGAGGCACTGCGCGCGCCGGTGCTGTCGACCTTCGGTGGCAAGGGCGTCTTCGGCTGGGATCACGAGCTTTCCGGGCAATCGTGGATCGAAGACTGGCACAGCACCGAATTCCTCTCGGCCGCGGACGTGCTGCTGGTCTTGGGTTCCGGGCTCGGCGAACTGTCCAGCAACTACCGCGAGTTCGCCCCGCGCGGCCGGATGATCCAGGTCGAAGCCGATCTCGGGAAGCTGGAGTCGAATTACCCGGCGCTGGGTATCCACGCCGACGTCCGCCTTGTCCTGCAAGGACTTCTGGAGCAAGTGCCGTTCCGCCGGTCCGACGGTGCCGCCGAAGCCGCGGTGGCGGATCTGCTGGCCAAGGTGCGCGAACGCCTCGACGCCCAGCCCCTCGATGCCGAGCGCAAGCTGATCGAAGACATCCGCGCGGCGGTGCCCGAGGGCACACAGACGTTCTGGGACATGACGATCGCCGCCTACTGGGCGTGGTCGGCGTGGAATCCCGAGGGCGCCCCGATGCACACCGCGCAGGGCGCGGGCGGGCTCGGCTACGGCCTGCCCGGCGCGCTCGGCGGCGCGGCGGCGACCGGCGGCCCGGTGCTCGCGGTGTCCGGCGACGGCGGCGCGATGTACGGGATCGCGGAACTGGCCACGGCCGTCCAGCACGGACTCGACGTCACGTGGCTGGTCATCGACGACGGTGGTTACGGCATCCTGCGCGAATATCTGACCGGCGTTTTCGGCCGGTCCACCGCCACCGAACTCGCACGGCCGGATTTCGCGGCGCTCGCGAGGTCTTTCGACGTCCACGCGAACGTGTCCTCTTTGGACACCATCGAGAAGGACCTCGCCGACGCGCTGAGCACCCCCGGTCCGTCGGTGGTCGTCCTCCCCGCTCTGCTGAAGATGTTCGAGCCGACCCACCTGGAGAAGGAATGACTCAGGTCCTCAATTTCGTCGACGGCGCCGAGATACCGGCGTCGGGCTCGCGGACACTCGACCTGGTGGATCCCACCACCGGTGAGGTCTTCGGCACCAGTGTCCTGTCTGAGCGGTCCGAGGTGGACGCCGCACTGGCCGCCGCCGAGCGGGCGTTCGAGGTGTGGCGCAAGAGCACGCCCGCCCAGCGCCAGCTCGCGCTGCTGAAGATCGCAGACGCGGTCGAGGCCCGTGCAGAGGAGTTCGCCGACCTGGAGATCCGTGAGACCGGCAAGATCCGGTCCGTGGTGCTCGACGAGGAGATCCCGGAGTGCGTCAGCGCGCTGCGGTTCTTCGCCGGTGCCGCACGGCAGCTCGAAGGCACCGCGTCCGGGGAATACCTGCCGGGGCACTCTTCGGCGATCCGGCGTGAACCGGTCGGCGTCTGCGCGCAGATCGCGCCGTGGAACTACCCGCTGATGATGGGCGTCTGGAAGATCGCCCCGGCGCTGGCCGCCGGGAACACCGTCGTGTTGAAGCCCGCCGAGACCACGCCGTCGACGGCCGTGCTGCTGGCGAAGGTCGCCGCGGAGTTCCTGCCGCGGGGCGCGTTCAACGTGCTGTGCGGCGACCGCGACACCGGCCGCGCGCTGGTGAAACACCCGATCACCGAGCTCGTGTCGATCACCGGGTCGACCCGCGCGGGCATCGACGTCGCCACCGTCGCGGCCGCCGACCTCAAACGCACGCACCTGGAACTCGGTGGGAACGCGCCGCTGCTGGTCTTCGGTGACGTGAACCTCACCGAGGCGGCGGAAGGCATCGTCGGCGCGGCGTTCTACAACGCCGGCCAGGACTGCACCGCGGGCAGCCGGGTGCTGGTGGACGCGGCGATCCACGACGAGTTCGTCGCGGAACTGACCAAGGCCGCCGCCGCGCAGGCACCCGGCCGGGACTTCGGCCCGCTCAACAGCGAGGCGCAGTTCCGCCGGGTGCGCGGTCTCGTCGAACGGCTACCGTCGCACGCCCGCGTGGAGACCGGCGGCGTCCCCGCCGGTGACCGCGGGTTCTTCTTCTCCCCCACCGTGATCTCGGGCCTGAAGCAGGACGACGAGATCGTGCGGGAGGAGATCTTCGGCCCGGTGATCACCATTCAGTCCTTTGTGGACGAAGACGAGGCGGTGCGCCTTGCCAACGGCGTCCCCTATGGGCTGGCGTCGTCGATCTGGACCAATGACCTGGCACGCGCGACCCGCGTTTCGGGTGAACTCGACTTCGGCTGCGTCTGGGTCAACACCCACGGGCCGCTGGTCTCGGAAATGCCCCATGGCGGCTTCGGGCACTCGGGCCACGGGAAGGACCTCTCGTCCTACTCCTTCGCCGAGTACACCCGCGTCAAGCACGTCATGACCCGCTTCGCCTGACCGCGTTTCGTCCTCTGAACGCGGTACTTGCGTGTGCAAGGACCGCATTCAGAGGACGAAACGCGCACTTGGAGGTCCCCATGGGTGACAAGGTCACCGTAGTCGAGCAGCACGGCATCGCGCCGATCCCGCCCGAGGAGCAGACGTCGCGGCCCCGCGACCTGTTCCGGATGGCGTTCGGCGGCGCGAACACCTTCGCCACCATCATCCTCGGGACGCTCCCGATCGCCTTCGGCCTGAGTTTCCGGGCCGCGGTGGCGGCCACCGTCGCGGGCGTGGTCGTCGGCGCGCTCGTGCTCTCGCCGATGTCGTTGTTCGGCCCGCTCACCCGGACCAACAACGCCGTCTCCTCGGGCGCGCACTTCGGCGTCGTCGGCCGCTGTGTCGGTTCCTTCCTCTCCCTGCTGACGGCGATCACGTTCTTCGCCATCTCGGTCTGGGTGAGCGGCGACGCCGTCGCCGGTGCCGCGCAACGGCTTTTCGGCTTCGACGGCGGCGAAGTGCTCCGCGGCGTCGCGTACGGCGTCATCGCGATCGCGACGCTGGTGGTGTGCATCTACGGCTACCGGTTCATGCTGCTGGTGAACCGGGTCGCCGTCGTACTGGGCACGGCGATCATGCTGCTCGGGATCGTGGCCTACGGCGGCACCTTCGACCCGGGTTTCGCCGGCACCGGCGCCTACGCCCTCGGCGACTTCTGGCCGACCTGGATCCTGGCCGCGCTCACCACTATGGCGAACCCGATCTCGTTCGGCGCCTTCCTCGGCGACTGGACACGCTACATCCCCGCGCGCCACAGCCGCCGTTCCCTGCTGGCCGCGCCGTTCCTGGCGCAGGTGGCGACCCTGCTGCCGTTCGGGTTCGGCATCGCCACCGCGACACTGGTCGCGGATCCGGCCGACTACATCACCGGCCTGACCGCGATCTCCCCGCTCTGGTACGCCATCCCGCTGATCGTGGTCGCGCTGATCGGCGGGCTGTCCACCGGCACGACTTCGCTCTACGGGACCGGGCTGGACTTCAGTTCGATCTTCGTGAAGCTGAGCCGGGTACAGGCGACGCTGTTGATCGGCTCGCTCAGTGTCGTGTTCATCTTCGTCGGCAACTTCGTGCTGGACATGGTCTCGAGCATCAACGCCTTCGCCACCCTGATCGTGCTGTGCACCTCGCCGTGGATGGTGATCATGATGATCGGTTTCGTGCTGCGGCGCGGGTTCTACGACCCGGACGACCTCCAGGTGTTCAACCAGGGCCGCAAGGGCGGCCGCTACTGGTTCACCCGCGGCGTGAACTGGCGCGCGATGGCCGCGTGGATCCCGGCGACGACGCTGGGTCTGCTGACCGCCAACACCCCGATGATCGCCGGGCCGTTCAAGGACATCGCGGGCGGCGTCGACGTCAGCATGGTGGTGACCCTGTGCACGGCGGCGATCGCGTATCCCGTGCTGGTGAAGCTCTTTCCCGAACCGCGGGAGGTCTACGCGTACGCGGAGCCCGTCGCCACCCCTGTGGTCGCGATCGCCCAGGAGGCCTAGCGCGCCCCTGGCTTCTTGTGAGTGGCTCGGTCCGTGAAGGCCTCCTTGAGGGACTCTGGGTCCCTTAAGGAGGCCTTCACGGACCCCTTGAGCGTTTCCTCGGGCGGGTCACGAGACCCATCGCGTTTCGCCGCTCAGGTCGTCTGAAGTACATGAAGGCCCCTTTCCTTGCGTCTAGCGCAGGGCCCCGGCAAAGTCGCATAGCCGCTGGTCGAGTGGGTGTTGCGGTGACAGAGGCGGGCTCGTCACAGTCGCCTGACATCTTTCTCGACTGTCCACATAGGACGCATCCAGGGCTACGGTGCCCGATTTGGGCGTTTTTCGACCAGGTCGTGAGTGAAAAAGAGGGTTCTAGCCCTAAATTTCACTCACGACCCAGTCGAAAAACGTACATAAATGCATCAAATGGACGTTCAGCGGCCGGATAATGTCCTTTGTGGACACTTGACGCTCAAGGCACCCTGTCATCCGCTCTCGTCGGAAGTCCAGTTCGGATCACCGAAAGCGCCACCGACCAGCGGCTATGCGACTTTGCCGGGGCCCTGCGTCTAGCGCAAGGAAGGGGGCCTTCATGTACTGAGGGGACGCCCTGACCACTTACATCGCCCAGGAGGCCTCGGGCACCGGCTCGGCGCCCGACGGAAGGCGTAGCGCGCTTTCATAGCGCTTGTCAGCGGTGCGTGTCCTCCGGCGCCGGCGTCCGGCTCGCCAGGTTCGCGGACCACTCGGTGACCCGCCGCGCGACGTCCTGCGCGGTGAGCCCGATCCGGGCCAGTACCTCTTCGCGCGAACCGTGGTCGTGGAACACCTGTGGCACCGCGAGGTCCCGCAGCGGCACGTCGCATTCGGCGTCGCGGAAGAGCGCGGCCAGCGCGGAGCCGAAACCGCCGTGCCGTCCGCTGTCCTCGACGGTCACGACGAGCTTGTGCCGCTCGGCCAGCGCCACCAGTTCAGCGGGCGCCGGGACGACCCAGCGCGGGTCCACCACGGTCACGCCGATGCCCTGATCGGCCAGCCGGTCCGCGGCGGCGAGCCCGAGCATCGCGAACGCGCCCACGGCGACCAGCAGGACGTCGGCGTCGCCGTCGGGTTCGCGCAGGACGTCCACCGTGCCGACGCGTTCGACGGCGGGGACGGAGTCGATCACGCCGCCCTTGGAGAACCGCAGCGCCGTCGGCCCGTCCTCGACCGCGACGGCCTCCCGCAGCTCCTCACGCAGCGTGCCGGCGTCGCGCGGCGCGGCGACCCGCATGCCCGGCACCATGCCGAGCAGTGAGAGGTCCCACATGCCGTGGTGACTCGGCCCGTCCGGCCCGGTGATACCCGCCCGGTCCAGCACCAGCGTCACCGGCTGCCGGTGCAGCGCGACGTCCATCAGGACCTGGTCGAACGCCCGGTTCAGGAAGGTCGAGTAGACCGCGACGACGGGGTGTTTGCCGCCCATCGCGAGCCCGGCGGCCGAAGTCACCGCGTGCTGCTCGGCGATACCGACGTCGTACCAGCGATCGGGATATGCCTCGGCGAACTTGTGCAGCCCGGTCGAACGCAGCATGGCCGCGGTGATCGCGACGACGTCCTCGCGGTCGGCGCCGATCTTCACCAGCTCGTCGGCGAAGACGCCGGTCCAGCTCGGGCCCTTGACCGGCGGCAGGCCGGTTTCCGGGTCGATCGGATCGGTCTGATGCATCTGGTCGGCCTGGTTGCTCACCGCGGGCTCGTAGCCGTGGCCCTTTTCGGTGACCACGTGCACGATGACCGCGCCGCCGAAGTCGCGCGCGCTCTGGAACGCCTTCTCCAGCGCCGCCAGATCGTGCCCGTCGACCGGGCCGAGGTACTTCAGGCCGAGGTCGGAGAACATCATCTGCGGGCTCAGCGCGTCCTTGATCCCCGCCTTCGCCGCGTGCAGCGCCGCGTAGATCGGCTTGCCGAGGACGGGGGTGTGCCGAAGCAATTCCTTGCCGCGGTCCAGGACGCGCTCGTAGCCCGGCTTGAGCCGCAACGACGCGAGGTGGTCGGCCACGCCGCCGATGGTCGGCGAGTACGAGCGGCCGTTGTCGTTGATGACGATGACGACGGGGCGGCGCGGGTTCGCGGCGATGTTGTTGAGCGCCTCCCAGCACATGCCACCGGTCAGCGCGCCGTCCCCGACGACGGCGATCGCGTGCCTGCCGCCCCCGCCCAGCTCGAACGCCTTCGCCAGACCGTCCACATAGGACAGCGCGGTCGACGCGTGGCTGTTCTCGACGAAGTCGTGCTCGCTCTCGCAGCGCGCCGGGTAGCCGGTGAGGCCGCCGAGCTGGCGCAGCTTGCCGAAGCCGTCATGACGGCCGGTGACGATCTTGTGCACATACGCCTGGTGACCGACGTCCCACACGATGGCATCGCTCGGCGAGTCGAAGACCCGGTGCAGCGCCATCGTCAGCTCGACCACACCCAGGTTCGGGCCGAGGTGACCACCGGCGAGCCGCACCTTTTCGACGAGGAAGTCCCGGATCTCCGCGGCCAGCTCGCCGAGCTGTTCCGGGTTCATCCGCTTCAAGTCGGCCGGTCCGTGCACGGACTCGAGCAACGTCACTCTCCCACCTCGCCTGGTTCCTCTTCCGCCGTTCCGACCAGTCTACGGAGACTCCCTGAGAGTCTTCCGTCCGCCGCGTCACGGGTCACATGTCAGAAAATCACCACTCGCCACCCGACGGTGTGAACATGGTCTCTTTTGCCAAGTAGCGGTCACGTCGGGTGGCCGTGATAATCGCTGATCGACGGTTGAGCAGGAGCCGGTTGCGGAGGGCTTGATGGCGGACTTTTTCATCGGTGGCGAATGGGTCGACGCGGTCGGCGGTGGTCGCCGGGAGATCCGCTGCCCCGCGGACGGATCGCTGGTCGCGGAAGTCGCCGAAGGCACCCGTGAAGACACCGAAGCGGCCATCGCCGCCGCGAGGAAGGCGTTCGACACCGGCCCGTGGCCGGGCACGCCCGCTCCCCAGCGCGGTGACCTGCTGTTGAAGGCCGCCGACCTGCTCGATCGCGACGCCTCGGCCTTCGCCCGCGCCGAGTCGCTCGACACCGGGAAACGGCTGGTCGAGAGCGAGTACGACATGGCCGACATCGCCGCGTGCCTGCGTTACTTCGGCAAGCTCGCCGCCAACGACGCAGGCCGCGTGGTCGACACCGGCAACCCGGACGCGTTCAGCCGGATCGTGCACGAGCCGGTCGGCGTCTGCGGGCTGATCACGCCGTGGAACTACCCGCTCCTGCAGACCATCTGGAAGGTCGCCCCCGCGCTCGCGGCGGGCAACACGTTCGTCCTCAAGCCCAGCGAGCTGACCCCGCACACCTCGATCCTGCTGATGAAGCTGCTGACCGAGGCCGGGCTGCCCGGCGGCGTCGCGAACCTCGTGCTCGGCGCCGGCGCGCAGGCCGGGGCACCGCTGTCCGAGCATCCCGACGTCGATCTCGTGTCGTTCACCGGCGGCCTCGCGACCGGCAAGATCATCGCCGCCTCGGCAGCGGGCACCATCAAGAAGGTCGCGCTGGAACTGGGCGGCAAGAACCCGAACGTCGTCTTCGCCGACTCGGACTTCGACACCGCCGTCGACTACGCGCTGACCGCGGTGTTCCTGCACTCCGGGCAGGTCTGCTCGGCGGGCGCGCGGCTGATCGTCCAGGAGGAGTGGCACGAGAAGTTCGTCGACGAACTCGTCCGGCGCGCCGAATTGATCCGACTGGGTGGACCTTTCGACCCGAAGGCTGAAACCGGTCCGTTGATCTCGGCCGCCCATGTGGAAAAGATCGAACGCTACGTCGCCGCGGCGCTGGCAGAGGGCGCCGTGCTGCGTACCGGTGGCAAACGCCCCGACGATCGCGAGCTCGCGAAGGGGCACTATTACCTGCCGACCATCCTCGACAACGTGAAGCAGGGCAGCAGCTCCGTCGTCGACGAATCGTTCGGCCCGGTGCTCACCGTCGAGACCTTCACCGACGAGGACGACGCCGTCCGCATCGCCAACGACACGCACTACGGCCTCGCGGGCGCGGTGTTCACCTCGGACGCCTCCCGCGCGCAGCGGGTCGCGAACCGGCTGCGGCACGGCACGATCTGGATCAACGACTTCCACCCGTATCTGCCGCAGGCGGAATGGGGCGGCTACAAGCAGTCCGGTTTCGGGCGTGAGCTCGGCCCGACCGGACTCGCCGAGTACACGGAGGCGAAGCACATTTATCAGAATCTTCGGCCCGCACCACAGCGCTGGTTCTCCGGGGAGCCCGCGTCCAACTGAAGAGGGGAAAATTGCCGATGAGCAATCCTTCCGATGACGGCCTCGCCGGTTTCGGCTACAAACAGGAACTCGAAAGAACGCTCGGCAATTTCCACACCTTCGCCGCCGGGATCAGCTACATCTCGATCCTGACGGGCACCTTCCAGTTGTTCTACTTCGGCTTCAGCTTCGGCGGGCCGGCGTACTGGTGGTCGTGGCCGATGGTGTTCGTCGGCCAGCTGATGGTGGCGCTGTCGTTCGCCGAACTGGCCGCGCACTATCCGGTCGCCGGTTCGATCTACAACTGGTCGAAACGGCTCGGCAGCCCGCACGTCGCCTGGATGGCCGGGTGGATGATGCTGACCGCCTCGATCGTCAGCATCGCCGCGGTCGCGCTGGCCTACCAGATCACGCTCCCGCAGATCTCGTCGTTCTTCTCCTTCTCCGGCGACGGCGCGGTGAACGCGGTCATCCTCGGCACCGTCCTGATCCTGTTCACCACGCTGGTGAACGCCTGGGGCGTCAAACTGATGGCGCGGATCAACAGCGCCGGGGTGTTCATCGAACTGATCGCCGCGGTCCTGCTGATCGTCGCGCTCGCGGTCAACATCACGCGAGGCCCCGAGGTCGTCATGCAGACCAACGACACCGGCGCCGACCAGCCGTGGGGGTACTTCGGGGCGTTCCTGGTCGCCTCGCTCGCGTCGACCTACGTCATGTACGGCTTCGACACCGCCAGCTCGCTCGGCGAGGAATCCCACGACCCGCGCAAGAACGCGCCCAAGGCGATCCTGCGCGCGCTGATCGCGTCGTTCGTCATCGGCGGGCTGATCCTCATCCTCGCGCTGATGGCCGTGGGCGACATCAACGACCCGCGGATCGCGACCGGCGGGCTCCAGTTCATCGTGCTCGACGTCCTCGGCAGCACGATCGGCACGATCTTCCTGCTGGCGGTCGTCATCGCGATCACCGTGTGCAACCTGGCCGTGCAGTCGGCGGCGATCCGGATGATGTTCGCGATGGGCCGCGACAACAACCTTCCCGCCGGCAAGCATCTGGCCCGGGTGTCGCCTAAGACGAAGACGCCCGTGATCCCCGCGATCGTGTCCGGGGTGATCGCGGTGCTGATCCTGGTGGTCAACGTCGGCCAGCCGCAGATCTTCACGGTGATCACCAGTATCGGCATCATCATGATCTACCTGGCATACCTGCTGGTCACCGTTCCGATGCTGGTCAAACGCCTGCGCGGGCAATGGCCTCCGCTGAAGGGGAAAGGCACCAAGTACTTCTCGCTCGGCAAACTGGGGCTGCCGGTCAACATCCTCGGCGTGCTGTGGGGCGGTGCGATCGTGGTGAACCTGGCCTGGCCGCGGCGCGAGGTCTACAACGCGACCGAGCCGTATCACTGGTACCTCGAATGGGGGGCCGTGCTGTTCGTCGGCGCGGTGGCCGCCGTCGGTTTCGCGTACTACTGGTTCGTCCTGCGGCACAAGAGCGGCGTCCTGGCCGATCACGCCGCGGAAGCACTTCCCGAGGAGGCAGCACAGTGACCGGAGAGTTCGACTACATCGTCGTCGGCGGCGGGACGGCGGGTTCGGTGGTCGCGGCGAGACTCTCGGAAGATCCGGACGTCACCGTGGCGCTGCTGGAGGCCGGACCGTCCGATGTGGACGATCCGGCGGTGCTGGAACTGACGAAGTGGATGGCGCTGCTCGAATCCGGCTACGACTGGGACTACCTGGTCGAACCGCAGGAGTCCGGCAACTCCTTCCTGCGCCACGCCCGCGCGCGGGTGCTCGGCGGCTGCTCGTCGCACAACTCGTGCATCGCCTTCTGGGCGCCGGCGGAAGACCTCGACGAGTGGTCGTCGCTCGGCCTGTCCGGCTGGTCGGCCAAGGACATCTTCCCGCTGTACAAACGTCTCGAGACCAACGACGGGCCCGGCGACCACCACGGCCGCTCCGGTCCGGTGACCATCCGCTCGGTGCCGCCGAACGACCCGACCGGCGTCGCGCTGCTGCAGGCCTGTGCGCAGGCGGGCATCCCGAGGACGGAGTTCAACTCGGGCAAGACCGTGACGCACGGGGCGAACTGGTTCCAGATCAACGCGCGCGAAGACGGCACGCGGTCGTCCGCCTCCGTGTCGTACCTGCACCCGATCATCGGCGAGCGGCCGAATCTGGAGATCATCACCGGTGCCCGCGTCCGGCGGCTGCTGTTCGACGGCAAACGCTGCACCGGCGCGGAATACCTGGCCGACGACCTGATCCACGGTGTCCCGTTGCGGGCGAGGCGCGAGGTCATCCTGTCTTCGGGCGCGATCGACACCCCGAAACTCCTGATGCTTTCGGGAATCGGTCCCGCCGAGCATCTGCGTGAGGTCGGGGTGGAGGTGCTGGTGGACTCCCCCGGCGTCGGCGAGAACCTCCAGGATCACCCGGAGGGGGTCATCCAGTGGGACGCGCTGCAGCCGATGACCACCGAATCCACGCAATGGTGGGAAATCGGCATCTTCACCACCACGGAGGAGGGGCTCGACCGGCCGGATTTGATGTTCCACTACGGCTCGGTGCCGTTCGACATGAACACCCTCCGGCAGGGATATCCCACCACGGAGAACGGCTTCTGCCTGACACCGAACGTCACCCGGTCACGGTCGACCGGCACCGTGCGGCTGCGCAGCCGGGACTACCGGGACAAGCCGAAGGTGGACCCGCGCTACTTCACCGACGAGCACGACATGCGCGTGATGACCTTCGGCATCAAACTGGCGCGCAAGATCGCCGAACAACCCGCGCTGGACGAATGGGCGGGCACGGAACTGGCGCCCGGCAAGGACGTCAAGACCGACGACGAGATCGCCGACTACCTGCGCAAGACGCACAACACGGTCTATCACCCTTCGTGCACCGCGAAAATGGGTGGTGACGGGGATCCGATGGCCGTACTGGACGCGCGGCTGCGCGTCCGGGGTGTGGAAGGTCTGCGCGTCGCGGACGGTTCGGCCATGCCATTCCTGGTCGCGGTCAACCCGTGCATCACGACGATGGCCATCGGGGAGAAGTGCGCGGACATGCTGAAGGAGGACGCGCGCTCCTGAAGCTTGCTTGAATGAGGCCCCCTGGTTTCGGCCAGGGGGCCTTCGCTTTGCCCTGGAAAACCAGTGGAGCGACCTCTTCTGGGCCATTACCGTGCTGCCGGACCACGTCGTCGAGCCCGAGGACCTGCCGTTGTACACCCTGTGAGACCTCCCGAGCGCTGATTTCGTCGCGTGTCGCGCCTTGGCGCCGCGCTTCTTTTTGCTGCGGACTTCTCACTGGAACGGGTGTATTCCTGTGCTCGAAAACTGGGTGGTCGTACCCACCTGCCTCCCTCTCGTCCTCCGCCGTTGCCACGCTTGCGCGTCCGGACGCTTCCGGGCGAACGGCAAATTCCGCGTCAACGCCAACCACAAACTCATCGACGCCTGGCTCCTCGCGCGCTGCACCGGATGCGGGGACACCGCGAAGCTCACGATCCTGGAGCGGGTGAACGTGCGCTCCGTACGTCCTGAACTGTTGAACCGGCTGCACGAGAACGATCCCGATCTGGCGTTCGAACTGCTCCAAGATCCGGTCGTGCGGCGCCGTAACCGCGTCGCCCTCGACTGGGACAACGCCTGGCGTCTCGAAACCGGTTCCACGTGCCACGGGGACTCGGTCGACGTCGCGGTTCGCTTCGCGGCGCGGATCCCGGTCCGGCCGGTGCGGCTGATCGCCGAGGGTTGCGGCCTTTCACGGGCCGAGGTCGAGAGACTCATCGACGAAGGCAAGGTGCTTTCGGCCGTGCGGTTGCACGGAAAGGTTTCCGGCGACTTCACCTTCGCGCTGAAACGCTGAGTCCGGGGTGTCGTGAGTGGTGAGGACCCTCAGCACTCACGATCACCTGCACCGAGCCACCCGGCCACTTTTCTTCCGAGAGAGTCAGATGGAAACGACGGCCGGGGTGCCCCGATCACCGTTCATCTGCTGCAGCGCCCACGCCTGCCCGAATTCCGCCAGCGCGGGACCCGCCCAGTAGGCGGGAATACTGATTCCCTTCCACAGCGGCATCTTCGGCCCGTTCAGGGTGCCGTGGCCGACCTGCACCTGGACCGCACCCTCCACCCAGGTGAAGACGAAATGCGCATACATGAACATCCACGCTTGTCTGCCCAGCAGATCGCGCGCGAGCACCGGCCCCTCGGATGGGTACGGCGCCGTGTAGATCACTTGCTTCCGGCCGTTGCGGTAGCTGATTTCCTCCGCCGTGACACCGGGAGGAAGTATCGACGGTTCCATGATGCGAACTTGAGTTCCCTTATCGTTTTCGGAATTTGAAACTCAAGTTAGCGAGCACTTCGACACCTGGACAAGCCGAACGAAGCCGATCCATTCCGACGGATTACAGCTTCCGAATTATTGCAGCAACGCAACGCATTCGACGTGGTGCGTCATCGGGAAAGCGTCGAAAGCGCGCAGGTCCACCAGCCCGTATCCGTGCTCCGCGAACAGCGCGATGTCGCGAGCCAAGGCGGCGGGGTCGCACGCCACGTAGACGATCCGATCGGGTGAGCCTTCCACAATGGACTCGACGACGGCCTTGCCCGCCCCCTTGCGAGGCGGGTCGAGGACGACGACGTCGACCGGTTTCGGGGCGTCGGCCAGCAGGTGCTCGACGCGGCCGGAGCGCCAGCGGACCTGCGGGAGGTCGGCGAGGTTCTCCTCGCCGTCGGCGACGGCGCGGCGGCCGGATTCGATGGCGAGCACGCGGCCGCGCGGGCCGGCCTGCTCGGCGAGCACCGACGCGAAGAGGCCGACGCCGGCGTACAGGTCCCATGCCACGCCGTCGCGCGGAGCCTCGGCCCATTCCGCGACGACGGCGGCGAGCGTGTCGGCGGCGGCCGGGTGGACCTGCCAGAAGCCGTGGGCGTCGAGGCGCCAGTCACGGCCGGCGGCGTGCTGTACGGCGAGGCCGCCCGCCAACTGCCGCGACTTGGTCTTTCCGTGGACCGTCGACAGGTCGCGGACGTGCACGTGCCCCTCGCCGTCCTTGGTGACCTCGATTTCGCTGCCGGGCCGCCAGTTCCGCGACACGACGTCGTCGAGCGCGCCGGGGACGGTGATCGGGCAGCCGTCGACGGCGATCACACGGTGACTGTGGTGCGCCCGGAAGCCCGCTTTGCCGTCCTTGCCTGCGACGAGCCGGACGCGGCTGCGCCAGTCCAGCGGTCCACCGTCGAGCGCTTCGACGACGATGGCGCGCTCGATCCCGGCCAGCCTCTTCAGCTGTTCCGCGACGACCGCGGCCTTGAGTTCACGCTGGTGACCGGGAGCGGCGTGCTGCCAGTCGCAACCACCACATCCCCCCGGCGCGGCGAGCGGGCACGGCGGCTCCACCCGTTCCGGGGATGCCTCCAGTACCTCGATCGCGTCGGCACGGCAGAACGACCCGCCCTTGTCCTCGGTGACCGAGGCCAGGACACGCTCGCCGGGCAGCGCGTGCCGCACGAACACGACCCGTCCCTCCGCCCGCGCGACGCAGTGCCCGCCGTGCGCGACCGCGCCGACCTCCAGCTCGATCGTTCGCCCGAGCCAGGTGCCGGTCGACGCGTCCACACTCATTCTGCTTCGTCCTTCTGCTTTTCAGGTTGTTCGACCACCGGGGGGAATCCACGCGGCGCGTCATTTTTTTCGGGTTGTTTGAGCACCGGGGAGAATCCACGCCGCACGTCGCCTGCCGCCGGACGTGCCTTCCGGTCGCGTTTGATCGCCTTTTCCGACGATTCGAGCTGCCACGGCACGCTCGTCACCATGACACCGGGCTGGAACAGGAGCCGCCCCTTGAGCCGCAGCGCGCTCTGGTTGTGCAGGACCTGCTCCCACCAGTGCCCGACCACGTATTCGGGGATGAACACGGTCACCACGTTGCGCGGATTGTCGCCGCGGACGCGCTTCACATAGTCCAGCACGGGCTTGGTGATCTCGCGGTACGGCGATTCGATCACTTTCAGCGGCACCTTGAAACTGTGGTCGCCCCAATCCTGGACGAGTTTGCGCGTCTCGGCGTCATCGACGTTCACCGTGACCGCTTCGAGGACGTCCGGCCGCACGGCCTTGGCGTAGGAAAGCGCGCGCAGGGTCGGCAGGTGCAGCTTCGAAATCAGCACGATCGCGTGGTTGCGCGAAGGCAGTACGACCGGTTTGCGGTCCATCTCGCGCAATTCCTCGGCGACCCGGTCGTAATGCCTGCGGATCGCGGTCATCAGGATGTAGATCGCCACCATCGCCGCGATCGCGATCCAGGCGCCGAGCAGGAACTTGGTGACCAGCACGATGACCAGCACCGTGCCGGTCATGGTGAGGCCGATCGCGTTGACCGTCTGCGAACGCCGCATCCGCCGCCGCACCGCCGGATCGGTTTCCCTCGCCAACAACCGGTTCCAGTGCCGGATCATGCCCGCTTGGCTGATCGTGAAGGAGACGAACACGCCCACGATGTAGAGCTGGATGAGCTTCGTGACCTCCGCGTCGAACGCGATGATCAGCACCAGCGCGAACGCCGAGAGGAACAGGATGCCGTTGGAGAAGGCCAGCCGGTCACCCCGGGTGTGCAGCTGACGTGGCAGGTAACGGTCCTGGGCGAGGATCGAGCCGAGTACCGGGAAGCCGTTGAACGCGGTGTTCGCGGCCAGCAGCAGGATGATGCCGGTGGCGAAGGAGATGTAGTAGAACGCGGGGGTGAAGTCGGCGAACACCGCCTGCGCGATCTGCGCGACGATCGTCTTCTGCTCGTAGCCCGCCGGGGTGCCGGTGAGCTGCGTTTCCGGGTGCTCGGCGAATTTGACGTCGGTGATGATCGCCAGCGTGATGATGCCGACCAGCATCGTCACCGCGAGCACGCCCATCATCAGCAGTGTGGTCGCCGCGTTCTTCGATTTCGGCTTCTGGAACGCCGGGACACCGTTGCTGATCGCCTCGACCCCGGTCAGCGCCGCCGCGCCGGAGGAGAACGTGCGCAACAACAGGAAGAAGAAGGCGAACCCGGTCAAAGAGGCTTCTTCGTGCAATTGGAAATCCGCGCTCTCGGCCCGCATGTCGGCGCCGGAGGCCGCCTCGATCAGGCCCCAGATCACCATGCCGAGAATACCGAGGATGAACCCGTAGACCGGAATGGCGAACGTTTTGCCCGATTCGCGTACTCCGCGCAGGTTCAACGCGGTCAGCACGACCACGATGACGACCGCGACGATCACCTTGTGCTGTGCGACCCACGGCACGGCCGAGCCGATGTTCGCCACCCCGGACGACGTCGACACCGCCACCGTGAGCACGTAATCGACCAGCAACGCACTGGCCACGGTGAGCCCGAATTTGCCGCCGAGGTTGGTGTTGGCGACTTCGTAGTCACCGCCGCCGCTGGGATAGGCGTGCACGTTCTGCCGGTAGGAGGCGACCACGACCAGCATGACGACCGCGACGGCGACCCCGATCCAGGGCGCGAAGGCGTACGCGGACAACCCGGCGACGCTGAGGGTCAGAAAGATTTCCTCAGGCGCGTAGGCGACGCTCGACAACGCGTCGGACGCGAAAATCGGCAGCGCGATGCGCTTCGGCAGGAGCGTATGCGAGAGGCGGTCACTCCGGAATGGGCGTCCGAGGACGAGGCGCTTCAATACGGTCGGGAACTTCGACACCGCAGAAGCGTAGCTGCGGCGCGCAGCGGCTCCGTTGAGGGTGGCGGTGGGGAGGAAGGTTGGAAGGTGCTCACGGTAGGTTCGGCGCTGGTGTGTCTGGGTACCTGCGGACGGGTGAAACGTCCGCGAACTAAGGAGGCAGGGCGTGCACGTGGTGATCATGGGATGCGGCCGGGTCGGCGCATCCCTGGCCGCGGCGCTGGAGCGGCTGGGGCACGACGTCGCCGTCATCGACAAGAGCAGGCAGGCGTTCCGGCGGCTCGGGAGTGATTTCCACGGTCAGCAGGTGGTCGGCGTCGGCTTCGACCGGCAGGTGCTGATCGAGGCCGGGATCGAACGCGCGGGGGCCTTCGCGGCGGTGTCCAGCGGCGACAACTCCAACATCATCTCGGCGCGCGTGGCCAGGGAGAACTTCGGCATCGACAAGGTCGTCGCCAGGATCTACGACCACAAGCGCGCGGCGGTCTACGAACGGCTCGGCATCCCGACCGTGGCGACCGTGCCGTGGACGACCGACCGGTTCCTGCGCACCCTGCTTCCCGACGGTGTCGCCTCCGAGTGGCGAGATCCTTCGGGCAGCGTCGCGCTCCTGCAACTCCCGTTGCACGAGGGATGGGTCGGGCGCAGCGTGCGCGAACTGCAGGACACCACCGGCGCGCGGGTCGCGTTCATGATGCGGTTCGGCACCGCCGTGCTGCCCGACACCAAGGCCGTGATCCAGGCCGACGACGTCGTGTACGTCGCCGCGAAATCGGGCACTGTCAGCGACGTGACCACCGTCGCCGCTCGCGAACCGGAAGAGGAGAACTGATGCGGGTCGCGATTGCCGGGGCCGGCGCGGTGGGCCGGTCGATCGCCGCGGAGCTGATCGATGGGCGGCATCAGGTGATGCTCATCGAACGTGAGGCCGACCAGTTCGAGCCGCACACCGTGGAGCAGGCGGATTGGGTGCTGGGCGACGCGTGCGAGGTGTCGATCCTGGAGGAGTCCGGGATCGAGGAGTGCGACGTCGTGATCGCCGCGACCGGCGACGACAAGGCGAACCTGGTGGTGTCGCTGCTGGCGAAGACCGAGTTCGCGGTGCGCCGGGTGGTGGCCCGGGTGAACAACCCGGCCAACGAATGGCTGTTCAACGACGCCTGGGGCGTCGATGTCGCCGTGTCGACCCCGCGGATGCTCGCGGCGATGGTCGAGGAGGCGGTGAGCGTCGGCGACCTGGTGCGGCTGATGACGTTCCGGCAGAGCCAGGCGAACCTCGTCGAACTCACCCTCCCGGAGGAGACGCCGCTGGCGGGCAAGTCGGTCAGCGAGATCAACCTGCCGCGTGACGCGGCGCTGGTGACGATTCTGCGCGGGGACCGGGTGATCGTGCCGCAGCCGGAGGATCCGCTCGAGCCGGGTGACGAGCTGCTGTTCGTCGCGACTTCCGACGTGGAGCCGGAGATCCGGACCGCTCTGGGGTACTAGAAGCGGGGGTACTAGAAGCGGGGGTACTAGAAGCGGGGGTACTGAACGGTCCTTTCACGCTTCCTCAAATGCTAGGAACGGTCCTTTCCTTGCGAAATTCGCAAGGAAAGGACCGTTCCTAGCATGGGGGGCTTGACAGGCGCGGGGCTAGTTCTCCACCCCGGGCGCCTGGGCGTACTTCTCGCGCAAGCGAGCCTCGACCTCGGCGTCGGTCTCTTCCTTCGGGGCCTCTTCGGCCTGCGCCTTGAGGTGCTTGTCCGACCGCCGCACCGCCCACACGACGGTGAGCAGGCCGAGCGCGTACAGCGGGTATCCCATCGCGATCTTCGCGAAGGCCAGCCAGCCGGTGTAGTCCTCGTCGTACAGCCAGCGCTGCACGACGAACCGGGCGCCGAAGATGAGCGCCATGGCGCCGGTCGCGATCGAATAGGCGATCAGCGACTTCTTGTCCTTGCGCCAGGCGTGGCCGCTGCCGTTGAGCGCGTTCCACACCACCCCGGCCAGCGGCCAGCGGACGACGATCGACAGCACGAAGACACCGAAGTAGACCAGGCTCGTCCAGATGCCGAACAGGAAGAAGCCCTTGGCCGAACCGGTCCGGTAGGCGATGAACGCCGCGATCGCCACCCCGAAGAATCCGGAGATGGCGGGCTGGAGTGGTTCCTTGCGCACGATCCGCAGCACGGTGATGGCCACCGCGCTGCCCACGGCGGCCCAGATCCCCACCGTGAGCCCGAAGATCGCGTTCGCGATCACGAACACGATGACCGGCAGCGAGGAATAGAACAGTCCTGACAGCCCGCCCATCTGTTCCAACAGGGTGGGCTGGGGCTTCTTGTCGTCGGTCTTCTGCTCGCCGCCGGCGGGTTCAGTCACGATGCGGGATCAACTCACAGGGCTCTGAAGTTCGTAATAGGGGTTGTAAAGCACCTTCTGACCATCACGTTCGGCCATCCGGCCGCGCACCTTGATGGTTCGCCCGGGTTCGATTCCGGGGATCCGGCGGCGTCCGAGCCAGATTAGCGTCACACCCTGGGTGCCGTCGAACAGCTCGGCCTGGAGCGTCGCCGCCTCGTTGGTCGGGCAGAGCTCCACGCTGCGGAGCCGCCCGAGCACCGTGACCTCTTGACCCGACCGGCAGTCACAGGCGCGCTGCGCTCCGCCGGCTTCGGATTTTTGGGACAGATCGTCGGCGTCGAGATCGTCGACGTCGCTGGTCAGCTTACGGACCAGCCGGCTGAAGTAGCCGCCGTCTTTGGCGGACATAACGGTGCTCCTGTGCTCCGGGGCCCCCGACTCGAACGGCCCGTGCGTAATCCAGCGTAACTGTGCTCGGACCAGGACAACGGGTTTGGGAGAAGATCGCAACGTGACCTCCGCTATTCCGCCTACGACGGCAGTAGTACTCCCCGGCACCGGGTCCGACGAAGTGTTCGTGCGCAGCGTGTTCTCCGGTCCGCTGCGGGCGCTCGGCATCCGGTTGCTCGCCCCGCCTCCGCCCGCGGGTGACCGTCTCGCGGACGGCTACCTCGAGGAGCTGGACAGGCTGTCCGGTGAGCACGGCCCGCTGCTCGTCGGCGGCATCTCGTTCGGCGCGCATCTCTCGGCGGAGTGGGCGGTCCGCAATCCGGGCCGCTGCACCGGCCTGCTGGCCGCGCTCCCGGCCTGGAACGGCCCCGCCGGACAAGCACCCGCGTCGCTCGCCGCGCGGCTGTCAGCGGATCTGGTGGCCGAAAACGGGGTCGGGGGCGCACTGGCGAAATCGGCGGACGGCGTCCCGGACTGGCTCTCGGCGGAACTCGGCCGCGCGTGGCGGCGGCACGGTGCCGGGCTGGCGGCGAGCCTGCGGACGGCGGCGGCCCGGCCCGCCCCGGCGCTCGAAGACCTGAACGGACTCGGCGTGCCCGCGGGGATCGGCGCTTGCGTGGACGACCCGATCCACCCGGTGGAGGTCGCCCGCGCCTGGGCGAAGGCCCTGCCGCGCGCCGAGGTCGGCGAGTCGACACTCACCGCCCTCGGCGCGGACCGGGAATCACTGGGCCACGCAACCGTCCAAGCCTGGCTGAAAGCCCAAACCCATTAGCCGCACGAGACGGCCTCCCGCCCGAACGACAGCACCGAACGACAGCACCGAACGGTCTCCCCAAGGGCGCCCCGCGCCCGACGGAGACTTCACCCGTCGCGCGCCCTCTTTCGGGCCGAAGGCCCACGAAAACGCGTTGAAGGGGCGCCTCCGCACCAACGTGAGTCGCGTACGAAACGACGCCCCTTCGGCGCGCTTTTCGTCAGCGCGCGACAGACTAGCTCTGCTGCTCGGCGATGTGCTGTGCGACGGCGTCGGGCAGCGTGATGGTCAGCGGGGTGCGGACCGGCATCGGCGCGTCACCGCGGTCGACGATGGTGTACCGCACGATCTCCCGCAGCACCGCGGGCGCCTGGGACGCCTGTGACTGCGGACCGGCGATGACGCCGCGGAGCATCCAGCGCGGACCGTCGACCCCGACGAACCGCAGCGCGACGTCGCCGACGATCGCGGACAGCTCCAGCCCCCACTCACCCATGCCGACCGAGACCTTGGCGCCGTCGGCGCGCAGCTGCTCGGTGAGTTCGGTGCTGACGTCCTTCCACAGACCGCCGGACCGAGGCGCCGCGTAGCCGCTGACGGTGATCTGGCCCTGTTCGGTGACGACGTGTACCGCGCGGACGCCGCCGCTCTCCGGGTCCATCTCGACCTGGACCTGGGAACCGTCGGGTACCGGTACCTTCACCGAACCGAGGTCGATCCTCGGGATGCCGTCCTCGGGCGCGTCGGCGATGTCGAAGGGGCCGTCGGAGGTCTCCGACAGCTGGGACTCGATCTCCTCGTCGGTGGCGTTGCCGGGGCGCTCGTCGACCTCGGGCGCGGCGTGCCGTCCGCTCGGCTTGGCCTCGCGCTTGCGTCCGAAAATCCCCACTAGTTCTCCGTTCCTTCCCTGGCTCCGGCTCCCAGTGTGACGTGTCCGCCCGTGGAGCCATACCCTCCCTCGCCGCGCTCGGACGGCTGGAGTTCGGCGACCTCGACGAACTCTGCCTGTTCGACCCGTTGCACGACCAGCTGCGCGATCCGGTCGCCGCGGGTGAGCACGACCTTCTCGGAGAGATCATGGTTGATCAGGCAGACGCGGATCTCACCGCGGTACCCGGAGTCGATCGTGCCCGGGGTGTTGACGACCGAGAGGCCGACGCGGGCGGCGAGACCCGAGCGTGGGTGGACGAACCCCGCGTACCCGGGCGGCAGCGCGATCGCGACGCCCGTTCCGACGACGCCGCGTTCGCCGGGCGCGAGTACGAGATCCGAGGTGGTGACGAGGTCGGCGCCCGCGTCGCCGGGGCGTGCGTAGGCGGGGAGGGGGACCGACGGATCGATCCGGGAAAGCAGTACCTGAACGGTGGACACGGGCGGCGAGACTACCCTGAACCCGTGGGTGAAAGCGTGAGCACGGCCGAAGGCGGCGCCGTCAAGCATTCAGAGCGGCTCTACGTCCCGTGGTGGGGCTGGCCGTTGCCGCTGCTGGGCGGCGGGCTGCTGGCGGCGGAGATCGACATGGGCTATCCGGGGCTCCGCGGCTGGCTGCCGTACGTGGTGCTGATCCCCGCGGTGATCGCGTTGATGGTTTCGCTCGGCCGGTCCCGCGTCCGGGTGACCGGTGGCGCCGAGCCGGAGCTGTGGCTGCGCGACGCGCATCTGCCGCTCAAGTTCGCGGGCGACGTCGACGTCATCGACAAGGAAGCGAAGCGCAAGGCACTCGGCCGCGACGCCGATCCGGCGGCCTTCGTGCTGCACCGGGGCTGGGTCGGCCCGGTCGTGCGGGTCTGGCTCACCGATCCCGAAGACCCGACGCCGTACTGGCTGTTCAGCACCCGGCACCCGGAGAAGGTGGCCGCGCTGCTGCGGCGGACCGCTGCGAAGTCCTAGGCAAAGGCTCGTGCTCTTCAAAGGCTCGTGCTTTCAAAAGGAAAGGGGGCCGGCCACTCGGCCGGCCCCCTTATTCCTGTTCGAACCCCGAAACCCCTGTCGCGCCGTCCCCTGTGCCCGTAGGCTCAGGCGCAGTCGCGGCAGATGAGCCGTCCGCCACTCTCTTCCGCCAGCCTGCTGCGGTGATGCACCAGGAAGCAGACGGAACAGGTGAACTCGTCGGCCTGCTTGGGCACGACCTTGACGGTCAGGTCCTCCCCGGAAAGTCCGGAGAGGTCCGCGCCCGGCAGCTCGAAGTTCTCGGCGGTCGCGTCCTCGTCGACGTCCACGACGCCGGACTGATTTTCATTGCGCCTTGCCTTGAGCTCTTCCAACGAGTCTTCGGCCAGCTCGTCGGCTTCGCTGCGGCGCGGAGCGTCGTAGTCGGTCGCCATTTGTCCCTCACCCCTGCGATGCTTCGATGTCAGATGGCCCGGACCCGCGAGCGCGCGGCTCGTGAGTCCTTCGTGCCGCTGGTTAACGTCCCAGCGCCCCTGTTTGTGCCCGGCTGGGCAGTGAGCGAGGTCTCTCTTTTGTGCCTCTTACTGCCGCCTGAGCCCGCGAAGGGTAGCTCACGCCGATACTGGCTCTGCAACGAGTCAGACATTGCCGGATCCACGTCACCCAACAGGGGGAACCCTGCTGTCAAGACGCCTGTCGTCCGATTCGGTTGCCCCCACGTCGGGTACCTCACCGCTTGGACCCGGCCGCTTGCCCGGAGCAGGCATCGCGTGGTGCTATCCGGAGGCCCGCGCCGATCACCTTCGCCGTAACGCATAGGCTGATCGGACACGATGGTGGGATGAAACACCGTCCGGGGATCCGGGCTTTGGGGAAGGGACTGGCAGGTGGCGTCGGGGAACGGCATCGGGGACCGCGGGGCGAGGCCGTATCGCAAACACAACCCGCTGCCCGCGCTCATCGTCATCGGGGTGATGGCACTCGGCGCGGTCATCGTCTGGGTGAATGTCGTGGCGAGCAACGCCGACATCGATGCCAAGATCCGCTGCGATCCGCCGCCCGTCCCGCAGCAGGGCGTCACCTACACGCCGCTGGCGCACGACGGCCTCGACGACCGGGCGCCGGTCCCGCCGGACAAGGTCGCCGTCCAGGTGCTCAACGGATCCCAGGTCCGCGGCCAAGGCGGCATCGTCACCAGCACACTCCGGGAACTCGGTTTCTCCCAGGTGCTCGAGCCGGACGTCGACCCGGCCTACAAGAACGCCGAAGCCAAGTGCCGCGGCCAGATCCGCTTCGGCGAGAACGGCGCGGCCGCGGCCCGCACGCTGAGCCTGGTGGTCCCGTGCGCGGAATTGGTCAAGGACAACCGCAAGGACGCTTCGGTCACGTTCACCACCGGCACCCTGCTCGGCGACGTCCGCCCGAAGGCGGAAGCGCGCCAGGTCCTCGACCAGCTCACTCGGTGGTCGAAGGCGCAGCAGGGCAGCGGCGGCGGTGAGCAGTCGGCCGGCGGCGGTACCCCGGTGATCGACCAGACGCTGCTGAAGGCCGCTCGCGAAGCTCCCTGTTAAAGCTCTTTCAAGCGCTAAAGCTCTTTCAAGCGCCATGAACGGTCCGTTACTTGCAAAATTTGCAAGTAACGGACCGTTCATGGCGCACGCTGAGGCTCAGATCACGCCCGCACCCGAGTCGAGCAGCGCCTGACGCAACGGGCCCTCGATCGACGGCGCCACCGCGAAGGTCGCGTCCGGTCCCAGCTCGGCGTCCTCCCCCGGCAACGACACGAGAGCACCCGCCTCGGCGGCGATGAGCGCCCCCGCGGCCCAGTCCCAGTGCCCGAGGCCGTGTTCGACGTAGGCGTCCAGCCAGCCCGCCGCGACCGCGCACAGATCGAGCGAGGCGGCCCCGTTGCGCCGCACGTCCCGCACCCTGGTCGCCAGTTCCGCGACGAACCGGGCCTGCTTCGTCCGCCGTTCCACCTTGTAGGCGAACCCGGTGCCGACGAGGGTCAGATCGAGCCGTCGCGGGGCGTTGACCGACAGCCGCCGCCCGTCGAGGAACGCGCCCTGCCCGCGCGCGGCGGTCCAGCGGCGACCGCTGACCGGTTCGACGACGGCGCCGGCCACCGACACCCCGCCCACCTGTGCGGCCACCGACACGGCGAACCACGGCAGCCCGTAGAGGAAGTTCACCGTCCCGTCGATCGGGTCGACCACCCAGGTCACCCCGTCGCCGGCGATCCCGCCGCCTTCCTCGCCGAGCACGGCGTCGTCGGGGCGCAGTTCGGCGAGCCGGGCGCGAACCAGCCGTTCCGACTCGTGGTCCACCGCGGTCACCACGTCGGTGTCGGCGGATTTGGTGTCCACGCGCACCTCACGGCCCGCGTTCATCCCGGTCCAGGCCTCGTGGACCAGTTCGGCGGCCTCGCCCGCGACACGCTCGGCGACACTCTTCAGCAACGTCTCGTCAACTCCCACGTCCGCCATGTCACCACATCCGGTTAAAGTCTCCGAGGCAGGCTTCTGAATCGTGCGAGAAGGGACCACGTCCGTGGTGGAGGCGACCCGAGGTTTCGGTATCGACATCGGCGGCAGCGGGATCAAGGGCGCGCTGGTCGACTTGGCGGAGGGACAGCTGATCGGCGACCGGATCCGCATCGACACGCCGAAGCCGTCGACCCCCGAGGCGGTGGCGGACGTCGTCGCCGAGATCACCGCCCAAGCGGGATGGGACGGCCCGGTGGGCGTCACCCTGCCCGCGGTGGTCAAGAAGGGCGTCGCGCACACCGCGGCGAACATCGACCGCGAATGGATCGGCACCGACGCCGACGCCCTGTTCGCCAAACGCCTCGGCCGCGGCGAGGACGACATCGCGATGCTCAACGACGCCGACGCCGCCGGAATGGCCGAGATCCGCTGGGGCGACCCGATCGCGAAACGCGGCGTGACGGCGCTGCTGACCTTCGGCACCGGCATCGGCAGTGCGGTCTTCCAGGACGGCAAGCTCGTGCCCAACACCGAATTCGGCCACATCGAGGTCGACGGTTTCGACGCGGAGAAGAAGGCCGCGGCGTCGGCGAAGGACAACGAGGACCTCTCGTATCCCGAATGGGCGGAACGGGTGAACAGGTATCTCTCCGTGCTGGAAAATCTGATCTGGCCGGATCTGTTCATCGTCGGCGGCGGGGTCAGCAAGAAATCGCACAAATGGGTTCCGCTGCTGGACATCCGCACCCCGGTGATCGTCGCGTCGTTGCAGAACAACGCGGGCATCGTCGGCGCGGCGGCCGCCGCCGCGGAGGGCATCGAGCACTGACGCGCCCACGCTGACATCCGCGCCACGGATGTCACTTCGGCGGGTCGCACGGCGTGTCGCGCCCGCCGGGTGGTGGTCCGCGCCGCGACGCTGTCACGTATCGTCGTTACAATGGAACACGGCCCCCGGCGGCGGCACCCACCAGAACGAGGGAAATCGCAGGCCGAGGGGTGTTCCCCGACGTTTGAGGCAGCCGAGACCATCACGCCTCGGCTCGTCATGATCGACCGCTGCGAAAGGGCGTAAGTGGCAGCCGCAAGAACCGCAACCCGAAGCGGGACGAAGACAGCGACCGCAGCCGGCGAGCCGGCCGACGAGGCAGCCACCGACGCGGCGAAGCCCGCGGCGCGCAAGACCGCCGCCAAGGCGGCAGGCGCGAAGAAGGCCCCGGCGAAGAAGGCTCCGGCCAAGAAACCCACCACCAAGGGTGTCAAGACCGAAGACGGCGATCCGGAAGACGGTCCGGTAGAGCTCGACGAAGCCGAACTCGAAACCCCGGATCTGTCCGACCTGGAAGAGGTCGAGGTGGACGTCGTCGACGCGACGGTCACCGAGGAAACGGAAGAGGACGCGGAGTCCGAGGAGGACGTCGAAGAGACGCCTCCGCGCGGGCGCCGCACGACGGCCGACAAGAACGCCGGAAAGACCTCCGACCACCCGGACTTCGTCTGGGACGAGGAAGAGTCCGAGGCGCTGCGCCAGGCCCGCAAGGACGCCGAGCTCACCGCTTCGGCCGACTCGGTCCGCGCGTACCTCAAGCAGATCGGCAAGGTCGCCCTGCTGAACGCGGAGGAGGAGGTGGAGCTCGCCAAGCGCATCGAGGCCGGGCTCTACGCCGCCGAACGCGTCCGCAACGCCGAGGAGGAGGGCGAGAAGCTCGTCACCCAGATGCGGCGCGACCTCAAGTGGATCGTGCGCGACGGTGAGCGGGCGAAGAACCACCTCCTGGAGGCGAACCTCCGGCTCGTGGTCTCGCTGGCCAAGCGCTACACCGGCCGTGGCATGGCGTTCCTGGACCTGATCCAGGAGGGCAACCTCGGTCTGATCCGCGCGGTCGAGAAGTTCGACTACACCAAGGGCTACAAGTTCTCCACGTACGCCACCTGGTGGATCCGTCAGGCGATCACCCGCGCGATGGCCGACCAGGCCCGCACCATCCGTATCCCGGTGCACATGGTCGAGGTCATCAACAAGCTCGGCCGTATACAGCGTGAACTCCTGCAGGACCTCGGTCGCGAGCCCACCCCCGAAGAGCTCGCGAAGGAAATGGACATCTCCCCGGAGAAGGTCCTCGAGATCCAGCAGTACGCCCGCGAGCCGATCTCGCTCGACCAGACCATCGGCGACGAGGGCGACTCGCAGCTCGGTGACTTCATCGAGGACTCCGAAGCCGTCGTCGCGGTCGACGCGGTGTCGTTCACGCTGCTGCAAGACCAGCTCCAGTCGGTGCTGCAGACGCTGTCCGAACGTGAGGCGGGTGTGGTGCGGCTGCGGTTCGGCCTCACCGACGGCCAGCCGCGCACGCTCGACGAGATCGGCCAGGTGTACGGGGTGACCCGTGAGCGCATCCGGCAGATCGAGTCGAAGACGATGTCGAAGCTGCGTCACCCGTCGCGTTCGCAGGTGCTGCGCGACTACCTGGACTGATCCCAGGCTCACGAAAGACCCCGTCGCCGTTCCGGTGGCGGGGTTTTTCGCGTCCGGTGTCGAATCGCGGCTCGCTCGTTCGACGCGTGGGTATGACGACGAACCCGATTTCGACCAAGAACCTCGACCGTTACGGCTCCGCGGAGCTGCCGTGGAGCCGTCCGCGCGAAATCCTCGCCGAGGACACGCCCACCGCCGATCTGACCTTCTTCGTGACGACCGTGCGTCCCGACGGACGCCCGCACTCGGCGGGTGTCGGTGCCGTCTGGGTGGACGACGCCCTGTATTTCAAAGGCGGGCCGGAAACCCGTCGGTCCCGCAACCTGGCGGCGAACCCGGCGTGCGCGGTTTCGGTGCGACTGCGGGGAATCGACCTCACGATGGAGGGTGAGGCGCACCGGGTCACCGACCCGGCGACGCTGGAGCGGGTGGCGGCGGTCTACCGGACAGGCGGTTGGCCCGCGTCAGTGGAGGGCGACGCGCTCACAGCTTCCTTCAGCGCGCCCAGCGCGGGACCGCCACCCTGGTACCTCTACCGCCTCACCCCGCACCGCGCGATCGGCGTGGCCGGCGCCGAACCGCACGGCGCCACGCGCTGGGACTTCGCCCACTGACCGCAGGTGGGCCGTGTCGTGTCTTTGCCTGATGCCGGGTGTAGTACATGAAGGCCCCCTTCCTGTACCTAGGCGCAAGGAAGGGGGCCTTCATGTACTGGGGAAGATCCGGGGCTTTGGCCTCGCTAGATACCTCGGCCCTTACCCAAATCACTCACGACCGGGCCGGTCAGGGCCTGCCGGTCAGGGTCGTCCACGGCACGTGCACCGTCACCCGCTCCCGGAGCTGCTCGTTCATCAGCCACAGCTCCCCTGTCGCCGGCCAGTACGAAAGGTTCTGCGAGTTCACCGGCGCCTTGCCGCTCAGCCGCGACGTCGAGGTCCCGCCGACCCCGCCGTGCAGGCACGACGGATGGTCGCCCGCCACCCCGGCGTACTCGGGGCATACGCCGGTCATCACGAAATACCCGTTGCGCGCCACCGCTCCCTGCATGCCCCACACCGGCGACACGAACCCTTCCTTCGCGTGCACGGTCCCGTCGGCCGACACCTTGGGCAGGCCGGTCGCGCGGTCGAACGGCCACCGCAGCACCCGGCCGCCCGCGGCCTTCGGAAGGTGCTCCGAGGTCACGATCGAGCCGTCACTGTGATCGAACGACATCGTCGAGAGACACGGCCGCGTCCCGGGAGCGTGGGTGCAGGTGCCGCCGCCGGGATACCAGTACGCGCCGATCTGCGGCATCGCGTAGTCGTAGAAGGCCGCGTGGTATTTGCCGTCCGGGCCCTTCCCGACTACGCCGGAGCTGTCGTCGACCTTCCAGAAGTGCGTCGTGTCGAAGACCCGCACCACTCCCCCGGTGGTCGCGACGAACAGCCGGTTCCCGATCCAGGTCATCCCGTGCCCGTGCCCCTGCACGACGGCGAAGTTGTCGTTCGACGTCGGTTCCACGAGCAGCACGTGCCGGTAACCGAACCCGGTGGCGTCCACAAAGGACAGCCGGACCATGGTGTCGCCGGGGGTGTGCCAGGAGGCCGCCACGACCCGTTTCCCGCCGACCTTCCCGGTCGCCGCGTCGGCGTCACCCGAACCGGTCAGCCCCTGCGGGATCCAGTCGTTGGTCTTGTCGTCGTTGGCGTCCTCCCAGCAGAAGCCCGCCGGTTTCAGCGCCGCCGCGAGATACGTGCCGTGGCACAGCGGCCGCGCCTTCCGGTTGGCCGACGACAGGATCTCCGGCAGGCCGCGCGGCGGGAGGTGTTTCTCCAGCGCGGCGATCCGGGCGCCGTAGGCGTCGAAGGTCGAACCGGACGTCCAGCGGAAGCCGTCGACCGTGGCCGCGTTCATCCTCGGGAACGCGGCCGCGGCGGAGGCGACCCCGGGGATGAGCGCGAACACCAGCAGCAGTGCAGCGAGAAGTCCCAGCCTCTTCATGCCCGCCAGCCTCCCGGCCACGCGCATACATTCGATACAAACGCCGTCAGGACACCGAAAGTCCGCGCTCGGCCAGGGATTCTTCGACACGCAAGCGTTCGACCCCACGGTCGAAGCCCTCCGGTAGCTCGTCCAGCCGGTGGTCGACCTCGACCTCTCGGCAGGCCTGGACGAGCAGCGCGTCGTACGCCTGCCTGGTGCCGTACCGGCGGACGGCGGAAGCGCCGGAAGGAAGTTCCGCCAGCAGCCGGTGCACCCGGCGGAGATCGGCGGCGAGCTTCTCGATGGGCGGCCCGGCCGGGACCTCCGGTTCCCGGCGCCGCCGCCACCGGCGCAGCACGGCGGGCACCTTCAGCGCGCACCAGAAGAGAACCGACGGCGCCACGGCGACAACGGTGTACAGCGCGACGGGCCCGGTGGCCATGACTCATGGTAATCCGCACGCGGCCCCCGGAGAAGCCGCGAATCCGGCTACGACCGGCGGCGTTGCTTACGCGCGCGTTCGGCGAACAGCACCCCGACGCCCGCGGCGACCATCAGCACGCTCACCACGATGTGCATCCCCGGCGGGAGCAGGTGGAGCTGGACGAACCAGCTCGGATTCGTGCTGCCCAGCAGCCGGTTGATCAGCCCTCCCCCGCCCTGCACCAGCAGGAGGATCCCCAGTAGTTCGATCATCGTCGCGCCCCTTCCGAAACTCGGTCGTCGTCCTTGGGTGAAAGCTGCTGCCACAGCGGCCCGGTGGCGAACCAGATGGCTGTCACGACCCCCAGCCGCGGCAACCAGCCCCACAACGGCGCGACCTGTTCGCCGTTGCCCACCAGGAAGATCAGCCCCAGCAGCACGGCGGCGGCGATCCCGCACGCCAGTACGCATTTGCCCCACTCACGCCATTCGACGCGGGCCTTCTCCCGCCCCCTCGGCTTGGGCGCCGGGGGCGGCCCGCCGGCGAACCGGTGCGCGAACCGCACGTCGGCCCACCGGATCATCGACGGCCCGAACGCCACGCTGAAGCCGAGGTACACCGCGGCGAGACCGTGCACGAAGTTCGCCTTGCCGCCGCCTTGGAGGTCGAGCACCGTCGCGACCAGCACCACGATGTCGATCACCGGGGTGAGCGCCAGCAGCACGGTGCTCGTCCGCTTGAGCCGGAGCAGGTAGCGGGCCAGCAGGCCGGCTCCGATGGCGACCCAGAAACCGATCTCCCCGGCGGCGATCACCGCCGCCATCGGATTCTCCGCGAAAAAGTCCCAGATCTTGTTCACCCTTCGAGCTTCGTCTCCGATGGCGGTCCGGCGCGTCGGTGAAGGGCAGGAGATCATCGTCATCAGTTCGTAGGACCCCGCCGCCCGCCCCGATGTGCTGGGATGGACCGGTGCCCACGTTGGTCCCGCGCTTGAGTCACCTTCCGCAGTGGAAGCAGGACCTCGTCATCGCGCTCGGCACCTGGCTCATCGGCGCCCTGGTCTATCTCAGCGGGATGCAGGTGCTGCTCAACGGCCCGGACACGACACCACTGTGGATCCGGTTGACCGAGCTGACCGTGCTGTGCGCGCTGGAGATGCTGCGCCGCAAGGTTCCGTGGGCGCTGCTCGGCGCGTTGGTCGTGGTCGCCGTGGACGTGGCAATCAGTCCTTCGCTGCCGATCCTCGTCGTCTTCACCGACTTCCTCTACGCGACGACGCTCTACGGTTCACGGCGGACCAGCAGGACGATGATCGGCATCGCCGCGATCGGGACGCTCGCGGTGGTCTGCCTGGCGCTCGTCCTCTCCTCGCAGTGGCGGACGGCGATCCTGGTGGCGTTCGCGTTCCTGCCGTTCCTCGTCACCCCGGTGTGGTGGGCGGCGAACGTGCGGCAACAGCGGGACATCGCCGACAACGAACGGGCGAACGCGGTCCAGCTGGCCACGATCGGCGAACTGGACCGGAGGGCCGCCGTCGCCGGGGAACGCTCGAAGATGGCGCGGGATCTGCACGACGTCATCGCCGGGCATCTCTCGGCGATCGCGATCCAGTCCGAGGCCGCGTTGTCGATGGCCACCGCCGACCCGAAGCTGTCCAGGAAGGTCCTGGAATCGGTGCGGGAGAACAGTGTGAACGCGCTGGACGAGATGCGCGCCATGATCGGGCTGTTGCGCGCGGACACCGAGATCGAGCCGACGGCGCCCGCGCGGCTGGCCGAACTGTCCAAATTGGTCGAATCGGCGCGGGCGAGCGGGCTGGAGGTCGAACTCGGCTCCGTGCCGGACCCGTCGTCCCCGCTGCCCGCCGCGGTCGATCTGACGGCGTACCGGATCGCGCAGGAGGCGCTGACCAACGCGGTGAAACACGCCCCCGGCGGACGCGCGGTCCTCGACATCCGCTCGCGCGGCGGCATACTCACCGTCGAGGTGCGCAACGATCTTCAGCCGGGCCGCCTCGACGACGGCGGGACCGGACTCGGCCTGCTGAACATGCGGGAACGCGCCGCCGCGGTGGGCGGCACCCTCGCCGCCGGGCCGTCCGGCGGTGGCTGGCTGGTCCGCGCCGAACTGCCTCTGGAGGGGTCTTGACCATCAAAGTCCTGGTCGCCGACGACCACGGCGCGATCCGTGCCGGGTTGATGATGATCCTCGGGAACGCCGAGGGCATCGAGGTGGTCGGCGAGGCCGCGGACGGTGCCACCGCCATCCGCCAGGCGAAGGCGCTGAAGCCGGACGTCGTGCTGATGGACGTCCGCATGCCCGGCGTCGACGGCATCGCCGCCACGCGGGAACTGACCGCGGCGGGATTGTGCGAAGTACTCGTGCTGACCACCTTCGATCTCGACGAGTACGTCCACGCCGCGCTGCGGGCGGGCGCGGCCGGGTTCCTGCTGAAGTCGGTGGAGGCGTCGAGGCTGATCGAGGCGGTGAAGCTGGTCGCGGCGGGCGAAGGAGTGCTCGCTCCGCAAGTCACGCGAAAGCTCATCGCCGCCTTCGCCGCGGGGACACGCGAACCTTCCCTCGTCCCCGCCGGGCTCGGGGACCTGACCGAACGCGAGCGCGAAGTGCTGGCGTGTCTGGGCGGCGGGCTGTCCAACGCGCAGATCGGCACCCGGCTGCACATCGGCGAGACCACGGTGAAGACGCACGTTTCGCGGGTGCTGACGAAACTGGACCTGCGGTCGCGAGTGCAGGCGGCGATCCTCGCGCAGGAGAACGGCGTCGTGCTGGAGGGGTGAACTCCCATCGATCTGCGAGTCGGTCGGTGATCTTCTAGCGTGACTTTTCATGCGGCGAACTCTGGACGTGGACGAGGTCCTGCAACGGCAGGATTCCGGTGAGCTGAAACGCCGTCTGCATGGGCGCGACCTGATCGGCTTCGGGGTCGGCATCATCATCGGTACCGGGATCTTCACCCTCGCCGGAGTCGAGGCGAAAACCCACGCGGGCCCGTCGGTCACACTCTCGTTCGTGCTCGGCGCCGTGGTGGCCGGGATGGCCGCCCTCTGTTACGCCGAACTCGCTTCCAGCGTGCCGACGGCGGGCAGCGCCTACACCTACGCCTTCGCCACCCTCGGCGAGACTTTCGCCTGGATCATCGGCTGGGATCTGTTGCTGGAGTTCGCCCTCGGCGCGGCCGTCGTGTCACGCGGGTGGTCCGGCTATCTCGCGAATCTGATGGGGCTCTCCCCCGACTGGTTCGGCGAAGACGCGAAGGTGAACATCGGCGCTGTCGCGATCATCGCCGTGCTGACCGTGATCGCCGTCCTCGGCATCAAGGAGTCGGCGCGGGTGACGAATCTGCTCGTTCTGGTCAAGGTCGCGGTGTGCGTGCTGATCCTCGCCGTCGGCGTGTTCTACATCCGCGGCGAGAACCTGACGCCGTTCATCCCGCCCGCGCAGGCACCGGCGGAGACGGCGAGCACCCTGCATCAGCCGATCGTGCAAGCCGCGCTCGGGCTCGAACAGTCCGTCTACGGAATCGCCGGAATGGTGACGGCCGCCGCTGTCGTCTTCTTCGCCTATACCGGTTTCGAGGCGCTCGCCAACCTCGGCGAGGAGACCGTGAACCCGAAACGCGATCTGCGGGTCGGCATTCTCGGCGCGCTCGGGGTCTGCGCGCTGCTCTACATCGGTGTCTCGCTGGTGCTGACCGGGATGGTGCCGTTCGCCGAGATCGACGCGGGCGCCCCGCTCGCCGACGCCTTCGACCGGGTCGGGCAGCACTGGGTGGGCGCGCTGATCTCGCTCGGCGCGGTCACCGGACTGACGTCGGTGATGATGGTGGAACTGGTGACGATCGGCCGGATCGGGTTCGCGATGGGCCGCGACGGCCTGCTGCCGAAGAAGTTCGGCACGGCGCATCCGCGCTGGGGCACCCCGCACCGGATGACCATCGCCGGTGCCGTGCTGATCGCGGCGCTGGCCGCGTTCGTGCCGATCTCCGAACTCGCCGACATGGTCAGCATCGGCGCGCTGTCGGCGATGATCATCGTCGCGCTGGCCGTCCCGGTGCTGCGCAAGCGCCGTCCGGATCTGGAGCGTCCGTTCTCCGTGCCGTTTTCGCCCTATCTGCCCATCGTGGCGGCGCTGGCGTGCTTCTACCTGATGCTCAACCTGGACGTGATGACCTGGCTGCGGTTCGCCGCTTGGCTGCTGCTCGGTCTGCTGATCTACGTCTTCTACGGGCGCGGGCATTCGCGCTTCGCGAAGGACGAAGTCAGCTCCACAGACCTGCCGTCGTGATCGCCGCGACGGCGGCCTCGGTGTCGGTGTCGTCCACCACGACCAGCATCCGCTTCAGCGCGGCGGCCACCCATTCCACCGGCTGGTCGTGCAATCCGTTGTCCCCCAAGGACGGATAACCGTCCATAATGGACACCAAGGTTCCTTCGGCGCCGATGCGCATTCCGGTCGCCAGCACGCGATGCCCGGCGGCCGCGCGCCAGCGGGACGACCACAGCGGCGGGAGACCCGTGTCGAGGTAGTCGAGCAGCGCTCGCGCCGGCGTGTCGTGCGCGCCGAATTCGGCCGGGTCGACCTCCGCGATCAACGCGACCCTCGGCAGCCGCCACAACGCGGCCAGGAGCATGAACACCGACCGCGGCGACCGGTTCCCGGTGGCGGGCACCGCGGCGAGCCGCCCGCCCGACAGCGTCCCGATCGCCCGCGGCAGTCCCTCCGGCGTAGTGCCCGCCAGCGCGGCGACCTCGTCCTGACCGGCGACGTCGAAGCCCGCCGCGCGCAGGGCGGCCAGCGCCGCGAACGGCCCGGCGAGCCCGTCCTTCTGCGGGAGTTCGGCCCGTGCGACGGCGACGAGATGCTCGCCACCGGGCAGCCAGCGGCGGCCGGACAACCCCGTCCGGTCGCCGTCGATTCCGGAGGACCTCACTCGTCGAACGTCCACGACCGCATGATGAACGGGCCGTCGTTCGACGCTCCCGCCGAGGCGTAGGTCGCCAGCGCGGCCTCGTTGTCCCTTTCGACCCCGACCCACATCCCGCGGCAGCCACGCTCCCGGGCGATCCCGGCCAGCGCGTCGACCAGGTCACGGCCGATTCCGCGGCGCTGGTAGTCCGGGCTGACGTCGAGTTCGTTGAGGAACATCTCGGTGCCCTTGTCCGGATGCGTCACCTCGGTGCCGGTGATCATCCCCGCGGGTTCGCCGTCCTCGTAAGCGATCAGGAGATGGTTCTCCTCCGCCGCGAGGAACTTCTCGGACGCCGCCTGTTGCGCCGGTCCGTCGAACAGGTGCTGAGCGGCGACGACCTCTTCGACGGTATCGGCCCGCCGGATCTCGGCCACTTGTCCTCCTGGTGCTCGAAGCGCCACAGATTGGTCAGTATCCCGCTCAGGAAGGCGCCGGGCCATCGCGTTTCCCCGGCGAACGCAGCGCGACCCCGGCGACGACGGCCAGCGTGCCGATCGCCTCGGGCGGGGTCGGCACCTGCCGGAGCCACAGGAAGCCGATCAGCCCCGCCGTGACCGGCAGCAACGCGAGGAGCAGCGCGAACCGCGCCCGCCCGGCCTTGCGCAGGACCACTTGGTCGAGCGCGTACGGCACGACGGTCGAGAGCACGCCCACCCCGATGCCCAGCAGCAGCAGACGTGGCGAAGCCCACACGGCGCCCGTGCCGAACGCCAGCGGCGACAGCACCACGGTGCCGACGGCGAACCCGACGGCCAGCCCGTCGATCCCGTTCCCGCCGACCGCGACCCGCTTCCCGAGCAGGATGTACCCGGCCCAGGCGGCCGCGGCGCCCAGCGCGAACAGCACGCCGAGCAAGCTGCCTTCGAGGCGGACGTCCGCGATGGCGATCACCCCGGCCGCCACCAGCAGCAGCGCGAAGACGTCGCGACGGGTGCGCGAACCGATCGCCGCCACCACCACGGGCCCCGCGAACTCGATGGCGACCGCGGTGCCGAGCGGCAACCTCGCGATCGCTTCGTAGAAGAGCACGTTCATCCCGGCGGTGACGATGCCGAACGCACCCGCGAGCAGGAACGTGCGCCCGGTCCACGCCGAGCGGGGTGGCCTGCGCCACGCCAGGAGGACCACCGCCGCCCCGAGACAGCGAAGCCAGGCCACCCCCGCGGGGGAGGCGACCGAAAAGAGACCTACGGCGACGGCCGCACCGACGTACATGGAAATTCCGCTGAGAACGAACAAGACCGGCGCCGGCACGCTCGAAAGACGGTTCCGGAGGACTGCGATACCCACCTCCGCATGGTGCCTGACGTGGGAAAAGACGGTTCGGCGGGGCGTCTTCTCCCACGTTGCGTGATTACGCTACGGCATACGAGGTAATTACCAGTGACAAATGAGACACCCGCACGGGAACACTTGCGGGTCGCCAAACGTCTGGAAGAGTGGAAGCACGAACACGGCGGGGCCGGGAACGAACGTTGCCGGCATCAGTGCCGAAGTGGTCGTAGCTGGATCGATGGCACCGGGCCACCGGTGCCGGGACGGAGGGAGACTCCAATGACTTCACCGACGCTCACCCGCCCCGAACTGACCGCTGCCGACCGATGTGACCGGTGTGGAGCTGCGGCCCAGGTTCGGGCCATTCTCAGCACCGGTGGCGAGTTGCTCTTCTGTGGTCACCACGCCCGCGCACACGAAACGAAGCTCAAGGAAATGTCCGCGGACATTCAGCGGTAGCCCACCAGTCCACGACCACCCGGCGGCCGGCCGCTCCTCATGGAGCGCGCCGGCCGCACTGTTTTGTTTCAAGGCTCCTGGGGCGAGGCACCCCGGGCATCTTCCAAAACATACATACTGCATGTATGTTGTGCCCATGACGACCAGCGACTTCCTCGGCGAGGTGCACGAGGCCGACCTCGGTGTCGCCCGCATCCGCTACCGTGACCGCGGCGAAGGCCCTCCCGTGGTCTTCGTGCACGGCCTGCTCACCAACGGCCTGCTCTGGCGGAAGGTGGCCCCCGCTGTCGCCGACGCCGGCTTCCGCTGCCTGACCCCGGACTGGCCGCTGGGCTCGCACGAGATCCCGGTCCCCGGCGCCGACCTGAGCCCGCCCGGGGTCGCCGCGCTCATCGCGGGCTTCCTCGAAGTGCTCGACCTGACCGACGCCACCGTGGTCGCGAACGACACCGGCGGCGCGCTCACGCAACTGCTCATGACCACGACCCCGGAACGGGTGGGCCGGGTCGTGCTGACCCCGTCGGACTCCTTCGAACGCTTCCTCCCACCGATGTTCAGAGGGCTGAGCACGCTGGCGCGCCTCCCCGGCGGCGTCCCGACGATGGTCCAGGCGTTGCGCTGGAGGTGGCTGCTGGAAACGACGGACTTCCTCTGGCTGGCCAAACACCCGGTTCCCGGCCACATCCTCGACGCCTACCTGCTGCCCAGCCGCCGTGACCGGGCGATCCGCGAAGACCTGGCGCGATTCCTCGCCGGGGTCGACAACCGGTACACCCTGACCGCCGCCGAGCGGCTGCCCGCCTTCGAAAAGCCCGTCCTGCTGGCCTGGGCACCCGAAGACCGGCACTTCCCGTTGTGGCTGGGCGAGAAGCTCGCCGGAGTCCTGCCGAACGCCGAACTGAAGACGATCGAGGACTCCTACGCCTTCGTGCCGGAGGACCAGCCGGAGCGGCTGAGCGGCATGATGGTGGAATTCCTGCGTGCCCACGCCACGACGTAGCCAGACCGAACGATCGCAATCGACGCGAGCCGCGTTGATCACGGGGGCGCGGACGTTGTTCGCCGAACAGGGTTACGCCGCCGTTCCCACCGACGAGATCGTCCGGGCGGCGGGTGTCACCCGTGGCGCGCTGTACCACCACTTCGGCGACAAACAGGGGCTGTTCCGCGCCGTGATCGAGCAGATCGAAACGGAGATCACCGAAGAACTCCGGACCGTCCTGCGAGCGACGGACGATCCGTGGTCGGCCGCGCTGGGCGCGCTGAGCCGGTTCCTGGACCTGTGCCTGCGGCCCGAGGTGGTGCGGATCGCGCTCACGGACGCCGTGTCGGTACTCGGCTGGCAGGAATGGCGTGAGCTGGAGAACCGGTACGGGCTGGGCCTGATCACGGAGGTCCTGGAGGCCGCCGCCACGGACGGGTTGCTGATCGACGCGCCGATCCCGGAGCTGGCGCAACTGACGCTGAGCGCCTGCGCTGAGGCGGCGCTGATGATCGCGCACGCCGAAGACCCCGAAACGGCGAAGGAGAAGTCCCTCGCCGCCCTGGTGGCCCTGCTGTCAGGCCTCCTGAAAGACCGCGTTTAGTCCTCTGGATGCGATCGTTGCGTGTGCAAGTACCGCATCCAGAGGACTAAACGCGAGCTAGACGGTGTCCAAGATCATCTCGAAGGCGGCCTCGGCCGCGCCCAGCAGCTTCACGTCGGCACCGAGCGCCGAGCTCACGATCTGCGTCCCGCCCACGGCGCGGCTGACCAGGCTCCGCCGCCGGACCTCGGCCGCCACCGACCGCACGACCGACTCGGGCAGCACGGTGAGCAGATCGCCCAGCACGACCAGTTGCGGACCGAGCAGGTTGACCACGTTCACCAGGCCGAGCGTCAGCCATTCCGCGAACTCCGAGAGCCGCTCCTCGGCCGCGTGCGGGTCTCGGCCCAGTTCGCGCAGTTCGAACATGATCGCTCCGCGCGGGGTGTCCTCGGGCAGGTCGAGCGCGCGGCACAGCGCCGCCTCGCCGACCTCGGTCTCCCAGCAGCCGCTGGACCCGCAGTAGCAGGGACGGCCGCCCGGCCGGATCGCCATATGCCCGATCTCACCGACGTACCCGGCGCCGCCGCGCAGCGACGAGCCGTCCGCGATGATCCCTCCCCCGACGCCGACGTCGGCGGAGACGTAGACGGCGTCGGACGAGCCTCGCGCGGCGCCGCGCAGGTGTTCGGCGACGGCGCCGAGTTCGGCGTCGTTGCCGACCAGGATCGGAATACGCAGCACACCGCCGAGCCGTTCCCCGAGCGCCACGTCGGTCCAGCGCAGGTTGGGCGCCTCATGGACATGCCCGTCGGCCCGGCGGACGACGCCGGGCACGGACACCCCAGCGGCGATCGGCTGCACGCCGAGGTCGCCCGCTAACACGGTGGTCGACTCGATCACATGCGTGATCACCTCGTCGGCCTCCCGCATCCGGCCGTGGAGGTTCCAGCTGTTGCGCCCGAGGATCTGGCCGCCGAACCCGATCAGCGCGATCGCGACGTGTTCGACCTGGAGGTCGACCGCGAGCACCACCGCCGCGTGCGGCTGCGGCAGGACCAGGAGCGAGGGGCGGCCCGCCCCTCGTCCCGGCCTCGGGACCCGCTCCTCGACGACACCTGCTTCCGCGAGGCCGTCGACGAGGGTCTTGATGGTGCTGCGGTTGAGCCCCAGCTCGGTGGCCAGGGTCGCCCTGGTACTCGGGCCGCTGACGTGCAGCAACCGGAGCAAGGTCGTGCGGTTGTGCCTGCGCACCTCGTCTGGTCGTGCAACGGGTGTGCTGGTCACGGGCTTCATCATTCCATGCGGACTCAGCGCGGCGACGCAGCCGCGCGGCGACGGGACAGCGCGTCCACCGTGGCCGCGAGAAGCAGCACCAAACCGGTGACGATGTTGACCACCGCCGCAGACTGTTTCAGCAGGCCGAGCGCGTTCTCCACGACCGCCAGCACGAGACCACCGATCACCGCGTCGACGACCCGGCCCTTGCCGCCGAACAGCGACGTACCACCGATGACGGCGGCGCCGACCGCGAACAGCAGCGTGTTGAGGCCACCGGCCTGCGGGTCGACCGAACCGACCTTCGACGAGTAGACGATCGCGCCGATCGCCGCCACCGCCGAGCAGATGACGAACACCGAAGCGCGGATCTTCTCGACGTTGATACCGGCGCGGCGGGCCGCCTCGCGGTTGCCGCCGACGGCGTAGATGTGACGGCCGTACTGCGTGCGGTTGAGCACATAGGTGCCGAGCACCAGCAGGCCGAGCACGATCGGCACGACGTACGGGACGCCGGAGATGACGATGTTCGGGTTCGGCGCGCGGTTCAGGGTCAGCAGATAGGTCGCGATCGCGGCGACCACGCCGATCGCGCCGACCTTGAACAGCACCATCGGCGTCGGCTGGGTGACCAGGCCGCGTTTGAGCCGCGAGAAATGCTGGCCCAGTGTCACCGCGGCGAAACCACCGGCGGCGACCAGGAAGAGGATCCAGCTGCCCACAGTGGACAGATTGCCGTTGGCGACCTTGAACAACACGTCCGAGGTGCTGATGCCGAGCGTGCCGCCCTCACCGATGAACTGGAGGATGACACCCTGCCAGGCAAGGAAGAGCGCCAGCGTCACGACGAACGAGGGCATCCCGATTTTCGAGACGAGGAACCCGGTGAGGACACCGATAGCGCCACCGACGCTGATCGCGAGCAGCATCTCGATCCACGGGTTGGCCGCGGCTCCCGACAGCACCAGCGCGATGGCGAGCACGGCGAACCCGACGCCCGCCCAGATCCGCAGGATCACGCCGAGCAGCGCGGCGATCGCGAGCACGACGAGGAACGCGATGAACACGCCGTTCCCCATACCGCCCAACAGGTTTCCGTCGCGCACGTAATGCATCGCGAGGACGGCGGCGGTGACCCCGGACGCGGTACCCGCGGACAGGTCGATTTCGCCGAGCAGCAGTACGAACACGATGCCCATCGCGATGATCGCCTTGCCGGCGCCTTGGGCCATCAGGTTCGCGATGTTGTTCATCGTCAGGAAGGTGTCCGACAGCGAGGCGAACACGATCACCAGCACGAGCAGGCCGAGCAGCGCCGGGAGCGAACCCAGCTGCCCCGCCTTGAGCCGGGAGAAGTAGTCACCGACCGCCTCGCTCGTTGACATCGATGTCGTGTCGATGCCGAAGTCCGTGATGGCCGCCGACGAGTTGAGCGCGGCGGCCGCCGGCTTGCCCCCCTCCGGCGAGGCGGGCTTTGCGGGTGTCTCAGTCATTTCCGGTTCTTTCTCGCCTGGTTCTAGAGGACGGCGGCTTCGGGGCGGGCAAGGCCGAGGTCGCCGGATCGGCCGGCGGTGATCAGTTCCACGACCTGGCCGTGGGTGACGTCCTTGGTGTGCACCTCGGCGACGAGACGGCCGAGGTAGAGCACCGCGATGCGGTCGGCGACCTCGAAGACGTCGGCCATGTTGTGGCTGATCAGCACCACACCCAGGCCCTGCTCCGCGAGGCGGCGGACGAGGTCGAGCACCTGACGGGTCTGCGCGACACCGAGCGCGGCGGTCGGCTCGTCGAGCAGGACCACCTTCGAGTCCCACAGCACGGATTTGGCGATCGCGACGGTCTGCCGCTGCCCGCCCGAGAGGGCCGAAACGGGCGTGCGGACGGACTTCACGGTGCGGACCGAGAGCGAGGCGAGCGTCTCGCGGGCGGCCTTCTCCATGCTGGCCTCGTCGAGCAGCCATTTGCTGCCGCGTTCCCGGCCGAGGAACATGTTCTGCACGATGTCGAGGTTCTCGGCGAGGGCGAGGTCCTGGTAGACGACCTCGATCCCCAGATCCGCGGCGTCACGCGGGCCGTGGATGTGCACCGGTTCGCCCTGGAACTTCACCGTGCCCGAGTCGTAGCCGTGGATCCCGGCGATCGACTTGACCAAAGTGGACTTTCCGGCACCGTTGTCGCCGACCAGCGCGGTGACCTCACCGGCGCGCACGTTGAAGTCCACGTCGTGGAGCACGTGGACCGGCCCGAAGCTCTTGTTCAGCTGCTTCAGTTCGAGGATGGGTTCACTCATGGGGGTTCTCGAATTCTCCCGGCTGGAGACCGGGCCGGGGCGCGCTTGTCGGGAGAGCGTCCCGGCCCGGTCGTCTGGATCTAACGGGTCAGGAGATACCGAGCTGCGTGCACGCCGCGGCCAGGTCGCCGCCGCAGATCTCGGCCGCCTTGACGTAGCCCTGCGTCACGACCTCCTTGACACCGTCCTTGGTGGTCATCTTCGGCTCGAGGAGCACGGACTTGACCTCGCGGTTGCCCTTCGGGTCCTTCGCCTTGCCGGTGGCCAGCGCGTCGGCGCCCGCCTTGTCGCCCTTGGCCAGCAGCACGGCGAGCTTCGCCGCGGCTTCGGCCTCTTCCTTGATCGGCTTGAACACGGTCATGTACTGGTCGCCGCGCAGGATCGCCATGAGGCCGTCCGCGGTGGCGTCCTGGCCGGTGACCGGGACCTTGCCGTTGAGGCCGTTCTTCTTCAGCACGGTGATGACCGCGCCGGCGAGACCGTCGTTCGCGGCGACGACACCGTCGACCCTGCCCTTGTTGTCGGTCAGGATCTGCTCGAAGGTCTGACCGCCCTTCTGGTTGTCCCAGTTGTCGATGGCCTGCTCACGTACGAGCTTCAGGTCGCCGCTGGCGAACTTCGGCTGGAGCACGGACTTCTGGCCGTTGGCGAACAGCGTCGCGTTGTTGTCGGTCGGGGCGCCCTCGATCATGACGACCTCGGCGCCCTTCTTGTCCTTCAGCGCGTCGGCGAGACCCTGGCCCTGCAGCTGGCCGACCTTCTCGTTGTCGAACGAGACGTAGTAGTCGGAGCTGCCACCGAGGTTCAGGCGGTCGTAGTCGATCGTCGGGATGCCCGCGGCCTGCGCCTTGCGGGCGACCGCCGAGCCGACCTCGCCGTTGATGGCGGCGATGATCAGGACCTTGACGTTCTGCGCGATCATGCCGTCGGCCAGCGTGGTGAACTTCTGCACGTCGCCTTGGGCGTTCTGGACGTCGGCGTCGAAGCCCGCGTCCTTGAGCGCCTTGGTCAGGAACGGCTTGTCGAAGGACTCCCATCGCGCGGAGGTGGCGGTCTCCGGCAAGATGACGCCGACCTTGCCGCCGGCGGCGGCACCGCCCGGGGCGGGCGCGGGCTGCGAGGAGTTGCCGCTGCCCGAGTCGGCGGTGTTGGCGCCGCAGGCGGAAAGCACCAGGCCGGCGCCCACCGTCGCGGCGAGGAGGGTAAGGGTTCTGCTGCGCATCCTCGTTCCTTCTCCGATCTTGCTCGCGGGCGGCGATCCTGGAGGACCGGTCGCACCATCGCGCATATGTTGTGGGCGACAACATATGCCGCCGAATGTGTCTCGGGGAAGACGGCTGAATCGATTAAGCCGCATCAATTGGACACGGTTTGGCAACGTGGTCGTAGCAGGACGTACGAAGTCTAAGGTCGCTAACGGTGTGACCGCCACCACTCACGGTGCGTTACAAAGATGGCGCAGCGGCGCGATGACCGGGGCGTTCACCGGCGGGGGTGAGTCTCGTGCGTCGCCCGCCGAGGGCCTCAGGGGGTGGGGGGGGGGGGGGGGGGGGGGGGGGGGGGGGGGGGGGGGGGGGGGGGGGAGACACAGAAAGACCGGGGGGCGGGAGCTGCTCGACAAGTACC
>NZ_JBVJCE010000001.1:978258-1007987 GCF_055588925.1 Amycolatopsis sp. NPDC041971 | reverse complement strand
GACTCACAAGGTCCGATGTCATCACTCACAGTGCCCATCCCGCCGGACCTCAGCCCGGCGTGTCGGGCCGGAAACACCGATCCTGGAACAGTCCCTCGTGTCGCCCTGTGGGATGACACGGCGGTGGCGTGGGTGCGATCTGAGTGACGGTGATCAACAGTGTGCCGGGGTGTGTGAGCGGCGAGGGTGTTTCCGAGGCACGTGATGGTCGGCGCCACCATGGTGACCATCCGCAACATCGCCAAGCACAACTTCGCGGTCGGTGCCGCATGAGGGCCAGCACAACGGACCCGCCGGCCAGCCCGCCATCGTCCAGGCCGAACCGCTCGCCGTCGCCGGCGGATGGCTCGTCATCCCCGACACCACGATCAACCTCGTCGTGTCTGTCGTCGGCATGCTCGGCTCGATCGCCTCGACGATCCTCGCCCGCCGCAAGGTCACCCCGGTTGTCGCCGCGCGACGACGGTGGCCGTCGGCTTCGCTGAGTAGCCCTCTAGTCGCGTAACGATGCCCTATGCTCGGCCTTCGAGACCGATCGACATGAACATTAGGGGAGGGTTCCGTGATGATCGGGGTTTCAGGGCGGCGTCGTCCGGCCGTTGTGGTGCGGTGTAAGTCGCGAGGGGTGATCCATGTCTGAGGGATCGCCTGCCTATGAACCTGGTCTGGACCTGGGCGTGGCTGGTTACTTCCGGCCGTCCGGCGGTTCGTACGGCACATCGGTTCCGGAGGGCGCGGGGTACAAGTACGACGAGGCCACCCTGCAAGAACTCGTCAAGGAGTGGCGAGAGCTTGCCCAGGAATACCGGAACGACATCGTGGACGCGCGGCACCTCGCGAAGGCTCAGCCGCCAGGCGCCGAGTACGCGAGCGGGGACAACGCCCAGCTCATCCGATCTTCTGGCGAAGCGCTCATCGTGGCTCTGAATCAACGCGTCGCCTACTGCGAGAAGATGGCCGACAAGTATGTGGCCGCGCTCGGCAAGTACGCCACTGCCGAAGAGCGGGCCACCGAGGACATCAACCAGCAGTCGAAGGGTATCTAGTGACGCGACGCATGATCGTTGTTTGCGGCGCGGCAGCGCTGGTCCTGTCTGCCTGCTCCACCCCGCATGATGGGACACCGACCCCGTCCGGTGGCGGGACAAGCCCCGCGCCGTCGAGTTCGGCCGGCCAAGTTCCCGGACCTGACGTTCCCAAGGTGGCCAATCCGATCGACCTCGCCCGGTTCCGGCAGTCGCCTTGCGACGCGTTGACCAGCACGCAAGCCCAAGATCTCATCGGGCCCAAAGTCGAAGCCACACCCCGGAACGAGTCGGCGGGACCTGCGTGTGTGTGGATCACCCCGTCCACGTCGCGTCCTTCGGTCAACGTGGTCATTGGCAACGGGCCGGACGGCGGAACGGCTGCCGTCTACGCCGCCAAGGGCAAGGCCTACAAGATCGTCGAACCCCTCGAACCGATCGAGGGCTACCCCGTGACCGCGTACGAGGTGCTCGCCGAGCGCGTCGAGGGCGGATGTGCGGTCGCGCTGGGCACCAGCGACGACCAAACCATCACCGTTGCGGCGGAGCAGTCCGAGGGCAACATCGGTAAGAAGGACGCGTGTGACGCCGCGCGCCAAGCGGCGGTCAGCGTGCTAGCCACACTTCGGGCAGCGAAGTAGCGGCGGGGCGAAGACGAGGCCGTCGGGCTCAACCGTGCCGACGGCCTTTCTTTCGCGGCGTGATCCCCGCCGCGAGCAGCTTCCGCCGCATCATGCTGTAGGTGCAGCCGAAGCTGTCGGCAACCTCGGGGATAGTCATCCCGTTTTCGTAGGCGATCACCATGCTCCGCGACGCCGGGACGACTGGCGGCGGGCCGTTCTTGCGCAGCGTCGTGCCCGCCGCCAGCAGCAGCACCCGCGCCCGGTGATAGGTGAGGCCATGGCGGGACTTCAGATCGGCGATCGTGGCACCGTCCTCGTATTCCCGCCGGAGTGTCGTGCTGAGGTCGTCCGTCAATGCTTCCCGATCACGTAGAGGACCTTGCCTCGCGATCGCAGCGTCATCCCGGCCTGGAGCAGCATCGAGGCGCCTCGCTCGCACAGGTTGACCATGCCCGGCGGCACTCCGGAATCCGGACCTTCGCCGGTCGCAGCGTCACGCCATCGGCGAGCACGCTCTCGCGCACGAATCGGTAGGTCAGGCCGTGCTCGGCGGCGAGGCCTTCGAGCGTGGCACCCGCCACGTACGCGGACGCCAATGTCGCGGGGGTCGTCGTTCAGCATTCCTGTCCCTGTCGTAGATGTGGAACGCGAGGGTCCCGGCGCGCTGCTGCCGCGCCGGGACTCCCCCATTCGGGCCCGCTCGCTCTCAAAGCCAGGGCCGAGATGGGTCATCTGCATTGCTTGGTGCGACCAGTTCGCCCAATCAGCGTGAGCTGCGGGTCGGCGATGTCGGTCGAGTGAGGTGCATGCACGTGTTGTGGCACGCTTCGGCAGTCCTAGGCCGACGGGTGGCCGTCGGTTGTCAGGTCAGATGTTCATGTGCTGGACGAGCCACTCGACCAACGCACGGGCGAGACCTGAGATGAGGCCGTTCAGCGTGCTCTGGACGAGTGGGCGAGGCCTGTGACGGCGGGAGTTTGGCATGGGGGTGGCTCCTTTGTGGTTGGCGGGTGTTCGAGAGTGCGGACTTGCGGATGACCACGATGCGGCACTAGGCCGTTCAGGTGAGTCATTTCGGTTCGCTCCCGGAAACGGCCTGGTGGTCGCGACCGGTGAAGCTAGGTTTCCGGTATCCGGAGTTCGGACGATTCCGAACGCGGAGAAGGGGTACGACAAGTGGGGATGGATCCGCGAGTCCGGTTGGTCGATCAACTCACGCAGCTCCGAGCGATGGCCGGTGAGCCGTCGTTGGCCGAGCTGGCAGCGAGGAATCGAGCACTGCTGGCAAAGACGACGATCTCGGAACTGTTAAACGGCCGGTTCACCCGACCGCCCCGATGGGAACGCGTTGCCGCGTTCATCACTGCGTGTGTCGAGATCGGCAAGCTCAACGGCTTGAGGCTCCCACCAGCGGAATCGCTCCTCGAGCAAGCCCGGTTTCATCACGGTGCGCTCGTCACCCTGGACACGGCGGACAGGCGCCGCCGATCAATCCGAGACAGCGACCAAGAGATCACGGCCAGACCGTGGCCGATAGCCGCGTCAGGGCGCCGCCTCATCGGTGCCTTGCCGCGCCGTGCCGCCGTGTTTCAGACTCGAGCGGCCGTGCCGACCTTGGAACGAGCCGTCAGTGACGGCAACCCGGCCGTTCCAACCGGATCCCGCAACACCTCAACCACTGTGCTGACCGGCCTCGGCGGAGCTGGCAAGACGCAGCTGGCGGCCGACTACGCCCAGACAGCGTGGGACGCGGACCGGGTCGACGTGCTGATGTGGATCTCCGCCCACAGCCGGGACGCCATCATTTCCGCATATGCCGATGCGGCGGCAGAGCTACTCGACATTGACCCCGCCCAAACCGAGCAGGCCGTTCGACGACTCCTGTCCTGGTTTGCCGAGACAGACCACAGATGGCTGGTCGTGCTGGACGACTTGCAACAACCCAGCGACCTCACCGGCTTGTGGCCACCACACTCCGCGACAGGCCAGGTGGTCGTGACCACTCGACGCCGGGACGCCACACTCGTCACCCCCGACCGCGCTGGGATCGAGGTCAGCGTCTTCACTCCCGACGAGTCACTCGCGTACCTCGAGGCCGCGCTCGCCGGCCGTTGCGACCTGCTCGACGATGATGCGGCCGGACTCGTCGATGACCTGGGGCACCTCCCGCTCGCGCTCGCGCAAGTCGCGGCCTATCTCATCGATCGTGGTCTTAGCTGCACCAAATACCGGATTCGGCTAGCCGACCACCAACGAGATCTGCAAGACGTTCTCCCCACCGCCGACGAGCTACCTGACGATCACCGGGACACGGTGGCCGCGATCTGGTCACTCTCGATCGACCTCGCCGACCGGCTCCGCCCTGTGGGGTTCGCCCGGCACCTGCTGGAGGCTGCGTCGCTACTGGACCCCAACGGGATTCCGGACGCTTTGTTCACCACGTCGCCTTTCCTCGGCTACCTTGCTGATCTCCTCGACAGCGCAGTCAGCAGCGATGACGTTCAGGACGCCCTGCATCTGCTACACAGGCTCAACCTCATCACCCTCGACATGACCGAACCACACCGAGCAGTCCGCGTCCATCAGCTTGTACAGCGCACGACCCGAGAGTCGCTCGCTTCTACCCGCTGGGGTCGGCTAGCCCGCATGTGTGGAAACGGGCTCCTGGAGATCTGGCCGGAGATCGAACTAAGTGCCCCGCTGGTGCAGGCACTACGCGCCAACACCGAGGCTCTCCACCGCACCGCAGACGATCATCTCTGGGACTCCGGCGTGCACGCTGTTCTCTTCCAAGCTGGTCACAGCCTCGGCATGTCTGGGCTGCTGAACAGCGCCATCGGCCACTACCAGCTTCTTCTCACGTCCGCGCAGCAACGACTGCCGCCGGAGCACCCCGACGTCCTGACCATTCGCGCCAACCTCGCCACCTGGCACGGTGAGGCAGGCGACCCGGTCGCGGCGGCCGCTGCCACAGAGGAGGTGCTAGCCGACCGCATTCGTCTCCTCGGCCCTCACCATCCTGACACTTTCAGCAGCCGGTATCACCTCGCGCGCTGGCGCGGTGAGGCAGGCGACCCGGCTGCGGCGGTGGCCGCTACCGAGGAGGTTCTGGCTGACCGCATTCGTCTACTCGGTTCCGACGATCTCGACACTCTGACTGCTCAACACAACCTCGCCCGTTGGCGCGCGTCCGCTGGTGACCACGCTGGCGCTGCCGCCGCACTGGAACAAGTGCTAGCCGCCCGCATTCGTCTCCTCGGCAACGACCATCCCGACAACCTCGCGACCCGCAGCATGCTTGCTGTTCTACGCGGAGTTCCTGGCAACCTGGATGCCACGGCCAAAGCCCTTGAGCAAGTGCTGGCTGACCACATTCGTCTTCTCGGCAACGACCACCCCAGCACGCTGAAGGCTGGTCACACCCTCGCCATCTGGCGTATGGCGGGCGAGAAGCCGGCCGGAGCAGGTGCCGATTTCGGGGAACTGCTGGGCGAACACGTCCGTGTACTCGGCCCTGACCACCCTGAAACCCTAGCGGTCCGCGGCAGCATCGCTACTTGGAAAGGTGAGGCTGGTGATCCGGCCGGAGCGGTTGTTGCTTTCCAGGATGTGCTGGCCGACCATGTTCGTCTCCTTGGCTCCGACCACCCCGCCACCCTTGCCACCCACGGCAAACTTGCCCACTGGCTAGGCGAGGCCGGCAATCCAGCCGCAGCGATCGCCGCTCATGAAGCCGTGCTGGCTGACCACATTCGTATCCTCGGCCACGACCATCCGCAGACACTATGGATGCGCTGCGATGCCGCTCGCTGGCGGGGCGAGGGCGGTGATCCAGCAGGTGCCGCAGACGAGTTCGAGGCACTGTTGACCGACCTGCTCCGGGTACACGGTCCCGATCATCTTGAGACCCTGAAGACACGGGCCGAAATCATCCGATGGCGCGAAGAGGCCGACGGGCCAATGAGCACAGCAATAATTGGCAACTGGCTAGATGATATTCACCGCGTGACCGGGATCGATCCCCGACGTGCACCCGACACGTCCTATAGGCCGAAAAACGACGATTCCAGCGCATTGTGACGAGCGGATGGCGGGACTTCTCAGCGACAACCCACGCGGAGGAGTCCTCTGTCAACCGGATGGAATGATCCCAACTGTCGGCGGACAACGAAACAGATGACCGTTGATGCCAGACAATTCTGGTGCGGCTGATACGTTGACTGAATCGAGCGCAACCCGAACTAACCAACCACAGTGGCACCGTAGGCGGGGACGCCCGCCACCTCGACTGATACGCCACCAGCGCAGACCGACCAACAACCAGATACAGCAACACGAATCAGGTACGCCCGCATGCCGTGAGCTCGTCCAGCACCCCGTCGACACAGGAGCACCGACGGAGCACCGCGCGGGTGCAATACCGGCCGATCGGCATGACAGATCCAAGAAAACAGCAGGTAGAACGCCTACTGTTAGGAAGGCACCCATGAAGGCGCAAGATAGACCTACGGATTAAAAGTCCGCAGCTCTACCAATTGAGCTAACGGCCCGTGCGGTCGAGTCTAGTAGACCGCCGCCGACGACCAGGATGGCGGGGGCGCCGCCGGAGCGCCACGGAATTGTCGGGGGTCTCTGCCAGGGTCGGGGGCATGGACACGATCCCTGACGAGAACTACTCGGCCAGTTGGGAGGGCGACCGTCCGGAGCCTCCGCGGGTGGCGAGTGAGCGCGAGATCTTGACGTCCGCGCTCGATTGGCATCGTCGCACGTTCGAGCTGAAGTGCCAGGGGCTGACGCCGGAGCAGCTGGCCCTGCGGGCGATCGAGCCGTCGGGGTTGTCGCTGCACGGGCTGCTCAGGCACCTCACGGGCACCGAGCGCTGGTGGTTCCGCCTCCAGTTCGCGGGTGAGGACGTCCCGATGCTCTATTACTCCGACGAGTGGCCTGAGCAGGACTTCGAGGACACCGGTGGCGACGTCGAGGCCGCGTGGGCGGCTTGGCATGAGGAGTGTGCGCGGTCGCGGGAGATCGTGGCGGCCGCTTCGCTCGATGACACGGGCAAGAGCCGTCGCGACGGGGAGCCGTTCTCGCTGCGGTGGTTGCTGACGCGTCACATCGCCGAGTACGCGCGCCACGCCGGGCACGCCGACCTGCTGCGCGAGCGCATCGACGGGAGGACAGGCCACTGAGACCTTGAAATGCGATGCTGGGCCGATGAACGCCGATCCCGATTCCGGCCTCCTGTCCCCGGTCCGCGCCGGCACGCCCGCCGAGGCGGCGACGGGTGATCTCGCCTGGTTGCGGGCCTTGCTGGACACGGAGGCGGCGCTCGCCAGGGCGCAGGCCGGCACGGGGTTGATCCCGCAGGCCGCCGCGGAGGCGATCACCGAGGCCGCCGCGTCGGTCGAGATCGACGTGGTCGCGTTGGCGAGGGCGGCCCGCGACACGGCGAACCCGGTCGTGGGGCTGATCAAGGAGCTGACCGCGGCGGCCGGGACGGAGTACGTCCACCGCGGTTCCACCAGCCAGGACATCTTCGACACCGCGATGATGCTGGTCGCCGCGCGGACCCGGGCGCTCATCACCGCGGACCTCGAGACGACGGCGAACGCGCTGCGTGATCTCGCCCGCGCGCATCGCGACACGATCATGGCCGGGCGCACCCTCACCGCCCACGCGGTCCCCACCACGTTCGGGCTCAAGGCGGCGGGCTGGCGTCAGTTGACCCTCGACGCGCTCGACAGGCTGAACCGGGTCGTCCTGCCGGTCTCGCTAGGGGGCGCGGCGGGCACGAGGGCCGCGTACGCCGAGTACGCGCGGCTCGCCGACCTGCCTGACGGCTATCCGCAACGGCTTCAGACGGCTTTCGCCGACGAGACCGGCCTCGCCGAGTCCACGCTCCCCTGGCACACCCTTCGCACCCCGACGGCCGACCTCGCCGCCGCTCTTTCGTTCACCGCCGCCGCGCTCGGCAAGATCGCGGTCGACGTCCAGTTCCTGACGCGCACCGAGGTCGGGGAGGTCACCGAACCCGCCGGCAAGGGTCGTGGCGGGTCCTCGGCGATGCCGCACAAGCGCAATCCGGTGCTCGCGACGCTGATCCGTTCGGCCGCGTTGCAGGTCCCGGTGCTGGCCACCGGTGTCACCCAGGCCCTTGTCTCCGAGGACGAACGGTCCGCGGGCGCGTGGCACGCCGAGTGGCAGCTGTTGCGCGAGTGCCTGCGCCTGACCGGCGGCGCCGCGCATACGGCGGCCGAGCTCGCCCGAGGGCTGGTCGTCAACGACGAGCGCATGCGCGAGAACCTCGGCCTCACGCACGGCCAGATCGTCTCCGAGCGGCTTTCGACCGTGCTCGCCCCGCTGCTCGGCAAGGCGCGGGCCAAGGAGGTCCTCGGCCAGGCGTCCAAGTTCGCGCTGGAGCAGGACAGGGCCCTCGGCGACGTTCTTTCCGAGCTGCCGGAGATAACCGGAGTGCTCTCCGCGGAATCCCTCGCCGGCCTGCTGGATCCCGCGAACTACACCGGTTCGGCCGGAGTGCTCACTGACGTCGCGCTGGAGGCCCGCGAAGAAAATCCGTGAACTTCTTGAACCGGTCCCGCGAGGGTTCCGTGTAGGGGGTACAAAGCTCACCGCGCCAAGCCGCGGAACCCCTACGAACAAGGAGAAATCCCATGCTTCGCAAGCGTTTCGCCGTCGCAGCGGCGTCCGCGGCCGTGGGCCTGGTCGCGTTGTCGGCCTGCTCCGGCGGCACCGAGACGGCGGCGCCGGCCGTCGCTCCCGCCGCCGCGGTGGCCGGGGCGGGCGGGAACGCCCCGGCGGCCAAGAGCGAGACCAAGGTGGCCGTGGCCGAAGCCGGGAATCTCGGCCAGGTGCTCGTCGACAAGGACGGGTTCACTTTGTACCGCTTCGACAAAGACAGCACGAAGCCGCCGAAGTCCACTTGCGACGGTGACTGCGCGAAGGCCTGGCCGCCGGTGCTCGCCGAGGGCGACGTCCAGCTCGAAGGCGTGGATCAGGCCCTGGTCGGCGAACTGACCCGCGCCGACGGCCGCAAGCAGGTCACCGTCGGCGGCTGGGCGCTTTACCGCTACGCCAAGGACGCCAAGGCGGGCGAGACGAAGGGGCAGGGCGTCGGCAGCACCTGGTACGCCGCGAACGCCAAGGGCGGCAAGGCGGGCCAAGCGGCCAAGGAAGCCGAGGAAGCCGAGGCGGCGCCGGCCGAGCAGAAGACGGACGGCGCCGCGAAGCTGGTCGCGAGCGACGTCGACGGCATCGGACCGGCCATTGTGGACCAGGACGGTTTCACGCTCTACATGTTCACCAAGGACAAGAAGAACAAGCAGCCGACCTGCAACGGTGACTGCGCGAAAACCTGGCCGCCGGTGCTCGCCGAGGGCGACGTCCAGCTCGAAGGCATCGATCAGAAGCTGCTCGGCACGGTGAAGCGCGCGGACGGCACCACGCAGGTCACCGTCGGCGGCTGGGCCGTCTACCGCTATGCCAAGGACGCGAACGCCGGTGAGGCGAACGGTCACGGCGTCGGCGGCACCTGGTTCGTCATCGAGCCCGCGGGCTGCAAAAGCACCGCGCCGGTGAAGAACAAGGCCGCAAAGAGCGGGAGCGCCGCCTCCGAAAAGAAGGAAGACGCTCCCGCCCGATCCGGCTACTGAGACCTAGTGGGCGAGGCCCGGTGGTCGTTCTTCATGAGCGGTGGCCGGGCCTTTCTCATGCTTCGGCCGTCGCGGATCGTTCCGGACGGGCTCGACGACCGTGGCACTGTCCGCCCGGTCCGTCACCACCGGTTCTTCTTCGTCCTCAGGCAGCAGCACCTTGTGCCGTGCGGGCAGGAACGCGATCACCAGCCCGAGCGCGGCGAGGCCGAGGTGCAGCCAGTTGTCCGGCCCGTTGAGGTTGAACGGGTTCCCCGCCTGTGAGACCGGGTTGGTCGAAACGGTCCCGGTGATCATGAGGCCCCAGACGAACAGCGCCCCGAAGGCGATGAACGTCAGGAAGCCGAAGGCCCGGGACCGGCCCGAGCCGAACGTCAGCAGCAGACCGATCGCGCCCAGCAGGACGAACCCGAGGTTGTAAAGCGGGTTCACCGAGAATCCGAGAACGGTCGCATCGCTGCGGCCGGCGAAATCGGCGAACCCGGTCCTGGTGAAGCCCATGATTCCGAACACCAGGAAAGCCAGGCTGGCCAGCCCGGCGAGGACCTGAGCGGGTTGGAGTCCCGCCGTTCGGATACGAGCGCGTTGTGCACGTGCCATTACTCCGCCTCCCAGAGTTGGCGACTCTGAATTCAAGCTGCGGGCCGGGTACCCCGAGGTCCTCCCGGGCAAACCGCCGCGTCCGAATGGCCTAGCCGTGAACACGAACGGGTGGTTCGGGCAATAACTCGTGTGGGCAAAGCAAGCGGGGTCTTCCTCCTGGTGGGGCTGTGCCTGGGTGCCGTCATCGCGATGGCGCTGGTTCCGCCGTCGCCTTCCGCCCCGGCGGCGATCGCGGCGTCGAGGGCCGGGGCGCTGACCGTGGAGGCCGAACCGGTGCCGGTCGAATCCCGGCCCCCGTCGTCCTCGGCGGTGCCAGGTCCACCGCCGAAATCCGTCGACACCCAGGCCCTCGCGGATCTCGTCCCCGGCGGGCAGGTGAGCGCGGTCGTTTACGACCGCACGGCCAAGAAGAACGCCGTTTCCCTCAGATCGGAGCGTTCCTACACCTCGGCGTCACTCGTGAAGCTCCTCATCGCGCTGGAAGCGCTTCGAGCGGGCACACCGGCGAGCACCGTGCAGCGGATGCTCTCGGCCAGCGACGACGGCATCGCCAGCAGGCTGTGGTCGGCCCATGGCGGGCCGGTCATCGTCACCCGGTGGGCGGCCGAGATCGGCCTCGGCGGCACGCGTCCGCCCGAGGACCCCGGCCGCTGGGGTGACACCAGGATCACCGCCGCGGACATCGTGAAGATCTACCGCTACCTGCTGGACCAGGCGGGCGCGGGAACGCGGACGACGATCATGCGGGCGTTGAGCGGCGCGACGGAGAGCGGCTCCGACGGAATTCGGCAGTACTTCGGCATCCCGGACGCCGTCGGCGCCCTCCCCTGGTCGATCAAGCAGGGCTGGGCGTGCTGCCGCGGCTCCCGCGTCCTGCACAGCTCCGGCGTCGTCGGCGAAGACGACCGTTACATCGTCGTCGTACTGACTTCCCAACCGACGTCCACCACCTATGCCGGCGCCGGCAAACGAGTGACCGACGTGGTGGAAGCACTACTTCCCGCTATTGATCGCCCGTAAGCAAGGTGGACAGGGGCCATCCGCCACTCTTTCCGGGAGGTCGTCATGGAGCACCGAGGCGAGTCTGCCCGCCGTGACGAGGCGGGAACGTGCTGACGCTGTGCGCGATCGGCTTGCCGGCTCGGGCTCTTCGGCGCCGCTTGAGTCTCAAGTGGACAGACAAGGGCGAGTGCCGCCTCCAGCACCCGGGCTCGGTCACGAGAACAGCGGGGAACCGGGTTCCCGACCGGTTTCGCTTGTATTCCCAAGGCTTATCGCGCCAAGCGCGGTCAGCTACTCGACGACGTCGACCAGCGCGCCCTTGGCGCCGGTGTTGGGCAGCGGCCACGGGGTGACCCCACCGTTGGTGATGATCTTCTTGTCCTGCGGCGAGCACGGCGGCACGGTCCGCGCGCCGATCCACGCCAGCACGTCGGGAACCTGCGCCTTGAAGGTGTTCATGTTGTGCCCGGCGTCCGGGATCCGCCACGACGACAGCGTCGCGGGCGGGCGGACGGCCGCCTGGATCTGGTCGATCGAGAAACTTTCGAAGCTTTCCTTGTCCCCCGCGATCGCGAGGATGTCCACCGGCGACGGATGCTTCCGCAGGGTCACCGTGATCGTGTTCGCGTCGGCGATGTCCTGCCTGCCCTTGAACAGGTTCTCCGTCTCGGCGTCCAGCGAAGCCTTGTAGTAGCCGCTGACGCTCGCCGCCTGGCCGTACCACTGCGGATGCCGGGTCACCAGGTTCATCGCGCAGTACCCGCCGGAGGACCAGCCCGCCATCGTCCACGCCTTCCGCTGCGGATTGGCGCCGAGTTTCTCGATCGCCCAGTCGCGGATGTCGGCGGTCAGGTAGGTGTCGTTGGCGGTGCCGTTGACCTCGTCGATGCATTCGGTGTCGTGGCCGACCTTCGGTTTCCCGGTCGGGTCCGGGATGATCACCAGGGTCGGCGGAAGCACGTGCTTCGCGATGGCCGCGTCCAGCTTGGCGGGCAGTTCGTAGGGGCCGGTGACCACTTCCGGGCCGGACGGGTAGTTCGAGATCCATTCGATGACCGGGAATTTGAGTGCCCGGTACGCGGGATCGTAGTACTGGGGCGGGAAGTACACCGAGACGTCGCGCGTGAGGCCGGTGCGTTCGCCGGTCACCGTCATGTGCACGACGGATCCCTTGCCCTCCTTGGCTCGCATCGCCCCGGCGTCCCGCAGTTTGTCGAGGTCCGAACCGTTCTGGCCGGCGACGGCGTCGACGCTCTCGCCCGAGTACACGCCGGTGCCGAACAGGGCGCCGAGCGTCGGGAAGAACCCGCCGATCATGTTCCCGCCCATCGCGGTGCTGACCACGACGAGCACCACCGCGGCGAGGATCGTGGTGCTGCGGCCGAGAACCTTGCGGCGCCAGCGTTCCCAGAGGAACGGCACGGCGATGATCGCGAGCAGCGTCAGCACCAAGACGACGACGAGGTTCAGTGTGGAATCGAGCCGGATGGCACTCAGTCCCAGTCCCATGGCGATCGTGTCCCTCTCCGGCCGCGGCACGCCCCCGCACCGCACTTCCCACATCTGGATCAAGAGACGTGCGGCCACCGGAAAGTGTTGTCCAGGGTGACGCGGGTCACCCTGGACGGACCACTCAGCCTTCGAGTGCGGTGCGCAGCACCCCGATCGCCTGCGTGATCGCGGCTTCCGCGGCGTGCGTTCCGCGCAGCGTGTTCAGCATGACGAAGTCGTGGACGATGCCCTGGTACCGCACGGCCGTCACCGGAACACCGGCCTGACGCAGCTTCGCGGCGTACGCCTCGCCTTCGTCGCGCAGGACGTCGGCCTCCGCGGTGATCACCAGCGCGGGCGGCAGGCCCGCCAGCTCGTCGAGGCCTGCCCGCAGCGGCGACGCGGTGATTTCCGCGCGCTGCGCCGGGTCTGTCGTGTACTGGTCCCAGAACCACTTCATGCCTTCGAGGGCGAGGAAGTAGCCCTCGGCGAACCGCCGATAGGACTCCGTGTCGAAGTTCGCGTCGGTGACCGGGTAGAAGAGCACCTGCTGGCGGAAGGTGACGTCGCCGCGCTGTTTCGCGAGCAGGGTGAGCGCGGCGGTCATGTTCCCGCCGACGGAGTCACCGGCGATCGCGATCCGCGTGCCGTCGAGCCCGTTCTCGGCACCGTGTTCGGCGACCCATTTCGCCACGGCGTAGTTCTGCTCGATGGCGACCGGGTATCGCGCCTCCGGCGAGCGGTCGTATTCGGGGAAGACGACGGCCGCGCCCGCGCCGACGGCGAGCTCGCGGACCAGGCGCTCGTGGGTGTGGAAGTTCCCGAAGACCCAGCCTGCGCCGTGGATGTAGACGATCACGGGCAGCGGGCCGGTGACGCCCCGTGGGCGGACGATGCGGACCTCGACGCCGTCGACGTGCGTGGTCTCGACGTCCGCGGCGGGCAGTTCGACGTCGCCGCCCTGAACCTCGTCGACGGCTTTGCGTCCTTCTTCCGGCGGCAGCTGGAAGAGGAACGGCGGATTGGCGGTGGCCTCCACGAAGGCCTGCGCGGCGGGTTCAAGGGCCAGATTGTGCGGGTTGGCGGTCATTTCTGCCTCCTGGAGCTGAAGTCGACGAGTTGAAGATAGCTCGCAACTCAGTTGTGCACAACTTAAAATCACGCAAGGAGATTTGGCCCACTCAAGTGGCGGGCTGGGGCATGATCGACGCATCATGGGACGAGGAGGACCGATGTCAACGGACAACGCGGGGTCGCTGTGCCTTGACGATCAACTGTGCTTCGGGCTCTACGCGGCATCGCGGGCCGTGACCGCGCTTTATCGCGTGGTGCTCGAAGACCTGGGCCTGACCTATCCGCAGTACCTCGTGATGCTCGCGCTCTGGGAGGAGGACGAGCGGCTGGTCAAGGAACTCGGCACGGTACTGAACCTCGACTCCGGCACGCTGTCGCCCCTGCTCAAGCGACTGGAGAAGACCGGACTGGTCCGGCGTGACCGGCAGGCCGACGACGAACGGTCCGTTCGCGTCAGCCTGACCGATGACGGCGCGCGGCTCCGGGAGCGCGCGAGCGGCATCCCGAAGATCATCGGGGAGGCGATCGGCCTCGACGCGGCCGGTCTCGCCCGCACCCGCGCGGAACTCGATCGCTTGACAGAATCCGTGAACGCCTACCGCGAGACCTACGTCCCGGCCGGTTAGCATGGGATTTCCGGCGCGGACAAAGGGATGACGATGATCGATCACGACGCGGCGCTCAAGGCCGTCGAGAACAGCTTGGACCGGCCGTCCGCGGCCCGCGTCTACGACTACTTCATCGGCGGCGACACGCACTACGCCATCGACCGCAATTTCGCCGAGAAGGTGCGCGAGCGCCTGCCGCTCATGGGCGACTACTGCAAGACCAGCAGGCAGTTCCTCGGCCGGGCCGTGCGGCACTGTGCCGAACAGGGCATCCGTCAGTTCGTCGACATCGGCTCCGGCCTGCCGACGGCGGGCAACGTGCACGAGGTCGCCGACGAGGCGCGGCCGCAGGAGGACACGCACGTCCTCTACATCGACAACGAGCCGATCGCCCTCGCGCATTCGACGCTGCTGCTCGCCGACACCGCCGACCCGGACCGGCACCACGCGATCGCCGCGGACCTGTTCGACCCCGAGGACCTGTGGGAACGGGTGATGGACTCCGGCATCATCGACGTCCGGGAGCCCGTGGCGCTGGTGATCAACGCGGTCATGCACTTCATCAAGGACGAGCAGGATCCCGACGCGCTGCTGGACTTCTATCGCGACCGGCTCGCGCCGGGTTCGCTGCTGGTGCTTTCGCAGATGACCAACGAGAACCCGGCCAACGACGAGGAACGACAGGCGTTGCTCGACATCCTCGAATACTACGAGACCACGACGAACCCCGGTTTCCTGCGCACCATGGACGAGTTCCGGCGGTTCTTCGGCGGCTGGCCGCTGCTGGAGCCGGGACTGGTCTACGCGCCGGCGTGGCACCCGGACGAGAAGACGATCTTCGCCGCGACCCCCTCGGAGTCGCGCGTCATCGGGGGCATCGCCCGCAAGCCGTAGCTTTCCCTTTCGGTCCGTGAAGGCCTCCTTGAGGGACCCTGGGTCCCTCAAGGAGGCCTTCACGGACTTGTGACCCAGGTCGCCTTGCCGTGCAACTAGGTGCATATGAAACTAGGTGCATGGCACTGGAGCACGCGATCCTGGTCTCACTGTCCGAGCGGTCCGGCTCGGGATACGAGCTGACGCGTCGCTTCGAGAAGTCCATCGGACTGTGGTGGAACGCCTCCCACCAGCAGATCTACCGCGTTCTCAAGCGGATGGAGGACGCGGGCTGGGTCGCCGTCGACCAGGTCGCGCAGTCCGGGAAACCCGACAAGAAGGTCTACACCGTCGGCGACGCGGGGCGGGCCGAACTCGCCCGCTGGCTCGCCGAACCCGATCCGTCGGCCACCGCCAGGGAACTCGCCGTGAAGATCCGCGGCGCGACCCTCGGCGATCCGGCCGCCGTCGCCGCCGAGGTCACCCGGCATCGCGACGCGCACGCGGCACGCCTCGACGCCTACCTGCTGATCGAGAAGCACGACTTCCCCGATCCCGGCGTCCTCAGTGGACGGTCGTTGCACCAGTTCCTCGTGCTGCGCGGAGGAATCCGTACCGAACAGGGCCATGTCGAATGGCTCGAAGAAGTCCTCCGGGCATTCCACCACGATGCGTAAGGACCAGCGATGAGCCAGTACCCGAACCTGCTGTCCCCCCTCGATCTCGGCTTCACCACCCTGCGCAACAGGGTGATCATGGGTTCGATGCACACCGGCCTCGAGGACAAGGAAGCGCATTTCCCGCAACTGGCCGAGTACTACGCCGAACGCGCCCGCGGTGGCGTCGGGCTGATCGTCACCGGCGGGTTCGCGCCGAACCGGACCGGCTGGCTCCTGCCGCTGGCGTCGAAGCTCTCGACGCGTGCGGAAGCCGAGGCGCACAGGCGACTCACCGAGCCGGTGCACGAGGCGGGCGGCAAGATCGCGCTGCAGATCCTGCACGCGGGCCGGTATTCCTACCATCCGCTGAGCGTCTCCGCGTCCGGCGTCAAGGCGCCGATCAACCCCTTCAAACCTCGGAAACTTTCCGGGTACGGCGTGCTGCGCCAGATCCGCGCGTTCGCCGATTGTGCCTTCCTTGCCAAGGAAGCGGGTTACGACGGCGTCGAGATCATGGGGTCCGAGGGATACTTCATCAACCAGTTCCTCGCCGAACGGACCAACAAGCGCACCGACGAGTGGGGCGGCAGCGCGGAAAACCGGCGACGGATCGCCGTCGAGATCGTGCGCCGCACGCGAGAAGCGGTCGGCGAGGACTTCATCATCATCTATCGGCTGTCCATGCTGGACCTCGTCGAAGGCGGCCAAAGCTGGGAAGACGTCGTCGCGCTGGCCAAGGAGGTCGAAGCGGCGGGCGCGACGATCATCAACACCGGCATCGGCTGGCACGAGGCGAGGGTGCCGACGATCGTGACGTCCGTGCCGCGCGCGGCGTTCACCTGGGTGACCGGGAAGCTCAAACCGCACGTCGAAATTCCGGTGGTCACGTCGAACCGGATCAACATGCCCGAGGTCGCCGAGGAGGCGCTGGCGAGCGGTGACGCGGACCTGGTGTCGATGGCGCGGCCGTTCCTCGCCGACCCGGAATGGATCCGGAAGGCCGAGACCGGACGCGAGGACGAGATCAACACCTGTATCGCCTGCAACCAGGCCTGCCTCGACCACGCGTTCAAACGGAAACTCGTGTCCTGCATGGTGAATCCGCGTGCGGGCCACGAGACCACGCTGAGGCTTTCGCCCACGCGGAAGACCAAACGCGTCGCCGTCGTCGGCGCCGGCCCCGCCGGGCTCGCGGCCGCGACCGGTCTCGCCGAGCGCGGGCACACCGTCGAACTGTTCGAGGCGGACGACGAGGTCGGCGGCCAGTTCGGGATCGCGCGGAAGATCCCCGGCAAGGAGGAGTTCGCGGAGACCATCCGCTACTACACGCGACGGCTCGAGGTCACCGGCGTCAAGGTCCACCTCGGCGCCCGTGCGACCACCGACGATCTCGTCGGCGCCGGCTTCGACGAGGTCGTGCTGGCCACCGGCGTGACCCCGCGGGTGCCGTCGCTCCCGGGTATCGGCCACCCCAAGGTTCTGTCCTATGTGGACGTCGTCCGGCATGGGAAACCGGTGGGTGGCAAGGTCGCCGTGATCGGCGCGGGCGGGATCGGCGTGGACGTCAGCGAGTTCCTGACGCACACCACCTCCCCCGCGCTCGATCTCGACGCGTGGATGGCCGAATGGGGTGTCACCGACCCCGAGCACGCCGCGGGCGGGCTGACCGAGCGGAAGGTCGAGCCGTCACCGCGGCAGGTCTTCCTGCTGCAACGCAAGAAGTCCGGTATCGGCGCGGGACTCGGCAAGACCAGCGGCTGGGTGCACCGGGCCGCGCTGAAGGCCAAACGCGTCGAACAGCTCACCGGGGTCACCTACGACCGGATCGACGACGACGGCCTGCACATCACCGTCGGTGACAAGCCGCGTCTGCTCGACGTGGACACCGTCGTCGTCTGCGCGGGCCAGGAGCCGGTGCGCGACCTCGCCGACGACCTGCGGGCGGCCGGATTGCCGGTGCATCTGATCGGCGGCGCCGACGTCGCGGCCGAACTGGACGCCAAACGGGCCATCGATCAGGGAACCCGCCTCGCCGCCGTTCTCTGAGTATCTGTTGATGAACCCGCGCCGCGATCGACGTCGGCAGGACGCGGCCTTGTCCTCCGCCTCACGACGGCGGCCAGGGCGTCCTGCCACCGCGATGGCGGGGCCTTCGGCCGGGGCGGGTTCACGCGTTCGATCGCTTTCCGATTCCCTCTTCGACTCCGTCGACAGTCTCTGACGTGGGGCCTCACAAGTGGCAGGATGAACCCTTGTGCGGGACGTATGCGTGATCGGGCTCGGGTTGATCGGTGGTTCGCTGTTGCGCGCGGCGCATTCGGTCGGCCGCACCACGTTCGGGGCGACGACCTCCGAAGCTGACGCGGACGCCGCCAGCAGAGCGGGTTTCGACGTGACGACGCAGGTCGAAGCGGCGCTGAGCAAGGCGGCGGAGCGGGACGCGATGATCGTGCTCGCGGTGCCGCTGCCCGCGGTCGAAGAGGTGCTTCGGACCGTTTCGCGGGTCGCCGGGCACTGCGTGCTCACCGACGTGACCAGCGTGAAGGGCCCGGTGCTCGACTCGGTCCGCCGCCGCGCGGCCTACGCGAAGTTCGTCGGCGGGCATCCGATGGCCGGGACGGCGAACTCCGGCTGGCAGGCGAGCGACCCGGCGCTGTTCGATGGCGCCGCGTGGGTGCTGGGCGTCGAGCACGACACCGACCTGACGGCGTGGGCGGAGGTCGCCCGGCTGGTGCTGGACCTCGGCGCGCACGTCGTGCCGTTGCCCGCGGACTCGCACGACGAGACGGTCGCGCGGATCTCGCATCTGCCGCATATCTTCGCGGCCATCCTGGCCACGATCGGCGCGCAGGGCGGTCCGCTGGCGATGGCGCTGGCCGCCGGGTCCTACACGGACGGCACGCGCGTGGCCGGCTCGAGTCCGGCGCTGGTGCGGGCGATGACCGAGGGCAACCGGGACGCGCTGCTGCCGATCGTCGACGAGGCGCTCGGCCGGCTCGGTGCCGCGCGGGGTTCGCTGGCTTCGACGGGTGGCCTCGCGGTGACGGTCAACGCGGGCAACGAAGGGGCGCAAGCGTTCGCGGCCGCCAAGGACGCGGAACGCGCGGGGGTGCGTGTCAGCCTGACCGCTCCGGACGCGCGCGACGGCCTGATCGCCCTCGGCGAGCGCGGTGGCCGGATCACCGCGATCGAAGGCGACACCGCGATCGGCGACGTCTCCTGACGCGTTTCGTCCTCTGAATGCGCCCGTCTCCCCTCTCGCGAGTGGAGTACGGACCGCATTCAGAGGACGAAATGCGGGAGGTTACTGGCCCTGCGGCGGCTGCTGACCCTGCTGGGGCGGGTTGTCCGGGGTGTCGTCGAACTTGTTGATGAAGCCCTTCGCCTTCTCCACACCGGAGTCGATCTGCGAGTCGTGGCCGGAGAACTTCGACTTGGCGAAGCCCGCCGCCTTGTCCAGGCCGCCCTCGATCTTGTCGTTGTGCTCACGGAGAGCGTCGGTGGCCTTGTTCTTCAATTCATCGAAATTGATGCCCATGGCCTCATCGTCACACAGGTACCGGTGAACCCGTGCGAACGATCACCCGTCGCGGGGACGCTCAGAGCCCAGAGGAACGTGCTCTGCCAGGTCGTCCTGCCGACGTCGATCGCGGCGCGGGTTCACCGACAGGCACTCAGAACGGCCGGTCGCCCACGATGGCGACGCGTTCGGCCACTCGCGCGTGCGGGTGGTAGTCGTTGACCGCGTAATGCTGGGTGGCGCGGTTGTCCCAGAAGGCCACCGAACCGGGGAGCCAGGTGAAGCGCACCTGGAACTCCGGGATGTGCGCGCGGCTGAACAGGTACCGCAGGAGCCTGTCGCTTTCGTCGCGGTCGATGCCGACGATGTGGGTCGTGAAGGCCTGGTTGACGAAGAGGGTTCGCCGCCCGGTCTCCGGATGTGTGCGGACGACCGGGTGCTCGACCGGCGGGAAGGCGTCTTGGTGGCGCAGCAACACTTCCGGGTCGGAGAAGCGATCGAAACCGGGGATGAAGTCGTGCACCGCGGTCAACCCGTCGACGCGTTCACGGATCTCTTCCGGCAGGTTGTCGTAGGCGGCGGCCATGTCGGCCCACATCGTGTCGCCGCCGACCGGCGGGACCTCGAGCAGCCGCAGGACCGAACCGAGCGCCGGCGCGGGCCGGAACGTGACGTCCACGTGCCAGATGTTCTCGAACGCGGGCATACTCGCCGACCGGGTGAAACGAGTGGTGTCCTCGGTCTCCCCCTTCGGGATGAACGGGTTCGTCTCCAGTTCACCCCAGTTGGCGGCGAAGGCGCGTTGATGCGCCGAAGTGATGTCCTGATCGCGGAAGAACAGCACCTTCCACTCCAGCAGCGCGCGGTTCAGCTCCGCGTGGAGAGCGGGCGTCAGTGGCCGGGCGAGGTCGACGCCGCCGATCTCGGCACCGATCAGCCGTCCCAGCGGGCGCAGCGCGAAAAGCTCATAGGGGCGTTCTTCGGCACCCTCCGGCAGGCGCCGCAGCAGCCGCGGCCCTTCGAGGATCCCGCCGTCGGGGACGGTCGCGGGGCGGAGAAGGACACGGTCGGGCAGTGCGATGGACATACGTGCTCCCTGGATTCACCGTCGGATGACTTGGCGAGACGAGGAGCTAGGCGGGCGGAGAACCCAACCGTCCACGGCGTAGGAGCAATGCGGCAATGCCTTCGCCGGCCGAACGTGTCGGCGCGGACTCCCAGTGGACGGACACGGGGTCATCGTGGGCGCGATTCGGCGTGCGGTCAACATCGTCCGCGGGACGGGACGATCATCGTCTCCGCTCGGAGGGGTAGCTACCCGACCACGTGTTCCGTTCCTCGCGCGGCCGCAGCGCCTCGGCCAGCACCCATTGCGAGTGCGTCGTACCACCCCGGCCGACCGGACCCAGCTGGAAGGTGACCCAGCCCACCCAGTGCGCCGTCGTCGTCGCCCGCCACATCCCCAGCAGTCCGGGGACCGTGGCGGTCAGGTCCAGGCCGTCGGGCAGGCGGGTCTTCGTCGCGCCGACGGGATACACCAGCTTGAGATCGACCCAAACGGGCTGGTTGGGCCGCACCATGTGCAGGTGACGCGGCCCCGGCGGCAGCGTGTCACCAGTGTCGAGCATGCGTCGATTATGCGTGAAAAATCGAACATTAGTTCGAGACGATGCTCACGCTCCCCCATCCGGGGGGTTGCTTCGCTAGGGTCGGCGACATGCTCGTCTGGATCAACGGCCCGTTCGGCGGTGGCAAGACGCAGACCGCGCACGAACTGCGCCGGCGCCTTCCCGGCAGTGTCCTGTCCGATCCCGAGGTCGCGGGTTTCGGCCTGCACCGGATGATGCCGCCGCGGCTGCGCGCCGACTTCCAGGACCTGTCCGCGTGGCGTCGGGGTGTTTTCGAGGTACTCGACCTGATACTCCGCAAGCAGGACGGTCCGGTGGTCGTGCCGATGACGCTGGTGGAACCGCGGTACTTCGAGGAGATCGTCGGCAGGCTGCGAGAGCGCGGACACGACGTCCGGCACTTCGCGCTGCTGGCCCGGCGCGAGACCGTGCTGCGACGGCTGAGCGAACGTGGCGTCGTCCACTCCGTGCGACGGAAGGGCGTCCCGCCGAAACGCGAGACCTTCGCGGTGTCGAAGCTCGACCTCTGCCTGGACCGGCTGAGCGGCGCGGAGTTCGGCGAACACATCCATACGGACATGCTCACCGTCGCGCAGGTCGCCGACCGGATCGCCGCGTCGGCCGGGCTGGCACTCGAACCGAACACGGACAGCGCGCTGCGGGGCCTCGTCCGTCGCAAGTGGACGAGCGTCAAGCACATCCGGTTCGGCTGATACTCAGGCCCTGCGGTGGTAGGGCAGGAACCGCCGGACGAGCCGCAGGGGCGCGCGTTCGACGAGGTCGGGACCGCGCACGGCGTCGAAGGCGGCGCCGATCTGGTCGACGACGCCGGACAACTGCTCGTTTTCGGGCATCGGCATCTCCGCCGGATCCCGTTCCTCGCGGACGGCGGCCGCGAGTTCGGTGAGGGCCGCCGTCAGGAGGGCGATATCGGCGGCGGCCGGGGCCGGGACGCCGCGGCCGAGGGTGACGCCGACCTCGGTGACGGCGTCCGCGACGCGTTCGAGGCCGGCGATCACCGGCCACCAGGCGACGGCCTGCCGTCCGGCGGCGGAGGGTTCGACGATGACCTGCTGGAACGCCGTCCGCAGGTCGGCCAGTGCGCGGTAGGCGCGGCGGCGGGCGCGTGAGCGTTCCAATCTCGCTTCGCCCGAGGGCGCGAGCACGAGACCCTTGTCGAGGTATTTCACCAGGCAGTCGAGGCTGTCGGCGAGCCGTCCGCCGACCTGCGGCCGTCGGCTGCCCGGCCAGAGCAGGTAGCCGAAGAGCAGGACGATCGCGCAGCCGAGCACGGTGTCGACGAGCCGCGCCAGCACGACGTCCCAGCTCCCAGTGCTGGCGAGGTCCATCTGCAGGATGATCAGCGGCGTCACGAAGGCGCTGAGGATGCCGTAGTTGCGGACCTTGCCGACCGCGACGCCACCCGCGAACACGGCGATCAGCAGGACCAGCAGCCAGCCTTCGCCGCCCGCGGCGAGCACCGCCGCGCCGATGCCGACGCCGATCACCGTGCCGATGCCGCGCAGCATGGCGCGGCCGAACACCGAACCGAAGTCCGGTTTGAGGACGATGCCGACGGTGAGCGTGATCCAGTAGGAGCGTTCGAACGGGACGAGCAGCGCGACGACTTCGGCGATCGCGACGCACAGCGTGAGGCGCAGCGCGGCGAACCAGGTGAGCGGACCGGAGACGAGCGAACCCGCCCAGCCGCGGAGGCGCTTGTGCCACGGCTGGACCTCACGCCGTTTCCGGTTGTCGCCTTTGCCTATCCGGCCGAGTCCGGCGTAGAGCGCGGCGAGGACCGGATCGGCGTCTTCGGGCGCTTCGGGCGGCTCCGGCAGTTCCTGGTTCGCGAGCACGGCGGCCGAGGTCGCGACGAAGTGGTCGATCACGTCTGCCGGGGCGCGGCGGCCGGCGTTGACCATCGCGACCGACGCCTCGACGGCCGGGGTGCTGGCCGAAAGCAGGTTGAGCAGCTGGCGGTAGGTGGCGTCGCGGCCCGAGAGCCAGGATCGCGCGGTGAGCAGCCGGTCGTACGCGGTGTTCATCGCGGTCGTGAGCTGGTGGCGCGCGACGCGGGAGGTGGCTTCGTCGGTCGCGGACAGCATCGCGGCGAGTTCGACGTAGACGTGCGCGACGGCGCCGCGTTCGGGGCTGGTGGCGCGGAAGGTCCAGGTGGCGAGCGCGATCAGCAGGCTCCAGGCGGCGCCGACGCAGAAGTAAGCGAGAAGGACTTCGACGCGCAGACCGGTGACGTGCTGGCCGGTGCCGAGCACACAGAAGACGAACATCTGCAACCCGGCGACCGACGCGTTGCTGCCCGCCGCGCTGATCAGCGCGGACACCGCCGCGACCCCGACGACGACCGGGATGGACGCGACCGGGACGCCGCCGGTGACCAGCCCGGCGAAGTAACCGAGGGCGGCGGCCGCGGTGGCGCCGCCGAGCCGCCGGGCACGGTAGCGGTACGGGCCCGCGGATTCGGAGAGGACGGTGGGCAGGGCGCCGGTGGAGATGAGCGCGCCGACACCGATGTCGCCGAGCGCGTAGCCGACGGCCAGCGGTACGGCGAGGGCGAGGACGGCGCGGGCGACCATGTTCCACGGAATGGGAACCGGTGTGCTGCGAAGCAACTGCACCAGCCAATGCGGTGCGGCGATCTCGCGGCGCGACGTGCTCACGCGCCCATTTTGACTTATCCGTGGCGGCCGGAACGGTTATCGTCGCCACATGGGCAAGACGTACTCCTTCGAGATCAACCGGACGAGCAGCGCCTCGCCCGCTTCCCTGTTCGCGCTGGAGGCCGACGGTTCCCGGTGGTCGGAATGGGCGAAGCCGGTGGTGTTCCACTCGCGCTGGGCGCGGGAACCGGGCGCGGACGGGGTGGGCGCCGTCCGGGCCGTCGGCCTGTGGCCGGTGTATCTCCACGAGGAGACGCTCGAGTACGAACAGGACCGAAAACACGTCTACGGCTTCGCGGGCCCCGCGCCGCTGAAGGACTACCGCGCCGAGGTCTCGTTCACGCCGAACGCTGCCGGCGGCACGGATCTGCGGTGGACCGGCCGATTCACCGAACCGCTGCCGGGCACCGGCGCCGCCGTCCGCTCCGCTCTGCGCGCGGTGGTCTCGATCCTGGCCACCCGCCTGGTGAAACACGCCGAACGCGCCTGACCCCATCCCCCGCCCTTCCCAAGGGGGGCGACCCCGAGTCCAGTCTACCGGTGATGGGCGGTGGAAAGGGCTGGTCGGCGGGGTTGCCCACAGGTGGCGATGGTTGTGGACAACTCCGGAGGTGGGCCAAGAGGAGGCATCCCCCGCATGGGACGTGGTGAAGGCTTTCTTCACATCAGACGAGGGGAAGGCTCCCTTCGACCACATCAGACGCGAAGAAGGGAACCTCCACCGCATCAGACGCGGGGGAAGTTCCCTTCAGCCCCTCACCGAAAGATCAGCCGGCGCCCAGGCACAGGAAAGGGCGCCGCAGCGGATCGGCGGCGGTCGCTTCGGCGAGCGCCAGGGCGGGCGCGGTCCCCGAGGCCAGCCGCCGGTGCAGGTCGGACATCGCGGCGGCGGCGGCCTTGTCCCCGACCCGCGCGATCGCGCCGATGACCGTCCGCGATCCGCTGGCGAGCAGCGTCCCGGCGAAACCGAGCGCCTCCTCACCGGGCCGGATGTGACTCATCGCGAGTTCGCACGCGGCCAGTACCACCCGTTCCGGCGGCTTCGCGAGCCGCGCGGTTTCGTGCGCGTACAACGGGCCGTCGACGAGTTCCAGCCGGGAGAACAGCGCGTTCGCCGGTTCGTGCGCGCCGTGGGCGACCAGGTGCGCCATCCCGGAACCGTCCAAAGCGGACAGTACGGTGTCGCTGGTCGCGTCCTTCCCGTCGACGAGCCTGGCGTGCGGGTACACCGTCCGCAGGTTCCGCACCTCACCGACCGAACCCGGCACCCCGGGCCCGCCGGCGAGCAGGACCGGACCGGAGTTCCGTCGTCCCGTCGCGGTCACCCAGGCGGTCGCCGACGGCGCGATCGACACCGGATGTCCCTGCAGTGACGGCAAAGCACCCCACGGCAACGCGTACAGCGGGCCGATCGGCACGATGATCAGCTCGCGGTTCTCCAGTGTCTTCGCCAGCGACGCGGAGATCAGCTTGTCCAGCTTGTCCGCCCGGCGCCGGGCGGAACCGGTGACGACTTCGACGAGCGGCCCGGGCAGGTTGTCCGGAGCCAGCGCGTCGAGGTCCGCGTGCAACTGCCGCGCGGTCTCGATGATCTCCGCGAGCGGGCCCAGCTTCACGAGCCGGAACCGGCCGCGGTCGACGACCACCGCGTACAACGTGTCGCGGTAACCCATCAGGCTCACCAGCACGCGATCCCCGAGCCGTTCGACCACTTCATCGGGTGTCGAGACCGGCCGCGGACGACCCCATTGGCTGGTGTACCACCCGAGCCTGGTCGCCTCCTGCTGTAACCGGTCGTAGCGTTCCTCGAGCTTCCCGACCGGTTCACCGGAGAGTCGCCGCGCTTGGATGGTCCCTTGCACGTGCCGCATTTCGTTGATGTGCCGGGCGAGCGCCGGATCTTCGATGATCGGGAGCGGTTCGTAGCGGTACACCTGAGCGCGCGTGCGTTCCAGCCACGCGAACAGGCTCTTCGCCCCGGCGCCGCTGCGCCTCGCCTTCTTGAGCACCAGTGTCAGCGCGAGTTTGCCCAGTTCCTCACCGTGCGCCGCCGTCCCGCAGACGAGGTCGAGCCCGCCCATGCGGTCGCGGATCTGCCCGAGTTCCGCCAATCCCGCCCGTGCCTGCGCGAGGGCCGAACGCGGCCGGTGGGACGCGACCGCGAGTTCCGCCCGGCACAACCGCAGCTGCATCCGGTGGTCGATCGGCGTGGTCTGCCGGGGTTTCGAGACCTGCGCCAGGAGTTCCTCCGCGGCGACCGTCTCTTCGCGACGGATCAGCAACCGCACGGCGAACATCCTGGCCGCGCCCGCTTCGTCGCGCAGACCGAGCCCGGCCAACCGGACGGCGAGGTCGGCGAGCCGGCCGGGCAGTTTCGCGGAAGGCTTCTTCTCCCTGTCCGCCAACATTTTCACCGCGTCCGCACGCAACCGCGTGAGTTCCGCGATCTCCGCCCACCGGCCGTTGCCGCGGCGGAGGAAGCTGCGCCGGGCGGAGGTCGCGAGCCTCTTCGCGAGGACGTGATCGCCTTCGAGGATGGCGGCTCCCGCTCGCGCGACCTCGGCTTCGGCGACGACGTGGACCGCGCCGTTGCCGCGGAGTTCGGGGATCGCTTCGTCGAGATGCCGCGCCGCCTCCTCGGCGAGGCCCGCGGTGAGCAGCGCCTTCGCCTGGTCGAGCCGGACGAGCGGCAGTGAACCGGGGCCTTCGGTGACGAAGATCGACGCCGCCTGCTCGTAGTGCCTGAGCGCTTCGGGGATGTCGCCGAGCAGTTGGGCGTGATCACCCAGGTTGTGCCGGATCTTTCCTTCGAGCATTCGATGCTCGTGCTCGACGGCGAGATCGAGTGCGTCGACGAGGTCCCGGTGCGCGCCGTCGGGATTGGTCTTCTGGAGCTGGAGCCAAGCGCGGTTCACCAAGGTCCGGGTCAGCAGGAGACTGTGTTCGCCCGTCTCGGCGACCAGCCTGGGGATCACCGCGTTGTAGAGCGCGAGCGATTCGTCGAGCCGCCCCACGCGCATCATGACCAGGGCGCGTTGCAGCACGACGATGAAACCCAGCTCCCGCCGGACTTCACCGCCCGGCAACAGGAGCCGCGTCCGCTCGGCCTCGTCCAGCCGGACGAAACCGTCCTCTTGCGACGTGATCTCCGCTTCCGCGGCCGCCAGACTGACCAGCATCCGCACGCGGATTTCCAGCCTGTCGGGCCGATCCGCCTCCACCGGCCCGAGCAGGGACAACCCCCGTTGCAGCAACCTGATCGCCGCGCCGGGCCCGTGATCGGACGCCGCGGCCCTGGCGCGGCGGTGCAGCTCGGCCGCCGACCCGACTACGGAGTCGACGAGGGGAAGCTGCGCGGGCACACGCACTATGGGAGCACACCCGCGCCGCATAACGGAACAGCCGTCCGGTTAGAGCACCACTGTGGGGGTCACGACGGTCCTTCGGCAGGTCACATCGCCGAGGTGGATCACGATCTGGGTGGTGCCCTGGGGGACGTTGTCCAACACGAACCGGCCTCCCTCGTCGGCGGTGGTGGAACTCGTGCCGTGCTCGGCGACGCGAACCTCCACTCCGTACTCGCCGGCGGGCACGAGCCAGCCGTCGATCCGGTGTTTCTTGCCGATCTTGGTGAGGTTGATCATCACGGTCAGATCGCTGACGGTGAAGGTGATCGTGCCGGTGTCGCTGCCGCGGACGCCCGCCGTGGCGTCCATCCGTTCCCAGCGGGCGACCTCGACGTCGAGATTCTCGAGCGCGAGCGCGAACTGAACCCGCTGCACCAGATCTCCCGGTGGCGGGTCCAATTCGTCCATGAAGCGCCCGATATCGGCGAGCAGGTCCTCATCGCCCGGGGAGGTCATCTCCCCCGGCGTCCCGAGGTCGTTCATCGGCTTCCCCCTTCGTGGGCCAGCAGGTCGCGCATCGATTCGAGGCAACGGCCCCTGGTCGGGCCGACACTTCCGCGCGGCATACGGAGTGCTTCGGCGACCAGTTGGTATTCGGCCCGCCCGGCGAGCACGGTCAGCCGAAGAAGCTGCTGACAGCGGTGCGGCAGGCGGAGGAAGGCGCGCCAGACCCGGCGATCCCGGTCGGCGCGGACGGCTTCCTCCTCGGGAGCCGGATGGGTGCTCTCCATGCTTTCGGCCAGCTCGTCGGTCAGCGGGACGGGCTGGGCGCGGCGGCCGAAAGGATGCTGTGCTTCACGTCTGGTGGTGGTGATCAACCAGGCGGCGAGCGCCTTGGGGTCACGGAGCTTCTCGAGCTGACTGAACAGGGCGAGCCACACCGTCTGGACAACGTCCTCGGCGGTCAGGCGATCGAGCCCGTTCGCGCGCGCGACATGCCACACGAGCGGGGTCAGCTCGTGCACAAGTCTGTCCATCGCCTGGCGGTCACCGGCCCGGGCCGCACGCATACAGGCGGCATGCAGGTCGGCACCGGTCAGTCCTTCCCATGGCGGGTCTACCTCGGTCGTTTGCACGTCGGTCACCGTATCTGCCCCACTTCGGACGTGTCTGCGTGTCGGCGCTGGCAGTATCGCGGGCCCTTCGGGGAGAAGGAGCGTGCAAGAGGCTCTGGGATACATCAAGTCACTAACTTTTTTGTGGAATTTCCGGTCTTCACTCTCGAGGTGGGGCGAAGGGCAAAGGCACCGGCCGGCGCGAGTAGGTGTGGACTGCGCACCGGCCGGGCCCTTTTTCCCTCCCCCCGGGCCCGCTCCCCAACGGGCCCGCGTCCGGGCGTCCCCCTCCCCCGAAGGAGCACCCGGAGGTGATGCCCGGCAGCCCCCTCGGCCTCCGGACATCACCCGTCTGTGTGCGGTCAGTTCGCGGGCGGCGGCGTCTTGTACGGGTCCCAGTTGCCGTCCGGACTCGTGCCGGGGCGGGGCGGGACCGGCACCGTGATCGGGCCCGGCTTCGTGGTCTCTTCGAGGTCCTCGGTGGCCGTGGCCTCGTCGTTGACGGGTGCGGTGTTGGTCGTCATCGGGTGTCCCTCATTTCCTCGACTGCTCCATAGGACGCAACGAGGCGGCCACCAGATACACGCAGAGCCAGCTTTTTCGCGGAAATTTCTTGATTTGTGGCAGGCGAGTGACCTGATCAGCGCTTTTACCGGCGAAAAGTATCGCTGAGTAGCCGGTGGCTCACGTCCGCGAGTTGTTCGGCCCAGCGCCGGTATCCCTCGGGGCCGGGGTGGAAGCGGTCCTCGGCGAAGGTCGCCGGGTCCATCATCGCGGCGGGCATCGGGGCGTGGACGACGCCGGGCAGCGACGCCAGCCGCGCGGCCGCGGCGTCGAGGGCGGCCGACCGCGCGCCGAGGACGTCCCGCAGCGGACGCGGCAACGCGGGGAACCGGCCCATCGGCGGCACGCCCGCCAGCACCACCGGGACCCGCCCGGCGCGGCGCCGCAGGGAGACGACGAGGTCGAGCAGGTCACGCCGGTAACGCGCGGCCGAATGCAGTTCGATCGTGTCGTTGACGCCCAGCGCGATCACCACGAGGTCGGCGGGTTCGAGCAGCTGCAGCAGCTCCTCGCGCACCACTCGGGCGTTGGCCCCGGTCTTGCCGAGTGCCTGCCAGGCGACCGCGCGGCCGTTCCGCGCGAGTTCGTCCGCGAGCCGTCCGGTCAGCCCCTCGGCGTGCGTCGCCGCGCCGACGCCGTCCACAGTGGACTCGCCGAGCACCGCGAGCCGCACCGGACGGCCGTCACCCGGCACGAGGCCCGTTACCGGCCCCGCGGCGCCGGGCAGCCTTGGCGTCGTACGGCGCACCCGGACGGCTTGCGCGAGCAGGATCGGGGCGAGCACCACCGCACGGCTGATCACCCCGCGACTCTACTTCCGCGTTTCGTCCTCTCGATGCGATCGTTGCGCACGCGACAACCGCATCGAGAGGACGAAATGCGGGGGTCGCCGTGCGGAGCAGGTAGTCGGCGACGTCGGCCCGCGGGCGCGTCATCGAGCACCTGGGCGAGGAGGTCCGGCTCGGCCGGATCCGTCAGGACGCGGATCTGGAGGCGTCGGCGTCCCTGCTGCTCGGGGCCTGTTTCCAGTACGCGTTCCTGGCGTCCTTCGAGGACCGCGAGCCGCCCGTGGAAGAGCTGGACGAATGGGCGGAAAGACTGGCGGCGACGTTGCTGGTCGCGCTGGTCGTGGGGGGGGGGGGGGGGGGGGGGGGGAAAAAAAAACCACCCCCCCCCCACCCCCCCAAACCCCCCTCCACCGGGGGGCTTTTTTGTCTCGAGGGAGTCGTGGGGCATGGTAGGTTAC
>NZ_JBVJCE010000001.1:898789-978248 GCF_055588925.1 Amycolatopsis sp. NPDC041971 | reverse complement strand
GGGTGGTATTGTGGGTGTGGGGGTGGGGGGGGGTGTTGTGGGGGGGGGGGGGGGGGGGGGGGGCCGCTGCCGCACCCCCCCCCCCCCCCCCCCCACGACCACCTGTACCGAACGGCCATCGCGGCTCCCCGCTCACTTGCCCTTTTCGGCCCGCATTTCGTGCCATTTCGCGTACATGTCGTTGAGCTCCTTGACCATGAAGCTCAGGAAGTCGCGCATCTCGGCGACCCGCTCACCCGCGGGCGTGTCCGCGCCGAGCGCCGAAACGCCCTCGTCGGCCGCGTCGCGCCACATGGTGATCATGCGGTCGCGTTTCATGAAGGTGGCGTACCAGAGGTCGTCGAAGAGCCGGTAGTGGTCGCGGCGTGAGCCGGGCTCGCGTTCCTTGGCTACCAGGCCGATCTGTTCCAGGTACCGCACGGCCCCCGAGATCGCGGCGGGGCTCACCGAGAGCTGGTCGGCCAGTTCGGCCGCGGTGAGGCGGCCGGCGTCGGTGGTCATCAACGCGGCGAACACCCTGGCGGGCATCCGCTGCATCCCGATCTGGGAAAGCGTGAGGCCCAGGTGCTCCACGTAACGGCGGACGGCGTCCTCGTCTCTCTGGGTGCTCGAAGCACTCTCAGGCGTCGTCGTCATGGGCACATCCTCTCGTACATCCTCCAGAGTGATCACATCATCCATATGTTTTCTTAACTTCACAACTTCGTGAAATCACTGTACGTTCAGCCGCATGGAAAACGCCATCTCCATCTCCGGCCTCCACAAATCCTTCGGCCGGACCAAGGCTTTGGACGGCCTTGACCTGCAGGTACCCGCCGGGGAGGTGCACGGCTTCCTCGGCCCGAACGGCGCGGGGAAGTCGACCACCGTCCGGGTCCTGCTCGGTCTGCTCCACGCGGACTCGGGCGACGTCCGACTGCTCGGCGGCGACCCCTGGAAGGACGCGGCGAGTCTGCACCGGCGCCTCGCCTACGTCCCCGGCGACGTGAACCTCTGGCCCAACCTCTCCGGCGGCGAGGTGATCGATCTGCTGGGACGGCTGCGGGGCGGGCTCGATCAGCGCCGCCGCAAGGAGCTGATCGAACGGTTCGACCTCGACCCCAAGAAGAAGGGGCGCACCTACTCCAAGGGCAACCGGCAGAAGGTCGCGATCGTGGCCGCGCTGGCCGCACAGGTGGACCTGCTGATCCTCGACGAGCCGACGTCCGGTCTCGATCCGCTGATGGAGGCCACCTTCCAATACGCGATCCAGGAGGAGCGCGAGCAGGGCCGCACGGTGCTGCTGTCGAGCCACATCCTGGCCGAGGTCGAGGCGCTCTGCGACAAGGTCAGCATCATCCGCAACGGGCACACCGTGGAGACCGGCACGCTGGCCGAACTCCGGCATCTCACCAGGACGTCGATCTCCGCCGAACTCGCCGGCCCGCCGAACGGGCTGACGAAACTGGCGAACGTCCACGACCTCAAGATCGAGGGCAACCGGGTCCGCTTCGATGTCGAAACCCGTTCCCTCGACGACGCGCTGCGCCAGCTCACCCAGGTCGGCGTCCGCAGTCTGACCAGCCGGCCGCCGACGCTCGAAGAGCTGTTCCTTCGCCACTACACCGCCGAAGCGAGCGCGAAATGATTGCGACGCCGGACCGCCCGGTGACCGTCGCCGGACCGGCGCACGGGCTGGCCGGCACCTGGCAGCTGACCAGGCTGGCGCTGCGCCGGGACCGGATCGTCCTGCCGATCTGGATCGTTCTGCTCGGGATCATGCCTTCGACGTCCTCCGGGACGTTCGAAACGCTGTACCCGACGGCCGCCGAACGGGCCGGGCTCACCGCGAGCATGGGCGCGAACCCGTCGCTTTCGCTGATCTACGGCCCGGCCTTCGACCTCTCGACCGCGGGCGGGTTCACCGCGTGGCGGCTCGGTGGTTTCCTCGCCCTGGTCGTCGCGCTGATGGCGGTCTTCACCGTCACCCGGCACACCCGGGCCGAGGAGGACACCGGCCGCGCGGAACTGCTGGCTTCCGCGGTGGTCGGCCGGTACGCCCCGCTCACCGCGGGTGTGCTGGTGTCCGCCGGGGCGAGTGTCCTCATCGGAGGAGTCGAGACCGGGCTGATGATCGGCGCGAAGCTGCCCGCCGACGGCGCGCTCGCGCTCGGCGCCGCCACGGCGGCGACCGGACTGGTCTTCACGGCCGTCGCGGCGGTCGCCGTCCAGGTGGCCGAGTACTCGAGGACGGCCAACGGGATCGGCGCCACCGCGGTCGGTGTCGCGTTCCTGGCGCGCGCGGTCGGCGACTCGACCTCGGCCGCGACCTGGGTCTCCTGGCTGTCCCCGTTCGGGTGGGCGCAGCAGATCCGGCCGTTCGCCGGCGAGCGCTGGTGGGTCTTCCTGCTGCCACTGGCCGCGACCGTCGTCGTCGGCGCCATCGGCTACACGCTGCTCCCGCGGCGCGACGTCGGCACCGGCATCGTCCCGCCGCGTCCCGGCCCCGCCGGAGCGACGGCCTCGCTGCGCAGCCCGTTCGCGCTGGCGTGGCGGCTGCACCGGGGTCCCTTGATCGGCTGGCTGATCGGCACGGCGGTGTGCGCCGCGGTGTTCGGCTCGGTCGCGAGCGGCATCGGCGACGTCGTCGGGGAAAGCCGGCAGGCGAAGGAGATCTTCCAGCGCCTCGGCGGCACCGACGGGCTGATCGACGCCTTCATGGCGGCGATGACCGGCCTGTTCGCCATGGTCGTCGCGCTGTACGGGGTGCAGGCGGCGTTGCGGATCCGCGCCGAGGAGACCGCGATCCGGATCGAGCCGCTGCTCGCGACGGGTGTGGGCAGGCTGCGGGTGCTGGGAAGCCATCTCGTGTTCGCGTTCGGCGGCACGGCGCTGATGATGGTCCTCAGCGGTGTCCTCTTGGGACTGTCGAACGGGATGCGGGCGGGCAGTGTCTCCGACCCGGTCGGGGACATGGTGGTCGCTTCGCTGGCGCAGCTTCCCGCGGTGTGGGTGATCATCGGCCTGGCCGTGACGCTCTTCGGCCTGGCGGCGAAGCTCTCGACGGCGGCGTGGGCGATCGCCGGGCTGGCCTTGCTGCTCAGCCTGTTCGGCCCGGTGCTGAACCTGCCGCAGGTGCTGCTGGACGTCTCACCGTTCTCGCACGTGCCGAAACTGCCCGCCGCGGAGTTCACCGCGACACCGCTGGTCTGGCTGACCGGGGTCGCCGTGGTGGCGCTCGTGGCCGGGCTCATGGGCTGGCGGCGTCGCGACGTCGGCTAGCCACAGGGGATGGCCGTGGAGGCCGTTCATCGGGGGCGGCCTTCACGGTCCTTGCCGTACTTCACCGCCGGGCGTCACGACCAGTTTCGCGACCGGCACGCCACCTCCGCAGTCTTCGCCCGCGGGGTAGGCGATCACCGGGGTCACGTCGAGGACGTGGGGTTTCCCGTCGTCGAAGGTCACCGTGGTCCTGACCGGCGTGGTCGGCAGGCCCCGGGTCGGGATGAAGACGTGCGCGCCGCCGGGCGCGGACTCGGTCACACAGTCACCGCCCCAGCACAACTCCAGCGACACACGGGTGACACCGGCGGCCACTTCCGGCGGGATGGCGAGGGAGATCCCCTCCGACAGGCCGATGGCGGGACAGGCCTTGTCGCCGGGATGGCACGCGGTCAAGGTCGCGAGCAGGAGCAGGAAAACGGGTAGCCGCCGCATACCGGGCAGACGACGCGAAGGGCCGTCGGGGTTGCATCAGCCGCTCCGGAATCCCGTGGTCGTGGCGGGCGGGAGCGTCGTCGAGGTGGCCGGTGACTCGAGCGGCGTCTCGATCTTACGTTCTGTCACGCAGCGTGCGTAATCCGTCGACCACGATCCGCACCAGGTGGCGTTCCTCGAGCGAATACCGTTCGGTGGCGAGGCAACCGGCGATCAGGGCGCGCAGGTCGTCGCCGTCGATGTCCTCGCGCACCGCGCCCGCGGCCTGAGCCCGCGTCAACAGCGCCTGCGTCGCCGACCGGAAATCGTTGCCGGCGCTCGCTTTGAAACCGAGCCCGGTCGTCTCGGCGAGCGCGTCGCACAGCGCCCGGTTGCGGGACGCCTGCTGGACGACGCGTTTGAAGAAGTCGAAGAAGGCTTCACCGGGGTCTTCGGCGGCCAGCAGGTCGCGTGCTTCCCGCGCGAACTGCTCGAGCCGGTCCAGGACGACGGCCTGGAAGAGCGCTTCCTTGCTGGGGAAATGCCGGTACACCGTGCCCGCGCCGACACCGGCGATGCGGGCGATCTCGTCGAGGGGGACGGCGAGGCCGTTGACGGCGAAGGCCTCTTCGGCGGCTGCGAGCACCTTCGCTCGGTTGCGGCGCGCGTCGGCGCGCAGCACGGGCTTGTCCACTGTTCCCCTCCTCAACCGGGTCCGGCGTTCCGATTCAACGCCGCCGTCGGCGAGGGCATTCCGGGACCTGAAAGGGATCCGCGGCGATCCCCGGGCACCCGAAAAGCTCAGCGCACCGCGGTCTGCGTCCCGTCCGGCGTGAGCAGCCCCTGGACCGTGGTGAACAGGTACTCCCAGACGCCCGGGATCAGCACCACCGCGGCGACCGCGAACACCGGGAAGATCAGCCGGTTCTCCACGTTCTTGCCGGTGCGGAACCGCAGCGGCTTCGGCGGCCGGATCTCGTACCAGGTTTCACCCGCGATGGGGATCGGGAACAGGAACGGGCAACCGGACTCGGTCAGCGCGTCCCCGAGACAGTGCACGAAACACCCGGCCGCGACGGCGACGCCGAGCCAGCCGGAGATCTCCGCGAGTTGCGCCGCCTTGTCCGGCGGGGCGGTCCACACCCACCACGCGACAGCGGCTCCGCTGACCGGCAGGAGCCAGTCGCCGAGCGCGCCTTCCGCGAGCAGCAGGCCGAGGACGACGACGCCGAACACCGCCCACGGTCCGCCTTCGGTGGCGCCCCAGGAGGTCAGGAAGCCGAGGCCGACGGCGAACAGCACGGTGTGCGAGAGATGCCGATGCTGACCGGTGACCTTCTCGTCCCGAGGCCCCTTCGTCAGCGCGTAGATAGCCGCGGAAATTCGGCGAAGCAGCCACGAGATCGCGCCGGTGAACCAGCCGAGCAGCTTCGACGCGCTGGCGCCCGGGTGGTCGAGGTCGGGCAGGAGGGCGAAACCGGCCGTGGTCGCGGCGAACACGACCGCTTGGTGCACCGTGCCCGCGCCGACCACGGGTGCGAGCGCGAGCCCCGCGCACCAGCCGGTCAGGGCATGCGTCCGCCCCATCATCGTGCAGCCCCCAGGTGTCGCGGATCACGAGCCCACGACCGTAGCGGGGGATCAGGCGGGAGGCTCCTCCGACACGCTGAGGTGCTCGGCGACGCCGGTGAGCTCGATCACTCGGCTCACCTGCGGGCTGGGCACCACTTCGAGCTCGACCGCCTTCTCGGCGGCCTGACGCTGTGCCTGGAGCACTACGTTCAGCGCCGAAGAGTCGAAGAAGGTCACGCCGGTCAGGTCGGCGACGACCCGGCCCGACGGTTTGTCCGTGATCAGGGCCCCGAGGGTCTCCTGAAGCTGCGGGCTCGTCAGCAGGTCGAGCTCACCGGTGACCACCACACGCGGTTCAGACGCGTCGGCGTCCAGCGTGATGCTGAAACCGGGCGGCGTGGTGTTCTGGTCCGCTGCGGGCATGCACATTCTCCTCATCAGGTGAGAACCGACGCTCAGCGCCGGAACGCGCCTGTGGTCTCAAGCGACGGCCGCGCCCAGTCCGGACACGGACGCACGCTCTTCCTCGGCGGGTAAGCGTGGCTGTCCCCGCAACGACAGCCCCAACCCTAACCCAGTCCGGACGGGGCGCCGCGAGCACCGTCGCGCGCGTCGCCGACCGGCGCCCGGGACGCGCTCAATGCGCGGTCAACGTCTTGCGCCCGGCGCGGCGTTCCTGGAGGAAGAGCTCGCGGCGCTCGATCTCGCCCAGACCTCCCCAGATGCCGTAGGGCTCCTGGACCGCGAGCGCGTGCTTACGGCACTGCGCCAGTACGGGACAGGCCTGGCAGATCGCCTTGGCCCGCGATTCGCGCCGCTCGCGGGCCGAACCACGCTCGTTGTCCGTGTGAAAGAACAAGCTGCTGTCGGCACCTCGGCACGACCCACGGAGCTGCCAATCCCACTCTTCCGCCACCACGTTCGGCAGCCGGCTCACGTCAGCCATGTCGGTCCCCGCCTTCCCAGGAGATCGTTAGTCGCGGGTTACATGCCCGCCCCCTGCGCGCGTCAAACGTGGGTTTGGTTTGCTCACACCCAGGGAAGTGATCCAGCACCGGACCGGCAGCGCTGCTCGAGAGAGGAACACACGTGGTGGACAACACCCCGCCAGGCGGGGAGGGCGCTCAACTCATCGAGGTACGCACGGCCGCGGTACCGCATGTCGTACCGACTCTCCGGACGATCGTCGCGGATATCGCGATGCGCCAGGACTTCGATCTGGACGCTGTCGAAGATCTTCGGATGGCGGTCGACGAGGCCTGCTCCATGCTCCTCCCCTCCGCCGCAGACGGTCGTCTGACCTGCGTTTTCTCCTGGAAGGACGGGCGGATCGAAGTGACCGTCTCGGTCCTTTCGGACTCTCCGGAACCCGACGACGAGACCGGTCTGTCCTGGCAGTTGCTCACCGCGCTGGCGACGTCCGCGCGGCGGAGTGTCACCCCGGCCGACGGCGGCTACCTGTCCAGGGTGGAGCTCATCCGGGAGAGCGAGGCGGCCCGGCCGTGACGGATCCCGTCGGGCAAGACGGCGCGGACGTTCCGGCCCTGTTCGAGCGTATGTGCGCGTTGCCACTGGACGCGCCCGAGCGCGAAGTGCTCCGAGACGAGCTCGTACGCGCTCATCTGGAGCTCGCGCGCAATCTGGCGCGCAAGTTCCGCAACCGCGACGAGTCGATGGAGGATCTGGTCCAGATCGCGACCATCGGGCTGATCCACGCCGTCGACCGGTTCGATCCCGGTCAGGGCAGCGATTTCCTGGCCTTCGCGGTCCCGACCATCTCCGGCGAGCTACGGCACCACTTCCGCGACAACAGCTGGTCGGTCCGGGTGCCGCGGCGGCTCAAGGAGCTGAACGCGAACATCTCGGCCGTGCGCGAGGAGCTGACGGTCCGGCTTTCCCGCGCGCCGAAGCCCAGTGAGATCGCCGCGCATCTCGGCGTCCCGATCGACGAGGTCTACGAGGGCCTTCGCGCCGGTCAGGGCCGATACGGGGCCTCGCTGGACAACCTACTGGAGAACTCGGCGCACACCCGCTTCGGCGAGGCGGACGCGAATCTGAGCCAGGCGGAGCTGCGCGAGGCGTTGCGGCCGATGCTGGAACGGCTGCCCGACCGTGAGCGCAAGATCGTCGCGCTGCGGTTCGGGTCCGGGATGAGCCAGTCGGATATCGCGCGCCGGGTCGGGGTATCCCAGATGCAGGTGTCGCGCTTGCTGGCCTCCACGCTGAACAAATTGCGGGCGGGATTGACCGAGGCGGAACTCACCGAAGGGACTTGATTCGACCTCGGCTCTCGTGGGTACCTGGGAGGCGAAAAGCGGATCTGGGAGTCTCTCGTGAGGGGAGGTGCGGAACCATGACGATGTCCAAGACGCGATCGGAGGGCTCGTTGAAGGTGGTCTCCCTCCCCTTGCCGGTCGATGTGACGGCGCCCGCCGTCGCGCGGCAGGCGGTGCGGACGACTCTCGCCGGTCTCAGCCTCGACGGCCCGGCGGTGGACGACGTCCTGCTGGCGACGTCCGAACTGGTCACGAACGCTTTCGAGCACGGCGAGAAGCCGGACAGGCTCGAGGCCGAGTACTCCGAGGGAAGGCTCACCTTGCGGGTCTTCGACTCCGGATCGAAGCGGCCGAAGCTGAAGGAACCGTCGCCGATGGCGGCGCGCAGCCGCGGTCTCCAGCTGGTGCACGCGTTGTCCGAGGACTGGGGGCACGAGCCCTGCTCCGGCGGGAAGTACGTCTGGGCCGTGTTCAGGCTGGACCGGGCGGACGCTTCAGCCTGAGCGCGGCGTCCGTTTCGGCGAGGCGTTCCCGGAGCGCCTTCGATTCGAGGACATGCCGCGACAAGGCGCCCATCCCTCGTTCGCGCGGCGGCCTCCCCACCAGCGGATCCTCACGACATAATCGCCGGATGACGCCCGAAGAGCTGCTGACGACCACCCGAACCGTCCGCAAACGACTGGACCTGACCCGGCCGGTCCCCCTCGAACTGGTGAAACACGCCCTGCAGGTCGCGCTGCAGGCGCCGAGCGGGTCGAACGCGCAGCATTGGCACTGGCTCGTGATCACCGATCCCGGGCAGCGGGCCGAACTCGGGAAGCTTTATCGGCGGGCGTGCCGCGAGTACCTGGACTCCCCGAACGCGGCCGGGAAACTGTTCGCCGACGACCCTGACCGGTCGAAGGTGCAGCAGCGCGTCGGCTCCAGCGTCGAGTACCTGGCCGACAAGATGGGCGAGGTGCCCGTGCACATCATCCCGTGCCTGGAGACCAACAGCGCCGAACTGCCCGCCGGCAACCAGGCCGCGCTGTGGGGGAATCTGCTGCCGGCGGTGTGGAGCTACATGCTCGCGGCGCGGGCGGTCACGCTCGGCACGGCGTGGACGACGTTGCACCTCGCGTACGAGAAGGAGGCCGCGGAGATCCTCGGCCTGCCGGAGAATGTGCACCAGGCCGCGCTCATCCCGACGGCGTTCTACACCGGCGACACCTTCAAGCCGGCCGCGCGTCAGCCGCTCGAAGAGGTCATGCGGCTGGATCGCTGGTGAGGTAGGACTCCAGGCGGTCCGCCAGTTCTTTCGGGTGGCTCAAGGGCACGGAGTGGGAGCCGTCGATCTCGTCGGGGGCGAACCCGAGCCTGTCCTGGACGACCCGGCGTTGGAAGTCGGGCGTGAAGAAGCGGTCTTCGCGCGCGATGAGGACCTTCGTCGGGACGTCCGGCCACTTTTCCAGTGGCCACGGCTGTCCCCATTCGGCGCTGACCTGGTTCCGGCCGTGCGAGCCCGCGTCCGCGACGATGTCCGCGGGGACGCCGTTGTAGAACTTCTCCTCGTCGCTGAGGCCCTCTGCGTCCTCGAAACCCGTGTTGCCCCACCAGTCCCCCGGCGTCTCACCCGGCTTCGGGATCATCGGGGTCAGCATCACGAGCAGCCGCGCCGAAAGCTCGCCCGCGACGATCGGCGCGGTGAAACCGCCGTAGGAATGGCCGAGCACCACCAGATCCCCGCGATCGCCGATCGCTTTCACGACGGCGTCGACGTGCTCCGGGAAACCCGCCTTCTCGTCCTCGATCGGCAGGTTCACCGCGACGACGTCGTGGCCGCGGCCCGCCAGCTCCGCCTCGAGGAGGTGGAAGTCCCAGGCGCTGCCGCCACCGCCGTGGATCAGTACGAAGGTCGCCATCTCCCCAGCTAAGCCGAAGCCGGGCTGATCAGCAACGACCGAGCATGTCGCTGAGCGCGCTCTTCTCCGCGGTGGTGACCGTGAGGCCGTAGTAGTGCTTCACGGTGATCCAGTCGGTGGCGTAGGTGCACCAGAACGAGACGAGCGGCGGCTTCCACTGATCCGGCGCCTTGTCGCTCTTCTCCTGGTTGACGTTGTCGGTGACGGCGAACAGTTGCGGCCGCGTCAGGTCGTTCGCGAACTGGCGCCGCTTCTCCTCGGTCCACGACTTCGCGCCGCTCACCCAGCTCTGTGCGAGCGGGACCATGTGGTCGATGTCGATGTCGGTCGGCTTCGTCCAGGTCTCACCGTCGTAGATGCTCGTCCAGCTGCCGGAGGTCGGGGCGCAGTCGGAACCGGCCTTGACGTCCTTGCCGTCGCGTTTGAGCACGAACTCGCGCGTGTTGCAGTTGTTCCCCTGGTTGTCCCAATGCGGGTACTTCTTGCGGTCGTAGCCGTCCATCGAACCGCGCGGCGCGACGGCGAGCTCGTCCAGTTGCTTACGCGCGTCGGCGGCGCTGGCCGGGTTCGCGGGCTTGGGTTGCAGCGCGTCGCCCTTGCCGCTCACGAACCAGAAGACCGCGAGCACGACGGCGGCGAGGGTGATCACCAGGAGCAGCCGCTGGGCCGTGGTCATCTGCCGGGTACGCGTGGCCACCGCGCGATTCCTCTCCACGGGGACGGGGGGCGCCAAGTATCGCCGCGACGGGCGGGGGAACCGGGTGCGACACGGCGATGACGCCCGGTAGTTGTTGTCACATCCGGGTCCTGAGCGGCGACTACCCCAGGGACGCTGCCGGAAGGAGCGGGCTTGTGGGCGACGGAAAACGTAAGTGGAACACCTGGGTCGACGACTATCTGAACCGGAAGGCCGCGGAACGCGGGCACGTGATCGCCATGGCGCGTATGGGATCCACCGCGTTGGAGCGCGGCGATCCCGACGAGGCCGAGGCGTGGTTCCGGAAGGCCGCCGAGGGCGGGGACAGGGTCTCGATGGGCAACCTGGCGCGCCTGCTCGCCGAACGCGGCGCACCGGAAAAGGCCGAACGTTGGTACCGCGAAGCCGCGACAGCCGGTGATTCGCATGCCATGTCGCATCTGGGAAATCTCTGTGCGCGACGAGGCGACGCTGACGCCGCCGAAGACTGGTGGCGGCGCGCCGCCACTGAGGGTCGCGTCGAGGCGATGGCGGAACTGGCGCGGGCGCTGCACCGGCGCGGTGCACTCGAAGAGGCCGAGTACTGGGCGGGTGAGGCCGCGGAGGCGGGCAACGTCGAAGGGATGATCACGCTCGGCGCCGTACTCTGCGACACCGGCCGGACGGCCGAAGCGGAACCCTGGTGGCGCAAGGCGGGGGAAGGGGCCGACGCTTCCGCGCTGTGCAAGCTCGGCCACCAGGCCCAGCAACGGAACGATCTCGCGCGTGCCGAAAGCTGCTACCACGCGGCCGCGGCCGCCGGCGCCCCCGAAGCCGCCGTCCGGCTAGGCCTGGTGCTGCACCGCCGCGGCGAACTCGAGGCCGCCGAACGCTGGTATCTCAAGGCCGCCAAACGGGGCGACGCCGCCGCGATGACGAATCTGGGCGTGCTGGCCAACGACCGGGACGACCCCGGCGAAGCCACCGCCTGGTACCGGAAGGCCGCGGAACTCGGCAGCGTCCCCGCGTACACCAACCTCGGCAGGCTGGCCGCCGACCACGGGAACTTCCACGAGGCCGAGCATTGGTTCCGCGCGGCCGCCGACACCGGCGACAGGGCGGGGCTACGGGATCTGGAGGAGCTGTACCGCAACCGGCAGCGGTTCTAGCTTGAGTTCCGCGTCGCCGCGAACCCTTCGCGCAGCCGCTGGAGTTTGCGGCTGCGGTACGGGTCCTCGCCGTCGTCGAGCCGCCACCGCTCGTCGACGCCGGCGCGGAACACCGCGAGCCCCTCGAAACCGAGGCCCGCGGTGAAGTCCGCGATGTTCACGTCGACACGGCCCGAACCGTCGAGATCCAGCCGTAGCAACCACTCCGCGAGCTCCTTGGGCTCCGGCGGCGAGTCCGCGCAGGCCTCCGCGTACAACGCGAGCGCGCTCCTCACCTCGTTGCCGAGCGCGCCGAAGGAGTCCTCGGCGAAGTCCAGCGCCTCCGCCACCAGCTCGACGACGCGGCACAACAACGGCCCGTCCATGAGCTCCTTGACGGTGGCGAGCACCTCGCGCACCTTCTCGGTATACGCTACCGTGCCCTGGAAACCGACGAAACCGCGCAACCGCAAGGTTCCCTCGACGTGCCGCCGCAACGCGTCGAGGTCATCGCGGCCCGCCTTGAGCGAAAGCTTGCGGAACAAGGCGGGGTCCTCGTTCGCGTGCCCGACCAGCAGCTCGACCAGCTCGTCGTGAGGGAGTTTTTCGACGTACCCGCGGATGTCGACCGCTCCTCCGTCCGCCACCCCCTCGAGGACCAGCAGCCCGACGGCCACGCAGTGCTTGCAGAAGAAGCCGTCCGCCGCGTGCGGACAGGAACACTCGCCGACCAACTCGCCGTCGACGTTGCGCAACCGGACCGTGTACCGGTCGGTGCCACTGACCACCGCCGCGACCCCGCCCGCGACGTCGTCCAGTGTCTCGACCGACTCCAGGTACTTGGCCCCGCGCGCGAAGGAGACGTCACCGGCCTGCCTGCGGAGCTCGTCCTCGCTGAACCACGTCACCGGCCTATTCTGCGCCTTGACCCGGCGGCCCGAGGAACAACCCGCCGCTCGCCTCGATGACCTGCCCCGTCACCCACCGGGCGTCGTCGGAAGCGAGGAACGCGACGACGTCCGCTATGTCCTCCGCGGTGCCGAGCCTCCGGTGCGCCGTGAGATTCGTGATCGCGGCTTCCAGCTCCGGCGTGAAGATCTCTCCGTTGTCCGCGGTCCTGGTGGCGCCCGGCGCGACGACGTTGACCGTGATCCCGCGCGGTCCGAGCTGGTGGGCGAGGGTGCGGCTCATCGTCTCGAGCGCGCCCTTGGTCATCGCGAACGATGTCTGCGCCGGGTTGGCCATCCTCGTGGCGACCGACGAGACGTTGATGATGCGGCCGCCGTCGTTCATCCGTGCGCGTTGGATGAGGAAGTACGGCGCTCTCACGTTCACCGCCATCAGGTGATCGAAGCCTTCGGGCGTGTCCGTCTCGATCGGTCCTCGCGGTGCGGCCGCCGCGTTGTTGACCAGGATGTCCAAGCTGTCGATGCCCTCCAAGGCCTTGTCGACACCTTCCATCGTCGACAAGTCGGCCTGCTCGCTCGACAGCTTGATCGTTCGTATGCCGTCCTTCTCGAGCCTTCGCGCGATCGCCGCACCGATCCCCCGCGAGGCTCCCGTCACCAATGCCGTCTTCATGTGGGTGTTAGTGGCTACCATTTTGATAGTGTCTACCACATGAGCCTCCGAGACCGCCAGCGCGCCGAAACCCGGCTTCTTGTGCAAACACACGCCATCCACCTCTTCACCGAGATCGGCTACGACGCGACCACCGTCGCCGACGTCGCCGCGGCCGCCGGCGTCTCGGCGATGACGGTCTACCGGCACTTCCCGACGAAGGAGGACCTGGTCCTCTACGATGAATACGACCCCGTGACCGCTTCGGCCGTCACCGCGCAACCCGCTGGTCCTTTGCCTTCGCGGATCGGGCGCGCGCTGGAGTCGACCGCCGCCTTGGGGTCGTCGCAGGAGAAAGCGTTCCTGCTGGCGCGGCTACGGCTGATGATCTCGGTGCCGGCGCTGCGGGCGCGGCACCTGGACAGCCAGTACGCGACGGCCGATGCGATCGTGGCGGCTCTCGGTGGTTCCGCTTTGGGCGCGGATGAGGAGTTTCGGGTGCGGGCTACGGCGATGGCTTGTCTTGGGGCGGCGCATGTCGCGCTTGTGCGGTGGGCCGAGACGGACGGGGACGGCGACCTGCCGGGGTTGATCCGGCATGCGCTGACCAGCGTGTTCGGGGACTAACGGAAAGTGTCAGATGCTGTCCGTAGCATCGAACCCATGTTCGACGACCTCTCGCACCTTGTCCACTGCGCCCTGCACGTCTTCGTGCTCCCAGATGCGCACGACGCGCCATCCAGCATCAGCAAGTGCAGTATCAGCCAGGCGATCGCGTTCGACGTTCCGCCGTAGCTTTGGCGTCCAGTACCACTCGTTTCGCGTGGGCTCGCGTCCATGCTCGGGGCAGACATGCCAGAAGCATCCATCGACGAAGACCGCAACCTTACGCCGCGTGAACACGATGTCAGGCCGCACACGAACACCGGTTGGCAAGTCGAGCCGGTGATCCTTGCGGTAACGAAAGCCGAGCCGGTGCAGTGCCTGACGCAGCGCGACCTCAGGTTTGGTCTCAGACCGCCGATTCGCCTTCATGTTGCGCGAGCGCCCCGCGTTCAGCGGCGCGGGGGATCGACGCCGCCCAGCCTCACGCCGGGTCGGCTCAACACGATCACTCTCCGACACGTTTACCAACCACCAGACCAATCACAGCTCTGCACCCCGCGTGAGGCAAGATACCGACAGACCGCCCACCCGCGCAGAAAGAGAGGAGCATCGATGAGCACACACGATGTGGTCGAGATCTGCGCAGGCGCCGGCGGGCAAGCCCTGGGCCTCGAGAAGGCAGGGTTCGAGCATGCCCTTGCCGTCGAACTCGACACACACGCCTGCAACACGCTTCGAACCAACAGGCCCGGCTGGAAGGTCGCAGAGGGCGACGTAGCTGACACAGAGAACTGGCGGCCATTCGACTATGAGGGGGTTTCCCTCCTAGCTGGCGGGGTGCCGTGTCCGCCATTTTCGATCGCAGGCAAGCAGCTCGGCGCGAACGACGAGCGCGATCTTTTCGCCTGGGCTGTAGAACAAGTCACCATTGTCCGACCTCGTGCGCTGATGCTTGAGAACGTGCGCGGACTAAGTATGCCTCGCTTCGCTGGCTATCGCCAGCACGTGCTCGACCGCCTTGCTGAACTCGGATACATCGCTGAATGGCGACTGCTACAAGCGTCAGACTTTGGCGTCGCACAGCTCCGGCCGCGCTTCATCCTCGTCGCACTCAAGGCCGAAGACGCTCCTTACTTCCATTGGCCGAAGCATGCAGGAACCCCGCCGACGGTGGGAGAGCTATTGGTCGACCTCATGGCGGCCGGCGGCTGGCAGGGCGCCGAAGCTTGGTCCAAGAAGGCAAACAAAATCGCACCTACGATTGTCGGTGGCTCCAAGAAGCATGGCGGGGCCGACCTGGGTCCCACACGGGCGAAACGCGCCTGGGCCGAGATGGGAGTAGATGCTCTAGGTGTCGCGGACGACCCCCCGACGCCCGATCATCCAGTCGAATTCATCCCAAAACTGACCACCGAGATGGTCGCGCGCATCCAGGGGTGGACCGAGGACTACTCCTGGGAGTTCACGGGCCGAAAGACTTCCAGGTACCGACAAATCGGGAACGCGTTCCCGCCTCCCGTCGCGCAGGCGGTCGGTGAAGCGATCTTCAACGCGCTTGAGCACGATGCACCGGAAAAGCAGGTAGTAGCTACAGAACAAGATCCGGTGTATACGGCTCTCCGGTCAGCCAGTGACTTCATCACCCCAGAACGTCTCATGAAAAAAGCCGGCCTCAATGACCCGGCCGAACTCGAACGCAGGATCAGCTTGCTTAGCCGCGACTTCGAGGTCGAAATCGCCATTACTGGCACGAAAACTGCCTATAAGCTCGGCAACTTCAAGGCCTTCGTAGGGCAGGAAAACCATGACCGGCACGACCTCTTCTTAAAGCACCGCGCGAAGATCAGCTGAAACCCGAGCAGAGCCGAGGGAATACGAATCAGAGGCGGCGCGGCGCACCGACGACTGCCTGAATGCGCCGTAGACAGCACGACCTCAGCAACATCGCCCCTCGAAGTCAAGCAGACACCATGGTGCCCAAATAAGACCGTTACTCCGCGTTACCTTCCAGTGCTGAACGTACTGTATTGCGCCCACTCTCGGGAAGGCGACGATAGGCGTTCCATGCGCGATCCAGGGGCGTTGCACCGCGTCGGCCTCGCTTGGCCCAACGAGCTAAGCGACGTTGATCGTCAGGCTCAAGGGCCTGAATTTCCGTCAGGACCTCGTTAACGTTGCCTGAACCACCCGCAGCTCCAGCTCTGCAGCGTTTACACTCCGTCATCAGCTCGAAACCCTGTGTTCCATCCGACATAACAGTTTGATGACGTGTAACAGAAAGTACGGCCGTCTGGTTGGTGTCGTCTGCGTAGGGCTCTGCCGCAGAGACACCACATACCGTGCATAGATAGCCATCGCGTGCCATCACAGCCTGTACTTCTTTTGCGGTTGGCCCAGCCAGAAGGTCAGCGGCGCGCCGCTCTTTTGGATCCCATACAGGCACGCCGACCTGCGCGAAACGCTGATCCTCCGCACCCAGCGTCGCATCCTCGGTGCTAGTCAGGATGACCCAGCCGTAACTGCGCAGGTCACGTAGCCGACGGTCAGCTTGCGAGATGCCGGGGAACGCGGCCCGAACCTGTTCCTTTGTGAAGGTATTGCCGACGCCTACCACCTGCATCAGCCAGAGGGCACCCCTGATCATCGTTCCTGCTTTGAGTGCTGGGTCGTCCCAGTCTGGAAGTAACACTTCGCCTCCGTCTACCGTTGTACCTGGAGATCAGCTTCAGCAGAGCATGTCTATCAGCGCCGCTGCTGCGGTGCGCGAACGCTGAGGCAACACAGGTTACGTGGAGGGGCCAGTTGAGGTTTGATATCCCGCCCGAGGGTGCCAAGATCCGCTCCGTTGTCGAGGAACGTCTTCGGCAGGCCATGGAAGATAACGGCGCCAAGACAACTGTCGACTGGCGCGGCGAGCAGAAGCACCTGCACGTGATCGCTATGCCGGTCGACATGCTGTACCTGAACCCGGACACCCACCGCATCCGCGCCCAACGGAGCCTAGACCCAGAACGCAACAAGGCCCTCGAAGAGGACCCTTGGAGCGAATTTGCTCAAGAATACCTACGCTACCTTCTGAGCCGCAAGCCATCGAACCCAGAAGTGACTGATCCAGATTACCTCCAGCTCACTGAAGAACTCGACGACTTCGGACAGAAAGAACCAGGAATCATCAGTCCCGATGGCATCCTTGTCGACGGGAATACCCGCTGCGCGGCACTCCGCGATCTGGGAGTTAAAGACATTCGTGTTGGCGTACTCCCTTCCGACACGTCCCGGCTCGATATCAACAGTGTCGAGCTGGCCCTGCAGCTGAGGCGGGACAAGCGCCGAGACTACTCGTACATCAACCGGCTTATCGCGATCGAGGAACAATTGGCCAACGGCCGACGGCCGGAAGATGTCGCACGTGATTTTAACATCAAGAGCACAACACTCGCCAAGGATCGATGGGTGTTTCAACTGATCAACGAAGCCATCGAGCGAAGCGCAACACCAGACGGAGCGGCTCTGCGACTTGTTGACTTTGAAGATCATCAGGAAAAGCTTCGCGAGTTGCACCGCGACTACACCAATCTTGCACAAGCTGACCCCGATGCCGCGGAGCAGCTGAAAGAATCGCGGCTGGCGATGGTCGTCCTCAACTACTCGAAGACCTCTGTGCGCCTCGCCGAGGCCGACTTCCACAGCCGGTACCTGAGAAAGCGCCTTCCAAAGAGTCTGCGCCCAGCCACCCAGGCGGAGTCAGAAGTGTCAATACCGGGTCTGGCCGACGTGGTAGTGCCGGACGCCACGGAAGCAGTGAAGGTTACCCGAGCTGTTACCGATTCCTTGCTCCAGGCAAAAGCCAGGGTGCAAGCTGGCGACAAAATTTCCCTATCATCTGCCAAGGTGGCAGACGAACTCCTTAAAGATGGCCGCAACGTTTTCGACACTGCCGTTAAGATGGCCGGCCAGAACGCTGAGCTGCAAAAAAGGCAGATAGCGGTTCCGGAGCGGCTCACGGATGCAGCCGAACACATCGACCAGTGTGTAGCCGAGTTTGCTGATGCAAAGGCAAAACGAGCTCTTGATGAGGACGCCTTCGACGACGCGTTACTTACTGTCCGAGCCAGCCTTGCACGGTTGGCTCGGCTGGCGGGCCGGACTTTCAGCTCGCCCAGTGACGGCGTCGCTTGGCTTCTGGACGCTTCCAGGGAACGTTGATGGTCGCGCTACCTGCGGAACCAAGTCTTCACCTCAGTTTTGGAGATTCTGTCGCTACGGCACGGCTGCGGTCTGGCGAAGGCTTTGCGGAAGATTTGCGCCGCTTGGCCCTGCGTTTCCGTAGCGCCGTCCAGAAAGCCCCAGGCGCGATGGAGGTCGACATAGACGACCTACTCACAAACCTGGTAGCACTCGGAAACTGGCGAGAGCCAGCTACTGTCACATGGGAACCGCAGCTCGCGGACCTGGCAACCGGTTCGGCTCAGGATGCCCAGGCTGTCGCTAAGCGACTCATGGCTGAAGAAGGCGCAACGAGTGGGCCAACTTCAGACGATGTCGCCCATCTCGTAGGACCTGATTGGATAGGTGACCTTACAGGGTTTCAGCGTAGAGATATTGCCAAGTTGCTATCTCTGCGACATGGCGCAAATTTCTCAGTTCCTGGCGCAGGCAAGACCCGAGTAGGCCTGGCTGTATTTCAGGCACTTCGGCGCACCCAGAATCTTGAACGAATTCTTATCGTTGGCCCTAAGTCATGCTATGAGTCCTGGTTTTACGAGAATCAGCAATGTTTGAATAACCAGCTGCGCATGTCTGTGCTTGCCCGCGACACCGATCCTGCTGCAGACGCGTTGATAGTGAACTATGAGCGGCTCAACGGCTCCGTCAACGAGCTGGGCAAATGGCTGTCGGCTCGGCCGTCCATGCTGCTGCTAGACGAAGCTCATCGCATGAAGTTGGGAGCCAACGGTACGTATGGTGCCGCTTGTCTCGCACTTGGACCCCGCGCCCGCCATCGACTAATCCTCACAGGAACCCCGGCTCCAAATGGGGTCAAGGACCTGGAAAATCTGTTCGGCTTTGTCTGGCCAGGCTACGGACGCCAGAAGGTCATTCAAGCAGTCGCAGGGGGAAACCTTGCGAAAGCGAGCACAGTGCTCCGCCCACTGTTCACGCGCACCACTAAGAACGAGCTCGGCTTAACCCCACCAACTGTAACCCTCCGCCCGTTGCCAATGCCACCGCTACATCGTGAAATCTATGACGCGCTCGCCGGGCGGCTTTCTCTCCGTGCTACCGGCTCAGAAGACGACTTCCACGCCCTTGGCCGTGTTGCCGTGTACATGTTGATGGCCGCGACGAGTCCCGCCTTACTCTCTGTCGGCACGACTCGGTACGAACCGCTGCCGTATCGGGTCCCTCCCTTGGTGGTGCCAGAACGAACACGTCTATTCGATCTGATGCAGGATCTACCTAGCTATGAAATGTCTCCAAAGTATCGCGAAGTTCTAGCTATAGTTGCTAAAAATGCAGCACAAGGGCGCAAGACTCTTGTTTGGTCAACTTTTATTCGTAGCCTAAACACTATGCATCGACTGCTTCACCAGTTTCAACCCTCCATGGTCCATGGTGGAACAGAAGACCGGGAGGCACAGATCAACCGATTTCGCAACGATGCTGACTGCATGGTTCTTCTATCGAATCCCGCAACCCTCGGCGAGGGGATCAGTCTCCATCATCATTGCCACGACGCCGTTTATGTCGACCGAGACTTTGCTGCTGGAAAGTTCTTGCAAAGTTTGGACCGCATCCACCGTCTCGGCCTCGCGCCCGGCACGCAAACAAGGATCACCGTTTTAGCCGCCGAGGGCACTATCGACGAAGTTGTTGACCAGCGACTAGGCGATAAGTTGCAGTTCATGGGCAGCGTGCTCGACGACCCTGCAGTTCGAGAGCTCGCCGATCTCGATGAAGAGCCAGAGATAGGCGGCATGCTAGACCAACGCGACCTACAGGCTCTGATCGGGCATCTCAATGCCTATTCCACCTGACCCGGTATTACGAGCCGCAACGCGCTGGCTAGAACGGCTACCAGTTTCCGGCGTAAGCCGTTGTCGTGCTCTATTCACTACCCACAAGGACTACAGTGACACAACACCTACACAGTATGAAGCCGCATACGTTTGGCTCCGTGTTGTCGGTCTCTTAAAAGATATAAATAGCCCTATTCCAGCGCCTCAACGTGTATTTGCCGCCGCCACAGCGACTGGCAATACTCCATGGTTCCGCGATGCAGACATTCTTGTGTGCAGTCCTGCCGAACTACCCGAGGACGCCAGGCGCGCCGCAGATACGCTTGGTATTGACGAGGCTGAAGCATACGCTCAGATCAAATCAATTTGGGGGAAGGTGGACACTGCAGAACGTGAGCGAATAGGCACCGCAGGCGAGCTTGCACTGGTCCAACTACTCACTGATACAGTAGATGCACACGTAGAGCACACGTCATTAATATCCGACGGATTCGGGTACGACATATCAGTAGCAGGAGATAGTTGCACGGCTCACATTGAGGTAAAGACAACTACTCGACGCGGCCGACTAACTTTATACCTGTCTCGAAACGAGTACGAGACAATGCTTCGAGACGCTCACTGGCAGCTTATAGCGTTGCGATTAACGACCACCTTAGAGATCGCCGCCATAGCCACCGTCCCAAAAAACTGGATATCTGCACAAACACCCGTCGACAGCAATCATTTTGGTAGATGGGAGTCGTGCCGACTGGAAGTGCCAAAAACTGCCTTAGTGCCCGGGATTCCAAATCTTTGCAAGACACTAAGGAGCGGCATTCAAAGTCCACTTATAGCAGGAACCCCAGCCAGTAGCTTATTGCACTAGCTTGACCTTCACGCAGCTGGCCTACTCGCAGACCTCACCACGACCCTACGCTTAATTAGCTGAGTTCGTTGTCCCGACAACTACACAAGTCGGAGTAGTGACAGTACTCGCGCCGGTCATTCCGAACCCACGGCCGCAGCTAAGTTGCCCGGTGAAGATGGCGGATCCCACTTGCGCCAGAGAAGACATACAAGCGAGAGCGCGCCAGCACTCTCTGTTACCAGCTCAGGGCCCTCACCGTTCGCCGTTTCCGCCAGCCGAACGATTACACCGTCGGCATCCGAAGCTATAAGTTCAAAGGCTGGTCATGCGGGGACGCTGCCTGGACCGGAAGCAGGCATATGCCCGGAGCTGCGCCTCGCACTGACCTCTCCACAACGGACAGACAAAAAGGCCCTCCCGCGAACGGGAGGGCCTTAGTGCTGTCTCAACCAGACGTGCGCCCGAAGGGATTCGAACCCCTGACCTTCTGATCCGTAGTCAGATGCTCTATCCAGCTGAGCTACGGGCGCTTGTTCAGTTATCAATCTAGCACCTGCCGGAACAGGCACCAGCGGAGGCTCCGGGATTTGAACCCGGGAGGGGGGGTTACCCCCAACCGCATTAGCAGTGCGGCGCCATAGACCAGACTAGGCGAAGCCTCCCAGGCCCAACGACCACTGCTCAAATAGGTTACACACCCCGAGGACCCCCTTGAAAGGGACCCCCCTTAGCCGCGTCGCAGGGCTCTGAGCAGGCCGGACGGGCGGGCGTCCGCCGAGACCTTCGGCTTCGAAGGCGGCGATGCCGACTCTGGAGAGGTCGCGGGCCGCGGAGTAGGTCAGGTAGCGCGGGACCTAGCGGGATGGGACTTCGCGTTGAAGCGGTAGCGGGTCTCGATCTGGATCCAGCGTGAGAAGAATCGCAGTGTCCGGGCGGACAGACGGGCGAGTGCCATCGAAAGCCGCGTTCCGCGTCCGTGCCGCGCCAGGTGACGGCGAGGGCACGGAGTTCTCACCTTCAAGTAGGTCTTCGGCCTTGCGGACGCGGACTGTGTAGCCGGCGCGCTTTGTGCGTGAGACGGCTTGGCGGACTCCGTGCATGACGCGGCCTTCGCGGGTGAAGGTGTCGCGACGGCGGCGTCCAGGTACTTCTCGATCACGTCTGGCCATGCTTCCGGGTCACCGAGGGGTCACGCGGTAGGTCACCGCCCCGCAGCCCGAGGCGCGACACGGTCAGCAGCGCGGCGGGTGGCGACCACCAGATGCCAAGGCCCGGCGCTTGAGGCCGGTGGTGAGCAGCAGTGGCAGCACCCGTCACCAGCGCGACCGTCCCCGCGCCGACGTGGCCTCGTGCGGCAGTTCCAGCCATTCGGCGACGCGTTCACGCGGGGTGCGCCGCCGGCCGGGACCAGGGCCGGCAGGCCGCGTTACCCAGGTGGTCGCCAGTGCCCACCCGGCCCCCGTCTAACTCCTTGCCAACTCCACGAACGGTACGAGGGCGTCGGGGTTCAGCAGGGCATCCCGGCTGACGGCGCGGTCAGGGGAAACCCCCGAGAGGATCTTCTTGACCGGAACCTCGCATTTCTTGCCGTTGAGCGTCCGGGGGACCTCGCTCACCTGGACGAACCGGTCGGGCACGTGCCGCGGCGAGAGGGCGCCGCGCAACTCCTTGCGCAGGGCGGGCTCGACCTCGTCGAGCGACGCGCCCTCGGCCAGTACGAGGAAGCACAGCAGTTGCCCGTCCTCGTTCCCCGCCGCCGAGGTGTCGATCACCAGCGAGTCCGCGACCTGGTCGAACGACTCGACTACCCGGTAGAACTCGGCCGTGCCCATCCGGACGCCGCCGCGGTTGAGCGTCGAATCGCTGCGCCCGTAGATGACGGCGGAGCCGCGTCCGGTGATCCGGATCCAGTCGCCGTGCCGCCAGATGCCGGGGTACATCTCGAAGTACGCCTCACGCAGCCGCGAGCCGTCCGGGTCGTTCCAGAAGAACACCGGCATCGACGGCATCGGCTCGGTGATCACCAGTTCGCCGACCGTCTCCACGACGGGTTTCCCGGTCTCGTCGAACGCGGCGACGGCGGCGCCGAGCGCGCGGACCGAAAGCTCGCCGAGCCAGACCGGGACGTCCGGGGCGGAGGTGACGAACGCCACGCACAGGTCCGTGCCGCCGGAGACCGAGCAGATCTGGACGCGTTTGCCTACCTCGTCGACGATCCACCGGAAACCCTCGACGCTCAGTGGCGCACCGGTGGAACCCAAGGCACGCAACGCGGTGAGGTCGTACCGCTCGGCCGGTTTGATGCCGGCCTTCAGACAGCTCTGGATGTACGGCGCCGACGTGCCGAAGTAGGTGACGCGGTGCCGCTCGGCCAAGTGCCACAACACGTTCAGGTCCGGATGTCCCGGGCTGCCGTCGAAGAGCACGATCGTGGTTCCGGTCAGCAGACCGGAGATGAGGAAGTTCCACATCATCCAGCCGGTGGTGGTGAACCAGAAGAACCGATCACCCGGACCGATATCGCTTTGCAGGGCAAGGGCTTTGAGGTGTTCGAGGGTGATGCCACCGTGGCCGTGGACGATGCCCTTCGGCAGGCCGGTGGTCCCCGAGGAGTACAAGACCCACAGCGGGTGGCCGAATTCGACGGGTTCGAAGGCCAGTTCCGCGCCGGCGTTGTCGGCGAGCAGCGTGTCCCAGTCGAGCGTGCCGTCGAGGCGGCCACCTGCGTAGTCGATGAGCACCGTGGCTTCGAGTGTGGAGATCTCGTCGCGCAGGGAGTTCACCGTCGACCGACTGTCGAACCACCGTCCATTGTAGACGTATCCGTTGACCGCGACCAGCACCTTCGGCTCGATCTGCGCGAACCGGTCGGCGATCGCGCGGACGCCGAAGTCCGGGGAGCACGACGACCAGATCGCGCCGAGGCTCGCGGTGGCGAGGAAGGCGATCAGCGTCTGCGGGCAGTTCGGCGCCAGCGCGACGACCCTGTCCCCTTTGGACACTCCCAGCTTCCGTAGCCCTTCCCGCGCGGAGGCGACAGCGGACCGTAAGGCGCCGAAGGTCAGCTGCGACGAGACGCCGTCTTCGCGATGGAAGATCACGGCGATCTCGTCGTCGGCCTTCGCGGCGCCCGCGACACCGGGCATGAGCGAGTGCTCCGCGTAATTGAGCGTGCCGCCTTCGAACCATCGCGCGTTCGGCATCTCGCCGGTGAGCACCGCGCCTGGCTCGTCGTGCCAGCGCACGCCGAGGAAGTCGGCGACGGAGGACCAGAAGTCCGGGCCGCGCTGAACGGAGAACTCCCACAGCGCGTTGTAGTCGTCGACCTCCACTCCGCGTTCGGTGCGCAACCACTGGCGGAACGCGTCGATTTTGGTGTCGGACAGGCGGCTCGGCTCAGGGCGCCAGAGCACTTCTGGGGCGTCGGCGGTGTGCGTCACCCCGCGATGTTAACCCTCCCCGCCCCACCACCACCCTCAGCTGAAAGTGCTTCGCACTTGCTGATCGACCCCTTAACCTGCTTGGCGAGCCCCTGTGAACAGCTCGTACGCCATCGTCTTGAGCCGCGCCGCGTCGAGCGGGGTGACGGTCAGCCACCCGCGGTCGCGACGAAGTCCGTAGCGGCCGTCGGGGGTGTCCACCCAGCTCAACGTGCCTTCGCCGCGCTCCCAGCGGCCTTCCCACGACTTCCTGGCCGCGCCGAGCCGCCCGCTGCCGATCCGCTGGGTCGCGATCCGCACCATCACGATGACTTCGGGCTCACGCAACCCGGCGTCCCGAAGGACGTCGGAGAACGCCGGCTGCCCGCCGCGCTCCCCCGCCTCGCACGCGGCCGTGTAATCGTCGACGCGCAGGTTGACCGAGAGGCCCCGCCCCTGGTCGCACGGCGGCAACGCCTGCAGCAAGGTCGCGGCGACGAGCGGTTCCCGCAGGGCCGACAGCTCGACGTCGGTGCCCGAAACGCCGATCGCCACCGCACCGCGATCGGACACGCAGCCGACGGCCCGGTACGCCGGATCGCCGTCGAGCCGCAGGTCCAGCGTGAGTTCACTGTTCGCGACGGTATGCAGCAGCCGGACCAGTTCGGGCGCGGGCGCCTCCACCGTGCCGAGGCCGCGTTCCGACAGCGTCCCGTTGGCCGTGGCCACCAGTTCCGCGCGGAACTCCGGGGTCCGCCCGACGTGCGGGACCTCCAGTACCGCGGGAAGTTCGTCGCGTCCGTGCGCCGACCAGAGCAGGAACAGCTCACCGATGTGCAGCCGGATCCAGTCCATCAGCGACCGCTCCTCGGGTCTTCGCCGATGACCGGTGGGGTCACGTGCCCGCTGAGGCCCCAGACGTCGGAATCCTCGACGAGGTAGTCCGGCGCCTTGTGGTCCTCCTCGCCCTGCCGTCCTTGCGAGGGCGCCATCCCCATCGGCATGCCGCCGAAGCCGCCCATACCCGCGGCCGCGGCGCGTGTCCCGGCCGGTTGGCCGGGCTGCTGCCCCGACGGCCCGAAACCGCCGACACCGGATCGGCTGCCCTGCCCGAGCTGCTCGTGGGTTCCGCCGGAGGCGCCGGGTGGCGGCGGCACGGAGGCGCCGCTGCTCGCGCCGGGCGCGCGCGGTGTCTCGACCGGCTCCCGCACCTGGATCGGGGCGGCGTCGCCGACACCACTGCTGCGCGTGGAGTCGTCCGGCGGCGGCACCGGTTCGGGTTTCGGCTCGGATTTCGGCTTCGGCTCCGGTTCTTCGGGCGTCTTGAGGATCTTCGGCTCTTTGCCGTACGAGGTGAAGGTCGGAACGTTCTCGTAGACCTCGCCGGAGCTCCGCTGCATCCGCGTCATCACGTCGGCCGCCTGCCGGTGCAGATCCTGCGAACTCTCGTCGGTGGGTTCGGCGACGATCCGGCCGGCCTCGGCGAAACCGGATCCCGACGGCGCCGACGCCGACATCGCCTGCGTCGAATCGGAGACCGGGATCGGACGGCGTTTCGGCGGCTCCGGAACCTTGGGCCGCGGGGCGTATCCCGGCGGCTCGGGCATCGTGCGCCGCGCGGTGTCGGCGATGTCGGCCTGGCGGCGCACGCAGTTCGCGACGTTCTCCGCGCGCCAGCCCGTGTCGCCCGCCCAGTCGACGAGTTTGATCGCGGCGTCACGGGCCCTGTCCGCGCCCTCGCCCGTCCAGCCGTCGGCGGTGGCGACGAGCGCCGCTCTGAGTTCGGAACCGACGTGAGCGAGGAACGCGCTGATCTTCGTCCACTGCGCGGCGACGGCCTCCGCGCTCGCGAGGTCCAGCTCGTTGTGGACCATCTCGTAGAGTTCTCGATGCGAGTAGCTCATCCAGTCGATGTCGGCGTTGAGGTGTTCGGGGCCGGGTTGCGGTTCGGGCTCCCGCGGCGGCCACGGCATGGGCAGGATGCGCATCAGTGCTCGTCCTTCCGCTCGTGGTCGACGATGTCCTCCATGTCGAACCGGCGGGCGACCCGTTCGAGCTGTTCCTGGCCTTCCTCGTCCGCGGCGACGTACATCTTCCGCGCCGCCATCACGGTGAGCTGGAAGTCTTTGAGCACAACGGCGAAGTCCTTGAGGACGGGCACAGCGGCCTCGGTCCCCTTGTTCGCGGCGCCCTGGAAGCGTTCGCTCATGGTTTGACCGACGAAGTTGTCGCCCAGCTTCAACGGCGCGTTGAACTCCGTCGAGTCCTTGATCAGCGCGTTGAGCTCATGGCGTGCTTTCAGCAGCGCGTCGACGAGCTTCTTGGCGGCGTCCTCGGAGACCTTGACGGTCCCCTTCTTGGCATCGGTCTTGGAATCCCGGATCTGACCCGCCACCGGGGCCAGCGCCGGAGCCGAAGCTCCGAACGCGGCTTGTGGCGTCGCAGGTACCTTGGGTGACTGTGGCATTCGACCCTCCCCTGTCACATCTCAGGGGAATGCTAGCGCGAATGGAGTCAGCGCAGGTGGGCGTCGAACCAATTCAACGTGCGCTGCCAGGCCTCCGCGGCCGCGTTCGGGTCGGCGTCGAAGCGGTGATTGGCGCCAGGGTAATGGACGACGTTCGTCGCGACGTTCGCCGTCGCCGCCGCGTCACGCAGCTGTTCGACCTCGGCGCTTCCGGCCTCGTCACCCGCGTCGCCGTACATGCCGAGCCACGGGCTGGTGAGCCGTCCCGCGATCTCGACGAGCACCGGTAGCCCGGTGACGCCCTGTCCGCCGACGCTCACCGCCGCGCCCAGCCTGCGGTTCGACGCCACGACCAGTGCGGCCGTCCCGCCGAGGTCGAAACCGACGACACCGACGAGATCCGCCTGGACACCGCGCTCGCCGAGCCACGAGAGCGTCGCGTCGGTGGCTTCGAGCAGATCCTGCTGTGTGAGGTCGTCCCGGTCCAGATGCGGGGTGACGGTGAGCCAGCCTTCGCCGGCGAGCCCGGCCAGCAGCAGACCCAGACCCTCTTCGACCTCTTCGGCCTCCTCGTGCAGCACCACGAGCCCGCCGCGGACGACACCATCCGGTTCGGCGAAGGTCAGGCGCAGCGTGTGGCCGTCGGCGTGCTGGTGTTCCACGGTGGTCGTGAGGGTCATTCCTCCATCAGACCACTCTTAGGTAAATATTCGGAGCTTGCCTTCGCGCGGGAGGATACGGTGTCGGAGCCGTCCCCCAGACGTAGGAGCGCCGAAGATGTCACCTGTTTCGCCGCGTGCGGATCTCGAATCGTTGCCGAAGTACGTCCCTGGCCGGACAATCCAGGGCGCGATCAAGCTGGCGAGCAATGAGGTGCCCGGCGGGCCGCTGCCGAGTGTGGCGCAGGCCATAGCCGAGACGGCGCGGGGCATCAACCGGTACCCGGACATCACCGCTTCCGCGCTCGTCGAGCGGCTGGCCCGTGAGCTGAACGAACCGGTCGAGCGGATCGCCGTCGGCTGCGGTTCGGTTTCTCTTTGCCAGCAGATGATCCAGGCCCTGTGCGGCCCGGGCGACGAGGTCGTCTTCCCGTGGCGTTCGTTCGAGGCGTACCCGATCGTCACGCAGGTGGCGAACGCCGTCGGCGTGAAGGTGCCGCTGACGGCCGGGCACGGGCTGGATCTGGACGGGATGCTCGCCGCGATCACGCCCAAGACGCGGCTGGTCTTCGTGTGCAACCCCAACAACCCGACCGGAACCGTCGTGCGGCGCGCGGAACTGGAGCGCTTCCTCGACGCCGTGCCCTCGGGCGTGCTCGTCGTGCTCGACGAGGCGTACAAGGAGTTCGTGACCGACGCCGAGGTGCCGGACGGCGTCGAACTGGCGCGCGGCAGGGACAACGTCGCGGTGCTGCGAACTTTCTCGAAGGCGTACGGCCTCGCCGGTCTTCGCGTGGGTTACGCGGTGGCGCCGGAAGCGATCACCGTCGCGCTGAAGCAGGTGTACGTCGCGTTCTCGGTGAACATGATCGCCCAGGCGGCGGCCATCGCCTCCCTCGACGCGGCCGGCGAACTGCTGGAACGCTGCGAGGAGATCGTCTCGGAACGCGCTCGCGTCCGGGATGCCTTGGTGGCCAAGGGTTACGAGGTCCCGGAGACGCAGGCGAACTTCGTCTGGCTGCCACTGGGCGAGCGGACGACCGAGTTCGCGGAGCACGCACTGGAGCGCAAGCTGATCGTGCGTCCCTTCGCGGGCGAAGGCGCGCGAGTGACCATCGGGACGCCTGAGGAGAACGACCTCTTCCTCGAAGCGGCCGGGGATTTCCCGCGCTGACCCGGCTTCGGACGGCCCGCGCTTCCTTGCGGAGTGCGGGTCTTCCTATTTGAGGAGCAACTGCACCATCGCGGCGAGGCCGATCACGACGATCACGCCGCGCAGCACCTTCGGCGAGAGTTTGCGGCCGATCTTCGCGCCGAGCTGGCCGCCGATCGTGGACCCGACCGCGAGCAGCGCGACCACGGGCCAGCTGATCGGCGCGACGAAGGCGTAGATCGCGCCGGCGATGATGTTCACGACGGCGGAGAGCGCGTTTTTGACGCCGTTGAGCCGTTGCAGCGACTCCGACATCAGCATCCCCATCACGGCCATCAACAGCACGCCCTGCGCGGCCGTGAAGTATCCGCCGTAGATGCCGATCAGGAAGATCAGGAACAGCAGGAGCGGCCCGATCTTGTGGACCGTCCCGTTCTCCTCGCGGCGCTTCGCGACCCACGCGGCCACTCGCGGCTGGACGATCACCAGCACCACCGCGAGCCCGACCAGCGCGGGCACGACGGTCTCGAAAGCGTCCTTCGGCAACGAGAGCAGCAGGATCGTCCCGCAGATCGCGCCGAAGAACGACGCTACGGCGAGCTTGGCGACCTGGGGCCAGTAGCCCTTGAGCTCTTCGCGGTAGCCGATCGCCCCGCTGACCGTGCCGGGGGCGAGGCCGATCGCGTTGGACGTCGTCGCCGTCAGCGGCGAGTAGCCGAGCGCGACCAGAACCGGGAAGGTCACCAGCGTGCCCGAGCCGACGACCGTGTTGATGGTGCCCGCCCAGAGCCCCGCGACGAAGATCACGACCGCGTGCCACCACGTCATAAAGCACTCACGTCCGCACCCTAAGCACCGTCACCTCCTTTCGCGCTGTGGATGTGTCTAGTCGAACATCCGACGAGCCCGTTATGTCTCGTTCGGGGCGAAGACGCGGAATTCGTCGCCTTCCGGGTGCTCGAGTAGGCCCCGCTCGATTTCGCCGTCCCAGTACTTTCAGTTCGCCTCCGGCAGATGAGCCGCGGTGATCTCCGCGGCGACCGTCCAGCCGAGCGCCAGGTACAGCGCCCGTCCCTCCTCCGTCGCGACCAGGACCGCGCGCTCCGCCCCGGCCGCGACCGCCACCTCGTCGAGGCGGCGCATCACGAATCTGCCCAGCCCTCGCCGCTGGTGCTCGGGCTCCGTCACGACCTGGTCGATCACCGCCGTGCCGCCGGCGATCGCGACCCGGCCGGTGGCGGCGCGGGAACCGTCGGGCGCGCGCACCACCACGTCGGTGACCACGCCGTCGCCGACCAGTTCCGCCCGGTACGGCTCGGGCGCGGCCAAGACCGGCCGCAACGCGAGCGGGGCGCTCATCAGGTACTCCGGCGGGCCGACCTCCCATTCCGGCGGCACCGTCTTGGCCACCTCGTCACGCGAGCCGCGCACCTTGAGCCACGTCCCCGGCTCGGTCAGCGAACGGGCCCGGCGCGCCACCGACGCGGCGTCCGCCAGCACATATCTCACGCGATGCCCTGGACGCCCGACGTCGAGCCGGTAACCGTCCGGTTCGGCCACCGGGATCCCGACGCCGCGGGAAAGCGCCCAGCCGTGCACCCATGCCTTGATCAGTCCTGCCACCCCGGTCATCGTTCGATGATGGCATCGGCCACCGACAGTCCCGGGCCAACGGCAGAACCTGCGAGGATGGCCCCGTGGCCGACGACGAGCGCGAACAGGTGTGGAGTGCGACCGTCGATCATCTGCGCACGATGATCGATTCGGGCAGGCTTCCCGCCGGGTCGAGGCTGCCCGCCGAACGCCCGCTCTGCGAACAGCTCGGGATCAGCCGCGGTTCGCTGCGGCAGGCGTTGCGGGTGCTGGATTCCATCGGCTACGTGCAGGTGCGGCCGGGTTCGGGCACGTATGTCCGCGAGAAGATCGACGAACAACCGCTCCGCGGCTGGTTCTCCGAGCACGAGCAACTGGTCGAGAAGCTGTTCGACCTGCGGACCACCGTCGAGCCGACGCTGGCCGAGCGGCTCGCGCTCGAACACACGCCGCGGGTCCTCGCCCGGCTGGAAAGCACCGTCGACGAGATGGACCAGGCCGCGGCCGACGGCGACATGCTGCGCGTGATCGCGGCCGACGCCGAATTCCACCGGGTGATCGCGGGCAACGCCGGGAACGACGACGTCACCGAGCTGCTGCGTTCGGTGCTCTCGCTGGTCGGCGAGGAGCGGCGCGCGGCGCTACGGCTTCCCGGGCAGATCCGGAAGGCCGTCGACGAGCATCGCGCGATCCTCGAGGCGATCCGCCGTTCGGACGCGGTGGCCGCGCGGGAGATCACCCTGCGGCATCTGCTCGACGCCAAGACCTACGTCCACGACTACACGGCCCGGGATTGACGCTTCCTTGATGGCGCGACCGGCTCCTCGCGAGTATTGTTTTCAGAAGTTTGTGAAACTTCTGACGGGGGTGTGCGGTGGAGAAGGTCCGGTTCACCGAAGAGAAGGCGACGATGCTCGCCACGCTGTACGGCCGGGCGCTCGACGCCCGCGGCGACCGGCCGATCCTCGGCGACAAGGCCGCCGACGAGGCCGTCAAGCAGATCGACTACGACTTCGGCTCGTTGGGCGTCACCGCCGACATGGGCTTGACCGTCGCGATGCGGGCCAAACCGATGGACGACTGGGCCTCGGAGTTCCTGCGGGAACATCCGGACGCGACCGTCGTCCAACTCGGCTGCGGCATGGACAGCCGCGTGTACCGCGTCGACCCGCCGCCCTCGGTGCGCTGGTTCGACGTCGACTATCCCGAGGTCGTCGACCTGCGTGCGCGGATCTACCCCGAGCGGGACGGGTACCGGACCATCGGCTCGTCCGTGACGGACTTCGGCTGGATCGACGAGATCCCGTCGGACAAACCCGGTCTGGTGATCGCGGAGGGGCTGACGATGTACCTGCGGCCGTCCGAAGGCGAGGAATTGCTGCGGCGGCTGATCGCGCGTTTCCCCCAGGGCGGCGAAATGGTCTTCGACACCTTCAGCAGGCTGGGGATCAAGCTGCAGAAACTGAATCCCGTGGTCCGCAAGGCCAAGGCGACGCTGTACTGGGGGATCGACGAGATCTCCGAACTGGAACGGCTCGGGCTGACGTTGGTCTCGAAGCTCGATTCGACGGATTACGCGACGCCCGAGGTGAAGGCCCGGATTTCCGCGTCGATGCGGGCGCAGTTGTGGATCGCGGGGCTGTTCCCGGCGTTCAAGAAGATGGGGCGGATCCTGCGCTTCCGGTTCTGAGGGGTCTCCGGCGGATCGGGAGCCCGTCAGGTTCCCGATGTCGCACTGGAGGCGCTCAGTCTCCCCGATGCGACATTGGGACGCCACCGTGCCTTATCCCTCCGCAATTAGTCCTCTGAATGCGGCCCGCACGTCAGCAGCGTCAGCGTGACTCGAGTACCCGCTCGACGAACCGGTGCAGCTTGTCCTCCAGCCGGGACACCCGCTCCTCCAGCGACAAGGACTCGAACGGCTGCGGCACGTCCGACTTCAGTTCGCCGCGGATGTACCGGCTGCACGCGAGGTTCGCGCACGCGTAGATGCCGAGCGTGTTCCCCTCGCGCCCGAGTTTCCCGGCGCGGCGGCCGGAGAACAGCGCGATGTCGGACAGCGGATGTGTCGTCGTGCACAGGCCGCACATGTTGCTCAGCAGGACACGGCCCTTCGGCCGGGGCGCGGCGCGAAGGGACAGTCCGACGGTTTCCCCGCCGTACGGCAGCACGAGATACGCCCGGGAGGCGGCCTTCGGATCGCGCCAGCCGAGGAATTCCCTGTCCTCCCAAGGGATTTCCTCGGGGCGGACGGGCAGCGTGACTCCCTTGGCCTCGCCACGCGTGCAGTTCACGAAGGACGCCCTGATCTCGTCCTGGCCCAGCGGTTCCATACCGGCACGGTAGCCATCGCACGCGAGAACTGGCGAACCGTTTTCCGCCGGAGGTCATACGATCACCGGGTGCGCGGGAAGACGATGTCGAGCCGGTTCCGGCTGGTGCTCAGGACCAGTCTGGGGTTCGCCGCGCTCGGCGTCGGGTCCAGTGTGTGCGGTGCCGGTGTCGTGGCGTTGCTGCTGCTCCTGCAAGGCCTGCCGAGCGAGGTCGGCGACCGCGGCTGGATCCTCGGGGTCACCGCGGCCGGCATCGTGGCCCTGTCGCTGGTGGTCGGCACCGTGTGGACGGCGTGGCTCCAGCGGCGTACGGCGGTCTGGTTCGTCTTCGGCCGCCCGCCCACGAAGGCCGAGGCCGACCGGGCGCTGCGGCTCCCGGTCGACATGGGGATCGTGAGCGGGACGCTCTGGCTGATCGGCACGATCGTGCTCGGCGCGCTCGCGCGGGTGCTCGGGTCCTGGATGGACGCGCTCGGAATGGCGCTGGTCATCGGGCTCGGCGGGCTGACCACGGTCGGCCTCACCTATCTCGCCGCGGAATGGGTCGCCCGTCCGGTGATGACGATCGCGCTCAAGGTGACCCCGCCGAAGGGCACGCTCCGGGTCACCGTGCGGACCAGGGTGGTCGTCACCTGGGCGCTGGCGAGCGGGGTGCCGTTCCTCGGTGTGCTGCTGGTGGCCGCCCCGCCGGACCTCGGCCAAGGTGACCACGTCGCGAGCCTGATCATGCTTTCGGCGATCGGGCTGGGTGTCGGCGCGATCGGGACGGGCGTGCTCGCGAAGGCCGTCGCGACCCCGCTGCACCGGCTGCGGATGGCGCTCGACGAGATCGCGCGCGGCAACAAGGAGATCGTGGTCGACGTCGACGACTCCAGCGAGATCGGCCTGCTGCAGTCCTCGGTCAACGACCTGGCCGCCGGGCTCCGCGAGCAGGAGCGGATGCGGGACCTGTTCGGCAGGCATGTCGGGGACGAGGTCGCGCGGCACGCGCTCGAGTACGGCGCCTCCCTCTCGGGTGACGTGCGCGAGGTGACGGCCCTGTTCGTCGACGTGGTCGATTCGACGGCCTTGGCGAGCCGCACCCCGCCGGAAGACCTGGTCAAGATGCTCAACCGGTTCTTCACCAGCGTGGTGAACGCGGTCGGGGCGCGGGGCGGGCTGGTCAACAAGTTCCAGGGTGACGCCGCGCTCTGTGTCTTCGGCGCCCCGACGCGGCTCGCCGACGCGCCGACGGCGGCGCTTTCGGCCGCGCGGGCGATCCGGGACGCCGTCCAGGAGACCGGTGAGCTGGACCTCGGCATCGGTGTCGCGAGCGGGCGGGTCTTCGCCGGCCAGCTGGGGACCAGCAGCCGGTTCGAATACACCGTCATCGGCGACGCGGTGAACGAGGCCGCGCGCCTGACCGAGTACGCGAAATCCGCCGACGGCCGGATCCTGGCGAGCGAAGCCGTGCTCAAGGCCGCGTTGGAAAGCGAGCGCTCGCACTGGGAGCCGTACGCGGAACTCGAGTTGCGCGGGCGCCAGGAACCGACGCACGCCTGGGAGGCGAGCGCGCTCAGCCCGGAATGACGTCCGGCCAGCGCAGCAGCGTCGAACCCCAGGTCAGCCCCGCGCCGAAAGCCCCCATCACGACGCGGTGCCCCGGCTGGAGCGTCCCGTCCTTGACGGAGTCGGCCAACGCGATCGGGATCGACGCGGCGCTCGTGTTGCCCACCTTCTCGATGTTGGACACCATCACGTCGCCGGCGAGGCCGAGCTGTTTCGCGCAGGTCTGCAGGATCCGGATGTTCGCCTGGTGCCCGACGAACCGGTCGATGTCGCCGACCACCCAGCCCGCGGACGCCAGTACGGCACGCGCCGATTCGGCCATCCGGGCACAGGCGTGCCGGAAGACGGTCTGGCCCCGCATCACCAGATAGTGGTCGCGCGGGTCGTCCGAGCGGCGGTTCTTCGCGCCGCCCGCCTCGACCCAGAGCAGCTCCGCGAGCTCGCCTTCGCTGTGCAGGTCGAACGGGCCGATCGCGCCGAGTTCGTCGGCGGCACCCGCGCGCAACAGGACGGCACCCGCGCCGTCGCCGAAGATCGGCACCGTGCCGCGGTCTTCGGGGTCGACGAGCGAGGTGAAGACGTCGGCGCCGATCACCAGCACCCGCCGCGCGATCCCGGCGGCGATCAGCCCGGCGCCGGTGGCGAGCCCGTAGATGAACCCGCTGCACACGGCGTTGACGTCGAACGCGGCGACGCCGTTCAGCCCGAGCTTGGTCGCGACCTGCGGCGCGCTGGCCGGGCACAGCTGGTCGGCCGTGGACGTCGCCAGCACGACCGCGTCCGCGCCGCCCTCCCCCGCCGAGGCCAGCGCCCGGCGCCCCGCCTCGACCGCGAGGTCCACAGTGGACGTTCCGGGGTCGACGACCCGGCGTTCGGCGATGCCGGTCCGCGAACGGATCCACTCATCGGAGGTGTCCAGCCGCTGGGCGATCTCCTCGTTGCCCACCACGCGCGGAGGCAGCCAAGAGCCGAGACCGGCGAGAACGGCCGCCTGAGATGAGGGCACCAAGAAATCCTTTCACGGGGAAATGAGAGGTCTGCCATTCACTTGTAAGCGCTACCATTCAGTAGACCCGCCAGTTGTGTTCCGGGTCACAATTCAAAGATTTCTCGGCTTTCCCCACCGAGCCGTGCCCGACCTGCCTCGACTGCAACCGAGCAGGCAGAGCGGGTGACCGGGCACACGGGCCACCCCTGGCGCGTCGGCACCCGACCGGGCGAATCCGGCACCGCGAACGCCACGGGCCATGGCCGTCGAACCGGCCGCCGAGTCCTTCCGGCGCCTCGAACGCGGGCATCCGGCGGCGTGATCCACACCGCGTGGCGCCACGGCCGGAGATCGGGCGCCCGGAAGAGCCCTCCGGTTAGCCTGACCTGGTGCACACACCCGACCTCGACCGCCTGGACGTCGCCATCCTCGCCTGCTTGCAGTCCGACGCCCGCATGATCGCCGAGACCATCGGCGCGAAGGTGGGCCTGTCGGCGGCCGCCGTGCAGCGGCGGATCAAACGGCTGCGCGAGACCGGGGTGATCGAACGTGAGGTGGCGGTGCTGTCGCCGCGGGCGCTCGGGCTGTCGATGACGTTCGTGGTGATGGTCGAGATGGAACGGGAGAGCCTCGCGGTGCTCGACGGGTTCCGTCGGCAGGTGCTCTCGGACGACAACGTCCAGCAGTGTTACTACGTCACCGGCAAGGCGGACTTCGTCCTCGTGGTGACCTGCCGGGACATGGCGGATTTCGAGGCGTTCACGCGGCGGATGTTCTTCGACAACCCGAACGTCCGGCACTTCACGACGTCGGTGGCGATGGACCGGGTCAAAACGGGACTGTCCCTGCCGCTGGAGCGGTGAGCTCTCCTCGTCCATAAAGGACTTTTTGGCCTCGTCACCACGGGTATCGCCCCGAACGCAAGCAGTCTGTGCCCGGCGTTACACCACTATGGACAGATGCAGCCGATAGCGTGAACGTCGTCGCAGTCGCGTCATCCGGCGTCCGCCCCGGCCTCTCCTCCCCGAGACGCAAAGTTCGCGCCGCGCGAACCACGAGCACCGAGGAGTGGCCGTGCACACCGACGCAATTCACCAGAGCCAGTTCGTTCTGCTGAACAACAGCAGCACGCCCGTTCTCTCCCGCCTGTCCTTCCACGCCGGCGAACCGTTCGCGGTCTCCGTGTCGTTCCGGACCGAGCGCGGCCGGTGGGTCGAGTGGACCTTCGCGCGGGAACTGCTCGTCATCGGCCTCACCGATCCCGCCGGGCTCGGTGACGTCCGCGTCCGCCCCGACCTCTCCGAGGACGAGGCGCTGCTGACGCTCGAAATCGAGTCACCGGACGGCTATGCGTCGTTCGAACTCGAACGCGAGGACGTCGAGACGTTCCTCGAGTCCACTTACGAGCTGGTCCCCCGCGGCTCCGAGAGCGAGTACTTCGACGTCGAGGCGCTGATCGAGGAGATCAGCAACGTCTAGAGCTTTCCCGCGGCACAAAACGAAGGGCGGCCCGAGTGCGCTGGAGGCACTCGGTCCGCCCTTCGCCGGTGTTCACGATCCTCGACGACCGGGGCCGAAGGTCAGCCGAGGACCAGGGAAGTCCCGGTCGCGGACAACGCAGGCCGGACCGGGAAGAAGTACGTCACCGAGCTGTTGCCGCCGGACAGCATGCCCTGGGCCTGGTTACCCGCGATGAACGAGCCGCCGGAGTCGCCCGCCTGCGAGCGGACGTTGGTGGCGGTCATGCCGTACACCGTGCCTTCGGCGTAGCGGACGGTCTGGTTCTTGGCGCCGACGGTGCCGCAGGTCCAGCCGGTGGTCGAGCCCGACTTGCAGACCGAGGCACCGGTGGAAGCCTCGCTCGAACCGCTCACGCGGGTGCCGTTGTTGATGACTCCGCGCGGCACCCAGTTGCTGTTGACCCGGACGTGGCCGTAGTCGTTGCCGGGGAAGCTGGCGCGGGCGAACGAGCCCATCGCGACCCGGTTGTAGCCGGTCACCGTGCCGGGACCGCAGTGCCCGGCGGTGAGGAAGCCGCCGTTGACCGAGAAGCCGATCGAGCAGCGCGAAGAATTGTTGATGTAGTAGGCGTCACCGCCGCGGACGTCGTACTTCAGGGTCGGCACCGCGGTGGTCTCGACCACCGCGACGGCGGCCTTGTCCACCTTGGTCTTCTCCAGATACGAGTCGACGACGCCGCTCTTGCCCGGCAGGACGTTCACCGTCACGCGGTTGGTCTTGGTGTCGACGCCCCAGCCGGTGATCGCGCCGTCCGCCGCGCGCTCACCCGCGTTCAGTTTGTCCACAGTGGAATCCAGCTGGGCGGCCGAGAAACGCACCAGTTCCGCTTCCGCGCCGCCGGCGAGGACCTGGCCCACCTTCGCCGCGTCCGTGACGCCGACGCGGAGCTTGCCCGTGGCCTCGTTGTAGCTGGCGCCGCCGAAGCTGCCGGCGAGCGCCGAGGCGAGCGACTGTTCGAGCGCGCCGGCGGCGGTCTCGCTCTGGATCCTGGCGAGTGCCTGGTCGGCGGTCAGGCCGAGGTCCCGTTGCAGGGCGGGAACCAGCTCGGCGTTGAGCAGAGTTTCCGAGGACGCTGAGGACGCTGAGGACGCTGCCGCGGGGGTACCCGTGACGAGCGCGCCGGTGGCCAGTGCTGCCGTGGCGGCCACACCGAGGAGCTTCGTGATCTTCATGCTTCTCCCTCGTCATCACGCACGGCTCCGGTTCGCCATGCGATGGCCCTCCCCTGATGGGTGAGAGTTCTGGACTCCGGCGAAGCCCGCAATCCGGGTCGGCGCGGGATAGGTATACCCATTCTTCGGGACCCGGATCCCCTGCTCCACGGGCGGACACCTAGCGCGGGCACCCGGACGGACACGTCCGTAAGTAGGGTTTCGAGCGAATACCTTCCGTAGTCGTCACCATCCCCGGAACGTGGGATGACTCGCCGAATCGGGTTCATCGCCGATGTTTCGGGTGTCCGGTGATTTTCCAACCGACGATCCGTCAGGCAACCGGTGACAGTGTGTTCTCGAACGGCCTCACAGGGTGCCCTTGGTGTCCGTGTTGGGTGGTTTACGACCAGGTAGGCAGTGCTTAGGCTCCGCAGGACAACGCACAAGATCGTGTCGGGCTCAGCGGGAACTCCACACCGAGGAGCGCATGATGTGGCTTGCCACCCCTCGCCCGACCTCGGTTTCGGTCCGCGCCGGATCGACGGCACTCGTGGGCCGCGACGTCGAGGTCTCGGCGATCGTGAAGATCCTGCTGCGCCGTCCCGCCGCCGTGCTGATCGAAGGCGAACCCGGGATGGGCCGCAGCAGGCTGCTCGAAGAGCTGGCCGGACGCCGCGAGTTCGCGTCCGCCCGGGTGCTTTCGGGTGCCTGCCAGCCGATGCGCGAGCCGTTCCCGTTCGGACCGGTGCTCGAAGCGCTGCGTTCGGCCGGTGACCGGCCGCTCGGTCCGCTCAGCCCGGTCGCCGGGGTGTTGAGACCCTTGCTGCCCGAACTCGCGGAAAGCCTTCCGCCCCAGCCGGAACCCCTCGCCGACCCGTGCGCCGAACGGCATCGCCAGTTCCGCGCGGTCCGGGAGCTCCTGATCGCCTGCGGGCCCGCGCTCGTCCTGATCGACGACCTCCAGTGGGCCGACGAAGACACCCGTGACCTCATGCGGTTCCTCACCGCGGCCATGCCCGCCGAACTGGCCGTCGTGGCGGCCTACCGGACCGGTTCCCCCTCCGGACACGGTGCCGGCATCCCGTTCCGCACGCGGGCGAACGTCCAGACCGCCCGCGTGACGCTGGGCCCGCTCGACGTCGAGGCGGTCGGGAAACTGGCGGAAGAACTGCTGGACCTGCCGAGGGTTTCCGCGCCGTTCACCGCGAAACTCCACGAAAGCACCGCCGGGATCCCGTTCGTGGTCGAGGAGACCCTGCGGGCGCTGCGGGACGCCGCCGGGCGGCTGCCGATCGGCGAAGTGCTCTCGGACCGGTTGCTGGAAAGCCTCGAAGTCCCGATCTCCCTGCGCGAAGCCATCACCGAGCGGCTAGAAGCGCTCCCCGAACCCGCTGCCCGGCTGGCCTGCGCGGCGGCGGTGCTGGCCGTCCCGTCCGAACCGGCGGTGATCGGCGAACTCGCCTGCCTCGACGGCGACGCGCTCCGCTCGGCACTGCTGTCCACTTTGGACGGTGGCGTCCTCGGCGAACTCGGCGGCGACCGCTACGGCTTCCGGCATCCATTGGCCCGCAAGGCCGTCTACGACACGATAAGCGGTCCGGAGCGGACGCTGCTGCATTCCCGCGCGATCCAGGTGCTCGCCGGTCAGCCGGTGCCACCGCTGACCCTGCTGGCGAACCACTCGCGTGCGGCGGGGCGGACCGAACAATGGCGCCACTTCGCCGAAGCCGCCGCCGACGAGGCCATCGCCCACGGCGACACGTCACGCGCGATCGACCTGCTCCAGTCCGTACTGGCCGAGGCGGGCCTCGGCGAGGACGACATCGCCCGGCTGGCCACGAAACTCAGTCAGGTCGCGCTGCGCGGCTTCCGCCCGGACGTCATCGAGACACTGGAACGGATCCTCGAAGATCTCACCGATCTGCGGCCCAGCGTGCGCGGGACGATCCGGCTCAGCCTCGGGATGCTGCTCGTCCGCACGATCGGACGACTCGCCCGGGGGCGGGTCGAGGTGGAGAAGGCGATCACCGAACTGGTCGACGAGCCGGAACTGGCCGCCCGCGGGATCAACCTGCTCGCCCAGCCGATCGACGGGCTGACCCCGTTGTCCTGGCACGAGGTCTGGATGCACCGGGCCCGCGAGATGTTCGACCGGATCGAAGACCCGGAACTACGGCTCGCGCTCCTCGGCGACCGGATCTCCACCCAGGCGCACATCGGTGACGGGTCGGCCTGGATCGAGTTCACCGAGCTGCCGGGTCAGGGCAATGTGGTCGACGGGGTCGCCGAACGGGTCCAGCTGGCGCGGCTGTGGTGCAACCTCGCCGACGCGCAATCCTGGGCCGGACATCTGGACAGGGCGGAAAAGCTGGTCACGGAGGGGATCCGCCGCGCGACCGACGCCGGCGCGCTCTACGCCGCCGGGCTCGCGCAGGGCACCCGGGTCCGGCTCGACTGGGTGCGCGGTGCCTGGTCCGGGCTCACGGAGACCACCGAACAGCTCCGCGACACCTACCCCGACCTCGGCCCGATCGTCATGGAGTGCTCGCTCGTCCTCGGTGGGCTGGCCGCCGTCCGCGGGGAATTCGCCGCCGCGCAACGACATCTGACCGCGGCGAGCGTGCACGCCCCGGAACACGGGCCGATCCCCGTCGTCCTTTCGGCGGCCGGGGTCCTCATCCGCGTGCTCCTCGCGACGGACGACGTCGACGGCGCTTGCGCGGCGGCCGACAACGCCGTCACGGCGGCCCGGCGCAAGGGGGTCTGGGTGTGGGCGGCGGCGCTGGTGCCCGCCGCGGCCGAGGCCTACACGCGGGCCGGACGCTGGTCGGAGGCGGACGCCGTGGTCGAGGAATTCGCCCGCGGCATCGAAGACAAGGACTCGCCGGTCTCCCGGGTCGCGCTGCTCGCGGGCCAGGCGATCCTGCTCGACGCGCGCGGCAAACATCCCGCCGCGGCAACGGTTTTCGACGAAGCGGCGGCCGGCTACGAGGCACTGCCGATGCCGTACCAGGCCATCGGCGCCCGGGAGCGGGCGGCGCTGTGCCGCCTCAACACGGGTCATCTCAACGCGGGCCAGCTCACCCCGACCGCGGGGGACCGCAAGGCGATCGAGGAGCTCACCGCGGCCGCGGAGGCCTACGAGCGGCTCGGCGCGACCAGGGACGCCGGCCGCTGCCGCCACCAGCTGCGGGAACACGGCGCGTGGGCGCCCTCACAGCGCGGGCGGCGCGGCTACGGCCAGGAACTCTCGCCTCGCGAACTCGAGGTCGCGCGCATGCTTTCCGACGGGCGCACGAACCGGGAGATCGCGGACGGTTTGTTCCTTTCGCCGCGTACTGTGGAACAGCACGTCGCCAAGGTGCTGCGGAAACTCGGCGCCCGTTCGCGGACGGATGTGGCCCGCCGGATGACGACTTACGCACCCGCGACGGCTGGCCGCTGACGTCGGCCGAAGGTGTCGCGAAAGCCACTTTCGCAACGTTGAAGGTGGGGAAAGTGGCTTTCGCAGCACTGTTGGCCCGGCCGGACCGCCCCGCCGAGACCCGCCGCACCGACCGGTCACCGAGCCCGCTATTCCTTTAGGGGCAAGAAAAGTGCCCGATCGGGCACTGTGATCCATTCCATCGGGTTCAGCGGTGTTCGTATGGTTCCGTACAGTCATGCGCTGTGCTAGTTTGTTTTCGCCATTAACAAAGTCGGGGCCCGGCGCCCGCGAGGGAGTAGCGCAGAAGCATGGCTGAACGAGCCGATTTCGCGCTGGGGACGGTTGAGGCGACCGTGGTCGGACAGGCGCTGGGCGTCGATGTCCGCTTGTTTCCTTTACGCGTCCGCAACACTTCGATCGACCCGGAGCGGTACGCCGCCGTCATCCGGAAGGTCTACGCCGACCTCGAACAGCGCCGCCTGTCGGTCAACGGCGAGCTGAACCAGTCCATCCGCACCGCGTTCGCGCTGCTCGGAAACCACCGGATCAGCGTTTCGGTCAACGGCGTCGACGGTCTCGGCCAGGACATCGCGGTCCTCACCATCACCGACGGCAGGCAGGCGCTCGGGGTCACCCAGGCCCACGGGGAAGACCTCCTGCAGTTCGCGCTGTTCGCGGACGAAGAGCTGGTCGAGGTCCTCGCCGGGGTCCTGCCGCGGATGCGGCCCGCGTCGACGGGCCGCCGCACCCTCGTGCGGAAGGAAGAGCGCGCCGTCTCCGCGATGGCCGCGCGCCGTCAGGCGGAGGCGGAATTCGACGAAGAGGAGACCGACGCGTTCGGCAACCTCCAGTTCACCGGCGTCGTCCGCGCCCGGCCGGAATCGCCTTCCCCTGACAACGACGAGAGCGACGTCGCCGTCCTCGAGAAGGTGCTTTCCGGAGTGCGTCTCGGCGGCGGGCACATCATCGTGAGCGGGATCGGCCGCCGCGGCGAACGGCTCCGGTCGACGCCGCTGAGCTGGCTGGACACCGAGGACGGCCGGTACCTGGTGTGGACGGAGACCGACGAAGCCTCCGGCGCCGTGATCGGTCACTACGACCCGGCGAGTCAGTCGGGCGTGGCGAACGCGATCCGGACGGCCATCGCTGACATCTACTGACCCTCCTGAACCCGGCGAGAGGATCCTCCGTTGACCGAGGAAGCACAAGAACTGGAGCCGGCGGCATGGGCCCCGGTGAAGATGCTCGCGGGCGCGCAGCTGAAGGCCATGGCGAAACAGGGCGGTTTCGCCGTCGACGAGAGCACCGGCGCGGAGATGATCCGATCACTTCAAGGAGTGATCGACAGTCTCGAAGAGCGCTGGAGCGCGCTGACCAAACTGCAGAAGACGCCACCGATGAGCTCCACCGCGACCGCGCGCTGGGTGTCCGAGCACATGCACGGCACCGCGACGGACGCGCAGGGCCTGCTCACCCAGCTCGAGGCCGCCCGCGCCGAATTCCCGACCTACGTCGAGGCGATCGAACTCGCCAAGCGGAACTACCGGGAACGCGACGACCAGAACCAGCGCGACCTGACGCGGATCGACACCGAGATCTAAGAGGAGAGACCCGTGACCGAAGCCGCGGAGAAGACCACGAAGGTCTCCGATCCCCAATCCGAGCACTACAACCCGGACGACCCGTTCTACGACATCACGGCGGACTCGTCGTCCCCGTACTACGTCGGGCCGCTGGCCGACAAGGCCGCCTCCGGTGACGAGATCCGGGCCGGGGCCGCGGTCGGGACCGACATCCTGTTCAACATCCTCGGCTGGGGTGACACGGCGCTCAACGGCTTCAAGGACGTCTTCACACAGAAGATGTACGAAGGTCAGCTGGACAAGGCGCGCGAGGGTCTCGACAAGGACCTGGACATCCGCAAGCCCGGCAGCCCGCCGTCCACGGTCTGGGCCAACGCCACCCACGAGCAGATGCAGGCCGCGATCGCGGACAACGCGGATCCGGCCGCGGTGGGTGAGACCTCCGAAGAATGGATCCGGGCGGGCAACGACCTGGCCACGCACCAGCGCAACCTGGCGAAGGCGATCAACGCGAGCACTGCCAACTGGGAGGGCGAAGGCGGCGACGCGGCCCGCGAGCACCTAGCCGGTGTCGGCAAATGGCTCGGCTCGACCGCGAACGGCGCGACGCTGGCCGGGCGGCAGCAGCAGATCCACTCGCAGACCCTCAACGAGACGCAGAAGCTGATGGCGGCGAACCCGCCGGTGGCGTTCAGCGTGCAGGAGGCCAACGCCAACCTGCAGACGATCACCGACCCGCATCTGTACATGGCGCAGCTCGGGAAGGACCTCTCGACCTTCAAGAAGCAGCAGGACGCGCGGGATCAGGCCGCGAAGGTGATGACCGACTTCGACAGCACGGTCGGCTCGGCGATCGCCACCCCGGCGTTCCCCGCCCCGCCGAAGCTGCCGACGGCGCAGGCGGCCAGGCAGTTGAAGGGCACCCCCGCCGGCGGCGGAGCAGGCTCGCCCGCCCACGCGCTTCGCGATCCCAACTCGCCCGAAGGCGCCGACGGCACGCAGCGGCCCAGCCCGTTCAACGTGGGCTCCGACGGGACGATCGCCGCTTCGGTGGACGGGACCACCCAGGGTGGAACCGGTGGACCCGGCAGCGTGTCACCGTTCAACGCGCCGAACGGCGGGCCGGGCGGTAGCGGCCCTGGCGGTAGCGGTCCCGGTGGCAGCGGCCCGGGCGGTGGCTTCCCCGGCGGCGGTGGTCCCGGTAGCGGCTTCCCCGGCGGCGGTGGTCCCGGTGGCTTCCCCGGCGGTGGCGGACCCGGTGGCGGACCCGGCTTCAAGCCGGCCATGCCCAACATCGCCATCCCGAACGGCCCCAGCGGCGGCGAGACCTACAAACCCGCGGCTTCGGCGGGCCCCAACCTCCCGAACCTGCCCAAGTTCGACGACGGCACGCACACCACGGGCTACAAACCGCCGTCCGTCACGCCGCCGTCGTTCACCCCGCCGAACATCCCCATTCCCGAAAGCGGCGGCCCCCGCCCCGGTGGCGGTCTCCCGTTCACCCCGCCGAACATCCCGATCCCGAACGGGCCCACCGGTGGCGGACCCAACAGCGGCGGGCCGAAGCCGGTCATGCCGAACATCCCGCCGATGCCGCGTCCCGGTGGCATCGGCGAGCGGCTCGGCGGTCCCACGTTCCCGGACGGCAACTCGTACAAGGGCACGCCGTACAACCCGCCCAAACTCGGTATGCCGAACATCCCGAGTGGTGGCACCAGCGGTCTCGGCGGCAGCACCGGCGGCTTCGGCGGCGGCGGGACCGGCGCGGGCGGTACCGGTGCCGGCGGCGGTCTCGGCGGTGTCGGCGGTACCGGTGCCGGCGGCGGTCTCGGCGGTGCCGGAAGGGCGACGGGTTCGCTCGGCATGGGCGGCGCCGTCGGCGCGGGCGCGCTGGACGCCGAGGCGGCCGCGGCCCGTGCGGCCGGTTCCGGCGGCAAACCGGGTACCCCCGGCGGCATGCCGATGGGCGGGATGGCGCCCGGCGCCGGCAAGGGGCAGGCCGAGGAGGACAAGGAGCACAAGGTCGCCGACTACGTCGAATCCGACGACCCGTCCTTCTTCGCCGCCGACGAGATCGTGGCCCCGCCGGTGATCGGTGACTGGAAGAACAAGGACTGGAAGTGACGGCTTCGTTCGAGGTCGACCCGGACGACCTGACCGCGCACGCGAGCCATCTCGAAGGACTCGTGGACCGGCTGAACACCGCGCACGGCGCGAGCGGTTCGGCGATGTCGTCGGACGCGTACGGCCTGCTGTGCGCCTTCCTGCCGCCGATCGTCAACCCGGCCGGCGAACGCGCGGCGGAGACGATCAAGGCGGCCGCGGAAGGCATACAGTCGACGGCGGACAACGTCCGCACCGCCGCGAAGTCCTATGTAGACGGTGACACGACCAACGCGGAACCGTTCAAGGCGGATTTCACGGCCTTGGATATCGGAGGGAAGAAGTGACCGGCGGGAACGAGCTCGGCGAGCTCATGCTGGACCCCGACGAGGCCCAGCGCAAAATGGACCGTTGGGCGGCGGGGCTGGAAGAAAAGGCCCAGCGCTACGCGGCCGCCCAGGAGCGGACGGAGCAGCTGCGGCTGACCGCGTCCAGCTCCGACGGTGCCGTCAAGATCACCGTCGGGGCGGACGGTGGGGTGACGGATCTCGAATTCGGGAACAAGGCCAGGACGTATCCGCTGGAGGAACTGTCGCGGCAGATCCTCCAGACCATGCACGAGGCGCAAGCCGGCATCGCGGGCCAGGTCGCCGAGGTCATGCAGGAATCGCTCGGCGACGAGGACCAGGAGACCAGGGCGCTGATGATCGGCACCCTGCGCAGCCGCTTCCCCGAGATCGAAGAGGAAGAGCCTCCGGCTCCGCCCGTTCCCCCGGCGTCGTCGTCCGCCGACACTCCGCCTCCGCCGCAGGCACCTCGCGACAAGCGCCACGAAGCGCCGGAAGACGAAGAAAACTCACCCTGGTAGAACTCCGCTCACGCGTGTCCCCAGCCGGATCTCACGTGATTGAAGGCGGAACACACGTGTTCGCCCTCTGATCACGCGAGTTCCGGCTTCAAGCACGCGAGTTCGGTGTGGCGTCAGGCGGCGGCGAGCGAGACGACGCGGTTCCGGCCGCTGTTCTTCGCCTGGTAGAGCGCGGAGTCGGCGACGTGCAGCAGCCGCTCCAGCACCGTCCCGCCCGACGGGTAGACCGCGACGCCGATCGACACCGAAAGCCCCCGTACGACCCGCGGCCCCGAAGCGGTCGCGACCTCGACCTCGATCGCCATCACCGCCTGCCGGACCCGCTCGGCCACGGGGATCACCTCGGTCTCCGTGGCGCCGGGAAGCAGCACGACGAACTCTTCGCCGCCGAAGCGCCCGACGGAGTCGTAGTCGCGTACGTGCGCGGAGATCGTGTCCGCGACGACCTTGAGGACCACGTCGCCCGCGAGATGCCCGTAGACGTCGTTGACCTGTTTGAAGTGGTCGAGGTCGAGCATCAGCACCCCGAGTTTGCTCTTCGCCCTGGCCGCCGACGAAAGCTCCCGTTCGCCGAGCACATGCCACGCGTGCGCGTTCAGCACGCCGGTCTTGCCGTCGATGTTCGCCGCGATCTCCAGTTGCCGCACCAGCACACTCCGATGCAGCACCAGCACGGGCAGCAGGACGAACGGGACGAGCGCGGGCGCGTGCACGATGCCCAGCGCGGTCGAGGTCCCGAGCACCAGGGTGGTGACCTCCAGCAGGTTGTCGTCGCCGGTGCCGAACAGCGAACGCGGCGACCGGCCTCCGGTGTGCAGGTACACCGAAAGCGCCACGACGAACGCGTTGGCCGCGGTGAACACGGCCGCCGCCTCGACGATCTTCAGCGAACCGGCGAATCCGACGGGCAGACCGTTCCATCCGGAGACGATGGCGCCCGAAGCCAGGCAGGAGAGCACGATCGCCGCCGCGCAGTACACGACGCGGTAGGCCGGACGGTGGCTCATCCCCCGCCACACCCGGAGCCAAAGGTGCAGGTAGATGAGCAACCCGAGGGCGAGCGCGAGCCCCGACGGCAGGACGAGCACCCCCGCGAACGTCCACACCGAAGTCATGTTGATGTGCGGCCGGTCACAAAGTGTGCGCCGCAACCGTTCCACCGAACGCGAAAGCTCGGCCTGCAGGAAAGCAAGGCCGAGCAGTGATCCAAATCGGACGAACTCCGTAGTCTCGTAGTTCGATCGGAGCAGGGCGACTACGGCGACTGCCGCCGCAAGTCCTTCCACCACAAGAAAAACCGGCGGAACGCCCCGTGGTCCGGACCATAAGTCCCAGTTTCGGACCCAGGCTCTCAACCGGGTTCCTGCCCCTTTTCCGACGAGTTCCGCATCCCCCATAATCATCGTCACCGGTCCCCCTTCCGTGCGTATTTCAATGTATCCGAGGTAGTACTGAGGGTGGCCCGAGTCAATTCCGGAACACACAGATGGAGCAGTGGGAGGGAGGACCATCATGAACGGTCGCGAGGACTGATCCCACCGATTTCAGCCGGTTCGGCTCCCGGCCGGGAGCCATACCTCGGGTCCGGTGGCGATGGTGCGTTTCCACGCCATCGCCATCGGGCCCGCCGAGGCGACGGCGACCGTCGCGGCCACCCCGACGGCCACGAACGGGTCGGTCAGCTGGGCGAGACCGCCCGCGAGCATGATCCCGATTCCTTGTACGGTCACCAAACTCGTGGAGGTCAGGCCCATCACCTGCGCCCGGACGCCGTCCGGCACCGCACGCGCCATCAGCGCCACGGCTTGGAGGTGGTACGGCGCCGCGAACGCGCCGCTGAGCCCGATCAACGCGAGACAGACCGGTAGTGACGGATGAAAGAAGACAAAGACCAAGGGAACGACGGATGCGATGGCGAGAATGCCGACCATTCGCGTTTTCCGTCGCGCCGGAACCCATTTCGTGAAGATCCACGATCCTATTACCGAACCCACCGGATCCGCCGCGAGAATAAGACCGACCGCGAAACTCCCCGCCCCGAGCCCGACGGCGAGCGGCGCCGCGAGCCCTTCCGGCGCGATGGCGAACCCGGCGAGCATCTTCAGTCCGAAGAGCACTCGGATTCCCTTGCCTTGCCACAGTTCCCTGACGCCTTCACCACTGAAAGCCCGCGCTACCCGGCTTTTCACCGATGATTCCGTGGCTGCGGGCCTTCGGCGACGGACCCCTGTGGACACGAGCAGCGCCGAGACCACAAAGGTCGCCGCGTCGATCACCAGTCCCCAGTGGGGCGTCACGAGCCCGATCACCAGTCCGCCACCGCCGAATCCGGCCAGCTGTGCCGTTTGGATGGTGATCGTGCGGACCGCGAGCCCGGCGAGGTACCGCTCGCCTTCGAGGACGTCCGGGAGCAACGCCAGCTGCGCCGCCCGGAACGGACCGCCCGCCATCGTCAGGATCACCAGCAGTCCGGCCAGCACCACCAAGGGCGTCCCCGGGACCGCCATCAGCGCCGCGATCGCCGCGCGCAGCAGGTCGCAGACGATCATCACCGTCCGCCGTGCGTACCGGTCCGCCAGTCCGGCGAACAGGGTGCCGCCGATCAGCGTCGGCAGGTACGTCAGCCCGTAGGTCAGTCCCGTCAGCCCCGCCGACGCCGTTCTTTCCCACACCAGTACCGACAACGCGACCCTGGCCAGCTGATCACCGGCCTGCGAAAACGCTTCGGCCGCCCACAACGCGCGGAACTCGCCGACCGCGAAAGCGGCCTTGAACGCGGTGCTCCGAGCGGAATCCCCCTCCTCCATGAGCCCCTCCCCTTGGCTCACGGTAGTCGACCAATTCCACTGTGTCAGCGGCCATCCGGCCCACGACCGCCGTCGACGTCCACTGTGGACGGACAGATTCGCATGGTCCACGCACACCGAACTCGTGCGCGGCGACCCGGCGAGGGCTCCGCGCCGACGGGTCAGCGGCCGTAACTGATCATTCCCTGTGCCATCTGCATCGCCAGCGAACTCGCCACGACGGGATCCAGCATGCTCCGGAGGTCCTCCGTGGCCTTGTCGCGCGATCCGAGGTCGGCGCGCGGCTGCTCCGGCGGCTTGGTTTCGGCGGGCGGCAGGGCAACGACCTGGTCCTTGACGGGCTTCTTCTTCGTCGCGGGCGCCTGCTGTTTCACGGTGACCGGGACGTAAACGGTCACCGGGGCGGCCTGCGGTGCGGGCTGCGCGGCGGGCGGCTGCTGCTGGGTCGCCACGGCGGGCAGCGGCGGCTCGGGCAAGGCGGTGTCGTCGACGGGCCCGAAGGTGAACGTGCCGGCGAACCAGCCGATCGCGAGCAGCGCCACCCCCGCTCCGCCGACCAGCCAGGACCGGGCGCGACGGTGGATGACGACGGCCTTGGGCCGGAGATCCTTGTCCACGACCGGTTCGCAGACCGGGGGGCGCACCGGCATCGGCTCGGGCTCGGGCTCGTTCTCCGGGCTGCGCCGCCGCTTCGGCAGGCTCGCCGCGATGATCCCGGTCCGGTCCAGCAGTTCAACGGTCTCGACGGGCGCGGAGAAAGCGGCGCCGGTCGACGGACGGCGCTGGGCGGCGCGCGGCATGGGGACCTCCGGAAGGGGAATCACGAACTTGAGCATTGTGGTGCATTTCCGACGCCGCCGTAAGTAACGCACCCCGATCGAGTTATGCCGAGCCGTCCGGACCACGGAGGGTTACTCCGTTCAGTGGCTTCCCCTTTCTCAGAGATTCCGCATTCCCCAGCGCCCGAGCAAGGCGAGAGGCCGCTGGTAAAAGGAGCCGAACACGCGGGGAATCGCGTCGATGGCGTACGCGTCCGGACCGATCAGGATGCGCGCCGTCCCCCGTTCGATACCACGCACGATGGTCTGCGCGGCCTTCTCCGGCGTCGTCCTCGCGATCTTTTCGAATCCCTCGGCGGCCTTGTCGATGTCCCGCTCGACGCCGCCCCGCGCGTCACGGGCGATATTCGTCTTGATGCCACCGGGATGCACACAGCTGACCTTGACCGGATGGCGGGCGATCAGCATTTCCTGCCGCAGCGCCTCGGTGAACCCCCGCACCGCGAATTTCGCCGCGTTGTAAGCACTCTGCGTGGGCACGCCGATGAAGCCGAACACACTCGAAAGGTTGACGATGTGCCCGTCACCCGAAGCGATCACCTGCGGCAGAAAGGCTTTCGTACCGTTGACCACGCCGCCGAGATTGATCCCCATCAGCCAGTCGTAGTCTTCCCAGGTCATTTCCTCGACCGTGGCCCCGAGCGCGACTCCGGCGTTGTTCACCACGACGTTGGCGCCCCCGAAATCGACGGCGACCTCCTCTGCGTGCGCGAGGACGGCGTCACGGTCGGCGACGTCGAGCGCGTACGCCTTCGCGGTCGCGCCCGTCTTCTCGCACTCCGCGACGGTGCCCGCCGCACGAACGGCGTCGACGTCGGAAAGCGCCAGCCTGGCCCCTCGTCCCGCCAGCTCGATCGCGAGTGCCTTGCCGATTCCCGAGCCCGCGCCCGTGATCACCACGACCTTGTCCGTGAACGACCTCATACCCGCTCCAACCCGCTCGACTGTTACCGGAGGTAACACATACTACGGCTGTGAGCTTGCTGTGCGTTGATCGATTCGGGCCGTGTTCGTGCACCGCTTATGGTGATCTGTGACCGGACGGCCGTGGACGAGCGAAAGGAAGGCGATGCGCCGCGCCCTGTTGTTCGTGCTCTGTGTCGTTCTGTCCGGTTGCTCCGCCGCTTCGGCTCCCGCCGGGAACGACGCGGGCGACACCGCCGCGACGGTGGCCGCCACGCCGCGGACCAGCCCGGCGATCGGCGCGCTCTTCATCGACGGGTCGCATTTCTGCACGGCCAGCGTCGTCCACAGTGCCCCCGGCGACCTCCTGCTCACGGCGGCGCATTGCCTCCACGACGGCGAAGGCGGCGAATACGCGACGGGGATCTCGTTCGCGCCCGGCTATCACGACGGCATCGCGCCGTACGGCTATTGGGACGTCTCCGACCCGCAGGTCCCCGAGGGGTGGGTCGATTCGTCCGATCCGGACCTGGATGTCGGCTTCGCGACGGCACACCAGGCGGGGAACACGAAGACCCTCGAAAGCGTCACCGGCGCCAACACCCTCGTGACCGGCGGCGGGTTCGCCCACTCGATCACGCTGACCGGGTATCCCGACGAACGGGAGGCGCCGCTCGTCTGCCACGGCACCAGCAGCCAGGCCGACACCTACCAGATGCGCGTCGGCTGCCCCGGCTTCACGACCGGCACCAGCGGCGGCCCGTGGGTGGTCGGCCGCGACCCGGTGACCGAACTCGGCACCGTCGTCGGCGTGATCGGCGGCTACCTGTACGGCGGGGACGATCCGGACACCTCCTACAGCAGCTACTTCGACACCGACGTCGCCACCTTGTACCGGAAGATGGACGCACGGGGATGATCTCCCCATGAGCATCCACGACGTCCCGATCACCGGCGAGCCGATCCGCCTCGGCCAGTTCCTCAAGCTGGCCAACCTGGCCGAAGACGGCTCGCACGCCAAAGACCTCCTCGACGCCGAAGAGGTCACCGTCAACGGCGAGGTGGAGGTCCGGCGCGGCCGTCAGCTGACGAACGGCGACGTCGTGGAGGTCGGCGGCGAAGGCGGCCGCGTCGTCCTGACCTAGCGCCCCTGCAACGGCGCCAGGCGCAACGCCCGCGCGAGGTCTTCGAGCTCGCGGTGCACCGGCTCGTTCAGCGGGACGCCCAGCGCCTGGCACTGTTCGAGGTACTGCGCCTCACGCCAGCCCGGATACCGGACCGGCGTGCCGCCCTCCCAGCCCAGCAGGCTGCCGAACAACGCGCTCGCGGCCTTGTAGAAACCGTCGGCGCTGCGCAGCGTCGTCGGCGCGATGGCCATCACCATGAGACCGGTGTCGTGATCGTGGTCGCCGACGCCCGAAAGGACCCCGGCGAAGATCTCCACCAGCAGGGCGAAGGCGGAAATCGAGGCGCCGGCAGCGTCCGTCAGCGTGTCCAGGTCGAGGACGAACTCCGGGTACGCGCCCGCGGGGGCGGCCATCCCGAGCGGGTTCGCGGCCTTCCCGAGCTCACCGCCCGCCGCCATGACGAGCCCGATCATGGTGTGCGGCAACGCTCTCGCGGCATGGTGCCCGGCGCGGCCGAACGGCCCGACGCCGCGGACCGACATGAGCCCGACGCCGTACCGGCCCGCCCGGGTCACCGCGCGGTCCATCGCGTCGCCGACGGCCCACAGCCCCGGCGCGCGGCGGTAGTCGATCAGGGCGGCGGCACCGCGGTCGGCGATCATCAGCGGTTCGGCCCTCGGCCGCACCATGCCGTTGACCAGCATCGGCAGATGCAGCCGGGCCAGTTCGGCGACACCGGACTCCGGTGTTCCGGTGAGGTCGCCGTGGCACACCGCCTCGGCGGCCATCCTGGCGCGCGACCACGGCAGATCGTGGGCGGTGAAGATCTCGGTGACCAGGTCGATCAGGGCGTCGATCGGGACGCGCTGCCAGACCTGTTCCGGTATCGGGGAGGACTCGGCCGGTTCGGGGATCGGCTCGACGGGCGGGCGGCGAAGAGAGCGGGGTCTGAGGGGCACTCCGCCGAGACTGCCCAAACGCGTTTTTCGGCGTCAACGAACCGGGGCAGCTTCTAACCGACTGTGTGATCGAAGCACTCGAAAACGTCGGTGGGCGGACGTACGATCGAGGCATGTGCCGGAACATCACCACGCTTCGAGGCCTGGAGCCGGCGGCGACGCCGGACGAGATCGAGGCCGCCGCCCGCCAATACGTCCGCAAGGTGTCCGGGGTGCAGAGCCTGTCCGACGCCACCCGTGAGCCGTTCGAGGCCGCCGTCGCCGAGATCACCGAGATCACCAGGCGGCTGCTGGCCGAACTGCCCGCTCGCCGTCAGCCGCCGACGACGGTGCCGCCGTTGCGCCGTCCCGAAGTCCAGGCGCGAATCGCGGCGAAGGACGCGAAGAGTCAAGTTTCCTGAAGTCCGGCGGTTACGGTGAGCGGGTGACATACCCGCAGGATCCCTACGGTCAACAGCAGCCCTACGGTCAGCAACCTCCGTACGGGCAGCCGTACCAGCAGCCGGGTCACGGCTACGGTCCACCGCAACCGCCGCAGGAACAGGGTCTGGCGATCGCGGCGCTGGTCGTGTCGATCGCCAGCCTCGTCGCGTGCAGCGGGTTGCCGTCGATCGCGGGCGTCATCATGGGGCATATCGCGCATTCCAAGGCCAAACGCGGGGAAGCGGGCGGTCAGGGTATGGCGCTGGCGGCGATCATCATCGGCTACATCGGCGTCGCGATCATCGTGCTCCTCTTGGCGGGCTTCATCTTCGTGGGGATCCTGACCGACTGGGACTTCGATTAGGACACGGCCCAGTCCATCCATGCCCCGCCACCACCCTCGACGGAAAGCTGCGCTTCGATCAGATCCGAAGCATCCCCACCAAGCCTCGTCAGATATCCTCGACAGCGGTAGCGTGTCCGAGCGGCCGAAGGAACATGTCTTGAAAACATGCGAGGGCTCTGTCCTCCGTGGGTTCGAATCCCACCGCTACCGCCAGTCTTGAAGACAAAGCTCCCCAGGTCCATGGATCCGACGAATCCGACCGAATCCGAGGAATCCACAGCCCTGGGAAGCTTCGCGTTTACGCGGGCACGAGAGCCCAGACGGTCTCGTCGCTACGGCCACCCACGAAGGGCCGTTGCTCGAGGATCGAAGCCGTGCCGTCGTTCACCTGCCGCACCGCCAGCTGGCTCGCCCGGTTCACCAGGCCGTAGCGCATGTCGGCGCTCCGCAGCAGCTTCCACTGCTGATTGGTCGCCGAGCCGCAGTGCGTCTGTTCGAGGAGCGCGCCGTCCGCGGTACTGCCGGAGACCGGCCGCAGGCACAGGCCGCTCCGCTCGTTGGAGATCCTCCAGTATCCGCCACCCACGTCGGTGAGCTTCCACTTCTGGCCGTTGTCGTTCTGCCTGGCCACGTGGGTGATCTTCGCGCCGGAAGACGACGAGCCGCCGACCACGGCCGCGCTGTTGCCGTTGGTCGCGACGGTGAGGTAGTACTTCGTGCTCGCCTTCGGACCGGGGTCCGCGACGGGGTTCAGGGTCCACTGCTGGTTGGCCGCCCCGGTGTAGGGCTGCTGGACGAGAGACGCCGGATACGCGCCTCCCTCGGTGATCGCGTACCCCGTCAGGTAGTTGAAGATCGCCACGCGGCCGTTGCCGAGCGGCTGGAACGCCCACCGCATGCCGTTCTGGCCGGCGCAGTTGTACTGGAGGATGTGCGTGCCGGGCGCCGTCCCGCTCTGGGCGCTGTCCGCGCACAGCTGGCTGTTGGCGTTGACGAGTTGCAGACCGGTGTTGTAGCCCAGGATCCACTTCTGGCTCTGGGAATCCGTGCGGGCCCGGTGACTGAGTTCGACGAGGCCACCGGTCGACGAACCCACGACGTCGATGGCGTTGCCACTGGCGCCGGTGATGACGTACGTCTTACCGCCCCGCGCGTGGCCGTCGTCGTTGTCCGGGGTGTCCTTCTTGATCAAGAAGGCGCTGTTGGCGACGTTCCAATGGGTGGCGAGCCAGCTGCCGGGTGTGGGATTCGTGCTGAAGTAGTCGTCGTTGCCGCAGTCCAGCAGCCGATCGAAATCGCGCTCCGTGCAGTCGAAGGACTGGGTGTCGCCGTAACACATCAGGTCCCATTCCTGGGAGCAGTGCCCGCCGCCCTGGTAGTGCGGGGCACCCGGCAGGACGGCGCCGAGCATGTGGCCGAGTTCGTGGGCCGCGCCGTTGACACCCCAGCAGGGGACGGCGATCTCCGTGTAGTGCCTGCCGTTGTTGAAGGCGTTGGCGGGACCGGGTTGATCGTCGCTGTCGCCCCACGTACCGGCACAGGTGTGGGGATTGTCGGAGAACAGCATGTAGTCGCGGTCCACGTGGTGGAAACCGGCGTTGATGGCGGCGTCGCGGATCGCCCCGGAGGTGTACGTGCCGTCGGGCACCACGAGGTTGCCGACGGCGACCTGGCAGCCGGTGCCCGCGGTCGTCACGTACCGGAGATGCCTGCTGGCGCCCGTGGCCGCGGCGCTGTCGTTGAACGAGTCGTCGATCCCGGACGCGTAGGCGCGCAGGGACGGCACGACGGTCGCGTACCGGTCGGGCTGACCGGCTTCACGGACGTAAACCAGCTCGACGCGTTTGCCGGAGACCCCGTCACCCTCGCAGACCACCGGGTTGGCGGCGATCTGCGCCTGAGCGACGGAAGCGGCGAGCGGGGCCACCGGGGCCGCGCCGGGCCGGCAGCGGCCGGCTGTGGTCCTTGACGGCGGGTGCCGCCTGGTTGTCGGAGGCCACGGCCCCCGCGGTCTCACCCACGAACAAGCCGCAGATGAGACCGGCGGTCACCAGAAGGCCGGCGGATCGCCGTTTTGCCTTGGACAAGGGCTCTTCCTTTCGCGATGGGAATCTGCCGCGATAAGAAGGTTAGAGATCGGATGTATAGACCACCAGACGCCATTGAGACCAGTTTCTTTTCCGATTAATCGAGACGAGGTCGGATGACATCGTGGTCGCCTAAAGATTCCCGGCCATCGGGCAGCATTACTGTTCCCGACGATGTCGAGAACCCGTACCCGGCTCCGTCCCTGGCGATGAAAGCGGCCGAACCCCGGCCGCGCCACCACCGAGGAGAACCAGTCATGGCGAAGTATCTGCTGCTCAAGCACTACCGCGGCGCTCCGGCGGCGGTCAACGACGTGCCGATGGACCACTGGGCGCCGGGCGAGGTCACCGCGCACATCGAGTACATGCGGGACTTCGCGCTCCGGCTCCAGGAGACCGGCGAGTTCGTCGGGGAACAGGCCCTGGCTCCCGAAGGCACGTTCGTCCGGTACGACGGCGAAGGCAAGCCACCGGTCACCGACGGCCCCTTCGCCGAGACCAAGGACCTCATCGCGGGTTGGATGATGATCGACGTCGACAGCTACGAGCGCGCGCTCGAACTGGCGGGCGAGCTGTCGGCCGCTCCGGGAGCGGGCGGGAAGCCGATCCACGAATGGCTCGAACTGCGTCCGGTGTGGGGCGAGCCCCTGGTCATCACGGAGTGAACACCGAGATGGACGAGGCTCTGCTTCGCGGTCTCACCCCGAACGTCCTCGGAATCCTCGTCCGCCGCGGAGCCGACTTCGCGGCGGCCGAGGACGCCGTGCAGGAAGCGCTGATCGAAGCCGTCCGCGTCTGGCCCGGTGACCGGCCGAAGGACCCGAAGGGCTGGCTCGTCACCGTCGCCTGGCGCAAATTCCTCGACATGACCCGATCGGACGCCGCCCGTCGCCGTCGCGAGGACCTCGTCGAAGAGGAACCGGAACCCGGGCCCGCTCCCGCGGTGGACGACACGCTGCAGCTCTACTTCCTGTGCGCCCATCCGTCCTTGACGCCGTCTTCGGCGGTCGCGCTCACCCTGCGTGCCGTCGGCGGGCTGACCACCCGGCAGATCGCCGAGGCCTACCTGGTGCCCGAGGCGACCATGGCGCAGCGCATCAGCCGGGCCAAACGCACCGTCTCCGGGGTGCGTTTCGAGCAGACGGGTGACGTCGCCACCGTGCTCCGCGTGCTCTACCTGGTGTTCAACGAGGGCTACTCCGGCGACATCGACCTCGCCGCCGAAGCCATCCGGCTCACCCGGCGGCTCTCGGCCTCGATCGACCATCCCGAAGTGCGGGGGCTGCTCGCCCTCATGCTGCTCCACCACGCCCGGCGCGCGGCCCGGACGACTCCCGGCGGCGACCTGGTGCCGCTCGCCGGACAGGATCGCGGCAAGTGGGACACGCGCCTGATCGCCGAGGGCGTCGAAATCCTGCAAGCGGCGCTGGCCCGCGACAGGCTGGGCGAATTCCAGGCGCAGGCCGCCATCGCGGCACTCCACGCCGACGCGCTCGCCGCCGAGGAGACCGACTGGGTGCAGATCGTCGAGTGGTACGACGAACTCGCGCGGCTGACCGGCAGCCCGGTCGTCCGGCTCAACCGCGCGGTGGCCGTCGGCGAGGCGGACGGACCGCGCGCGGGCCTGGCCGCGCTGGCGGAACTGGACGACTCATTGCCCCGGTACACAGCGGTGGCGGCGTACCTCCACGAGCGCGACGGTGACCTGGCGACGGCGGCGCGGCTGTACAGCGAGGCCGCCGAAAAGGCGGCCAACCTGGCCGAGCACGCCCACCTGACGCGTCAAGCCGCGCGGCTCAACGCCCTCAAGAGGTGACCGGCGGCAGCCGCGGGAGACCGTCGATCTCCGACAGGTGCTCCAGCACCCGCCCGAAAGCCCGCCCCAGCACCTGCTGCTCTTCGGGGCTCAGCAGGTCTATCAAGTGCTCCCGGACGCCCTCGACGTGTGTCGGCGCGGCACCATCCAGCAGTTCCGCGCCGTGGCCGGTCATCTCCGCGACGACGCCGCGTTTGTCCGCCGGGTCACGGGTGCGGCGGATGAGCCCCTCGGCCTCCAGCCGGACCATCTGGTGCGACAGCCTGCTCTTGGTCGAGCCGAGCATGCTCGCCAGCTCCGTCATCCGCATCCGGTGGTCGGGCTGGAGCGAAAGGCAGACCAGGACCTCGTAGTCGGCGAGTGTGACGTCGTGACGCTCCGAGAGTTCACGATGCAGGCGCTGCCGCAGGCGCATGGTGGCGACGATGTACGAGCGCCAAGCGACCATCTCCGACTCGGACAGCCAGCGCACTTCCTTCTGCTCCACCGCCATCCACGCAGCGTAGAGCGTTGATCGCACAAGGCGCATACCCGCCGGTCACTTTCGGTCGGTGAAAGATCCGGCGGACATTCGCCCGAAGGAGGGTCACGAAAAGGTTGAGACTCGGCGCGAAAAGGCGCATTCTTCTTGTCAGCGGATGGTCGGGCAGGTAACGGGCGATCTCCACGGACGATCGCCGGACTCGCTCCCCAGCCGGGAAGGGTCAGGTGGTGGTATGGCGGGTGATCCTCGCGGTTGACCGCCTGCTGTGTCCCCGCGACCGGAACGGAAGGAACCGGGTCGGTCGCGACTGCGAACAGCGATGAGCGCGGGCATCTCAGATGCGCACGATAATTCTCGCGCATTCGGCGTCACTCCGGCCTGCTTCGGGTTCGCGGCCTCTTCGACCGCCTCGGCAGTGCCCAGCGCCGGCCCGGTGATCGCGGCCAACCGGCGATCAGTAACAAGACAACCTCGGTAGTTCTGGGTGCGGCCGCGTTGCGTGGCCGCACCCAGGCATATCCGGGCTCTTCCGGTTACGCTTTCCCCGTGCGATTCGACGAAGGCGCGGGCCTGGACACCTCCGAAGTCGAGGACCTGCGCGGCAGTGGCGGCGGTGGTATCGGCGGCCGGGTGGCGCTCGGCGGCGGCGGGCTCGGCGTGGTCGGCCTCGTCATCTACTTCCTCATGTCCCAGTTCGGCGGCGTGAGCATGGACCCGTCCTCGGTCGGCGGCCTCGGCGGCCTTGGCTCCGGACAGCAGGTGGACAACACGTCGCTGTCGCAGCAGTGCAAGACCGGTGCGGACGCGAACCGCGACCACGACTGCGCGATCGTCGCCACCATCAACTCGATCCAGGACTACTGGGGGCAGGAGTTCCAGCGGTCCGGGTCGACGTATCGCAAGGCCGTCACCAACTTCTTCAACGGTGGCGTGAACACGCCCTGCGGCAGCGCGACTTCGGACGTCGGGCCGTTCTACTGCCCAGGTGACTCCGAGGTCTACATCGATCTCGGCTTCTTCAACGAACTTCGCACCCGGTTCGGCGCGCAGGGCGGGCCGTTCGCGGAGGCGTACGTGCTGGCCCACGAATACGGCCACCACGTGCAGAACCTCACCGGAGTGTCCAAAAAGGGCACCGGAAGCGGGCCGACGTCGGGTTCGGTGCGGCTCGAACTCCAGGCCGACTGCTACGCCGGCGTCTGGGCGAACCACGCCACGACCACACCGACCGAGACGGGGCGGCCGTTGCTCACCGAGATCAGCCAGCAGGACATCACCTCCGCGCTGGACACCGCTTCGCGGATCGGCGACGACTACATCCAGTCCAAACTCGGCGGCGGCCGGGTCGACGAGTCGCAGTTCAGCCACGGCACTTCGGCGCAGCGGGAGAAGTGGTTCACCACCGGCTTCGAGACCGGCCAGCCGGCGCGGTGCGACACCTTCGCGACCAACAGCCTGGGCTGAGCTCCTTAGTACGCGCTCGGTGCGTTCGGCTGCGCCCGCTGTGGCATGGGGACGTCGAGCCTCACCAATGACACCGATGACACCTTGGGAGCACCGGTCTCCCGCTGTCCGAGCACCTGAGTAACGCCTCCAGCGATGCTAGGAACGGACCGTTCCTTGCAAATTTTGCAAGGAACGGTCCGTTCCTAGCACTTGAGAGAGCTACTACGCGGCGACGTGGTGGTCGTCAGCGTGGACGGAAGCCGTCATGCTCCGCTGCTGGGACCGCTCCGCCGCGCGAAGGGCCTTCGCCTTCGCGGCCGAGGCACCCGAAACACCGTTGATGTTCGCGGTGCTGGTCGCGTACACGCCCAGCGCCCAGGCGACGGCGTCCGAGTTGCGCTCGAGCGCGACGCGGTCGACGTTGCCGAGGTTGTCGCAGGCCTGGTGGTAGCACTTGTCGTAGGGAACGTTGGCGCTGCCGCCCCACTTCGCGGCCTGTGCGGCGGTCTTCACGCCTTCGGCGCCGGTGAACAGGCCACCGGCCGGGATGCCGACCGCGATGAACTGGCCGTAGTCGGAACGACCGGTGAAGTCCGTGCCTTCGACCGGGACACCCTTGCCCTGCTGGAGGTAGTCCACGAGGGTCTTCTCGAGCTGTGCGGAACCGTACGGGCCCGCGCCCGCGCCGTCACCGTCGGAGTTGTCACCGTCGTAGGCGAAGTACGCCGCGTTCGGCGAGCCGATCATGTCGTAGTTGTAGTACAGCGCGACGTTGAGCTGCTCTTCGAAGCTCAGCGAGTTGACGTAGTGGGTCGAGCCGACGAGCCCGAACTCCTCGGCGCTCCACCAGCCGAAGCGGACGGCGTTGTTGGCCTTGGGCTTGCTGCCCAGCTGCAACGCGGTCTCCAGCAGCGCGGCGGAACCGGTGCCGTTGTCGTTGATGCCGGGGCCCTCGGTGACGCTGTCGAGGTGGGCGCCGAGCATCACGACGTTGTCCTTGCGCCCGGTCTTGGTCTCGGCGAGGACGTTGTAGCTGGTCCGCTCCTCCTGCAAGGCACGCAGGTCGAGGGTGACCGAGGCGCCGGCCTTGCCGGCGAGTGCCTGGCCGTCGGCCTGGGTGATGCCGCCGGTCGGGATCTTGCCCGCGGCCGGGTCGCCCAGGGTGCCGTTGACCGGGCCCGGGACGTTGTTGTAGACGATCGCGCCGACGGCGCCCGCCTCGGCGGCGGTCGCCTGCTTCTGCGCGAAGGAACAGCCACCGCGCTGGATCAGCGCGATCTTGCCGGTGACCCCACCGGCGTAGTCCGCGGCCTCACAGCCGCTGGTGTCGTCGACCGGGACCACGGCGAGCGGGGCGGTGATTCCGCCCGCCGGCGTCGAGGGGCTGTAGGACATGATGATGATCGGGACGTCGGCGCCCGCGACCGTCAGCTCCTCCGCGAGGGTCTCCGCGTAGGTGAACGGGAACTCCTGCCGCGTGACCGTGAAGCCCGCCTGCTCCAGCTTCGTGGCGACGTATTCCGCGGACTTCTTGTGCCCTTCGGTGCTGGCGGCGCGGCGGCCGCCGTTCGCGTCCGAGATCCGCTGCAGCGCGATCAGGTGCCGGTTGACGTTGCCGACGTCGACCTTCTTGACGAGCTGCTTGGCCAGCGCGGGGCCGTCGGGCCCGGTCGTGGCCGTCGCAGCGGGAGCCATTCCGACCGTGAGCGCGGCGGTGGCCGCCACCACGATCGAGGGAACGATGCTTCTTCGCGAATATGACATGAGCGTCACCCTGATGTGGTTCGCGCCACAGGTCAACCGACGTTCGGCGGACTTTACGACACCGGGATAAGGTCGTTTGTATGTACGCGATCACCATCCGTGAGCCCGGCGATCCCGATGTTCTCGAATGGACCGAGGTCCCCGATCCGGTAGCGGGTGCGGGCGAAGTCGTCCTCGAGGTCGCCGCCAGCGCCGTCAACCGTGCTGACCTGCTGCAACGCCAGGGCAACTATCCTCCCCCGCCGGGTGCGAGCGAAATTCTCGGGCTCGAATGTTCGGGCACGATCGCCGAAATCGGCGAAGGTGTCGAGGGATGGCGAATCGGCGACGAAGTTTGTGCTTTGCTCGCCGGTGGCGGCTATGGGGAAAAGGTCGCCGTCCCGGCCGGACAACTGCTCCCGCTTCCCGCCGAGGTCGAATTGCTCGCGGCAGCCGGACTGCCCGAAGTCGCGTGCACGGTATGGGCGAATGTGGTGATGCACGCCAAGCTGTCCGAAGGCGAGGTCCTGCTCGTCCACGGCGGAGCGGGCGGCATCGGCACGCACGCGATCCAGGTCGCCAAGGCACTCGGCGCGACGGTCGCGGTGACCGCGGGTTCGGAAGACCGGCTGGAGAGCTGCCGCCAGCTCGGCGCCGACATCGCGATCGACTACAAGGAACAGGATTTCGTCGAGGTCCTGCGCGCCGAGACCGGCGGCGCGAACGTCATCCTCGACAACATGGGTGCCAAGTACCTCGACCGTAACGTCGACGCGCTGGCCATGGACGGTCGGCTCGTAATCATCGGTATGCAGGGCGGGGTCAAGGGCGAGCTGAACATCGGCAAGCTGCTGGGCAAACGCGTCAGCGTGTACGCCGCCGGGCTGCGATCGCGGCCGCTGGAGCAGAAGGCGGCGATCGTCGCCGACGTCCGCGAACGGCTGTGGCCGTTGGTGGAGCAGGGTTCGGTGAAGCCGATCGTGGGCCAGGTCCTCCCGATGGCGGAGGCCGCGTCCGCGCACCGCGCTTTGGAGGAGGGCACGGTCTTCGGCAAGGTTTTGCTCGCCGCCAAGTCCTGACGAGTCGGGCGCAGCCTGTCCGTCGAGGGTGGCGGCGGGGCGGGAGCCCGGGCTAGCGGATTTCGTCCAGCACCCGGACGAGCTGATTGACCTCGAAGACGTTCGAGTAATGCGCGAGACCGATGCGGACGGCACCGCCGACTTCGGCGGCACCGAGCGACCCGAAGACACCGCTCGTACCGTCGTCGGCGAAGGCGCAGAGCCCCTGGGACGCCAGGTATTCGGCGACCTCGGGCGCCTTCTTTCCCGCCACGGCGAAGGCCAGCGCGGGGATCCGGCGCATGGCGTCGCCGATGACCATGACGTGCCGCAGCGACCGCAGATCGGTGGACACCTGCGCCAGAAGTCCCGCGTGGTATGACTTCGCCGAACCCAGCGACGTCACCAGCTTCTCGCGCCGCGAGCCCATCGCCGCGTCGTCCAATCCGGCCAGGTAGTCGATCGACGCGATCAATCCGGCCAGCAACGGATACGCGTGCGGCCCGAGTTCCATCCGGGCCGGACCGCGTGCGGCCGGGTCGAGCGAGACCGACGGCAGGCGTTCGAGCAGTTCGGGATCGCGGAACACCAGCGCCCCCACCGAAGGCCCACCCCAGGCTTGCGCCGAAACCACCATCACGTCGGCGCCGAGCGCGTTGAGGTCCAGCGGCACGAACGGCGCCGCGTACGTCGCGTCGACGACGACCAGCGCGCCGACGCGTTTGGCGAACTCGATCACCGTCGGGACGTCGGGGCGGGTGCCGACCGAACCGGACGCCAGCGTGACCGCGACGACCTTGGTGCGCGCGGAGACGAGGTTCTCGTACTGCCACGCGGGCAGCTCGCAGGTCTCGATGTCGATCTCGCCCCAGCGCACGACCGCGCCGACCCGTTTCGCCGCGCGGCGCCACGGCGCGAGGTTGGCCTCTTCGTCGAGCCGGGACACGACGACCTCGTCGCCGATCGTCCAGCGATCGGCCATCGCGTCGACGAGACGGCGGATGAGGTCGGGCGCGTTGGGCCCGAGCACGACTCCGGCCGGATCGGCGCCGACCAGGTCGGCGACCGCCCGGCGAGCGGCCGTGACGATACTTTCCGCGCGCTGGGAGGCCGGAAACGCGCCGCCCGGCCCGGACACCGGAGCGCGCATGGCCGTTGATACGGCCGAAGCGACCTGTTCGGGTACGAGCATTCCGGCGGCGCCGTCGAAGTGAATCCAGCCGTCACCCAGCGCGGGAAACAACCCACGGATACGAGCGACGTCGAACGCCATGGGGACACCGTACGGACGTGCGGTTCGGCGCTTTACCCGGGGTTGGGTGCCCGAACACGGGGTGCGACGATTCCCGCTACGCTCGGAGACGGCGCCGAAAACCACACTGCGCTTCGCGCCCGACGTAAGCCAGGATGGAGCACATGACCGACCCAGTTTCCCGCGAATCGAACATCCCCGGTGACGGCGGAGACTCCTCGCCCCACGTGGTGGTCGTCGGGCCCGACGGCACTCCGGTCGGCACCGCGCGCGTCGCCTCCGCCGGTGAACAGGGCGAGGGCGAGCAGGAGTCGCTCGGCGACCTCGTCGAAGAACCCGCCAAGGTGATGCGCATCGGCACGATGATCAAACAGCTGCTGGAGGAGGTCCGCGCCGCACCGCTGGACGACGCGAGCCGCACGCGCGTGCGCGAGATCCACCAGACCTCGATCCGCGAGCTGGAACAGGCGCTGGCGCCGGAGCTGCAGGACGAGCTGGAGCGGCTGGTGCGGCCGTTCACCGAGGACTCGACGCCGTCCGATGCCGAGCTGCGGATCGCGCAGGCCCAGCTGGTCGGCTGGCTGGAAGGGCTGTTCAGCGGCATCCAGACCGCGCTGTTCGCGCAGCAGATGGCCGCGCGGGTGCAGCTGGAGCAGATGCGGCGCGGGCTTCCGGCCGGTCCTTCCGCGGGCGGTGCCCTGGGCGGACACGGGGCCGGCGGCGAGACGCACGGGCCCGGTCAATACCTCTGACGCGCCATGAACGGTCCGTTACTTGCAAATTTCGCAAGTAACGGACCGTTCATGGCAGCCGGCGGGGGTCAGCGCAGCGGGCGGAAGAACGTCCGCAGGTCGCCGATGAGCAGGTCCGGCACCTCCAGCCCCGGGAAGTGACCCCCGCGGTCCGGAGTGGACCAGTGCACGATGTTGTCGGTGCGCTCGGCGAGATGCCGGATCGGGAGGCCGGTGTCCTTCGGGAACACGGCCACCCCGGTGGGCACCGTGGACGCCGTCGGCTCCTCGCCCCAAGCCGGGCCCAGCGCGGCGTAGATCCGCGAAGACGAGTTCGCGGTCCCGGTGAGCCAGTAGAGCATCACGCTGGTGAGCAGGTCGTCGCGGTCGATGGCGTCTTCCGGGACCTCGCGGGAGTCCGAATAGGACTTGAACTTCTCCACCAGCCACCCGAGTTGTCCGGCCGGCGAGTCGGTGAGCCCGTAGGCAAGCGTTTGCGGTTTGGTCGCCTGGATCATCGCGTACCCCAGCTCGCCGGTCTGGAAGTCCCGCCCGCGAGCCAGCGCAGCCTCGCCCCGCGCGAGTTCGTCGCCGGTGAGCCCCGCGAGATCGTCCTCGGATTCCGGTACCGCGTGCGGCAGCATCGTCAGATGCGCGCCGATCACCCGCTCCGGGCACCGGACGCCCACCTGACGCGACACGATCGCGCCCCAGTCGCCGCCGTGCAGCCCGAACCGCTCGTACCCGAGGCGTGACATCAGCACTCCCCAGGCATCGGCGATCCGGCCGGTGCCCCAGTTCGCCTCGGTCGTCGGCCCGGAAAAGCCGAACCCCGGCAGCGACGGCACGACGACGTGGAACGCGTCCCCGGGATCGCCACCGTACGCGCGCGGGTCCGAGAGGGGGCCGGCGACGTCGAGGAACTCCACGATGGACCCCGGCCAGCCGTGCGTGAGCACCAGCGGGATCGCGTCCGGCTCCGGTGACCGCGCGTGCAGGAAGTGGACGTTCGCGCCGTCGATGTTCGTCAGGAAACCGGGGAAACCGTTGAGGCGTTCCTCGTGGGCGCGCCAGTCGTAGCGCAGTCGCCAGTACTCGGCGAGCTCCTGGAGGTACCCGAGCGGTGTCCCGAGCCCCCAGCCGACGCCGTCGATCTCGTCCGGCCAGCGCGTGTTCGCCAGGCGGGTGGCGAGGTCGTCGAGGTCACGCTGGGGGACGGCGATCGTGAAGGGCGAGATGGTCACGCGGACGACGGTAGGGAGGATCGAGGACAGTCACGGTCCTCAAGCTCCCGGCAGTTGAGCACGCAGGCGATCGAGCCAGCGATCGATGGTGTCCTCGTACCGGCCGGGGTCGTTCCGGCGCTGCGCCTCGTCGACGGACGCCGCCACCGCCGCCCGGATCGGCGCGGCGTGTTCGGGCAGCGCGAAGACCTCCTGGTAGTAGCCGTCGCGCATCTGCACGTCCGCCACCAGCTGGTAGTCCCGGGCCGCGTCGGGGACGACGAGACCGTAGGCCCAGCCGGGGGTCTGCCCCGGGCCGCGGGTGGTGACCACGATGACCGTGGGGCGCGCGGCCTTGACGACGTCGGTCGGCGGGGCACCGTGGGCGATGGCCTCGTCGTTCAGTCCGATGTAGTCGATCGACTTCCAGCCGCTGTAGTACGGGATCGCCCCCGCGTCGGAGACCGCGAGACTGCGCGCGGCCTCGGGCACCTGGGCGTTCGCGAGGCCCTTCCCGATAGCGACGTGGGCGCGTTGCAGGTCGGGACCGTAGTTGGCGATCACCGGCAGATCCGCCGATTCCGCGCCGGTGACGGTGACCCAGCCGACCGCGACCGCGCCGGTCAGCGCGGCGATCCACCGGCGGCCGAGCTGTGCCATGGCCAGCCCCGCGCCGAGACACAGCACCGGGAACGCGTGGAAGGCGAACCGGTGCAGGTAGTCCATGGTCGGTCCGGACACCGCGTAGGTCATCCCCGTCAGGAGGACGACCGAGCACAGCACCAGGCCCGCTCCCCGGCTCACCTTCCGGAACAGCAGGAAAGCGGTCAGCACGAGCAACGGTGCGACCAGCCAGGCGGTGGTCTCCAGCCACACCGAACCGGAGTCGAGGTTGCCGAACTTGACGTAGAAGGTGTTCGGGAACGGGTGCCCGAAGTAGCTCCACCGCCAGCCGAAGTACGCGCCGCCGACGACGGCCACACCGGCCACCAGCGCCCACGTCCGGCCGCTCTTGCGACCGAGCCAGCACCAGACGAGGAAGGCCGGGACGGTCGCGAGCACGCCTTCTGGCCGGATCATGCCGGCGAGGAGCAGCAGCACCGGTGGCTCCCACACCCGCACCGGGTGGCCTTGGACCAGGTTCACCCCGACGATCGCGGCACGCAGCACGACGGCGGCGAACGCGATGGTCTCCAGACCCGCGGTGACGTGGAAGTAGGTCGGTACGAAGAGCACCAGCGCGCCGCCCGCCACGAGCGCGCCGACCAGGCCGGCGCCCCGGTGGCCGGCCCGGACCAGCAGCACGAGGATGCCGATGCCCAGGACGAGCGACGTCACCTTCGCGACGGTCTCCAGCGGCACTCCGATGAGCGCGAAGGGAACGTGCCAGAGCATCCAGAGGAAGTTCGTGAAGCCTTCGATCGGGTCTTCGCCGACGTTCCACACCGGACCGTGGCCGTCGGCCATGTTCGCCGAATACCGGAAGGTGATGAACGCGTCGTCGATGGTGAGGAACCACGCCGCCCAGCAGCCGGCGAGGAAGAGCGCTCCGAATCCGAGCAGGACGACGAGGGGGCCTCGGCGCGGTTTCGGTTCCGGGACGGCGTCGGCCTCGGTTCGCTCCGCCGTGGTCGTCATCGCGCCACCCTCGTCTTCTCCAGTCGGTCCAGCACCCGGTCCACTCCCCGGCCGTCCACAAGAGCCATCGAAGTCTTGGAGAGACCGTTACGCGCCTTGTGATCCGACAGCAGTCCCCTGAGCGTCTCGGTGGCCTCGCTGTCGAGCGCGTCCGCACCGCCCAGCCCGGCCGCCAGCCCGAGGCCGAGTGCCGCTCGGTAGCCCGCGTCCTGGTTCGGGACAAGGCGGACGACGGCGATGGGCACACCGAGACAGCACAGTTCGAGGAGTGTCACCCCGGCCGCGCTGATCGCGAGGTCCGTTTCCACCAGCAGGTCGAGCAACCCCGGCCCGGGCGGCGCGACCCGGAACTCCTGACCGGGCAGCGGTTCGGGCACGACCGGTTCACCGCGTACGAGCACGTCGGCTTCGAAAGGCAACCGAGTGTCACGAAGGGCGCGTAAGAGCGCGCTGACCGTTTCGGTCCATTCCGCGCCGCCGCCGAGCACCACGGTGATCCGCGGCCGTTCGCCGCCGGTTCGTCGCTCGGAACGCTTTTCCCTCGCCTTCACGACGGCTTCGCGCAGCGGCGCGTAGGCCACGCCCCTGAGCAACTCCCCCGATCCGTCGTCCGGCCTCGGCCCTGGCTCGAAGGCGCAGTCGACGACGAGGTCCGCCGCACGCCTGCCGAACACGTCGTCCTCGATGGACACCAGGAGCGCGCCCGCGGCGTTGACCTCTTCGCGCAACTCGCCGAGACCGTAGTGATCGACGACCACCGCGTCGAAACCCTCGAAGGGCACGGACGGGACCACCGGAACCGACAGCTCGCCGAACCGGGCGGCGAGCCATTCGGCGTTGTCCACGCGGCCCGAGAACACGACCTCCCAGCCGCGCGCGACGGCACGTTCGGCATAGGCGACCATGCGCGAGACGTGGCCGGCGCCGATCGACGGCGAGGCTTCGGCCCGGAGCAGGAGCCGGGTCATCGGGCGACCTTCTTCTGCTCCACGTGCGCGTTGAGCTTCGCCAAGTCGGGCCGTGCGCGCAGTACGGCGACCACCTCGCGCCAGTCGCCGACCCGGTCGCCCAGTTCGGCCACGATCCCTTCGAGGACAGCCCAGTCCTCGGGGGTGTCCAAGGTCACGCGCAGGTCGTCGGCGGGCGGGCTGACGACGATCCCGGCGCACGAATACCGCTCCGGCTTCGTGTAGATGCCCGAAGTCACATGCTCGCGATCGGCGCCGCGGGCGGTTTCGACCTGTTCGGCGAGCACCCCGGCGCGCACGAGTTCGGCGTCGAAGCCACGCGGCAGGGTGCGCACCAGCACGGTGCTCAGGTAGTCCAGCGACGGCTGAGCGCGCCACTGCGCCACGAGCTGCCCGATGAGCCCGGGGTCCAGCAGCGGGCAATCCGCGGTGAGCCGGACCACGGCGTCGGCCGGGTGCGACTCGAGAGCTGCCGCGAAGCGCGCGAGGACGTCGTCGAGGGGTCCTCTGGCGACCAGGGCGCCGTGCCGGCCGGCTTCTTCGGCCACCGCGTCGTCGTCGGCCTCCGTCGAGGTCGCGACCACGACGTCGTCGATCCCCGGTGAAGCCGCCGCCGCGCGGATGACCCAGCCGAGCACACTCCGGCCCGCCAGCGGGCGGAGGACTTTGCCAGGTAGCCGGGTGGACGACGCGCGTGCCTGGATGACGGCGTTGACCACGTGGGCCCCGGCGGCTGGATCCATGGGTGACATGATGTCGTGCGGCAGTAGCACCGAAACGCGGAGGTCGACGATGTCCGAGCTGGATGGCTCCAGCATCCTGCTCACCGGCGGGACCGGTTCGTTCGGCAAGGCGTTCATCACCTACGCCCTGGCCGAGCTGAACCCGCGACGGCTGGTCGTGCTCTCCCGCGACGAGCTCAAGCAGTACGAAGCCCGGCAGCAGTTCGACAACGACCCGAGGCTGCGCTGGTTCATCGGCGACATCCGGGACCGCCGCCGCCTCGAGCGCGCCATGCACGGCGTCGACTACGTGGTGCACGCCGCGGCGCTCAAGCAGGTCGACACGGGTGAGTACAACCCGTTCGAATTCGTGCAGACCAACGTCGTCGGCTCGCAGAACGTCATCGAGGCCGCGATCGACACGGGCGTCAAGAAGGTCGTCGCGCTGTCGACGGACAAGGCGTCCAGCCCGATCAACCTCTACGGCGCCACGAAACTGTGCGCCGACCGGATGTTCATCAGCGCGAACCACTACGCCGCGACGCATCCGACCAGGTTCTCCGTGGTCCGCTACGGCAACGTGATGGGCTCCCGCGGCAGCGTGATCCCGTTCTTCCGCGCGCTCGCGGCCAAGGGCGAATCGCTGCCGATCACGCACAAGGAGATGACCCGCTTCTGGATCACGCTCCCGCAGGCCGTGCAGTTCGTGATCGATTCCTTCGACCAGATGAACGGCGGCGAGCTGTACGTGCCGCGTATCCCGAGCATGCGGCTGGTCGACCTCGCGCAGGCGATCGCGCCCGGTTCACCGATGCACGAGGTCGGCATCCGGCCCGGCGAGAAGCTGCACGAAGAGATGATCGCCCCCGACGACGCCCGCCGGACCGTGCGGCTGAGCGACCGGTACGTCGTGCAGCCGCATATCGCGGGCTGGGGCTACGAGCCGCCTTCGGGCGGTGAGGCCGTGCCGGAGAACTTCGCCTACCGCTCCGACACCAACGACCTGTGGCTCGACGCGGACGAGCTGCGCGACCTGGTCGAGCAGTATGGGTGACTTCCTTCCCTACGGCCGTCAGTCCGTTTCGGACGAGGACATCGCCGCCGTCACCGAGGTGCTGCGCGGCGACTGGCTGACCACCGGTCCCGCCGTCACGCGTTTCGAATCCGACCTCGCCGAACACACCGGCGGGATGCCCGCGGTGGCCGTCACTTCGGGTACGGCCGCGCTGCACGTCGCGTACGCGGCGGCCGGGATCGGCCCCGGTGACGAGGTCGTCACCTCGCCGATGACGTTCGTCGCCACCGCCGCGACAGCGGTGCTGCTGGGTGGCAAGGTCGTTTTCGCCGACGTCGAGGCGGACACCGGCAACCTCGACCCGGCCGCGGCTTCGGCCGCCGTCACCCCGCGGACCAAGGTCGTCGCGGCCGTGGACTACGCCGGACACCCGGCGGAACTGGACGAACTCGGCCGCATCGCCCGCGACAACGGCGCGCTGCTGCTGGAGGACGCCGCGCATTCCGTCGGCGGAAGCTGGCAGGGCAGGCCGGTCGGTTCACTCGCCGACCTCACCACGTTCTCCTTCTTCCCCACCAAGAACCTCACCACGGCCGAAGGCGGCGCGGTCGTCGCCGCTTCGGACGAGCTGCTCGCGCGGGCCCGCGGTTTCCGTAACCACGGGCTGGTGCGCGACAAGGCGGCGCAGCGTCATCCGGACGAGGGTGCGTGGCATCAGGAGGTGCACGAGTTCGGCTTGAACTATCGGCTGCCGGATGTGTTGTGCGCCTTGGGAAGCAGCCAGTTGCGCAGGCTCGCCGAGTTCAAGGGGCGCCGCGCGGAGATCCACGCGCGGTACACCGCCGCACTGTCCTCTTTGGACGGCGTCCTGACTCCCGCGGTGCGCGAAGGCGCGGACCCGGCGTGGCACCTGTACCCGCTGCGAGTCCTCGAAGGACGCCGCCGCGCGATGTTCGATCACTTGCGCGGCAAGGGCATCGGCGTGCAGGTCAACTACCTCCCCGCGTACTGGCATCCGGTGTTCGAGGACCTCGGGTACCGGCGCGGGATGTGCCCGAACGCGGAGCTGTACTACAGCCAGGAGCTTTCGCTGCCGCTGTTCCCGGCGCTGACCGACGCCGATGTGGACCGCGTGATCGACGAGGTCCACGGCTTCTTCGGCCGGAGCTGAAGGGGACCATAGCCGCATGTGACGCGATGAAGGGCCCCTCCCTAGATCAGGCCCCAGGTGAGCGCGGTGCCCTTCGGGACGTCCGAGGCGAAAGTGCGGCCGAGCACGTTCACGATCTCGGCGGGCGCCAGCCCACCGGCGGGCCGGATCGAGCGCACGTTCTCCCGCGTCACCGTGTCCCCGGCGCGAACGTCCTCGACGACGTAAAGGGAACGCCGCAACCGCAGGCCTTCCTTCTCGCTCTCGCGCGGCCCGATCACCGCCGCGCCCAGCGCTTCCCAGGCGCGGTGCGATTCGGTGACCAGCGCGGCCAGTTCGGCGGGCTCCAGGGAGAACTCCGCGTCGACACCGCCGTCACTCCTGGCCAGCGTCACGTGCTTTTCGATGGCGACGGCGCCGAGCGCGACGGCCGCCAACGGGGCGCCGATGCCGGGCGTGTGGTCGGACAGGCCGACGAGCGTCCCGGTCACGCCTGCCAGGACCGGCAGGCCACGCAGGTTGCTCTCGCTGGGCGACGCCGGGTAACTGGCGGTGCAGCCGAGCACGATCAGCTGGTCGTTGCCCGCCTCACGCGCTGTCCGGACCGCCGCGTCGATCTCGGCGACACTGGCCATCCCGGTCGAGATGATCAGCGGCTTGCCGGTCTTCGCGCACAGTTCGATCAGCGGCAGGTCGACGATCTCCGACGACGCGATCTTGTACGCGGGCGCGTCCAGCGACTCCAGCAGCTCGACAGCGGTGGGGTCGAACGGGCTGGAGAAGATTTCGAGACCATGGGCGCGGGCGCGCTCGAACAGCGGCTCGTGCCATTCCCATGGCGTGTGGGCGCGCTCGTAGAGCTTGTAGAGGTTCTCGCCGCCCCACAGCGAATGCGAGTCGCTGACGCGGAAAGCGGGGGCGTCGACGTCGATGGTGATCGTGTCCGGCCGGTAGGTCTGGAGTTTGACCGCCTGCGCGCCGGTTTCGGCGATCGCGTCGACGATTTCGAGCGCCCGCTCCAGCTCGCCGTTGTGGTTACCGGACATTTCGGCGATGACGAACGGTGGATGCCCGGCCCCGATGCGGTGCGCCCCGATCCGGACTTCCTGTGCTGACATGGACGAAACGCCTCCCTGACAACGGTCTGGTCAGGACACAGTCTTACGCAGCGTCCGGAAACCGTCGACGGCAGGCGCGGTCTCGGCGTACCCCGCCCGGTCGAAGAGCGCGGCCGACGCCGCGTTGTCCCGGTGCACCGCGGCCACGATGACCCGCACGGGATGACTCGCGGTCACGGCCCGTTCGCCTTCCGCCAGCACCGCACCCGACAGGCCACGCCCCCGGCTTTCCGGCGCGAGGGTGATGCTGACCTCCCAGACACCCTCATCCTCGCGGTCGAACCGGACGGTGCCGACCGGGATGCCGTCGAATTCGACGACGTACAGCTCCCTGTCCGGTGCCGCCAGCACCCCGCGCAGCCAGGCGGAATGCTCCTCGAGCGTGATCACGCCGGGCGAACGGGACGCCTGACGGGTGCGAGGGTCGTTCCGCCAGGCGAGCAACAGCCCCGCGTCGGCTTCCGTCGCCGTTCGGGCCGGCACGGGGTTACTGAGCCTGCTCGATGGTGTCGCGCTGACGGTCTTCGATACGGCGCAGCCGGTCCTCGTACCGGGCGATCCCGGCGAGCCGGACGCGGATCTGCGCGTGCTGGCGCTGGATCTCCTGGATCAGGCTGCGCGCCTCGGCCAGCTCGGCCTTGTCGGCGTGCGCCGGCAACGACAGTGACTCGCGCAGATCCTCCAGCTGGGCCTCCTGTGCCGCGACGCTGGGGATGAGGCGGTCGAGCTCGGCGCGGGTCCAGCGCAGGTCGCCAAGCGCGTGTTCGAGGCCGCTCTCGGCGCCGTCGAGCCGCCGCCGGTGGTCCGCGGTGGCGTGTTCGAGGTCGTTGACGCGCCCGTTGAGGTCGCGGAGCCGCTCGTCGATCCGGAAGTCGATGAGCCGGGCGATCCGGCCGATCACGCCGCTGCGGAGTTTCTGCACTGCCATGGGGTGGTTCCTTCTGGGAGTGGGCTGGCTGGGAGTTCAGCGCAGGAGTTCGGTTTCGCCGGTCTTCGTCCAGGAGTCCAGCAGCCTGCCTTCGGCGGCGATCTGGTGTTCGGGACCGACGATGCAGGAGTCGCCCGCGGCGTGCTCCCAGTGTGTCTGATCGGGATTGTCGATGAACGAGAACCCGGACAGGATCAGGTTGGCGTGCGGGAACGACGTCCGCGCGATCCAGGCGGCCAGCGTCCCGGTGGTCGACCACAGGCCCTGTTCGCGGCTCGGCAGGCCGAGCGCGTCGGAAAGCGGCAGGACGACCTCACGGTTCGGCACCGGCACGTAACCGAGGTCCGCGGGCCACCAGCCAGGGATGGCTTCGGGCTCCCAGTGCATCCGGCCCGGCTCGACCAGCAGATAGAGCCGCTTGCGGTAGTCACGGAAGACGTGCTTGGTGGCGCGGACGGCGCGGTTGAACACGACGACGTGCACCCGGCTGCCGACGGTCTCGGGGCCACCCTGCTCGTCCACGACGAAGCCGTTGACGCGGATCACGAGGTCACAGGCGTCGATCGCCTTCGCCCGTCGGGGGTCGGGCGGCAGCGGCTGATTCCCGACCACGGCCACCGAACGAGGCTCCGGCCGGTCGGCGTAGGCGGCGAGCAGATTGACCATCAGGCTCGCCTCGCCGGGTGCAGCAGTCATGAGGGCAGAAAGTACCAGCACACGCCCCGCGTTCAAGTCGGAAGCCCGGTAGCTTTCCGTGGTCGGGCGGGGCGGCCCAGACAGCACCGGCTCCATCGGTACCCTCGTTCCCGTGCATGCCACCAGCACGGTTCACGCCGCCGACGGTGCTGCGCCGACCTCGGTTCCGCCGATTTCGGACAGCAAGACCTTTTCGCGCGCGTTCGCCGACATCAAGACCGGTTTCGCCGCCAAAGAGCTGTGGGGACACCTCGGCTGGCAGGACATCAAGCAGCGCTATCGCCGCTCGGTGATCGGCCCGTTCTGGATCACCATCAGCCAAGGTGTCATCGCGCTGGGCCTCGGACTGCTGTACTCACAGTTGTTCAACCTGCCGACGGCGACGTTCCTGCCCTACATCAGCACCGGGTTCATCATCTGGGGCTTCATCAGCGGCTGCCTGTCCGAGGGCATGGAGACCTTCATCTCCAACGAGGGACTGATCAAACAGCTCCCGGCGCCACTTTCGGTTTACGTGCTGCGGACGGTCTGGCGCCAGACGCTGATGCTGGCGCACAACCTGATCGTCTACGTGATCGTGGTCGCGATCTTCTTCACCAGCCTGGACCAGCAGTACGCGATGAGCGGCGCCTGCGTCGAGGGCGCGCTGTGCCACCCCGGGCTCGGCTGGTACTCGCTGAGCGCGATCCCCGGCATCCTGGTGCTCGCGCTGAACGCCGGCTGGGTCACCCTGCTGCTGGGCATCATCTCGACCCGCTACCGCGACATCCCGCAGGTGATCAACTCGCTGATCCAGCTGCTCTTCTACATGACGCCGATCGTCTGGCCGATCGACCAGCTGATGGCGGGTGGCGTCCGTGACGGCGTTTCGTGGGCTTTGCCGTACGTCTACGGCAACCCGCTCTTCCACTTCATCCAGATCGTGCGCGCGCCGCTGATCGGGCAGGCCGTCAGCCTCAACAGCTGGTACGTGGTGCTCGGCATCACCGTCGTCGGCTGGGGTCTCGCGCTGGTCGCGATGCGCAATTACCGTTCCCGCGTCTCTTATTGGGTGTGACAGATGGTCAGCATTGATGTGCACAACGCCTACGTCGACTTTCCCATTTTCGACGCGAAAACCCGCTCCATGAAGAAAAAGGTGCTGGGCAAGGTCGGCGGCAAGATCGGCACCGAAAGCAAGGTGCCGATCATCGAAGCCCTCCACGACGTGAACCTCCAGCTCCGCGAAGGCGACCGGGTCGGCCTCGTCGGCCACAACGGCGCCGGGAAGTCGACGCTGCTGCGCCTCCTGTCCGGCATCTACGAGCCCACCCGCGGCTCGGCGAGGATCACCGGCAAGATCGCGCCGGTCTTCGACCTCGGCATCGGCATGGACCCGGAGATCTCCGGGATGGAGAACATCCTCATCCGCGGCCTGTTCCTCGGGATGACCGCGAAGCAGATGGAAGCGCGCGTCGACGACATCGCGGAGTTCACCGAACTCGGCGACTACCTCCAGATGCCGCTGCGGACCTACTCGACCGGTATGCGGGTGCGCCTGGCGCTGGGTGTGGTCACCTCGATCGACCCGGAGATCCTGATCCTCGACGAGGGCATCGGGGCGGTCGACGCGGCGTTCCTCAACAAGGCGAGGGACCGGCTCAAGGACCTCGTCAAGCGGTCGGGCATCCTGGTGTTCGCCAGCCACTCGGACGAGTTCCTCTTCGAGCTCTGCGACTCCGCCATCTGGATGGACGAGGGACACGTCAAGCAGCGCGGTTCGCTGCGCGAGGTGCTCACCGGCTACAAGGGGCGCGACCCGTTCGAGAACATGAGCAAGGAGACACTGGAACGGTTCGGCGTCGAGTCCGACCCGGAGCCCGTGTCGCTGACGAACGGTGGCCAAGGATGACCAGCGAGACCCGGCAGTTGCCCGAAGGCGCCGTCGTCGGCGTCGTCGTCACGCGCCATCGGCGGGAACTGCTCGCGGATTCGCTCAAGGTGATCGCCGCGCAGACGCGGCCGATCGACCATCTCGTCGTGGTCGACAACGGACCGGACAAGTCGGCGAGGGACGTCGTCGAGAACTATCCGCTTCCCTTCACGTACCTGCCTTCGCACCGCAATCTCGGCGGCGCGGGCGGGTTCGCGCTCGGCATGCTGCACGCGCTTTCCCTCGGCGCGGACTGGATCTGGCTGGCCGACGACGACGGCCGTCCCGCCGACGAGAACGTCCTCGCGATCCTGCTGGACGAGGCCGAAAAGCGGGATCTGGCCGAGATCTCCCCGATGGTGACCAACATCGACGCGCCGGACAAGCTCGCCTTCCCGTTGCGGCGCGGGCTGACCTGGAAGCGTTCGTCGTCGGAACTGGGCACCGACTTCCTGCCAGGCATCGCCTCGCTGATGAACGGCGCGTTGTTCCGCGCGTCCACTTTGGACGTCGTCGGGGTGCCCGATCTGCGGCTGTTCTTCCGCGGTGACGAGGTCGAACTGCACCGGCGCCTGGTCCGTTCGGGGCTGCCGTTCGGCACCTCGCTCAAGACCGCGTACCTGCACCCGGACGGCTCGGACGAGTTCAAGCCGATGCTGGGCGGCCGGTTCCACGCGCAGGATCCGGAGAACGAGGTCAAGCGCTACTACACCTACCGCAACCGCGGATACCTGCTGTCGCAGCCGGGTATGCGCAAGATCGGCGCGCTCGAAGTGGTGCGGTTCGGGCTGTACTTCATCGGGGTGAAGCGGGACCCGAAGGCGTTCCTGCAGTGGCTCAAACTGGTGCGCCAGGGCCGCCAGGAGAAGTTCTACCGCTACTGAGCCTCACGGAAAAGGGCCCCTCGCTCGCGCGAGGGGCCCTTTTCGTCCGTCTATTCGCCGATGACCGGCGGCGCGGTGCGCATGTCGGTCCCGAAGACCTCGTCCGGGTCGCCCTCGACGAGGTACGTCGGACGCTGGTGCTCGGTGTCCTCGTCCCCGTCCGCCTGCTGACCGCGGCCACCCATGCCGCCGCCCATACCGGGCGCGCCACGACCGGCGGCGCCACCGCCGAGACCGCCCATACCGCGTCCTGCCGCCGCTTCGGCGGCGCCCACACCACCGGGGCGGGCCGCGCCGGACGCGGAACCCGAACCGGGCGTGGAACCCGCGCCGCTACCGGGACCGAACCCGCTTCCGCCGCCACCACGGCCGCTTCGGCTGTTGTACTCCGAGTCGCCCATGCCGCCGCCCATCATGGGCGACATCGGCATGGGGCCCATCGGCATCGCGTTCATGTTGCTGTTGGGGCCGGGCGAGGTGATCGGCGCCGGCCCGCCCTGGAGGCCGGACGGCGTCGTGCCCGCGGGAATGCTGCCGGATCCCGTGCTGCTGCCGGGGCCGGGAATGGTCGAGCCGTAGCCACCACCACCGCCCCCGCCACCACCACCGTTGCCCCCGCCGCCACTGCCGGGCGGGAGGTAGGTGTTGCCGGGGTTGTTGGAACCGGGGTTGTTCGAACCGGGGTTGTCGGAGCCGGGCGGCACCTGATAGGGCAGCGGCCTGTTCGGGGGCTCTTCGATACCGCCGCCACCGCCCACGCCGAACTTCGGCGGCTCGGCGAACACCGGCTGCTTCGACGCGGCCTCGTACAAGGACTTGTCGTAGCTGTTCATGGCGGAGGCCGCCTGAGTGTGGGCCTCCTGGCTGTCCTTCTGCTTCTGGATGGACTTGTCGATGTTCTCGCCGAGATTGAACGGGTTCGACGTCATCCACCCCCCGACCTCGTCCTTCCAGTTGAAGGGGATCGGTTTGGGCATCGTGTTCTTCACGGTGGAAGCCGCGCTGCCCTGGTCGTAGATCGTTTCGGAGGCGAGCTTCGCGTTCTGGGAGTTCGTCTCCGACCACTTGCTGAGGCTCTTGAAATAGCCCTGCGCGTTGCCCGCCGCGTCACCTTCCCAAGTGCCCTTCGACGCGGTGACGGCCTGGTCCATCGTCCGCGAGAAGGTGTCGAAGGCCTGGTGGATCTCGTGGTACGCGTTCGAGACTTCGGAGACCTGTTCGACGTTCAGGTTGCTGTTGACGAACTGTTCGAGCTTTTGGTGGTCGTAGCCGAGGTAGTCGCCGTTCGGCGGCTCGAGCCCCTCGACGAACTTGACGTCCTTGTTCTTGGTCAGCTCGTCGACGGTCTTGTTCCCGACCTCTTCGGACTGCTGCTGAGCCTTGCCCTGGGCGATCAACCGCTGGAAGATCGCGAACGGACCGTCGCCGGCCTCACCGCTCGCCTTGTCCCGGTAGTACTGGTCCCGGGCTTGGGGCGAGAGACCCGCGACGTAGTCCTGCTCGGTCATAGACCTGTTCGAGGTCATTCTGTTCCCCCTAGCCCTTTGGAAGCTTCGGTTCGACGATGTCGGCGATCTTCTCCGCCATCCCGCACGACTTCTCCGGATCCGTGCTGACGACCACGAGGTCGACCCGCGCCGAGGCACTGATTTCGAGCGCCATCAGACAGCTGGCGGGAGGTTTCGGGACGAGCACCGCTTTGCGTCCGTTGACGTTGCCGGTGGTCTTGCCGTTCCCGCCGTCGACGACACTGTCGACACCCTGCTTGTCACGAACGCCGACGCTGAGGGTGACGCTGTCGGCCGCCGTCTGGGAGTCCTTGGTGAACTCGCAGCCGCGGGCACCGCCCACGTTCTCGGGGACGGGTGGTTCGAAAGTGCCGAACGACGCGAGATCGGCCGCGCCGAGGAGCGAACACGGATCAATCGACGCGGGATCGGCACCACCGGTGGCCGTCGTCGGGACGGTGGACTCGCCGCCTTGCGCGGGCGACGACGGCGCCGCGGAGGGGGTGCCCGGCTTTTCGGTGGAACAGGCCGCGAGCACGAACGCGACCGCGGTCAGCGGTACGAGGAGCAGCTTCTTCATTCCGCCTCAGCTCTTGAGCCGATCGAGCGCCTCGACCGTGTCTTGTTCCTTCTTCTTGTACTGCCCTGAAGCCCGCAACAGCGCTTCTTCGGTGTCCAGGACCACCTGCCGGAACTGACCGATCACCGCACTCGCCGAATTGGCCGACTGGGCGGCACCCTTGTGGTCGTGGGCGGCGACGGCCCTGCCGTACGGGTGGTCGCCGAGTTGCGGCGCTTGGGAAAGGTGGACCGTCTTGCTTTCCAGGCTGTTGAGCTCCTTCGCCATGTCGCGCACCGCCTGGAGGAGCGGCTTGACGCCTTCCTCGGTGATCTTGAAGCCGCCGCTCTTGGCGGCCGAGACCAGCTTCTGGGTCTCCGCGCTGACCTGGGCGATGGCGGCCTGGTTCAGGCCGCCCATCGCGACGTAGTTGGCCGCCGCGCCCATGGCGGAGCCGATCGAGAAGTCCGGTGCCGCCTGTCCGCCGTCCGCTTCGAAAGCCATCGCCCGCCCCACTGCATCGTCTGCTCGCCCGTATCGCCCGGCAGTCTACTAGCCGAGCACTCAGCGCAACGGCGATTCACCGATCGCCGAAGATCTCCGGAACTGTGACGAAACGGGCGCCGACCCGGTTCCCCACGGCTCAGAACTGGCCTTCGAGCTGGGCATACAGCTGCTGGGCGATCCTCGCGTTGTCGGCGGGGGCGTAGGTCAGCCAGCTTTGCCCGTCGGCCGCCTGGCGCGAGGTCATCATGAACCGGCCGGCTTCGGTGTCGAACCACGCCAGCGGCGGGAACACCTGGCCGCCGCGGATGAACACGCTGAACTGGCCCACTCGCTTCATCGGCTTCTCGAAGATCCGCTCCACCTGCCGCTGCTGCGGATTCGACCCGTGGGAACGGGGACCGCTGACCTGGGCGAAGGGGTCGTACGCGTCGTCGTTCCGAGGACGTTTCGGCGCACTGGCCGGCTTCGCGATGGTGACCGACTGGCCCGGGCCCGCCGGAGTGAGCGGCAGCAGGTCGACGATCGACGCGACGATGGCGGTCGGCCTGGTCTCCTCGAAGACGAGCAGGTTCTCGTCCTGGCGCACGACGACCGCGAACTGCCCGTTCGTCGCCGCCCTCGCGAACAGTTGCTTGTCCTTGTCCATCCGCGCGACCGTCCAGACGGCCAGCTGCGGGTTGACGAAAGTGGCGAGCGCGAGTTCGACGTCGGCGTCGAGCCTGCCGCCGCGCATCAGGCCGCGGCCTTCTAGATCACGGAAGACGGCCTCGCGCACCATCGCGCGCTGATCGGTCGTCGTGCCCATATGCGGGACTTCGAAGGGGGCGGGCGCCGTCCCCAACCGGCCGTATTCGAGCAGGATGTCCACCGCCGCCAGCGACAGCGAGAACGAATGCGGCATCGCGATTTCCCCCCGCGGGTGTCTTGTCCGTCGGGATGAACGTAGTCCACGCGCCCGATACGCCCGCAGCGAACCCGCTTGCCCGGCCGTGATCAAGGCTGGTGCGATGGATTCATGGCAGACCAGAAACCCGCGCTCGTTCTCCATCTCGCCACCGGCGGGGAGCCGCTGCTCTTCGCGCTCACGACGGAAGAAACCGAACGGCTGACCAAGGATCTCTCGCATTTCGTCCGCACCGGTTCGGTGCAGACGATCCAGACGAGGGACGACTCCGAGGTGGCGATCAACTTCTCCCACGTCGCCGCCGCCTACATCGACGACCTGAACCGCAAGACCCGCGTGTTCGGTCTCCACTAGTTCCGGGAGAAAAGCTCCAGCAGACCGGTTTGATCTCCGGTCGGCTGGCGGCGACCAGCAGGAAGTTGGCTTCCCGGACGAGCCACTGGGGGTGTCGTCCGGCGAGTACCGACGTGCTGCCGTTGGCCGGGCTGATGTGGCGACCGGCAGCGGGGGGGGGGGGGGGGGGGGGGGGGGGGGGGGGGGGGGGGGGGGGGGGGGGGGGAGAGAAAAAGAAGGAGGATCGAGGAAAAGAACGAGGCGCGACACCTC
>NZ_JBVJCE010000001.1:893695-898779 GCF_055588925.1 Amycolatopsis sp. NPDC041971 | reverse complement strand
CTCCCCCTCCCCCCGCCCTCAACGCCAGGTTCGCCCTCCAGGGGGGGGTCGGGCGGTCTTGGGGGGTTGGTTTGGGGGGGGGGGGGGGGGGGGGGGTTTTTTTTTCCCCCCCCCCCCCCCCCCCCCCCCCCCCCCGACCCCAGTGAGCGAAGCGGGTTACAGCTCGTAGAGCCGCTTCCAGTTCTCCCGCGAAGTCAGCTCGGGCATGGAGCGCTTGTACTGCTCCTGCACCGCCACGCCTTCCTTGCGGAGCCGCTGGATCACCTTCGCGCCCCGGCGCGCCAGGTCGAACATCTTCGCGCGGTCGTACGAGCGGACCCGCACGCCTTCCTGCGAAGCGTCGGTGACGACGGCGGTGTCGAAGGTCGCGACGTGCCACCAGTGGGCTTCGTCGATCGGGATCGCGCCGAGCGAGTGGCGGCTGCGGCCGAGCACCCGGTCGAGGATCCGCTTGATCAGCACCAGGCGCTGCATGCTGGGCCGCGGCGCGCTGTTGATGATGCCGATGTCGTTCGACGCGATGCCCGGGACGTCGGTGGCCTTGTGCCGCTTGGTCTCGGGGTACTCGTCGCGGATCCGGCGGATCTCCTTCATCGCGGCGACGCCGCCGTCACGCAGGACTTCCGGCCCCTCGAGGAAGTCCTCGACGGCCTTGATCAGCGTGGCGGACAGGCCGTACTGCATGCCGAGCAGGTACCGGACCAGCTGCGCGATCAGCACGCGCGAGAGCAGGTTCAGGTTGAACGGCGAGTGCAGGGCGGCGGTGATGATCGAGTTACGCAGGTTGAAGTAGCGGTGCCACTCGTCCCAGTCCTTCCAGTGGAAGTCGGCGTGCCAGACGCCGGCGCCCGGAAGGGTGACGGTGGGGAAGCCGTGCGCGCGGGCGCGGTAGCTGTACTCCGCGTCGTCCCACTGGAAGAAGAACGGCAGCGGGTAGCCCGTGGCCTTGACGACCTCGTACGGGATCAGGCACGACCACCAGCCGTTGTACCCGGCGTCGAGGCGGCGTTCCTGGCGGTTCGGCTTGAGGGTCTCCTCGTCGACGCCGAGCAGGTCGGCGGTCGAGAGCGAGTGCGTGACCGGCTGGCCGGGCTCCAGGGTGTTCAGCCGGGCGTACTCGGCGCCGACGTGCAGCTGGTTCGGGTGCAGCAGGTTCAGCATCTGCCCGCCGACGATGACCGGGTTGACCGTGCGGTTGGAGAACGCGGTCATCCGGATCACCAGATCCGGCTCCAGCAGTACGTCGTCGTCCATGAACAGGACGTTCGCGTGCTCGGTCTCGGTGTGCCCGGCGACCTCGTAGAGGCCGCGGGTGAACCCGCCGGCGCCGCCGAGGTTCGGCTGCTTGATGTAGTGCAGCTTGTCGCCGAGGTCCTTCGTGACCTGCTCGAAGCCGTCGCGCGACTCGACGAGGTCGGTGCCCTGGTCGGCGACGTAGATCGCGTCGAGCGTCTCCAGCGAGGAGACGTCGGCGGCGAGCGCCTGCAGGTTCGACAGGCAGTCGTCGGCACGATTCATCGTGCAGATGGTCACCGCGGTCGGGCGGATCTTCTCCGGCGCTTCGACCGTCCAGCGGACGTTCTCGACACGCAGCGACTGGCCGCCCTCGGTCTCGAGGTCGAGCCAGAGCGCGCCGCCGTCGTAGAACTTGTCGAGCTTCGCGGAGAGCGTCACCTTCTGCTGCTTCGCGCCCGTGACGACCTCGGCGGCGACCACACGCGCGTCGCCCTCGATGTCGGAGGCACCGACGGACAGCTGGCCGTCACCGGTGACGACGGCCTCGACCTGGACCTCGGTCACGTCGGTCCAGCGCTGCCAATAGCTCGCGGGGAAGCGCCCGAAATAGGTGTTGCCGGACACCTTCGACGCGGGCTCGATGGCGATGCCCGCGCGCTCGCGCACGGCGGTGCCCCATTCGAGCTCGGCGTAGAGGTCCTTGCTGACGATGGGGGCCGGGCCGGCGTAGAGCCCGCGCTGCGCGGTGAGACGGCCCTGCGGGGTGCGTTCCGCGAAGCGGGTGTCGTCGATAGTGCTCACCATGGCGCTCGGGGCCTCTCCGGTGACGGCGGCTTTACCGGGCATGAATCCTCAGTTCTCCTCTGTGCTGGTGGCGATGGCGCGGGGCTCACGGAAGACGACCCACTTGAGCATGACGAAATTGATCACGGTCGCGGTTGCCTGCGAAACGACCCAACCCAAGGTGGCCTTCCAGTCCGACTCGGGCAGGACGTGCAACATCGTGCGGTTGACGCCGACGGCGACGAGGAACGTCACGGCGTACAGGAGTACGAAGCTACCGATCTGACGTGCGCCCTCCTGGCGTCCACCCGCGAAGGTGAACTTGCGGTTCAGGAAGAAGGCGGTCGTGGTGCCCACGATGAAGCTGAGCGCGCGGGCGAGGTCCACCCACGGCGTCGCGTCCATCCCGAGAGCACGGAGCCCCTGGTAGACACCGAAATCGACCAAGGCGCAGAAACCGCCGATGAGGCCGAAGCGGATGAGCTGCCCGAACAGCCCAGGAGAGGACGGCGCTGCCGCCGTCGAACCGGCTTGCGAGTCGGTCGCCACCACTGCTCTACCTCATAAACTGCTGGGGCTGGTGCCCAAAGTGTAGAAGCGAGCACTTCAGGGTCACGTTCCGGGCAGTGTTCGGCGTGGTTACCCTGGTCCGCGTGACCCAAGCACCCAAGACACAGCGGCAGACGCTCATGGGCTGGGCAAGGACGTCGCCGAGCATCGCGGACGTCCTGAGCACCCCCGACGTGGAAACCATCGCCCGCGCGGTGACGCAGGCCGGGGAACGCGGGGTCATCGCGCGCGGTCTCGGCCGGTCCTACGGCGACCCGGCGCAGAACGCGGGCGGCCTGGTCATCGACATGACCGCGCTGGACCGCATCCACTCGATCGACCCGGATTCCGGCATCGTCGACCTCGACGCGGGCGTCAGCCTGGACAAGCTGATGCGCGAGGGCCTGCCGTACGGCCTGTGGGTCCCGGTGCTGCCGGGTACCCGCCAGGTGACCATCGGCGGCGCGATCGCGAACGACATCCACGGCAAGAACCACCACTCGGCGGGCAGCTTCGGCAACCACGTCGTGTCGATGGACCTCGTCACCGCCGACGGCCAGGTGCGCACGCTGACCCCGGAGGGCCCGGACTCCGAGCTGTTCTGGGCGACCGTCGCGGGCATCGGCCTGACCGGCGTCATCGTCCGCGCCAAGATCCGGATGACGAAGACGGAGACGGCCTACTTCAAGGCCGACATCCAGCGCACGGCGAACCTCGACCAGACCCTGGCGCTGGTCACCGACGGCTCCGAGGCCAACTACACGTACTCGTCCGGCTGGTTCGACTCGATCTCCACCGGCAAGAAGCTCGGCCGCGCCGCCTTCCAGCGCGGCTCGCTCGCCAAGCTCGACGAACTGCCGCCCAAGCTGCGGGCCGATCCGCTCAAGTTCAACCCGGGCACGCTGGCGACCCTGCCGGACGTGTTCCCGAACGGTCTGGCGAACAAGCTGTCGTTCTCCGCGATCGGCGAGCTGTACTACCGCAAGACCGCGAAGAACGCGCGCGACCAGATCCAGAGTTTGACCGCGTTCTACCACCCGCTCGACCTGTTCGGCGAGTGGAACCGCGCGTACGGCTCCAAGGGTTTCCTGCAGTACCAGTTCAGCACGCCGCTGAACGCGCACGAGCCGCTGCGCCGGATCATCCAGAAGGTCGCGGACTCCGGGCACGTGTCGTTCCTCAACGTGTTCAAGCAGATGGGCGAGGGCAACGCGGCGCCGCTGTCGTTCCCGCACCCCGGCTGGATGGTCTGCCTCGACTTCCCGATCAAGGACGGGCTGAGCCGGTTCTGCCGGGAACTCGACGAGGACGTGCTCGCCCTCGGCGGCCGTCTGTACACGGCGAAGGACTCGCGCACCTCGGCGGAGAACTTCGCGAAGATGTACCCGCGGCTCGAGGAATGGCGCAAGGTCCGCGCTTCCGTTGACCCCGAAGGCGTTTTCGCCTCTGACATGTCCCGAAGGTTGGAACTGTGATCGACGCTGTGGGCAACCCCCAGTCCCTGCTGCTGCTCGGCGGCACCTCCGACATCGCGCTCGCGATCGCAGAGAAGTACCTGGCCGAAAAGCCCCTTCGGGTCGTGCTGGCCGGACGCCAATCGCCGCGGCTCGACGCGGCCGCGCAGCGCCTGAAGGACAAGGGCGCCGAAGTGTCCACTGTGGATTTCGACGCCAAGGCCATGGGCACCCACCCCGCCGTGCTGGACAAGGCGTTCGAGGGTGGCGACATCGACGTCACCGTCGTGGCGTTCGGCCTGCTCGGCGACCAGGAAGAGCTGTGGCAGGACCACGCGAAGGCCGTCGAGGCGGCGACCGTGAACTACACGGCCGCGGTTTCGGTGGGTGTCGCGCTGTCGAACAAGCTCAAGAAGCAGGGCCACGGCAAGGTCATCGCGCTGTCCTCGGTCGCGGGCGAGCGGGTCCGCCGGTCGAACTTCGTCTACGGCTCCACGAAGGCCGGTTTCGACGGCTTCTACCTGGGCCTCGGCGAGGCGCTGGCGGAGTTCGGCGTGCAGATCACCGTCGTCCGCCCCGGGCACGTCAAGACCAAGATGACCGAAGGTCTCAAGGACGCCCCGCTGGCGCAGACCGCCGAGCAGGTCGCCGAGATCGCCGTCAACGCCTCCCGCACGGGCAAGGACCTGGTGTGGGCTCCCGCGCCGTTCCGCCTGGTCATGTCGGCCCTGCGGCACGTACCCCGGCCGATCTTCCGGAAACTGCCGATTTAAGGCACGAGCGCACTACGCCGGTCGTGAGTGCCGTTTCGGGTTATTGAGAGGTTCTGGCCCGAGACGGGGCGGAGCCCAAGTACATGAAGGCCCCCTTCCTTGCGCCTAGGTACATGAAGGGGGCCTTCACGTACTTATGGAGAGGTAAGGCACAGGTGGCAGCGACGAGGGGCCCTTCGCTACGCCGGTGCCGGGGCCCTTGCCGAGCCCATGGTCGAGATGCGTCGGGGAGGGGAACCTTTCTTCCCCCCCCCCTCCCCCCATCGGCTTCTTCCCCCCCCCCCCCCCC
>NZ_JBVJCE010000001.1:886492-893685 GCF_055588925.1 Amycolatopsis sp. NPDC041971 | reverse complement strand
TTCGTCCTGGGGGTGGGGGGGGCAGCGGGGGGGGGGGGGAGGGGGGGAACGAGGCCGCCTGGTGATATACCGCGCGGCTACCGGGGGTTTCTCCCCCCCCCGCCATCGCCCCACGGCCGCGAGCGAAACCCCGCGACCCGACACCTTTGCGTCACCCCTCAATAGAACCCGAAACGCCACTCACGACCACCTGTACCGAACGGTCACCGCGCGGGGAGCAGGTAGAGCTGCTGCGTGCCCATCCAGGGCGAGCTGATCGTCCAGGTCGCCAGTGCGTTCGGTGGCGGCGTTTTCCGGGTGGTGGCCAGCACGAGATCCGGGGTCGCGGGCGGGACGCTGTGGTCGAAGAACCGGAAGTTCGCTTCCAGCAGGGCCTTGCCGAGATCACTGCTGCGGTTCTTCGTCTCGACGATGGCAGGGTCGACCGAGCCCCGGTCGGAGAACTGGTCGACGATGTCGCAATCGCAGGCGTAGGCGAGCCCGCCGACCTCGCCGGCGCTTTCCACCTTGCGCCCTTTGGTCAATTCCCCCAGTCGCGCGCCGATCTCGCGGTACTCGTCGGACGCGGCGTGGTTGCTGGTGATCGGCGCGAACCGGCGCGGCAGCTCTGGGGCCGCGTACGCGAAAGCGCTCACGAGCAGGAACGCGCCGGCGAGGATCCTCGCACCGAGCCGCGCGCGACCGGGTACGACGCAGGCAGCGGCGGCGAGGAAGATCGTCGCGCCGGTGATGCTCGGCGCGTAATACCAGTGGTACGGCGGGACGTTGAGCCAGCAGTAGGCCAGATAGTGCGCCGCGCCGGCGATCGCGAGGGTCGCGAACGGCAGCAGCCGCTTCGCCCGTTCCGAACCGCGCCGGAACTGGAACGTCCACAGTAGACCGGCGAGCCCGCCGAACACGAGCGGCAGAAAGGAAAGCGTCGCCGCGACCGGAAAGTTGCGCCAATACAGCAGCGGGCCGTTGGTGAAGCTGAAATGGCCCCACGAACGCTGCATGATCTTGATGACCAGGGTGTCCGGCACCGCCGAACCCAGCACCAGCCAGCTGAACAGGAACCACGGCAGCATCACCGCGAGCGCCGCGAACGTCATCCGCCAGATGCCCGCCCAGAACCCGCGGCGCGCGAGGAACAGGACGAAGGCGATCAGCAGCAGATCGATCCGGATCAGCGCGATCAGGCCGAGCACCGCGCCCGCGGCGGCGGGCCTGCGTTCGTGCAGGAACACCATCAGCCAGACGACCGCCGTCGCGCCGAGGGCGACTTCGAGGCCGACCGACGACAGCAGCAGCGGGTTCACCAGCAGCAGGCCCAGTGCCAGCGGGGCGAACCAGCCCGGGAGACCGGTCGCCGTGCCGATGCGGCGCAGACCGAGGACGAGCACCACCTGACTGGCGACGAAGACGACCCCTGCCGCGAAGACGGCGTCTCGGACGATGAAGGTGACGAGTGCCAGCACGAAGACGTTCAGCGGCGACGTCGCGGTGTTGGCGGTGCCCTCTTCGATCAAGCCCCAGTGGCCATGGAAGGCGAGGTTCTTCGCATACGACAGCGTGATGTACGTGTCGTCGATCAAATGCCCGCTGGCCAGCACGAAAACCAGGGCCGAAGCCACGGCCGCCCCGGCGGGAAGCACCCAGGGTCGGGTGAGGACGGCGGTTCCCGGCAGCGCACCGGAAGCCTGGGGCAGATCAGCGGAGGCGCTTCGCATCCCGGACACCGTACACGGTGTCGTGATGATTCCGTTATCTACCCACCGTAGGACCGGTCACGCCGGCGGTGCCGATGATCCCGCCGCCGAGGATGAAGCCGAGGAGGCCGACCGCCACCAGTTGCGTCCCGAGGTGCCCGGCGAAGCGCCGGAAACCGCCCTTCGCGGGCGAAGCCTGCTGTGCGGGCCCCCAGCCGGGCGGCGGCCCGGCAAGAGCGGCGGCCGGAGTCTCAGGGGGTTTCTTCGAGGTCTCGGCCGGCTGCTCGACCGTCTTGTCTTCGTCTTCGGACGGCCGCTGCGGGTCGCTCATCTTTCGCTCCCAGGTCGATGGGGGGCGGGCGCGGTGCCCGCCCCCCATCACCGAGGATGCGTGCGCATCCTGTGGACGCGCCGTGTCCGAGCTGTCGAATCAGAGATAGAACGACAGGAACAGTGTGACCACCCAGCTCGCGCCGAGCACCTGGAGCACGCGGTCCTTGAGCGCGATCTCCTCCGGCTCGCCCGCGTTGCCGCCGTCGACGTCGACGGCGTAGCGCAGCACGGCCACCACGAACGGGACCATCGAGACGATCGCCCAGACCGAGTCGCGCTCGACCTGGCGGATCTCGAACGCCCACAAGCAGTACGACATGATCAGGATCGCCGCGGACGTCGCCCAGACGAACCGCAGGTAGCTCGCCGAGTACTTCTTGAGCGAAGACCGGATCTTCGCCCCTGTGCGCTCGAAGAGCATGATCTCGGCGTAGCGCTTGCCCGCCACCATGAACAGCGAGCCGAACGCGGTGACCAGCAGGAACCACTGTGAAAGCGCGATACCCGCGGCCACACCACCGGCGATCGACCGCATCAGGAAGCCCGAACCGACGATGGCCAGATCGACCACCGGCTGGTGCTTGAGGCCGAAGCAGTAGCCGAGCTGGACGGCCTCGTAGACCGCGAGCACGACCGCGAGCTGCCAGCTGGCGAGGAACGAGATGCCGAGGCCGGCGGCGAAGAACACGCCCGCCGCGACGAAGGCCACCGGCACCGGCACGATCCCGGCCGCGATCGGCCGGTTCCGCTTGGTCGGGTGGGCCTTGTCCGCCTCGACGTCGATCGCGTCGTTGATGAGATAGACCGAGGAGGCCACCAGCGAGAACGCCGCGAAGGCGATCACCGCGGCGATCAGCAGGCCGGTCCGGTCCGTCGACTTCGAAAAGGCGAAGAACGGTGCGGCGAACACCAGCACGTTCTTCACCCACTGGCGCGGGCGTGCCGTCTTGATGATGCCGCCGACGAGACCGCCGGCGACCTTCTTCGGTTCGGCGGCCTCTGTCGCGGCCACGGGTTCTACGTCGTCAGGCTTCGAATCGGCCTTCTCGGTCGTTTCACTCATCGTCGCTTCAGCTTCCTACGTATCAAGCCGCCGACTACGCCCCCAAGGGCAGCTCCGGCCAGTACGTCGGTCGGGTAATGGACGCCGAGGACGAGCCGGGAGGCCAGCATCGGCGGTACCAGGGCCGGGACCAGGTTACGCCCGGTCAATCCGGAGTAGAGCACCGCCGCCGCCGTAGTGGAGGTCGCGTGCGAGGACGGGAAGCTCAGCTTGCTCGGCGTGGAGACCAGGACCTCGACGCTCGGGTGGTCCGGTCGCGGCCGCCTGACCACGCGTTTCACCGCGATGGAGGCGGCGTGGGCGCCGACGACGCCCGCCGCCGCGATCAGCCAGTCCTTGCGGCGCTTCTTGTCGACCGCGGCCCCGACGAGCCCCAGCGCGAACCATCCCGCGCTGTGCTCACCGAAGTGCGAAAGACCACGTGCCGCCTTCACCGTGACGTCGCTCTTCAGGACGCCCTGTGCCTTCGCGAGAACCGCCACCTCACCGGTGGGAACGCCCTTGTCAAGCATCGAGGGATCCGTCCAGCGGCGCGCCATCGGTCAGGTGCGGCGCGATCTTGTTGTCGAACGCGGTCAGCGCGGAGCCGATCGCCATGTGCATGTCGAGGTACTTGTAGGTGCCCAGCCGCCCGCCGAACAGGACGTTGCGCTCCTTGGCTTCGGTCTTCGCCAGCTCCCGGTAGGCCTCGAGCTTCTCGCGGTTGTCCGGGGTGTTGATCGGGTAGTACGGCTCGTCGGTTTCACCGGCGAACCGGGAGTACTCGCGGAACACGACCGTCTTGTCGTTCGGGTAGTGCTTGCGCTCCGGGTGGAAGTGCCGGAACTCGATGATCCGGGTGTAGGGCACTTCCTGGTCGTTGTAGTTGACGACCGAGGCGCCCTGGAAATCACCCGTCTCGACGACCTCGGACTCGAAGTCCACGGTGCGCCAGGTGAACCGGCCCGCGGAGTAGTCGAAGTAGCGGTCCAGCGGCCCGGTGTAGACGGTCGGGGTACCGGCGGGGATGTGCTCGCGGACGTCGAAGTAGTCGACGTTCAGCCGCACCTCGATGTTCTCGTGCTCGGCCATCTTCTCGAGCCACGCGGTGTACCCGTCGACGGGCAGGCCCTCGTAGGTGTCGTTGAAGTACCGGTTGTCGAAGGTGTAGCGGACCGGGAGCCGGGTGATGATGTCGGCGCCGAGGTTCTTCGGGTCGTTCTCCCACTGCTTGGCCGTGTAGCCGCGGATGAACGCCTCGTAGAGGGGGCGGCCGATCAGCGAGATCGCCTTCTCCTCGAGGTTCTGCGCGTTCGCGGTCTCGAACTCCGAAGCCTGCTTGGCGATCAGCTCGCGGGCCTCGTCCGGCGTGTGCGACTTGCCGAAGAACTGGTTGATCAGCGCCAGGTTCATCGGCAGCGGGTAGACCTGACCCTGGTACTTGCCGAACACGCGGTGCTGGTAGTTCGTGAACTCGGTGAAGCGGTTGACGTACTCCCACACCCGCTTGTTCGAGGTGTGGAACAGGTGCGCACCGTAACGGTGCACCTCGATCCCGGTCTCGGGCTCGGCTTCGGAGTAGGCGTTGCCACCGAGGTGGTGGCGCCGCTCCAGCACGAGGACCTTCTTGCCGAGCTCGGCCGCGGCCCGTTCGGCAACGGTCAACCCGAAGAAACCGGACCCGACCACGATGAGGTCGTAGCCGGTGAAATCGGCTTCAGTAATCTTGTCGGGGTTCGTGTGCGCGCTCACGGGCGTCGAGGGTACGCACGTCGACTCCGTGCCCTGCAGCGAGCACCGGTTTTCACCTTCGACAGATACATTTAGGAAGCAGTGCCTACTCCGGACACCTTTTGGTCGTACTTCGGTGCGACCCTGACCTACCTGGCCGTTCTGGCGATCCCCGGCGGGCTCGTCGGCCGGGCCGCCGGCCTGCGCGGCTGGGCCCTGGCAGGCCTGGCCCCGCTGCTGTCCTACACGGTAACCGGACTGGCCGGTCCGTGGCTGGCACTCGCTGGCGTGTCGTACAACCCACTGACCGTGGCGGGCGTCACGGCCGTGCTCGCCGGGCTCGGCTTCGGGCTCAGAAGGCTGGGCCAGAGCCGCGGCTGGATCAAGCCGGGCGCCGAGGAGCCGCCGACGAAGTGGCACCCGCGTGCGCACTACGCCGTCGCCGCCTGCGTCGCGCTGGCCGTCGGACTCTCGATCCTCGTGGTGCTCTCGGCCCGCGGCGGCACGATGGCGGTGTTCCAGCGTTGGGACACCGTGTTCCACGCGAACGGCATCCGCTACATCGCCGAGACCGGCGACGGCTCGCTGACCGGCATGGGCACCATCAACTGGTACCCGGACGGCTCGTTCTACCCGAACGCGTATCACCTGGTCGGCTCGCTCGTGTACTCGATTTCGGGGACGACGATCCCGGTCACGCTGAACGCCATCACGATGCCGGTCGCCGGGATCTTCGCGCTGTCGATGGTCGCGCTGATCCGCCAGCTCGGCGGGCGCGCGGTGTTCGCGGGCTGCACGGCGCTGGTGGCCGCCGCGGCCACCACCGGCGCGTACGAATCGGTGTCCAGCGGGCTGCTGCCGTTCGCGCTGGGGATCGTGCTGACGCCACTGGCCGTGGTCGCGCTGGCCCGGTTCCTCGCACGACCCGGCCTCGACACGGGCTATGTGCTCGCGCTGACCGCTGTCGGGCTCCTGGCGGCGCACTCGTCGGCGTTGTTCGGCGCGCTGCTGTTCGCCTTCCCGCTGGTGGTGCAGCGCTGGTACCGCGCGCTGCGGCACAAACGGCTCGACGGGGTGCCGGAAGGCCGCGGCGGCTGGCGGGTCATCGGCGGCGACGTCGTGAAGATGGTGCCGGTGATGGTGGGGAGCGCGCTGCTCGCGGCACCGCACATTCTCGGCGCCCTGAAATTCACTTCGGGTTCATACCCTTATCACGCGTGGGGCTCGGACCTGCCGGTGGTGAAGTCGCTGGCGCTGCTGGTGACCTTCCGGCAGGTGCTGAGCGCTCCGCAGGTGTGGCTGACGGTGTTGCTGGTCATCGGTGTCCTGAGTCTGTTCCGGCTCGGGCGGATGCGCTGGATCGGGCTCGCCGCGCTGGGCTTCTCGGTGCTGTTCGTGCTGGTCGCGTCGTTCGGCGCCGAACCGTGGGTGATCTCGCTGTCGCGGCCGTGGTGGAACGACCGGTACCGCCTGATGGCGCTCGCCGCGATCCCGCTCTGTCTGCTGGCCGGGCACGGGATGGCCCAACTGCAGCGCTGGTTCGCGAAGTGGGCGAGCGGGCGGTCCTGGGTCAAGAGCAGGCCCGCCCTGCCCGCCCGGCTCGGACTGGCGACCGCCGTGTCCGTCGTCGCCGCGTCGGCCGTGCTGACCAAGGGCTTCTACACCGAGTCGAACGCGCACGCGGTGTCGTTCCTGTACTACAACGGGCCCGAGGGCGAGGTCACGCCGCCGGTCGGCGCCGACGAACTGGCCGCGATGAACGAGCTGGCCAAGATGGACATCGGACCCGACGAGAAGGTGCTCAACGAGCGCTCCGACGGGACGGCCTGGCTGTACGCGATCACCGGCATCCACCCGGTCGCCGGGCACTACGACCCGGGCGTGCCGCCGCCGGACGCGAAGTATCTGGCGCTGCACTTCCGGGACTACGACACCGACCCCGAGGTGCGGGCCGCGGTGAAACGGCTGAACATCAAGCACGTGCTGATCGGGAGCACGCCGATCAAGATCGGCGAACCCCCGGCGCCGGGGCTGCGCGATCTGGACGGGCTGAACTTCCTGCGCAAGGACTTCGGCAACGCGGGCGCGTCGATCTACACCCTGACCCGCTGAGGTCCGTCTCCCGCAGGGGGAGCGACCACACGTGCGCCGAGGCGGAAGACGCGTGCGTGAAGCCGGAACTCGCGTGTCTCCCGCCGGAACTCGCGAGTTCCGTCTCCAATCACGCGAGTTCCGCCTCTGATCACGCGAATCCCGGGTCTGGACACGCGAATCGCGGCCAAAGATCAAGGCTCGGGGGGGGGGGGGGGGGGGGGGGGGGGGAGAGAGAAAACGCCACCCCCCCCTCCCCCCCACGCTGGCGACGCAAGGGGGGGCAGTCTTGTCCGCCACCACCTCCT
>NZ_JBVJCE010000001.1:884322-886482 GCF_055588925.1 Amycolatopsis sp. NPDC041971 | reverse complement strand
TCCGCCCACCCCCCCCTCCCCCCCCCCCCCCCCCCCCCCCCCCCCCCCCCCCACCCACCCCCCCCCCCCACCCCCCCCCCCCCCCCCCCGCACCCCCCCCCCCCCCCCCCCCCCCCCCCGAGCCTCAGTCCCCCATTCACCCCCGGGGTGACCCATGAGGGGCAGCCGTCTTCGGCCGCACCCACTCGCTGTACTTGTCTGTCAGACGACCGCTGGGCGGAACTGGTTTACCCGGCCCGTTAACGTCACCCGATCGGCCTAAGAGCTTCTTCCCTGGAGTACTGGGAGTACGTCGCTGGCGACCTCTTCGAGCGTCGACTCGCGGCCGACGTAGTAGTCACCGGACCGCGGCCAGTGCGTGACGATGTCGGTGAACCCGAGTTCCCCGGCCCTCCCGGCCGCGTCGCTGAAAGCGTCCACACTGGAGAGGGAGAAGACCGGCGCCGAGTCGAGACTCAGGAAGCGCTGCACGCTCGCCTTGTCCCTGCCCACGGCGTCGAGCCGCTCGTCGAAGGTCTTCACGAGTTCCGCGACGCCCTTCCACCACTCGTCCTGGCTGTCCGCCTTGACGCCGGTGGTGACCCAGCCGGCGCCGAACCGCGCGGCGAGCGTCATCGTGCGCGGGCCGTTCGCGGCCACCAGGAACGGCAACCGCGGCCGCTGCACGCAGCCGGGCAGGTTCCGGGCGCCTTTGGCCCGGTAGTACTCGCCCTCGTAGTCGAAAGCATCGGTCATCAGCAGCCCGTCGAGCGCTTCGACGAACTCGGTGAACCGGTCCGTGCGCTCCTTGACCGACAGTTCGGGGCCGTCGAGGACGGTGGCGTCGTAACTGGTGTTCGGGACGCCGGCGCCCACGCCGAGGACGAAGCGGCCGTCGGAGATGTCGTCGAGGGTGATCAGCTCGCGGGTGAACGGCACGGGGTGCCGCGCGACCGGGGAGGCCACGAAGGTGCCCAGTCTGATCCGCGACGTCACCATCGCGGCCGCCGTCAACGTCGGCACCGCGCTGAACCACGGGCCGTCGACGAGGTTCCGCCAGCCGAGGTGGTCGTACGTCCAAGCGTGGTCGAAGCCGTATTCCTCGGCGGCCCGCCATTTCGGCTCGGCCGCCCACCAACGATCTTCCGGAAGGATCACGATGCCTACGCGCACACGGGGCAACGTACTGGTGCCCACCGACACTTCGCCCGATGGGCGGATCATCGGGGACAATGTGCCGGTGGACAAACCCCTCTTGATCGCCTCCGACGTCGACGGCACCCTGCTCGGTCCGCTGGAGACCCTGTCCGAACGCACGATCGACGTCGTCCGGCGGGTGAAGGAGGACGGAGTCCCCTTCGTGCTGGTCAGCGGCCGCCCGCCGCGGTGGATCGCCCCGATCGCGAACCCGCTGGACCTGACCGGGTACGCGGTATGCGCGAACGGCGCGGTGCTGTACGAGATCGGGGCGGACCGGATCGTGGCGGTCCACGGCATGCTGGAACCCCAACTGCTGCACGACACCGTCAGTGCTCTTGATCACGCTCTTCCCGGCTGCCGGTACGCCGCGGAGCGGATCGGCGAGTCCGCGCTGGATCCGGAGATGCGCAACTTCGTGATCGAGCCGGACTATCACAACCCTTGGGGCAATCACGAGGGCACGGAGGCTCCGAGGGCCGAGGTGCTCGGGCATCCGGCGGTCAAGCTGATGATCAGCAGGCGCGGGATGAGCTCCGACGAGATGGCGCGGGCGGCGCGCGAAGTGCTCGACGGTTCGGTCGACATCACCTACTCGACCAACAGCGGGCTCATCGAGGTCGCCGCGCACGGCATCACGAAGGCGACCGGGCTGGCCGAGGTCGCCGAGCGGCTGGGCGTCCCGGCCGAGCGGGTGATCGCGTTCGGTGACATGCCCAACGACGTCGAGATGCTCGGCTGGGCCGGGCACGGCGTCGCGATGGCCAACGGGCACCGCTACGTGCTGGACGTCGCCGACGAGGTGACCGCGCCGAACTCGGAGGACGGCGTCGCGCAGGTGCTCGAGCGCTGGTTCTAGGTCGTGGGGGGGGGGGGGGGGGGGGGGGGGGGGGGGGGGGGGAAAACAACAAACAAAAAAAAAGGAAGAGGGGAGCCGGGGGAAGAGGGAGGGGGATGTGTTTGTGTGGGGGGGGGGTAGGCGGG
>NZ_JBVJCE010000001.1:735952-884312 GCF_055588925.1 Amycolatopsis sp. NPDC041971 | reverse complement strand
AGGGTCCCGCAGGGGAGATGGGGGGGGGTTGGGGCCGGTTGTGGGGGGGTGGGTTTTTGTCTTGCCTCCTCCCCCTCCCCCCCCCCCCCCCCCCCCCCCCCCCCCCGACCCAGCCGACACGGCGGGCTAGCGGCCTTCGCGGTCGAGCTTGGCGGCCTCTTCTGGCGTCGGCGCGGTGCCGCCGAGGTGGGCGGGCAGCCACCAGCGCTCGTCGTCGGAGTCCGGTTCGGCCGGGTAGCCGGCCTGGACGCGGTCCACGAGCGCGGACATCCGCACACGAAGGTCTTTCGAAAGGATTTCGGCGTCCTCGTCGGCCTTCGGGTGGATCGGCTCACCCACGAGGATCGAGATCGGCACGTGGCGCTTGGTGAGGTCCTTCGGGCGGCCCTTGGTCCACAGCCGCTGCGTGCCCCACAGCGCCATCGGCACGACCGGGACACCCGCCTCGGCGGCCATCCGGACGGCGCCGGACTTGATGTCCTTCACGGTGAACGACCGGCTGATCGTGGCTTCGGGGAACACCCCGACGACCTCTCCGGCCTTCAGCCGTTCGACGGCTTCCCGGTACGACGTGAGACCCGCGCCGCGGTCGACGGAGATGTGGTGCATTCCGCGCATGAGCGGTCCGGCGACGCGGTTGGAGAAGATCTCCTTCTTCGCCATGAACCTGACCAGGCGTTTCGCCGGCTGCGCGCCGAGCCCGCAGAAGATGAAATCCAGGTAGCTCACGTGGTTGCAGGCGATGACCGCGCCGCCCGTCGCCGGGATGTGCTCGGCCCCCTCCACCCGGATGCGGTTGTCCAGCACCCGGAACATCAGCTTCGCCGCCATGATGACGGGCGGGTAAACGAGCTCAGCCATTCGTTCAGGTTACGCGACCGTAGGGTGAGCAACCTACGGTCGCGTAGGTCACATCACTCTGAGCGTTCTCGACGCGCGAAGGTCACCAGCGCCAGGACGACGGCGAGCACCGTGCAGAACAACGCGATCACCTGGTGTTTGACGTTCTCCAAGCCGTCGCCCAGCGCGGCCAGCGCGAACTGCCCGACGGCGACCGCGAGCAGGAAGCCCAGGGTGACGCCCATCGCCTCGCGCCGCGTCTTCCAGCCACGCCAGGCGATCAGGGCCCATATCGGCAGCAAGGCGAAGAAACCCAGCGGCGACAGCAGTTTCGCCACGGTCGAAACGATCGGGACGCGGTATTCCTGCGTTTCCGGGTCGAAGCCCGCCGACCGGTCGAAGCTGCCGAGGTAGGGCGGCCGCGCGGTGAGCAGGTCGCCCGCCGCACGGTTCAGGATTTCCGTGGTGCGTAAGGGATGTGTCGCGAAGTACTCGACGACGTTGCGCCTGCTGATCTGTTCGCGGTACTTCGGGTACTCGGGATCCAGCGTCGCGGGCTTCGGATGCCACCAGCCATTGCCCGCGTACTGGCCGAACGAGGCGGGCAGTCCCAGCGCGGCGAGGTCGGCTCCGGTGTCGTGCCGACCGTCCACAATGGTCAGAAAGATCGTGTTGAACATGTTGATCTCACGCGAATCGTCGCCCGGCCGCGCGGCGAGAGAGCCGTCGGGCAGCTTCGCCGGTTCGACGGTCTGCTGCGCGTAAGCCGTGCCTCCGGCGAGCGCGCCGATGACGAACATTACGGGAAGCCAGCGCTTCAGGCCGCGGACGCCCGCCGGGCGGACGAGCAGTGCGGCGAGCGCGAACAACGGCAGGATCATCAGCGTCTGGACCTTGGCGTTGACCGCGATCACGCCGCCCGCCAGGAGCACGGCGAGGCCCGCGTAGCGCCACCAGCCGGGCCTCGCGGCCACCAGCAAACCACCGACGGCGAGCAGAAGACCGAGGAAGGCGGCGCCTTCGCCGAGCACCGAGGCGAAGTAACCGAAGAACGCGGAGTCCGCGACGACCAGCAGCAGCCCTACGGCGGCGAAACGGCGGACGCGGCGTGAGTACGGCAGCCCGACGACGATCAACGCGACCGCCGCGGCGACGAGGCCGCTGGTGAACACGCCGAGAACGACCAGGCTGAGCGTCGATTCGAGGCCGAGCACCCCGCCGATCGACCGCGCGATCCGCGCGAACCAGCTCTGGGTCAGGAGATAGGTGGCGTCGCATTCGCCGGCCGGGGCCGTGTAGGCGAGGTGGACGAACCCTTCCGGCTTGCCCTTCCACGGGATGCCCGCGCCGCACAGCACGCGGAAGCCGTCACCGTTGTCGGACATCCCGACCGGCCGCGGCACGAGGAAACGAACCAGCAGCACGGTGAGCGCGGCGGCGAAAACGCCGAGGCCGAACAGGCGCGAGGGTGCTTCAAGCGCTGCTGGTCGGCTCGGGGAAACGCGTTCGTCGATACTCACGAAGGGCACGGTACGTGGCGGAAATCGGGCGAGTAGTCGAGGGCCGATCTGACCGACCGCTCGACGTCCGCCCGCAGGAACACGGTCAGCCACGACGAGGTTCCTTCACGCACGAAGGTCGCGACGCGGTACCTCGCCGCATACTCCGGGTCGATCACGCAGGACTGCTTCGCCGAGTAGCCACTGTCAGTGATGACGGCGATCGTCGGATGCCGCCGGGAGACGACCGCCTCGTCCGCTTCCTCGGTCTGGCCGCGGACGCCGACGATCCGCAGTTGCGTCCCGGCGTGGTACGACAGCACACCGGGCGCGGACGTGCTCACGACCGAACCGGGCGGCAGGTAGGCGTCGAGCCAGCGGCCGATCTCCTCCATCTGCGCGCCGTGGTCGTGCCAGGCACGCACGCGGGCGAGCATTTCCGGGCTGAACACCGAGACCAGCACCGCCAGCCCGGACAACGCCACCGCGGCGGCGGGCATCAGCCGCTGGACCGGCGGCCGCGGACGGGGACTCGGTTTCGCGGCCGCGGTGAGCACGCCGTAGACCGACACCGCCGCCACCGACAGCAGCGGCGGGATCGGCGCCAGCAGGCGCCAGGCAGGTCCGGGGTCACCGCCGAAGAAGACCACGAAAGCGGTGAGCGCGACGGCGGTGACGAGCATCAGCCAGGTCAGCGACCTGGCCTCGGCCTCGTGCGGAGCCCGGCCGGTGCGGCGCAGGAGCAGCGCCACCGCCGCGATCAGGCCGAGCAGCAGGAATCCTTGGTGAACCACCGAAAAACTCGACAGGTACTGCCAGCCATGGTCGACCCGGGCCGCGACATCGACCTCGAAAGGGATGAGGACCGAGGTCGGCAGGACGTGGCCGTAGTAGGTGACCCGCCACGCCGTCCACGGCACGACGAAGACCAGTCCACCGAGCAGCCAGCCCGCCGGTGACCACCACGTGTACCGGCCGCGGAAGGCGGCGATGACGAGCCAAATCCCGACCAGCACCGCGAGCAGGAGCCCGGCCGGGCGCGTCATCATGGCGAAGGCCACGAGCACCCCGGCGACCACCGGACGCCGGGCAGCGAGCGAGGCGAAGACACCGAACATGAGCAATACGAACAACGGCGTCTCGGTGCCGGATCCGCCGTACGCGGCAAGGCCTCCGGCACCCGCGACGAGCACCGCGGCGGCCACCCCATAGGCGGGCCGCGGCTCGCCCGCGGCCCTCGCGACCACCCGGTTCACCGTCACGTACGCGAGCAGGACGGCGCCGAGGGTGGAGAGGATGCCGAGTACGACCGCGGACGTCTCGATGTCGGCCCCGAAAGCCGCCTTCGGCAACGCGATGAGGATCATCCAGAGGAAATTCGCGTAACCCTCGATCCGCTCGCCGGTGTTGAACACCGGGCCATTGCCGTCGGCGATGTGCTGGGCGTAACGGAAGGTGATGTACGCGTCTTCCGCGATGGTCGAAAACACCAGCTGGTGCGACACCGAAAAACCGAGGGTGAGCGTCAGCGCGGCGGCACGCCAGTTCCGGTCGGTACCGATCTTGGGCCAGGCCGCCAAGACGAAGACCGCGACCACGAGCCAGGCGACGACGAGCGCGATCACCACCTGATCTCCCCACCATCCCGGGCCGAGCCACTCCCCTGACGAAAGACTACGGTCAAGTATCGATCACCGCGCCGGTGTGTTTCTTTCGGCGCAGTCATTTGACACGAACGGTCCAGCAAGTGTGCCCTGCCTGTACCCCTGACGCGTTTCGTCCTCTGGATGCGGTAGTTGCACGCGCAAGGACCGCATTCAGAGGACTAAACGCGGGAAGTCACGAGGCGCGCGGAGAGGGCGGCGACACCGGCGGTGATCAGGTCGGCGACGGTGAACATGACCCGCGAAGCGATGGCGAAAGCCGTCGCCTGGACGACGGTGAGGCCCGACGCGGTCAGCACGGCGACCTGCGCGACCTCGCGGACGCCGACCCCGCTGGGCAGGATGAACGCGAACGTCCCGACGGTCATCGCGACGGCCATCGCGCCGACGCACAGCACGAAACCACTGAAGCCGGGTGCGCCGACGGAGTTCGCCAGCAGCCACAGGTGCACGCCCTGGAGCGCCCACGCCGCCGTCGACGAGCCGAAGACCTTCCCGACGACCGACCAGCTCAGCCGGTGGTCCAGCGGCGGGCGGCGCAGGATTCGCAGCACCAGCGACGTGCCCCAGGTGAGCACGCGCGGATGCAGCATCGCCAGGCCGACCGGGATCGCCGCGATCAGCCACAGCGCCCGCGGACTGTTGCTGAACACCGCGGGGGCCGCGAGCAGCGACACGACCAGCGCCGACACCACGCCGACGCCGAGCTGGATCAGCGAACCGGTGAAGATCCGGGCCCTGGCGAGCCCGGCCTTGCGGCCCAGTTCCATCTGCAGCAGGTACGCCCACACCGAACCCGGCACGTATTTACCGAGCGAGCCGACGAGACAGATCTGCGCGCCGCGGGCGTAGCCGATCGGTTCGCCGAGGTCGTCGACCATGACCTGCCAGCCGTAGGTCGACACCATGATCGCGGCGATGAGCACGAGCAGGCTCAACGTGGAGGATTCCCAGGCGACCTCGGACAGCGTCCGCCAGAATTCACCCCAGTTGGCGACCAGGGTCTTCGCCGCGAATCCGACGACCAGGAGGATCGCGATCCAGCGGACGACGTCGAGGATCTTCGCCTTGGTGGATTTCGGCTGCTTTACCGCAACCGAAGACTCCTCCTCGGGCGTTTCGACTGTCGTCACTGAACCTCCTCCGCTGTACCTGTCGCCGCAGGTCAGGCCTGTACGGTCACCAGACGGCTGAACTCGGTCAGCAGATCGTAGCCGTCCCAAACGGCGGAGAACGTCAGGGCCGAGCCGAAAGGAACGACACGGTCGACGCCGCGGCCCGCCAATTCCGTCACGAATTCGGTCAATTCTTCTTTGGTGAAGCCGAATTGACCGACGGTTTGGTCTTTGCGGAGCACGATCGGGACGAGGTCGGAAAGCGTGTCGACCCGCGCGTTGGCGAAAGTACCCGCGCCGAGCCACTCGCGCGGCAGGACCGCGGCATTGGACAGCTCCAACATCGCGATGCCGTTGCCCTGGAACTCGATGCCGTTGACGAGCCCGTCGACGGCCGCGCCGTAGGCGGAAACCCGCTTCTGGACGGCCATGGCCGGCTCGGTGACGTGCTGTTTCGTCGCCAGCACCTCGGCGAGCAGCTTCCGGAATTCCTGTCCGGCTTCGCGGGCACCGTCCTCGTCGCCGACCCAGAACACCGCGCGCGGCGAGGAGCAGGCGGCCTGGTCGAACCAGTACGAGTCGTTGTAGAAGCCTTCGGCCGCGCCGCGGCGTTCGGTTTCGGAGGCGTTCTGCCAGCCGCGCACCGACGCGACCGCGAAGGACGACCGGTCCGGGAAGGTCAGGTCACGCGCGTGCGGCGCCAGCGGGTACTTGCGCAGGGCCGCGACCGAGGCGTCGCCGCCCCAGATGACCCGCAGGTCCGTGGCGACCGACAGCGCGCCGCTGATCGCGTCACTGCGGTCGTAGGTGACCATGCGCTGGGTCGCGGTGATCGCGGCGGCGGTGTCGGCGTCCACTTCGGACAGTGCGGCGTTCAGTGCCTCCAGCACCGTTTCGGCGGCGCCGGCCGAACGCGACGACACGCGAACGACGTTGTGGTTTCCCGCCAGCGCGGAAAGCGCCCACGAGTACACGAAAATCGTGTCGACGTTGGCGGGCGGCACGTGGAAGACCAGCCCGCGCGGGAAGCGCAGCGCGTCACCTGAGGTATCCAAAGTGGACAGTGCCTTCGCGATCTCTCCCTTACGCAGGAAGAAACCAAGCGACGCCAGCTCCGGGAACCGGCGCGCGGTCGCGGGCGCGAGCAGTTTGCGCGCGAACTTCGTCAGGAATTCGACGACACGCGGGTCGCCCACCCGTAGCCGTCCGCCGACGGGCTCGGCCCGCAGCTCTTCGACCAACGAGGAGACCTCGATCGCGTCGCCGAGCGGGAAACGCTGGTTGAGGGTCATGCCGCCGCTCCCTGGAAGGTGTCCGAGCAGCCGCGGGCCTCGGCCTTGGGCAGCCTGCCCATCACCGAGAAATGCTTGCCCGGCCAGTCACCGTCGTCGATTCCGTTGTAGACGCCGAGGTCCTCGGTGAGCAGGACGTGGCCCGGGTACGAATGCGGCAGCGTGCTGACGACCTCGATCACGCCGGGTTCACCGACCGGCTGCTCTTCCCAGGTCTCCGGATCCCGGATCACGACGTCCGCGAAATCGGGGCAGTACAACGAGTTCCCGGACGGGCCTTCGAGGAACACGGTGCCGATCTGCTCGATCATCCCGTAGTAGTTGTGGATCCGGGTGAGCCCCGTGTCCTCTTTGAACCGACGACGGAACTCGGTGTTGTCGACCGCGCGGTCGATCAGCTTCTTCCAGCCACCGGAGTGGATCAGGATCCCGTTGGACAGATCCAGCTCGTGCTCACACGCGACCTCGTACAGGTACTGCCACACCATGAAGGTGAAGCCGAAGATCAGGAACGGCTTGTCGCCGTACGTCGCGAGGAACGTCTTGACCGCCTCGACGTCCGGCTGGTCGTTCTCGTCGAGCACGTAGGTGTGCTTGCGGCCGAAGTTGGCCATGCCCAGCACACCCGCGCCGCGGGCGGAGAACGAACGGCGGTTCTTGATGATGCCGACGGTGTCGACCATCAGCATCGGCAGCCGCTCGCCGCCGAGGACTTCCTGCAGCGTGGCGCCGAGCTGCTTGGTCTGCGCGCCGGCCGCGGCCTTGTCCAGGTAGATCCGCGACGCGCCCGCGCCGGTGGTGCCCGAAGACGTCAGCGTCTTGAAGATCTCGGCCTCGGGGATGCTGCGCAGGTCGTGCGTCTTGAACATCCGCACCGGCAGCCACGGCAGGTCCGCGATGGAAGCGAACTCCGCGTCGCGCGCGATGCCGAGCGAGGACAGGATGCGTTCGTACCCTTCGGAGTTCTCGCGGTGGTGCGCGGTCAGCTCGGCGAGCCGCGGAAGCAACGACTTCTCGCGCTCAGCCTGCGAAAGCGTGAACACACTCATACCTGGGCCTCCAGCGACCGGTAGTCGATCTTGCCGCTGGCCAGCAGCGGCACGGTGTCGATGGGGCGGACGTCGAACCCGCTCGTGTGCAGGTGGAGCCGCTCGGACAACGCCTTCGACGCGTCCTTGCAGATGTCCTTGTCGGCGCCCTCGGCGAACAGGACGACCTTGTCCCCGGCCGGGACGGCGGCCACGACGTCGATCCCCACCGAAGCGGAACGCACGGCGTGCTCGAGATCATCCAAGCTGACCCGGTTGCCGAAGACCTTGCCGATCCGCTTGAGCCGTCCGGTGATGTAGAGGAACCCGTCCTCGTCGAGGTACCCGAGGTCGCCGGTGGCCAGCACGCCGCCGTACTCGTCGCCCGCGGCCAGCCCGGCCTCGTCCTCGGCGTATCCCATCATCACGTTGGGCCCGCGGTAGACGACCTCGCCGACGATCTTCGGATGCGTGGTCTCGGAACCGTTCTCGCGCCGGATCGCGAACGAACCGCCGGGCAGCGCGGGCCCGGCCGAACCGAGCTTCTCCGCGAGCCGTTCCGCCGGGACGGTGGTCATCCGCGGGGCGGCCTCGGTCTGCCCGTACATCACGAACATCCGCCCGCCGACCGCGCGGATCTTGTCGTTGAACTGGGCGACGAGCTCGTCGCGGAGCTTGCCGCCCGCCTGGGTCAGCGTGCGCAGCGTCGGGTACTTCGCCGGGTCGAACTTGAGGCGCCGCAACATCTCGTAGTGGTACGGGACCCCGGCGAGCGAGGTGACCTTGTGCTCGTTGACCGCGTCCCAGAACCCACGCCCGAGTACACCCGAAGGCTCGATGACCACGGTCGCGCCGCGGACGAGGTGCGAGTTCAGCACGGACAGGCCGTAGCTGTAGTGCAGCGGGAGGCTGGTCGGCGCGACCTCGTCGCGGTCGATGCCGAGCACCTGCGCGATCGCGTCGGCATTGGCGTAGACAGCGTCGCGCGCGAGCCGGACCAGCTTCGGGTTGCCGGTGGAACCGCTGGTCGGAAGCAGGATGGCCAGATGGGGATGCGGCTCGACGCCCTCAGCGGACTTCCGGACCCAGTCAGATCCGAGCCCGTCGGAAACGCCGTAACCCTCGGGTGCGGGCGCGTCCGGCGCGGACAGCACGGCGGCCGGGCGGAACCGCTCGATGAGCCCCGTCAGGACGTCGGCGTCCAGCGCCGGGTCGATCAGCGCGATCGGGCGGCCGGCCTCGAACGCGCCGAGGTAGTTCAGCACGCTTTGGAGGTCCACCGACATCCGCGCGAACAGCGCGCCCGGCGGCAGCAGCGACAACGCGGCACCCGCGCGGGCGACCTCGGCGTCGAGTTCCTCGCCCGCGAGCGTCTTGCCGCTCGTGACGTCGATCAGTCGTGCACCCACACCCAACAGGGTCATCAGAGAACAAGTCCTCCATCGATGCCCAGCACCTGGCCGGTGATGAACGAGGCGTCATCACTGACGAGGAACCGGATCGCGTTCGCCACGTCTTCGGGCGTGCCGAGCCGCCCTAGCGGGGTCTTGCCGATGTTCTCGGCCTTGGCGTCCTCGGTCAGCCCGGAGGTCAGGTCGGTGTCGATGACGCCGGGCGCCACCGCGTTGACCCGGATCCCGGAACGGCCGAGCTCCTTCGCGGCCGAACGCGCGATGTTCGCCACCGCCGCCTTCGAGGCCGCGTACACCGTCTGACCGGCGCTTCCGTGCTCGCCGACGATCGAAGCCAGCACCACGATGGCACCGGTTTTCTTGCGCATCATCGCCCTGGCCGCGGCCTGGACGGTGTGCAGCGTGCCGGCGACGTTCGTGCTCAGCGTGGTGTCGACCAGTTCCGCGCGGATCATGCCGAGGAGCGCGTCCTCCATGATCCCGGCGTTGGCGACCACGATGTCGAGCCTGCCGTGCTCCTTGGCCACGCCGCGGACCAGCGTCGACACGGCCTTGGCGTCGGTGACGTCCAGGGCGAGCCCGCTCGCGGCCCCCGCCGCGGCCGCCGCTTCCTTGGCCTTGGCCTCGTCGCGGCCGGTCAGGACGACGGTGGCGCCCGCCCCGGCGAGCGCCCGCGCGGTGGCCAGCCCGATGCCCCGGGTACCCCCGGTGACCAGGGCGATCCTGCCGTCCAGCATCACTTGTTCTGGAGGTCGGTCACCATGTCGACGGCGACCTTGAAGCTGGACATGTCGATCACCTGGTCGGTGTCGAATTCCACGTCGAACTCGTCTTCGATGGCCGCGACGAGCGCCATGTGACCGACCGAGTCCCACGCCTCGATGTCGCGGTACTTCAGGTTCTCGACATCAACACTGTCGACGTCTAGATCCAGCGCCTCGACAAAGACCTCACGCAGCTTGCCGGCGACTTCCGCCATCTGTGACTCCTACCTCTCTTCGGAACGCGCGACCTCTGCGAGCTCCCGCTCACCTACTCCTCGCGCGGACGGGCGTCCCACGCCTTCACCAAGGTAGAGAGGTCACCGGGCAGCCGGTCGGCCAGCCCGTCCTCAGGGAGACCGGCCTTACCCTTCAGCCACGGTCCCAGTGCCTCGATGGTGGCCTCGTCCAGGCCCCGGCGGGACAGGCCCACGGTGTTGACGCCGGTCACCCGCGCGGGGTTGCCGACGGCGATGGTGAACGCGCCCACCTCCTTGCGGACCGCGGAACTCATCCCGACCATCGCGCCGGGGCCGACCACGACCCGCTGGTGCAGGATCGCGCCCATACCCAGGTTCGCCCCGGACCAGATGTGACAGTGGCCGCCGGTGATGACGTTCGAAGCGACCGTGACGGCGTCCTCGACGACGCAGTCGTGGGCGATGTGGGAGCCGCGGAGGAAATAGCCGCCGTCGCCGATTCCGGTGGTGCGCCACGTGCCCTGGTGGACGCTGACGTACTCGCGGATCCGGTTGCGGCTGCCGATGACGACGCCGTGACCGTCATGATCCGGATCACCGTTCGGCGCGGATTCCCAGGCGGCGGGGTGCTCGCGGCCGCGGTCCTCACCGGGGGTCCCGATGGTCACGTGCGGGCCGATCCAGTTGCCGTCCCCGATGCGCGTGGGACCCACGATGACCGTGAACGGTCCGATGACGTTGTCTTCACCGAGCTCGACACCCTCGCCGATGACTGCTGTCGGGTGGATGCGGTTCACCACGTGAGTTCCGTTCGTTGTGGCTGGAGGCAGCCTGGGGTATTGGGCGCTTCGGCGGTCCCGGTAACGTGTGGTCCGCGCCAGAGAGGGCGGCCGGGCGCAGAACCGGCGGCTCACTGTACCGGACGCACCAGAACGCCCAGTCGAGAGAGACTTGAAGATGATCCCCATTACCGTGGTCGACGTCCGTGACGCGGAGGACCTCGTCGTCGAGGTGCTGCGATCCGGCGCCATCGCACAGGGACCGATGGTCAAGCGCTTCGAGGACGCGTTCGCGAGCGTTTCCGGCACGAAGCACGCGATCGCCGTCAACAACGGCACCACCGCGCTGGTCGCCGCCATCCAGGCGCTCGACCTTCAGCCGGGTGACGAGGTCGTCACCTCGCCGTTCACCTTCGTGGCGACGCTGAACGCGATTCTGGAAGCCGGCGCGACCGTCCGCTTCGCCGACATCCGGCGCGACGACTTCGCGATCGACCCGGACGCCGTCGCCGCCGCGATCACCGACCGCGCCAAGGTCCTGATGCCCGTGCACCTCTACGGGCAGACGGCGGACATGGGCAAACTCGCGCCGCTGGCCGCCGAGCACGGTCTCAAGGTCATCGAGGACTCCGCGCAGGCCGTCGGCGCGTCGTTCCAGGGCAAGCCGTCGGGCTCCTTCGGGATCGGCTGCTTCTCCTTGTACGCCACCAAGAACGTCACCACCGCCGAGGGCGGCGTGATCACCACGGACGACGACAAGCTGGCCGACGCGCTGCGGGTGCTGCGCAACCAGGGCATGCGCGCCCGCTACCAGTACGAGGTCGCCGGGCACAACTACCGGATGACCGATCTGCACGCCGCCGTCGGTATTCCGCAGCTGGAGAAGCTGGACCAGCTCACCGCCGCCCGCCAGGCCAACGCGAAGCGCCTCACCGAAGGACTCGCCGGCACCCCGGGCCTCGACCTCCCGCAGGTCCTGCCGGGCCGCGAGCACGTGTGGCACCAGTACACCGTGCTGGTCGGCCCGCACGCCTTCCTCTCGCGTGACGAACTCGCCGCCGCGCTCACCGAGCGGGGTATCGGCAACGGGATCTACTACCCGAAGATCGTCTTCGACTACGACTGCTACCGGGACAACCCGCTGATCCCCGACGCGAAGGTCGAGGACTTCCCCGTGGCCGCCTCCGTCGCCGCGCAGGCGCTTTCCCTGCCGGTGCACCCGCACCTTTCCGAGTCCGAACTGGACACCATCATCGAAACGGTTCGCGAGGTACTCGGCGCATGACCACGCACAAGATCGCCCTCATCGGCACCGGGAACATGGGCTCGCTGCACGCTCGTGTCCTCGCCGCGAACGAGCGCGTGGACCTCGTCCGCGTGATCGACCCGCGCGAAGAGGCCGGCCGCAAGGTCGCCGAACGCTACGAAACCCAGTGGACGCCCGAAATCGGCTCACTGTCCGATGTGGACGCCGTCGTGCTCGCTTCGGCCACCGAGGCGCATTACGAGCTGGCGCAGGAGATCCTGGGCCAGGGCAAGCCGATGCTGGTCGAGAAGCCGGTGTGCAACAGCTTCGAATTCTCCCAGGAGATCGTCGGGCTTTCGGCGAAGAAGGACGTCCCGCTGATGTGCGGGCTCCTGGAGCGCTACAACCCCGCCGTGATGACCGCGCGGGCGCTGGTCAACGAGCCGATCCACCTGATGGCCCGCCGCCACGGCCCGTACGCGCCGCGCATCAAGACCGGTGTCGCTTGGGACCTGCTGGTGCACGACGTCGACCTGGCGATCCAGTTCTTCGGCGGCGCGACGCCGCAGCGGGTCGCCTCCGGCGCGGGCTACTTCCACCCGAATTCGGTGGAAGGCGCCGAAGACACCATCGAGACGGTGCTGTCGTTCCAATCCGGGCTCGCCACGGTTTCCGCGTCGCGCCTCGGCCAGCGCAAGGTCCGCTCGCTCTGGGTGTCCGAACTGGACCGCATGATCGAGATCGACCTGCTCCGCCGCGACGTCACCATCTACCGGCACATCTCGCACGACTCGGTCACCGAGGACGGCCTCGGCTACCGGCAGCAGACCGTCATCGAGATCCCGGAGCTGGTCACCGCGCGCGAGCCGCTGGCGACCCAGCTGGACCGGTTCGTCGACCTGCTCGAAGGCAAGATCGACGCCGAAACCGAGCGGGACCTGATCCTGCCTTCGCACGCCGTCGTCGACCAGGTGCTGACGCAGGCCGCGGCCTGATCATTTGGTGAGGCGCTGGCCCTTCGCGTCGTAGGCGACGAGAGGGGTCAGCACTCCCGCCGACTCCACCTGGTCGCCGTCGAACCAGAAGAGGACGATCGACGGGTCCTCACTCCAGGGGATCGCCTTGGCCTCGACCGGTCTCCCGCGAACGGTGCTGGTGATCCGCGCCGCCGGACCGGCGAAGTAGCCGAACACGGGCACGAACGTGCCCCGGATGACGTCGCCGCCGTCCACCGCGTGGAAGCCGAACGACCGATCGGATCCCTTGAACTCGTTGCTGGCCAGGAGGCCGTCGTACTCACCGGTCTGGTTCCGGTACGCGACCTGGAGGCCGAACCTGACGTCCGGCACTTGCGGCTCGTCGATCGCGAAGGCGTAGAGCACCAGCTCACGGCCGCCTTCTCCCTTGACGCCAAGCGGGATCGCCTCGCCGACAGGCCGATCCGTCGGGGCCTCGGTGTTCGTCGGGCTCGCCGGTGCCGGGGCCGGCGCCGGGGCCGGTGTCGACGGCGGCGCGGGCGCGCTCGCGGCGGGCGGGAGCGGTCGCTGGTCGGACGATGACCCCTTGAGCGCGACCGCGCCGACGATGACCAGCACCGTCACCAGTGTGGCGGCGACCCCGCCCGCGCCGGTAGCGAGACGGCGGCGACGGCGGATACGCCTGCCCTTGGTCATGATCGCGCCGAGATCGGGCTCGGCGAACTCCTCGGCGGGCGGTTCCCGCAGAGCCGAGCGCAGTGTCTCGAGGTCGGTCATCGTCCCAGCCCCCCGATCAGTTCCGTTCCGTCCTCCGCGGTGATCCGCAGCTTGGTCAGTGCCCGGGAATTGGTGCTCTTCACGGTGCCCACCGAGACACCCAGTTCGCCGGCCACATCGGATTCCTTCAAGTCGAAGAAGTGCCTGAGCACCACCACGGCTCTCTCCCGGTCTGTGAGCGTACGCAACGCGTCAAGCAGCCATTTCCGCTGGACAACGGCACCGGCGACGTCCATACCGCTCGACTGCTCGGGGATGTCCTCCGTGGCGTTCTCACGGATCGGGCGCCGCCAGCCGTCGATGATGTGATTGACGAGGACCTGCCGCGCGTAGGCGTAGGCGTCCTTGCGGCGTACCCGCGCCCAGGCCGCGTACGTCTTCGCGAGCGCCGTCTGGGCGGCGTCCTCGGCCTGATGGCGGTCGCCGGTGAGCAGGAAGGCCGCATGCTGAAGACGGGGCGCCGAGTTCCGCACGAACTCGACGAACTCGTCATCGCCGCGAGCCACCCTGGTCCTCATCTCCGTTCGACGGTTGACCACCTGAAAGGTTGCCTCGACCGCTCCCGTTCCGTGCCGGCTCAGTCCTTCCGACGAGCGAACCGGAGCGCCACGACGAGGCCGGCGACGACCACGGCGACCGCGAGGACGATCCACACCCAGGTCGGCACCAGGCCTTCCGGAGTGGTCTCTTCGGCCTGCGGCGCGGGGGTGGCACTGCTCGCGGGGGCTTGGGCTTGGCTGCTCGACGGGGCCTGGCTGCTCGGGCTGTTCCGGCTCGCCGGGGCACTCAAGCTGAACTTCACCGAGCCGCTCGCGGCGTGCGAGTCGTCGAAGGTCACCTTGTAGCGGAGGGTGTACTCCCCCGCGGGCCCGACGGCCTGGACCGGCGCCGTGACGACCGTGCCGGCGACCTCCGCCCGGCCGACCGTCCACGACGCGTTCTCCGGTCCGGTGATCTGGATCGGGTCGTCGGCGAGGGTGACCGGGCCCGAGAAGGTCAGCTTGACCTGCGTCGGCGGCGTCGCCAGCGAAGCGCCCCTCGCCGGGTCACTGCTCTTCAACTCCGAATGGGCCAACGCCGGGGTCGCCGCACCCAGCAGGGCCAACCCGGCGACCAGCAACGACGCGCCGCACCGCTTGAACCTCATCTGACACCCTTCTCACCGGGGAACTCCCCGTCGAGCCTAGTAGTCGGACTCGAGGGTGCGGTGGTTCCCGTTGGGAAGGGTAAGAACTGTTCTGTCGGACCTGTCGCACCGGAACGGTGATGAAGGCGAGTGGGGAGATCGGGGACGTTGAGTGGTCCCGATCCTCCGTTGATCAAGGCCGGAAACCGAAGCCGCTTGGCGACGATGGAGGAATCGGGACACTGAAGGTCCCGATTCCGCCATCGTCAGCCTTCGGACTGGTCCGGCGTAGGTAGGCAAATGCCGGTCCGCGCTAACCGTCCTTACCACTCACGAGGGCGGTCAAGGGCGCCGCGCGTAGCGAGTGGTCAGCGCGTCGAGGTCGAGAGTGAGCGGGGTGCCGTCGAAATCGAGGCTCACTTCGCCGATGTGCTCGCCGAAGTTCTCGTACTCGCCGTCGATCAGGCGGTAGGTGGTCATGCTCGCCGGGTCTTCGAGGTCGACGATCCAGTAGTGCTCGATACCGGTTTCGGCGTATTCGGAGAACTTGGTGACCCGGTCGGTACGGACGGTGCCCTCGGACAGCACCTCGATGACCAATTGTGCCGCGTCCCCCGGAACACGAGCCGGACTGCTTTTTCGGGTACCCGAACGGTGAGCGGGGCGACGCCGATGATCATCTCGGCCTCGCTTCAGGTGCTGAAGCCGGCGGGCAGCTGGTCATGGAGCAGAAAGCCCAGGCGCGTGACGGCCCATTTATGGATCAGCAATGGACGCGGCGACACGACGAGGACTTCTTCGACGACTTCGACCCGGTGTTCCGGGGACGTATCACCACGGAAAGTGGCGAATCGTTACGGTGAGCAGTAGCGCGACAGCAAGGAGCGTGCTCGGTCGCACCATCGTGATCCTCGCATTTCCGCAGATCGTCTACATTCCGATGATGAAGAGAATCTGGGGGCTCTTGACCGTCGGCATGCTCTTGTTTGTCACGGCCTGTAGCGGCGAGCCCGCGCCAGCGGCGCCACCACCACCGCCGCCGTCAACGACGGTGCCGACGACGACGACGAGCAAGGCCCCGAGCACCACTCCGACGACCCCTCCACCGCCCGCCTCCCCCGCCAAGGTCACGGCGGCTTGCCCGTTCCTCCCGCTCGTCGAAGTCCAGCAGATCATGGGTACCGCGGAGTTCGGCCACAAGGACGGTCAGCAAGAGGCCGCGGTGAAGAAAGAAGGTGGCATCACCAAGTACGCGTGCCACTACAACGGCGTGGTCGGCCTGTACTTGCACGTCCTTCCGGAAAAGGGCTGGTCGGTGCCGTCGATGTCGGCAGAGGCCAAGAAGGAATGCGTGACGCCGCCGACGATGGTGCCGGGTATCGGCGAAACGGCTTGGTTCTGCGAAAACAAGGACGACTTCGTGTCGTTGCTCGTCTACAAACGCGGACACGGCCAGATCAGGATCGCGTTGTTCCACACGATCGGCAAAACCCGGTCCGACGTGTACCCGACGATCGCCGAACGGCTGGGGCAGCGTCTCTGAACGGATCGTCGTGAGTGGTTCGGGTCGCCGGATCAACCGTGTCGAGTACCTACTTGCCGGTGCGCGGGTGGCGCGATTCAGCGGCGAACCGAACTACTCCGTGAAGTCGCCTGCCGGGGCACCCCAGGACCCCGTCGCGTCACCGCGTTCCTCGGCCAGCGCGCGGCGGCGCGCGTTCTCGCCGCGCACACGCTCCACTTCGGACTGGATGTAATCGTCGTCGTACTTCTGGAAGACGCGGGCCGGGTTGCCCGCCACCAGGGTGCGCGGCGGGACGTCCTTGGCGACCACGGAGTTCGGCTGCACAGTGGCGAAATCGCCGATCGTGACGCCCGCCATGATCACGACGAGGCCGCCGATGAAGCAGCCTTTGCCGATTTTCACGGGTTTGCGTTCGATGAGGTCGCTGCCGGAGTGGTTCTGCAACGTCATGTTCGCGAGCCAGCTGGAATGCGTGAAGATCAGCGTGTTCAGGCCGATGCTGGTGTGTTCGCCGATCTCCAGCCCGCCGCTCGCGTCGAGCGCGGCGCCTTCGCCGATCCAGCAGTGTTCGCCGATCTTCAGGTTCTCCGGGCTGATGATCTTGACCCGCTCACGCACCCTCGTCGTCTCCGGCAACCCATAGAAGCGAGCGCGCTCGGCGTCGTTCATGTACTGCGAGACGAGTTCGGTCAGGATCTGCGGGCGCAGCCGGTTGCTGCGCTCGTCATCGAAGAACATCGGCCTCGGTCACCAGTTTCTCGAAGGTACGCAGGTGTTCTTCGGCGACGACGTCGAGGCCGAAGTTGGCCCGCACCATCGCGCTTTCCCGCTGTGCCACCAAAGCCCGCTTCTCCGGGTCGTCGAGCAGGTCGATGACGGTTTCCGCCACCGCCTCGCTGTCGTCCGGGCGCACCAGCAGGATGTTCTCACCGTTGCGCAGTTCGATGCCCGGGTAGTTGTCCTCGGTGACCGACGCGATGGTCGCGGTGCCCGAGAGCATCGCCTCCAGCGACGCGGTGCCGCAGCCGCCGTTGAGGTCGTGCGTCACGATGTCGGCGGCGGCGAAGTAGGCGGGGACGTCCGCCTTCGGCACGGCGCCGGTGACGATGATGGCGTCCGCGACGCCGAGTTCTTCGGCCCGCTTCAGGAAGACGTCGTGATAGACGCGCCCGACCACGACCACCTTCACGCCGGGGTGCTTGTCCAAAATGGACGGCAGTGCCTCGACCAGCGGGAGCCGGTTGCGCAGCGGGATCACGTGTCCGAGCGAGACGATCACCGGGCCGTCGCCGAGCCCATGCTCCGCCCGGACATCGAGGGTCAACGGCTTCTCGAAGTTCCCGGTGTCGACGGCGATCGGGAAGTAGTCCGAGTTCGCGTCGCTCGTGCCGTAGCGCTCGACGCAGTAGTCGACCCCGAGCTTGTCGAGGATGATGTAACGCGGCTTGAGGTAGCGCAGGATCGGGTTCACCAGCACGGTGTCCAGGAACCGGAACACGCCGCCGTACAGCTTGTTGTCGCTGATCAGCAGGGTGTGGATGGTCAGCAGCATCGGCAGCTTGTGCCGCCGCGCGTACAGCCCGGCCAGCCACGACAGGTCGAAGAACTGCCCGTGGAGGTGGATCGCGTCCGGTTTGAACTCGTTCAGCAGCTTCCAGAGCCGCCGCCAGTTGCCCGGCCGCGGCGAGGCGAAACTCATGTCGAAGTCGATCGACAGGCCCAGCTGCGGCATCTTCACCGCGGGCAGGCGGACGACGCGATAGCCGTCCTTCGTCTCGTCGGCCGGGGCGTCGGCGTAGGCCGCGGTGATCGCGAGCACCTCGTGCCCGCGCGCCGCGTACTGCTCGGCCAGGGACGCCGCCATGTGCGCGCTTCCGCCCACCCTCGGTGGGAAGAAGTTGTTCACCACCGCGATACGCATGGGGCGGCTTTCCCCTGGACCGGCGGTCACTCGGAGGCCTTCACCAGTTCGTACATGCCCTCTTCCACGGAGATCTTCGGCTCCCAGCCGAGGACCTCGCGGGCACGCGTGATGTCGGCGGCACGCCGCGAAACCAGCACGTCACGCTCGTTGAACAGCGGCTCGACGTTGACGCCGACGGCGTCGATGAGGATCTTCGCCAGCGTCGCGATGGAGGTGTCGATCCCGGTGCCGATGTTGATCGGCACGCATCCCTGCTCCGACTCGAGCGCCGCGACGACGGCGCGGGCCAGGTCCGTGACGTGCACGAAATCCATCGACTGGTCACCGCGGCCGTCGATGATCGGCGGCTGGCCGGCGCGCAGACGCTGGATGAAGTGGTTGATCACCGACGTGTAGTAGGCCTCGATCTTCTGGCCGGGGCCGTACACGTTGAAGAACCGCAGCGCGTTCCAGGACAGGCCCTTGGTGCGCTCGTAGAAGCCGAGCATGTCCTCGCCCGCGCGCTTCGAGATGCAGTACGGCGTGAGCGGCTTGAGCTCGTCGTCCTCGTGCATCGGCAGCCGCTTCGGGTCGCCGTAGACGGACGCGGTCGAGGCGAACACGAGCCGCTCGACGCCTTCGTCCGCCGCGGCGGCGAAGACGTTGTGGTTGCCGACCATGTTGATGTCGATGGACTCGTGCGGGTCCGCGACCGACTTGTTGATCGACACGGTGGCGAAGTGGATCACGTGCGTGCAGCCGCGCATGGCCTCGCGCACGGCGCCGCCGTAGCGCACGTCCTTCTCGACCAGTTCGACCTTGCCGGTGGCGACGAACTCGTTGATCCGGGCGCGGTCGCCACGCGTCATGTTGTCGAAGACGCGGACGGTGTAGCCGCCTTCGATCAGCATCGGGATGACATGCGCGGCGATGAAACCACCGCCCCCGGTGAAGAGGACCTTCTTGTCGGGCATTTCTCTCCTAGCTCGGCAGTGCGGCGCTGACGGTCCCGATGACCCGGTCGACCTGGGCATCGGTGAGGTTGGCGTGCATCGGGATGGCGAGATGACGGGCGAAGAGGTCCGCCGATACCGGCAAGGTCTGCTTCTTGCCGTAGATGGGTTGGAGGTGCGAGGCGTAGGTGCCGAAGTTGCACTGCACGCCCTGTTCGCGGATCCGCAGCGCGAGCGCGTCGCGATCGATCTCCGGGGCCACGGTGAGGAGGTAGGCCTGCCACGGGTGCTCGCGGTCCGGCAGTTCCACCGGGACGTCGAGACCGGGCAGGTTCTCGAACGCCTCGTGGTAGCGCTTGGCCACCGAACGGCGGGCCGAGAGCAGGTCCGGGAGGCGGTCCAGCTGGACGTTCATGATCGCGGCCTGCACGTCCGAGAGCCGGAAGTTGTAGCCCAGCTCGTGGAACTCCGGGATCGGCAGCGCACCGGAACCCTCGCGGGTGATGGCGGGCTCGATGCCGTAGGTGTGCAGCTTGCGCGCGTGCGCGATGAGGTCTTCGCGGTCCGAGACCAGCGCGCCGCCCTCGCCCGCGGTGATGCCCTTGCGGCCGTGGAAGGAGAACGCGGCCAGGTCGGCGAGGCTGCCCGCCGGACGGGTCTGGTAGGTCGCGCCCGCGGCGCAGGCGGCGTCCTCGAAGAGCCACAGGCCGTGCTTGTCGGCGATCGCGCGGTATTCGTCGAAGTCACCCGGCTGCCCGGCGACGTCGACGGCGAGGATGCCGACGGTGCGGGGAGTGATCAAGCTTTCGATCGAAGCGGGGTCGGCGCTCCACACGTCCGGGCGAATGTCGGCGAACACCGGCGTCGCGCCCGCCTGGAGCACGGCGTGGCCGGTGGCGGGGAACGTGTAGTCGCCGACGATGACCTCGTCGCCCGGCTTCACGTCGAGTACACGCAACCCGAGGAACAGTGCGGAACCACAGTTACTGGTGGTCAGGGCATGTGCGGTGCCGACGGTCTTCGCGAAGCGTTCTTCGAAACGGCGGCACGCGGGGCCGGCACCGGCCAGCCAGCCGGACCGGAACACCTCCGCCACCGCGGCGAGTTCTTCGTCGCCTACGGTCGGCTGACCAAGGACCACGGGTTCGAGCGTAGACATACCTCTCCCATTGCGTGGGGACCCGGCGAAGTGTATAGACGCCGATCGGCGTAGTTCGGGCGGGCTGGATCCGGCCAGGTCGACGACGCCCTATCGTTGACCCATGCGATTCGGCGTTCTGGGGGCGACGGAGGTGTGCCGCGAGGACGGCACCGTCGTCCCGGTCGGCGGGCCCAGGGTCCGGACGTTGTTCGCGTTGCTCGCGCTGGACGCGGGCCGGGTGGTCCCGGCCGAGCGGCTCATCGACGGTCTCTACGGCGAGCAGCCACCCGAAGGCGTGGCGAACGCACTGCAATCGCAGGTCTCACGGCTGCGCGGCGCGCTGAAGGAACTCGCGCCCGTCGAGTTCAGCCCTGCGGGTTACCGGCTGGCCGTGGATCCCGACGACGTCGACGTGCACCGGTTCGAGCGGCTCGCCGTCGAAGGGCGACGCACTCTCGCGGCGGGAGACGCCACGAAAGCGGCCGAACTGCTTCACGACGCTCTCCGTCTCTGGCGCGGCCCGGCTTTCGCCGACATCACCGACGCGCCGTTCCGCGATCCGCAGGTCACCAGGCTGAACGAGCTGAAGACGTCGGCGATCGAGGACCGCGTCGAGGCGGAACTCAAGCTGGGAAGACACGAAGACGTCCTCGCCGGGCTTCGCGAGGTCATCGACGCTCAACCGCTGCGGGAACGGCCGCGCGCGCTGCTGATCCGCGCGCTGCACGCCGCGGGACGCCACGCCGACGCGCTCACCGCTTTCGAGGACGCCCGCCGTGTCCTTGCCGACGAACTCGGCGCCGATCCCGGGCCGGATCTCGCCGCCGCGCATCTGGCCGTGCTGCGCGGCGAGACGCCGCCCGCCAAGGCACCGCCCATCGAGACCACGACCACGCCGCTCCCCGCCCAGCTGACCAGCTTCATCGGCCGCGAAGGCGACCTCCGGCACGTGCTCGGCCAGCTGGACCGCTCACGGCTGGTGACCCTCACCGGCCCCGGCGGGGCGGGCAAGACCCGGCTGGCCATCGAGACCGCGGCCGCGATGGACCTCCCGGCGGTCTTCGTCGAACTGGCGCCGTACACCGAAGACGTCAGAGACCTCACTGTCGCGCACGCCGTGCTGACCGCGCTCGGCCTGCGGACGGTCCCGCTCGGGACGGTCACCGCCCCGGTCGAGAACGCGCCACTGGAGCGGCTGATCGACGCACTGGCCGACCGGGCGGTCCTGCTGGTGCTCGACAACTGCGAGCAGCTGATCGAGGCCGCCGCGAACCTGGCCGCCCGGCTGCTCGGCGCGGCCCCCGCGCTGCGCGTACTCGCCACCAGCCGCGAACCGCTGGGCATCACCGGCGAGATCGTCTCCCCCGTGCCGCGGCTCGCCGTGCCACCGCCGGGTACGCCGCCCGCCCGGTCGCTGGAGTTCGCCGCGGTCCGGTTGTTCGCCGACCGCGCGCGGGCGGGCGATCCGGGCTTCGCCGTCGACGACACCACCGCGGGCGACGTCCAGCGGATCTGCGCCGCGCTCGACGGGTTGCCGCTGGCCATCGAACTCGCCGCCGCGCGTGTGCGGACACTGACCGTCGGGGAGATCGCCTCCCGGCTGGACGACCGGTTCGGGTTGCTCTCGCGGGGCAGCCGGGTCGCCGAGAGCCGTCATCGCACCCTGCGCGCCGTCGTCGAATGGAGCTGGGATCTCCTGGACGAGGACGAACGCCTGCTGGGCAGGCGGCTGACCGTCTTCGCGGGCGGCACGACCCTCGCCGACGCCGAAGCGGTCTGTGCCGTGCCGGACATCGCGGAACTGCTTCCGTCCCTTGTGGACAGATCGCTGGTGGAGCGCACCGGGGACCGGTATCGGATGCTCGAAACCATCCGGGCCTTCTTCGCCGGGAAACTCGCCGAAGCCGGCGAAACCGAGCAGCTGCGGCGCGCACACGCCGAGCACTTCCTCGCCCTCGCGGAGAAGGCGGATCCGCTCGTGCGCACCGGTGAGCAACTGGTCTGGCTCGACCGTCTCGACGCCGCTTACGACGACCTCCTGGCCGCGTTGCGCTGGTCCGCCGAGTCCGATGTGCGGATCGCGCTCCGGCTTTCGGCTTCGCTGGTGACGTACTGGTGGATGCGCGGCCGCCGGTTCGAAGGTTCGACGCTGAGCCTGGAAGTGGTCAAGCAGCTCGGACAGCGGCCGCCGGAAGGGCTCGAAGAGGAGTACCAGCTCTGCGTGCTCACCGCCGCCGCGGGACTGCGGGGCCACGAGGCACTCGACAGGCATCTGCCGCTGGTGAACGACCTCATGCTCACCCTGGACAAGGCGCCCCGGAACCCGGCGCTCCTGCTGCTGATGGGCGTCGTGACCGGCCCGCCCGGCGACGACGACGCGCTGATCAAACGCAGCCAGGCGCTGTTGGCGAACAGCGATGCCTGGAGTCTCGCCCTCGCACCGACCGGTTACGGCCTCCGCGCGCTGATGCAGGGCGAGCTCGAAACGGCGGAAGAATTCCTGCGCGAGGGGGCGCAGGCGTTCCGCTCGATCGGAGAACGCTGGGGCCTCTCGATGGCCCTGGACCATCTGTCGCAGATCCTGATCTGGACGAACCGGCAGGCCGAAGCCCTCGAAACGATGAACGAGGCCCTGCGGTTGATGCGGGAACTCGGCGCGTCCGACGACAACGCGGACCTGTTGTGCCGTCGCGGCGGCAGCAGGTTGCTCCACGGCGACGCGGCGGGCGCGCGGGCGGATTTCGAACTCGCCGTCGAGATCGCGCGCCGCGCCGGGATGCCGGAAAGCCGGGCGGCCGGGTACATCGGGCTGGCGTTCCTCGCCCGGCACGAGGGCGATCTGGCCGGGGCTCGCGCGCTCAGCGAACTCGCGCTCGCGGAATGTTCCGGTGGTTCGTTCGCGGCCGAGGGGGTCCGTGCCGGCGCGAGGATCTCACTCGGCTGGGTCTTGGCCGCCGAGGGCGACGCCGACGGGGCCGAGAAACTGCACCGGCTGGCCCTCGTGTCGGCGGACAGCTGGCACGACAGCACCACGGTGGCCCTCGCCGTCGAAGGCCTCGCCGGGGTCGCGCTGCTGCGGGGCGACGCCGAGCGGGCGGCCGTCCTGATCGGCGCCGCGGTGACCATTCGGGGCACCCCGTTCGCCGTCGATCTGGACGCCGCCCTGCTCCGGACGACCGTGCGGGAGCGGCTCGGCGACGAGTTCGACCGGGCCTACCGCCGAGGGCTGGGCCTGCGCGGCGCCGCTCAATTGGCCGGATTGCCCAGCGAGTCCTGAGCGCGGGTCAGCAAGGTCCCCTGCGGCGCGAAGCGGCCGACTGCGTCGGCGAGGAGACGCTGGTCGAGTTCGGCGTCCTGGACGGCGACGTACAGCGGCGCCGCGTTGACTCCGACCGCGCCGAGCCGGGTCATGCCGGGGCCGACCGGGTCGATGGTGAGCCGGGTGACGTCACGCCAGGGCACGACGGTCCGCTCGACGCGGACGCCCACCGCGTCCAGTTCGAACAGCACCCACTGCTGGTCGTGCAGCGACTTCACGTAGCCGATGGCCGCGCAGCCAACGGCGATCAGGACGACGCGCAGCGCACCGGGCGCCTCGATCGAGCCGAGCAGGGCGGCGATCGCGAAGAAGACCACCAGGAGCCCGGTGAGCTTCGCGGCGCCGACCAGGGCCGCGTTCGGTTTGTGCACCCGGAACCGCACGGAGCGCATCAGGTGTTTGGTGAGCACGCCGCCACCGATCGCGGCGGCGAGCGCGATCATCGTCACCACCAGCGAAACCGGGGAGAAGTCCACGAGGACGTTGTAACCGGCGACCAGCGCGACGAAGGCGCCCACGACGGTCAGCATCAGCGCGAGCTTTCCCTTGCGCACGTCCCGTTCGCGGCGGTCGAGCGAGGCCTGGTCGGGTGCGGCGAGGAAGCCGCCGTCGATGTTCCTCATCGGGCGTCACGCTGCGCCGCGTCGTTGGCCGCCGCGGCGTTGGCACGACGGTCGCGCTGACGGCGGTCGAGGACGTACAGCAGCGTGCCGGCGCCGGCGCTCACCGCGGCGTAGAGGAGGTCCTGCAGGCCGTCGTCCGGGTAACCGGTGGAGAACTCGACCATCGCGAGCGCGACGAACAGGACGCTGATGACGCCCCCGGCGACGATGTACACCTTGTTGCCGATCATGGTTTCCCTCGCTTTGTCGTTGCCTTGGTGAAACCACTTTCGCGCGGAGCACATGACATTCCGATGACAGACGCTGCCAGTACTGACAGCGTTCGGTGCGTGGACGGTCAGCGGTCGCGGAGACCCTCCGTACATGACTTACTCAGCGGGATCTCCCGAAGACTTCCTCGCCGTGCGGCAGCTGACATTGCGCGGCACCCAGGCCGAAATCGGCCAGGCGCTCGGTGTCGAAGTCAAGGCGCGTTCGGACTGGTCGCCGCCGCCGGTCGAGCCGATCGTGGCCAGGGCGCGGCGTACCTGGTTCGCGCGGAACTGGCCGCAGTACGCGGAACGTACGGCCGGGTTCGCCGAGGCCTACGGGCTTCCGGCCGACGCGGCGGTCTCCTTCGACGACGCGAGCGCCCTGCCCGCCGGGTCGGGCTGTTCGGCGTTGTGGACGGGAAGCACGCTCGGCCGGAACTACGACTTCTTCACCATGAGCTGGAGTCAGCTGGGCGCGGTGCTGGCGGGGGAGGAACCCGTCGACGACGGGACCGTGCCGATGGCGTCGCGGCCCTACGTTCTGACGACGATCCCCGACGACGGCATCGCCTCGACGGCCCTGTCGATGTCCACAATGGACGGTGGGACGGAGGGGGTCAACGAGGCAGGGCTCGTTGTCACGCTGCTGATGGCCGAAGTCGAGACGGCCACCCCGCTGGAGCACGGTCCGCAGGCGGGCCTTTCGGTGCTGCAGGTGTGCCGGTATCTGCTGGACACCTGTGAAACCGTCGACGAGGCCAAAGAAGCGCTGATGCTCGCCAAGCAGTACGCACATGGCGCGCCCTGCCACTACATCGTCGCCGACACTTCCGGCCGGGGGTTCGTCTACGAACGCGGAGCGCATGACGTCGAGTACTTCGTCGAAGTCGACGACGGGCCGCTGTGCGTCACGAACCACCTGCTGCACCGCCATCCTGACCTCGACGCGCTACCGGAGGACACACCGGACACCATGCTCACCTACCAGCGGCTGCGCACCCTCACCAAGGAGGCAGGCACCGGGCCGCGCGACGCGCTCGACGCGGTGTCCTTCGCGGTCGAGCCCGGCGCGCCGTGGCGGACGTTGTGGCGCAGCGTCCTCGACCCGGCGGCCCGCACCATGAGCACCCGGTTCTATCTCGGTGACGGCGAGAACGGCTCCGCGCGGCACTCGCCGGAACTCACCTTCGGCGTGTCGCGGTGAACAGTGCGGTGACAATCGGAAAAGGCCGCAAGATCGGCACCGTCGTGGTCTGTGTGCTGGCGCAGCTGCTGATCGCGATCGACCTGACCGTGCTCCACCTGGTGCTGCCGTCGCTTTCGGAACAGATGCACCCGTCGACGACGGAACTGCTGTGGATCGCGGACGCGTACGGCTTCGCGCTCGCCGGGCTGCTGATCACGATGGGGAACATCGGCGACCGTGTCGGCCGGAAGAAGCTGCTGCTCATCGGGGCGTCGCTGTTCGGTGTCGCTTCGGTGATCACGGCGTACGCGCCGACGGCGGAGCTCCTGATCGCCGCCCGCGCGCTGCTCGGGGTCGCCGCCGCGACCCTGATGCCGTCGACGCTGTCGATCTTGCGGAACGTGTTCACCGGCAAGGAACGCGCGGCCGTGATCGGGATTTCGAGCGGGCTGACGATCCTCGGTTTCGGCATGGGGCCGCTCGTCGGCGGGGTGCTGCTCGAACACTTCTGGTGGGGTTCGGTGTTCCTGGTCAACGTGCCGGTGGTGGTGGTCATGGTGATCGCCGGTGCGCTGATCCTGCCCGAATCGAAGAATCCGGTGTCCCATCGGATCGACGTGCTCAGCGTGCTGCTCTCCCTCGTCGGCATGGTCGGGATCGTCTACACGATCAAGGAAGTCGCGTACAAGGGCTGGGGACACTGGGACGTCGCGGTCGCCACCGTACTCGGCCTCGGCTGCCTGCTCGCGTTCGTCCTGCGGCAGCCGAGGCTGGCCGAACCGCTGATGGACCTGCGGCTGTTCGCGCAGCGGGCGTTCTCGGCGACCGTCGGCACCACGATCCTGGCGATGTTCGCGCAGCTCGCGGTCTCGCTGATGTTCGCGCAGTACCTGCAGCTGGTGGTGGGCTGGTCGCCGCTGAAGTCCGGGCTCGCCGGGCTCCCCGGGATGGGCGGCGCGATCCTCGGTGGTGTGCTCGCACCGCTGGCGATCAAGGCCTTCGGTCGTGCCGCGACGATCGCGCTCGGTTGTGCCCTGTCGGCGGTCGGTTTCGCGTTGTACACGAGCATCGGCGTGACGATCGTCTACACGGACCTGCTCGCCGCGATGATCGTCTTCGGTGTGGGGCTCGCGCTGATCCTCACCGTCGCGACGGACACGGTGCTCGGCGTCGTACCGAAGGCCAGGGCGGGGGCGGCGTCGGCGATCTCCGAGACGGCGACCGAACTCGGCGGCGCGCTGGGGATCGCCGTCCTCGGCAGTGTGCTCGGCGCGCTCTACCGGAGCGAACTCGTCATCCCGGCGGGCGTGCCTCCAGAAGCGATTTCGGACACCCTCGGCGGGGCCGTCCAGGTCGCGGCTCAGCTGCCGCCCGAGCAAGGCGCGCTGGTTTTGGCCGCCGCGAAGTCCGCGTTCGTCGACGGGTTGCAGGTGACGATGCTGTACTCGGCGGGGCTGATGGCGTTGCTGGCGGTCAGCGCGTTGTTCACGCTGCGCGGGGTGCCGAAGGTCCTCGAAGACCCTGAAGAGGCTTCGCCTGCTGCGCCGGTTCCCGCTGCGGCTTGAAATGTCGTCAGCGAGGTCCGGCGAGCGGCACGGCCCGCTTGTCACCGGACCGAACCATGGCCAGCAGCGGTTTCGCGGCCACCGCCAGCAACCGGGCCGCGAAGGTGCGGCCGTTGCGGCGCGCGATGTCCGGGCCGAAGGCGTCCATCAACGCGACGAGGCCGGGCAGCGGCCGCACGAACAGCGTCACTTCGGCGATGAGCCCGTCTTCGCCGAGTTTCAGCACCGCCGCCTCTTCGATCTCCTCGCCGCCGATGCGCGCGGTGTAGACGACGACCCGCGTGCGCCCGTCACCCGTGTCGGTGTGGAACCGGACCTCGCGCAGATGCGCGTACGCGACTTCCAGCAGCGGCCTGAGTTCCGCGTGTCCGGTGAACCGGACCCGGTCGGTCAGCGGCGAACGCACCACGGCGTCCGGTGCGAAGGCGCTCAGCGCGAGTTCGACGTCCCGGGTCTCGAGTGCCCGGCGGTACCTGTCGGTGGTGTCGGTGCTCATACGTCCTCCTGGATCAGATTCCCCAGCCCGCGCCACAACAGATCCGTCGTGAGCGCGACGACTTGCTCCCGCGGGATGTCGCGGTTGCTCCACCACCAGGTGGCGATGGCGTTCAGCGCGCTCTTCGCCGCTTCGGCGAGCGCTTCGTTCGCGCGGTCGCGTGGCAGGTCCGCGGTCAGCGCCAGGCCGGGCACGCGGGCGAACACCTCGGTCAACCGCCCGGTGGCCCTGGCCTGCCCGCGCCGGTGCACCTCGGCGACGCCCTCGTCGGACGGTGTCTCGGCGAAGATCATCCGCCAGCCGCGTTCGTTCGTCTCCATCCAGGCGAAGATCGCCGCCACCCGGCCGCGGAGCAACTCTTCGGCGGTGCCCGCCGTCGGCAACTCGGCCCAGCCCGCCAGCAGACTGTCCACTTCGGACTCCAGGAGAGCGGCGTACAGCGCCGCCTTGCCCGGGAAATGGTCGTAGAGCACGGGCGTGCTGATCCCGGCGGCCGTCGCGACCTCGCGCATCCCCGCCATGTCGTACCCCGACGCCGCGAACACCCGCGCCGCCGCGGCCAGGATCCGTTCCCGGCGTTCGTCCCTGCTCAACCGCTTACCTGACATCGGTCAGGTACGCTACCAGACAACCTAACGAGTGTCAGGTAGTGCTCCGGGTAACCTGGTCGATCGTGCGTACTGTCGTGGTGATCGGGGGCGGGATCGTCGGTCTCGCCACCGCCTGGGAGCTGACCAAACGCGGTCTGGACGTCACGGTGCTCGAAAAGGAGGACCACTGGGCGGCCCACCAGACCGGGCACAACTCGAACGTCGTGCACGCGGGGCTCTACTACAAGCCGGGTTCCTTCAAGGCCAGGATGTCGACCGCGGGCAACCGGTCCATTGTGGACTTCGCGCGGCAGTACGGGGTGCCGGTGCAGGTATGCGGCAAACTGGTCGTCGCCACCTCCGAAGCGGAACTTCCGGCGCTGAAGGTGCTCGCCGAACGGGCCGAGGCCAACGGCGTCCCGGCCAAGCTCATCACCCCGAGCGAGGCCCGCGAGTACGAACCCGAGGTCTCGTGCGTCGCCGCGCTGCGCGTGGAATCCACCGGCATCATCGACTTCGCGGGCGTCTGCGCCGCGCTCGTGCGGTTGCTCGACGAATCCGACGCCGACCTGCGCCTCGGCACGCCCGCGCTGGGGATCCGCCCAGGCCACACCGGCGGCGTCGAGGTGGCGACCGGCGACGACGTGATCCACGCCGACGCCCTCGTCAACTGCGCGGGCCTGCACGCGGACCGCGTCGCGCGGCTCGCCGGGCTCATCCCGAGCGCGCGGATCGTGCCGTTCCGCGGCGAGTACTACGAGCTGAAACCCGAACGCCGCCACCTGGTGCGCGGCCTGATCTACCCGGTCCCGGACGCGTCGCTGCCGTTCCTCGGCGTGCACCTGACCCGCATGCTCGACGGCAGTGTGCACGCCGGCCCCAACGCCGTGCTCGCGCTGCGCCGCGAGGGCTACACCTGGCGCGACTTCTCCGCGAAGGACCTCGCCGAGGTCGCCCGCTTCCCCGGCGTCTGGCGGCTCGCCCGCAAGTACGCGTACCCGACCGGCCTCGACGAGGTCCGCCGGTCGTTCTCGAAGCGCCGCTTCGCCGAAAGCCTCGCGCGGCTCGTGCCCGCCGTCACCGAGGACGACATCGTGCGGCACGGCTCCGGTGTCCGCGCGCAGGCGCTGCGCCCGGACGGCGCGCTCGTCGACGACTTCCTGATCGAGACCGCGCGGAACCAGGTGCACGTCCTCAACGCGCCCTCACCGGCGGCGACCAGCGCGCTGGAGATCGCGAAGCACATCGCCGACGAGGTGAGCGACTAGCTTTCGCGTGATCAGGGGGCGATCACGCGTGATTGGAGGGCGAACTCGCGTGCTTGGAAGGCGATCACGCGTGATCAGGCGGCGAACTCGCGTGAGCTAGGACGAGGGCGGCAGGTTCCCGTTCAGCAGCGGAACGGCTGCCTTGATCACTTCGCACGCCTTCGCGGGATCGTCGAGGTTGCCCGCGATGATCGCGACCGTCGACGTGGCGGTGATCGACAGCCCCGCGGCGCACAGCTTGCTGCCCGACTGGGTGTAGAGCTTCCACTTGCGGTCGCCGGAGTCGAAGTCCTGCGGTTCGCCCTGCGTGACCAGCGTCGGGACCTCGTCCATCGGCTTCGCCGGGTAGAACCAGAGGTCGAACGCCTTCTCGCCCTTGTCGCCGTCGGTGTCGGCCCACTCGCAGCCGACCACATTCGGATCGGAGGTGGACTTCAGCGGCTCGCCGGTGGGGCCGAGCCGCAACTGCGCGGTCTGTTCGGGTTTGAGCATGGCGCACGGGTCGGTGGTCACGAGCGGTCCGCCCGGCTCGGCGGGTTTCTGTCCGGGCGGCGCGGTGACCTGCGGGTCCTGCTGCCCACCCGGCAGCTTCGACGCCACGGCCGGAGCCGCCGCCTTGGCCAGGTCGCACGCGTTGCTTTCGGTGTGGTCGGGGCTCTCGCTGGCGATCTCCACGAAGGAGTCCGAGGTGATCTCCGTGCTCAGCGAGCAGTAGGCCGGGCCGAGGATGGTGGCGTACCGCGTCCAGGTGAAGCCGCCGAGCCCGAACTTCTCCCCGGGCTGCGCGCCGCTCATGTAGTCGTTCAAGGACAGGTCCTTGCTCAACGAGACCTCGAGGTTCGACGCCTTGCCCACGTCCTCCAGTTTCCGGAACCGGCAGACGGCGGGGACCTTCTGTTCGGGTTTGGCGGCGCGTTCCTCACCGGGGTACCTGACGCCCAGCGCGTTCGCGTGCTCCTGCGTCAGCAGTTCGCACGGCTCGGCCTTCGTGACCACCGGGCCCTGCCCGGGCACCGGCGAGGCCGTACCGCCGATCGTCGACGTGCAGCCGCCGACCGCCAGCACCGCCAGCCCGATCGCGAGCGAATTCCGAAACCGCATGCGTCCCTATCCCTCCTCGGCGCGGACCCTACTTCGATGTCGGCGTGAGCACCTCGGTTCCACCGAGGAAGGGACGAAGCGCCTCCGGCACCCGGACCGAACCGTCTTCGAGCTGGTGGTTCTCCAGGATCGCGACGATCCACCTGGTGGTGGCGAGCGTGCCGTTCAGCGTGGCGACGGTCTGCGGGCGGCCGTCGTCGTCGCGGTAGCGGATGCCGAGGCGGCGGGCCTGGAACGTCGTGCAGTTCGACGTCGAGGTCAGCTCGCGGTAGGTGTCCTGCGACGGCACCCACGCCTCGCAGTCGAACTTCCGGTACGCGGACGTGCCGAGATCGCCGGTGGCGGTGTCGATCACCCGGTACGGGACCTCGATCTTGGCGAGCATCTGCTCTTCCCAGTCCAGCAGGCGCGCGTGCTCGGCTTCGGCGTCCTCGGGACGCGTGTAGACGAACATCTCGACCTTGTCGAACTGGTGCACGCGGATGATGCCGCGGGTGTCCTTGCCGTACGAACCGGCCTCGCGGCGGTAGCAGGACGACCAGCCCGCGTAGCGCTTCGGGCCCTTCGCCAGGTCCAGGATCTCGTCGGCGTGGTAGCCGGCGAGCGGGACCTCGGAGGTGCCGACGAGGTACAGGTCGTCGTCGCGCAGCCGGTAGATCTCCGACGAGTGCGCGCCGAGGAAACCGGTGCCCGCCATGATCTCCGGCCGCACCAGGGTCGGCGTGATCATCGGGGTGAAACCGTTCGCGGTCGCCTGCGCGATCGCCATGTTGAGCAGGCCGAGCTGCAACTGGGCGCCGAGGCCGGTGAGGAAGTAGAACCGCGAGCCCGAGACCTTCGCGCCGCGCTCCATGTCGAGGGCGCCGAGACCCTCGCAGAGTTCGAGGTGGTCCTTCGGCTCGAAGTCGAACTTCTTCGGCTCGCCGACGTGCTTGAGCACGACATAGTCGTCCTCGCCGCCTTCGGGCGCGTCGGGGTGGACCAGGTTCGGCACCAGGCGGTGCAGCTGCTCGAACTCCTCCGAAGCCTCGGTCTGCTCGACCTCGGCGGCCTTCACCTGGGCGGCGAGTCCCTTCGCCTTGGCGAGCAGTTCGGCCCGTTCCTCGCCCTGCGCCTTCGGGACGAGCTTGCCCAGCGACTTCTGCTCGGCGCGCAGCGTGTTGGCGGCGGCGATCGAAGACCGGCGGCGGGAGTCGAGGGAGAGCAGCTTGTCGACCACTCCTTCGTCCTCGCCACGGGCGCGCTGCGAAGCGCGCACGACGTCCGGGTCATCGCGCAGAGTCCTGGGGTCAATCACGAGTGCTGAGAGTAGTCCGTGCGAGCCGCACAAAATGTGCGGGTCCGCGCGGATAACCCGACAGTCTGATCGTTGCCGCCCGTTTCGGGCCGTCCCCATACTGAGATCTCCCTGCTGCGGACGGAGAAACCCGATGACCGATGCGGACCTGCTGGCGCGGCACAAGGCGGTACTGCCGTCGTGGCTGGCGCTCTACTACGACGAGCCGATCGAGATCGTGCACGCGCAGGACCGCCGGGTCATCGACTCGACCGGGCGCACCTACCTCGACTTCTTCGCGGGCATCCTGACGAACTCGATGGGCTACGACGTCTCGGCGATCAGCGACGCCGTGCGCAAGCAACTCGACACCGGCATCCTGCACACCTCGACGCTGTACCTGATCCGCTCGCAGGTCGAACTGGCCGAGCGCATCGCGAAGCTCTCCGGCATCCCCGACGCGAAGGTGTTCTTCACCAACTCCGGGACCGAAGCCAACGACACCGCGTTGATGCTCGCCACGCAGTACCGGCGCAGCAACCAGGTGCTGGCGATGCGGAACTCCTACCACGGCCGGTCGTTCGCGACGGTCGGCATCACCGGCAACCGCGGCTGGTCGGCGTCGTCGCTCAGCCCGGTGAAGGTGAGCTACGTGCACGGCGGCTACCGGTACCGCAGCCCGTTCCGGGCGCTTTCGGACATCGAGTACATCGACGCGTGCGTCGCGGACCTGGTCGACGTCCTGGAGACGGGCACTTCGGGCGACGTCGCCTGCATGATCGCCGAGCCGATCCAGGGCGTCGGCGGGTTCAGCTCGCCACCGGACGGTCTGTTCAAGGCGATGAAGGAGGTCCTCGACCAGTACGGGATCCTGTTCATCTCCGACGAGGTCCAGACCGGCTGGGGACGGACCGGGGAACACTACTGGGGGATCCAGGCGCACGACGTCGTCCCCGACGCGATGACCTTCGCCAAAGGCCTCGGCAATGGGCTCGCGATCGGCGGTCTCGTGGCACGCGGCGACCTCGTCGACTGTCTCACCGCGAACTCGATCTCGACCTTCGGCGGCAACCCGGTCGCGATGGCGGGCGCGGCCGCGGTCCTCGACCACATCGCCGAGGGCGACCTCCAGGCCAACGCACTCGCACGCGGCAACGAACTGCTCGGCGGCCTGCGCGCGGCGGGGAACCCGCTGATCGGGGAGGTACGCGGCAAGGGCCTGATGATCGGCGTCGAACTGGTCGAGCCGGGCGGCATGACGCCTAACCCGGGGGCCGCGGCGCGGATGATGGAGGAGACCAAGGCGCGCGGGCTGCTGATCGGCAAGGGCGGGCTGCACGGCAACGTGCTGCGGATCGCTCCGCCGATGACACTCACCGCTGAGGAGGCCTCCGAAGGCCTCGGGATCGTCACCGACGCACTGGCCGCGGTGTCCTGACCGGCGTCACCTCAAGTGTCGTGAACGCTCTTTCCTGACGTTTTTCGTCAGGAAAGGGTCGTTCATGACACCCGCCCGATGCTAGGAACGGACCGTTCCTTGCAAATTTCGCAAGGAACGGTCCGTTCCTAGCACTTCAGGAGTGGACGAAGCGGGCGATGACCTCGCCCAGCCGCCCACCGGCGTCCTCCTGGAGGAAGTGACCGGCGCCGGTGATCGTCGGATGCTCGAGCTCCCGGGCGCCGCGCATGGAGCCCCGCAGTTCGAGACCCCACGGCGCGGTGATCGGGTCGCCGTCGGAGAACGACACCAGGAACGGCTTGTTCAGTTCCGAGAGCACCTTCAGCGCGGCACGGTTGGCGGCCGAAGCCGGGTCGTCCGGGGTGATCGGCACCAGCGACGGCATCGCCCGCGGGGCGGCCTTGTACATCTCGTTCGGGAAGGGCGCGTCGTAGGCGGCGCGGACCTCGTCGGGCAGCCTGGTCTGGCAGCCCGACTGGACGAACCGCCCGACCTCGAGCACCTGTGCCTTCTCGACGGTGTCGCGGAACTTGTGCCAGAGCTCCGGCATGTCCGTGTCGCCGGTGGGGAGGCCGGTGTTGGCCGCGACGACCCTGGCGAACCGGTCGGGGTTCTCGGCGACCAGGCGCAGGCCGATCAGGCCGCCCCAGTCCTGGCCGACCAGGGTGACGTCGGTCAGGTCGAGCACGTCGAAGGCGAACGCGCGCATCCACTCGACGTGCCGCTGGTAGGTGTGGTCGACCATGTCGCCGGGTTTGTCGGACCGGCCGAAGCCGACCAGGTCGGGCGCGATCGCGCGCAGTCCGGCGCCGGCGAGCACCGGGATGACCTTGCGGTAGAGGTAGGACCAGGTCGGCTCGCCGTGCAGCAGGAGGACGGGCGGCCCGTCCTCGGGTCCGGCCTCCACGTAACCCACTCTGATCACGCCGCCGTGAAGGTCGACGAGTTCCGCGTAGCGCGGTTCGAAGTCGAAGTCGGGCAGGTCCGAGAACCGGTCGTCCGGTGTCCTCAAAAGGCGCACGACTCCCACGTTAGTGGGGATCGTGCGCCGATGCCGTTTTCAGACGGTCAAGCTGTGACCCTTCAGGCAAATCACGAGATGCCGACGGCCACGACCAGGCCGAGGGCCAGGTGCGCGGCCGCGACCACGACGCTGACCGGGGCGAACTTGTCGCTCTCGATGGTCGAGCGGACGTCGATGCGGGTCGCCCACTCCAGCAGCCGGACCGCCAGCACCTGCACCACGATGCCGAGCAGGCCGTAGACCAGCGAGGTGACGAGGCCTTCGGTCAGGTCGCTGGCGGAGTTCGCGATCGCCACGACGACGATGAACGCCATCGACAGCAGGCCCGACGCGGTGACGATGACCGCGTTCGGCAGGCCGCGGCTCACCAGCTGGGACAGCTTGCCGGGCGTGGTCCAGTCGATCGCCCAGAACCCGGCGAACATCAGCAGCAGGCCGACGACGCCGTACAGCAGGATCGCGCCGATCCCTCGCACGAGGTCGGAGCCGAACGTGTCGGACAGCGCAAGGGTGGTGGTCACAGGGGTTCTCCAGAAGTCTTCGCGGGTCTGTGCTGGTCAGGAATGTCAGGTTTGTGCGGTTGCTTCTATCACGACTCGACGATGCGGTGCGGGACAAATGCCGCACCGTCGTCTGTGACGAGTCCCGCCGTCTCGCGGATGCCGAGGCCGGCGGCCTGGTCCCCGACGATCCACGCGCCGAGCGCGGGCCGGTAACCCTGGAACTCCGGGAGCGGGTCGAACGCCTGGTAGACGAACCCTTCCGCACCGTAGACGCCGTCGGTCTGCGTCTCGTACCCGGTGGCGACGATCTGCACGTTCGCGCCCTCGCGGCCCAGTTTCGGCTTGCGGACATACTCGGTCAGCAGACCGGGGTCGTCGGCGAAGGCGGGCAGCAGGTTCGGGTGCCCGGGATAGTTCTCCCACAGGATCGCGAGCAGCGTCTTGTTGGAGAGGATCATCTTCCACAGCGGCTCGACCCACAGCGTGCGCGGCATGGTCTCGACGGCGAAGCGGCCGAACTCCTCGTCGACCACCCATTCCCACGGGTAGAGCTTCACCACGGTCGCCATCTGCGCTTCTTCGAGGTCGACGAACCGCTTGAGCACCGGGTCCCAGCCGATCTCCTCGATCGACAGGCCGACGGTGTCGAGCCCGGCCTCGGCCGCGGTCTCCTGCAGGTACGCCGTCGTCACGTGGTCCTCACCGGACGGATCGGCGGACGACCAGGTGAAGTGCAGTTCGTTCGAGGGCAGCTTGTCGGCGAGTTCGGCCCAGCGCTCGACCAGCTTTTCGTGGATCGAGTTCCACTGGTCGTTCTCGGGGAAGACCGCGGTCTTCCAGTGCCACTGCAGCACCGCGGCCTCGAGCAGCGAGGTCGGGGTGTCGGCGTTGTACTCCAGCAGCTTCGCCGGGCTCTTGCCGTCGTAGCGCAGGTCGAAGCGGCCGTAGACGTGCGGATCCTGCCGCTTCCACGACTCGGCGATATGCGGCCAGACCCACTCGGGGATGCCGAAGCGGTGGTACTGCTCGGTGGTCACCACGTTGTCGACGGCTTCGAGGCACATCGAGTGCAGCAGTTCCACGTCCGCCTCGACGGACAGGATCTCGTCCATGTCGAAGACGTAATGGACCGACTCGTCCCAGTACGGCCGGGACTTGCCGGAGCCGTCGCGGGCGGGGGTGCCGAAGACCAGGCCCTGCTCCTCGACGATCTTCTGCCAGTCCCGCCGGGGCGGCTTGGAATCCCGGTACACCTACGAGCCCCCGCTCTTGCCGCTGCCGCCGGAGCCGCTCTTGCCGCTGATGCCGAACCCGCCGCGCTGGACGGACTTGCCCGATTTGGTGCTGACGTTCGCCCCCGACGGCGCGGTGTACGAACCGCCGGACACCCGCTGCCCGATCTGGCCGGAGCCGCCGTAGTTGTAGCGGTAGCTGTTCATCGGGCCACCGATACCTCCGATGGGGAGGAAGAAGAAGCCGCCGCTGACGTAGCCGCCATTCGACCGGACGTAGTTCTCGTCGCAGTTCCGGTCGTCCTGGACGATCTCCGTGTCCTTGGTGGCGCAGACCGCGGTGACCTCTTCCGGCTTCGCGGCGGTGTAGTACGTCGCCACCAAACCGACCAGGCCGACGGTCACGCCGGTGCCGATCAGGATCTTCTTCTTGGTCGAAGACTTCTTCTCGGCGGCGCGAGCGGCTTCGGCTTCGAGCGCCTCCTGGCGTTCCTGCTCGGCCAGAGCCTGCTGGCGTGCCCGCTGCTCGGCCAGCGAAGGCTGCCGCGCCTGTGTGCTGTCGTCCTGGAAGCGCATCGAGCCGCGCTTCGGTGGCTCCTGGGGCGGCTGCGCCCCCTGGTTGTCATCCTGCGTCATCGAAGCTCCGTAAATCGCCCTCGCCACGAACCCGTGTCCAACACTAACCACCCGGTACACGCACCTTACGTGCGGCGCGGGCATCATGGAGTCGATGTCTCAACAGGCCGAGCGGTTCCGTGATCCGCGAAACGCGCTGAGCACCCTGCGCATCCGGCTCGTCATGGCCGGTGTGTTCATGGGCGCGATCATCGCGCTTTCGCTGAGTGTGGCGTTCTCGTGGAACGTAGGCCCGGAGGGCGGTGCGGGCGGCGGCGCCCCCAAACTGTCGCCCGCCGCGGTCGAAGCGTTCCAATCTCCCCCGGGCACCTGCCTGACCTGGAACAACCCGGACGCCGCCGACGCGCGGCGCGTGCCGTGCGCGGAGGCGCACCTGTTCGAGGTCACCAGCATCGTCGACATCGGCGCGCAGTACCCGCCGGGGGTACCGAGCCCGAACCTGGAGCAGTGGCAGGAGATCTCCCGCTCCCGTTGCACCATCGACGTCAAGCCGTATCTCGGTCGCAACCTGGATCCGTACGGCAAACTGAGCATGAACCTGCTCCGGCCGACGCCCGCGCAGTGGGCGGACGGTGACCGGCAGTTGCGATGCGGTCTGCAATGGGCGGGTCAGGGCGGCAAGCTCCAGCCGACCAAGGGGCCGGCGAAGGAGCAGAACCAGTCCGCGGTGTGGGAGCCGGGCACCTGCCTCGCGCTGCTCAACAACAGCTTCGGCGACCCCGTCGACTGCGCCAAGCCGCATTCGTACGAGATGATCGCCACGATCGACCTCAAGACGAAGTTCAAAGACGGCTACCCGTCGCAGGAGCAGCAGAACACCTGGCTGGACACCGAATGCTCGACGGCCGCGCAGGAGTACACCGGCAACGCGGACCTGGCGGCGAAGAAGCTCATCCTCAGCTGGGACGTCCGTGAGCAGGAGAGCTGGGACGCGGGGTCGACGCTGGTGAACTGCAAGGTGGCGGCGGTCCTGCCGGACAACAAGGGGCTCGCGCCGGTCACCGGAAGCGTGAAGGTCGGCAAGGGCGACGCCCCGCCGCCGGAGAGCGGCCAGACGAGCCCGCCGACGTCCTCTTCGGCCCCGAAGACCGGAGGATGAGCCCGTGCCCGTCGAGATGACCCAGCAGCGCTTCGAAGAGCTGGTTTCGGAGGCACTGGACGAGCTCCCGCCCGAATTCGCGGACGCGATGGACAACGTCGTGGTACTCGTGGAGGAGTTCAACGAGGAGTCGCCCACGATTCTGGGGCTTTACCACGGGGTCGCCCTGACGGAGCGGACCCACGAGTATGGCGGGGTGCTGCCGGACCGGATCTCGATCTACCGGCGTCCGCTGCTGCAGATGTGCGACACCGAGGAGGACGTCGTCGAGGAGGTGCTGATCACGGTGATCCACGAGGTCGGCCACCACTTCGGCATCGACGACGCGCGGCTGCACGAACTCGGCTGGGGCTGAGCCGGTGGACGAGCGATAGCAAAGGTCCCTTGCTCCCCCGGCGGCGGATTCCGTGCCGAAGGCGGCGTGGTCGGTGATTTTTGTGCGTCGGGCACCAAGGGTTCTCCGGATTCTTAACTCGGTGTAACAACACCGCCACTTTGGGCGACAGCCCCGCTAAACTTTTCGACACGTTGTCGTCGGCCGGCGCCGGCGAATGCCTGGGGAGGCGGTGCATGGCCGAGTCGACGGCGCGCAGGAGGGGTGACCGTCGGTTGCGCTGGCTGCTCGCCTCCAGTGCGGCGTCGAACCTCGGCGACGGGATCGGCAAGGTCGCGTTCCCGCTGCTCGCGGTCACCCTGACCCGCGATCCGCTGCTCATCGCCGGGCTCTCGGCGACCCAGTTCCTGCCCTGGCTGTTGTTCGCGCTCCCGGCGGGCGCGCTCCTCGACCGGATCGACCGGCGGCGGGCGATGATCCTCGCGAACAGTGCCCGCGCGGTGGTCGTCGGCGGGACGGCCGTCCTGGTCGCGGTGGGCGGGGTGACGATCTGGGCGGTCTACGCCGCCGCACTGCTCATCGGCTTCGCGGAAGTGGTCGCCGACAGCGCCGCGAACGTGCTCATCCCGGCGGTCGTCGGCAAGGGCTCGCTCGACAGCGCGAACAGCAAACTCCAGGCCTGCGAGATCGTCGGTCAGACCTTCCTCGGCGGGCCGGTCGGCAGCCTCACCTTCGCGCTCTTCGCGACGTTTCCGTTCTTGCTCAATTCGGTGGGTTTCGCGATCGCGGCGGTCGTGCTGATCGGCCTCGCCGGAAGCTACCGGCCGAAGGCCGCGGAAGGCACCAACACCGACCTTCGCGCCGAACTGGCGGAGGGTTTCCGCTGGTTGAAGGGCAACCGGCTGGTACTGCGCCTGGTCGTCATCGCCGGGTTGATCAGCCTGGTCAGCGAACTCGCGCAGGCGCAGCTGGTGCTGTACGCGATCGAGTACCTGCGTCTCAGCGAAGCGGCCTTCGGGCTCTTCGCGTTCGTCGGTGGCATCGGCGGCCTGCTCGGCGCGGCCGTCGCCCCGCGGCTGGTGAAGGCGACCAGTCGTCGCGCGGTGCTCCTCGGGGGCACGGCCTGCTGCGGCGCGGCGTTCACCGGCATGGGCCTGACGAATTCGCCGGTGGCGGGGGCGGCGCTGTTCGGCCTGTTCGCGGCGGCCGTCGTCGCGGTGAACGTCGTGCTCGGGACGGCGCGGCACAAGCTTGTCCCCGGCGAGCTGCTCGGCCGGGTCCTCGGCGTGTGGCGCACCGTCGTCTGGGGTGCGATCCCGATCGGCGCGCTGCTCGGCGGCGTCCTCACCCACGTCCTCGGTTCCCCCGCCCGGACGTTCCTCACGTCCGGGCTTCTGCTGTTCGCCGTGGCCGGTTTCGCGTTCGTCTCGTTACGCCGAGGAGCCTTCGATGACGAATCGGCCACGGAGGTGCGGGTTCTCCACCAAGACCGATGAAAACAACGGACTTCGGTGCTGAAATAGCCCATCACCGCCACTGGTGACGGGAGGTCCGCGATGCGGCAGACACTGGTGCCGGAGGCCGGCGTGGGGACGAAAGAACCTTCCAGACGTCCGCAAGTCCTCACCGGAGTCGCCGGTTTCGTGATCGGCGGCGGCGTGATCGGCATGCTGTGGGCGCTCTCGGGCGTCAACGCGGGAGCTCTCGAAGACGCGCAGGACGCGTGCCGGGCACTGGCCAGGGTCGGCACGATCCCGGACACCACGGACTCCGCGCCCGGCGAACGGACCGTCGCCGTACTGGCCCCCGAGGTCCTGCACCGGATGACGGCCGCCCGCGAACTCTCCGCCGCGGCGGCCGCCGCCAACGTCACCTACCGCCCGCTGGCCGACCACATCGACGGCGTCAGCCGGATGGTGTTCAGCCTGCACTTCAACCAGATCGCCGGTCAGCGGCACCTGGCGCAGGCCGAACAGCTCTGCACCCAGCTCTAACCCTGGTGGACGGTCTTGACGGTCAGCTGGTTGCCGGGGATCTTCCCCGCGCAGCCGAGGCCCTGCACCGGCACGAAGTTCGACGCCGTCTCCTGCGGCAGGTACACCCGCAGCCCCCGGGTCTCGGTGGGCTTGCAGACCGCCTCGTCGTAGTTGCGGACGTTCACGAAACCGACGTCCGCGATCGCGCTCTCGCCGTTGCCGAGCTGGACCGGCGCGCCCTTCTCGCCGTCGCGGAAGGCGGCCTCGCCGACCTGACGGCCGTCCGCGCCGGTCACGTACGAGACGCCGGGGAAACCCTGAATGGTGCAGGGGTGCCCGCTCGCGTTGGTGATGACGAGCTTCCGGTACACCGTGCCCGCGGCGGCGTCACTGTCCTTGATGGACAGCTTGACGTCGCCCGCCTTGCAGAGCCCGTCGTTCTTCGGCTCCTGCGCGGGCTGCTGGACCGGCTGCGAGGCCGGTGCCGGGTTCGAAGAACTCACGCTGGGCGCGGCCGAGGTTTCCGGCGCCGAAGTGGACGGTGACGCGGAGGTGTTCTGCGCGACGGGTGCGGTTTCCGAACCGCAGGCGCTGAGCAGCAGGAGCCCGGCGGTACCCGCGATGAGACCGCCGATGGAGATCATCTTCGAACGAACCATGGTCATTCGCCTCCCTGTAGTCGGACGCTGCCGGACGCTGCCGAACCCTCCCGGGTGACCCACCGTCCAGTAGACGGGTTGTCCGCCGCGCGGGTTGCGCCGTCCCGGTTAATTCCCCACAAGGTGTTAATAGATCTTGTGGGTGTATTCCCCGGCGGGAGTGGAGGCAAACGTTCCCGGTCAGCCTTCGACGGGGACGTCGGCCCAGGTGAGGCAGGTCCAGCCGGTGGGGTTCGCGACGAGTTCGACGACACCGGTGTTCGGGATGAGACCCTGGTTGGCGATCTCGGCGGTCACGTTCCCGGCGAGCCATTCGCCACCCAGCCGGATCGCGCCGCCGTGGCTCACCAGCACCACCGTGCCGTCGGGGTCTGCCTGCTCGTGCTCGGCCCGCAGCCGGGCGACCGCGTCGAGCATCCGGGCGCGGACCCGTGCGCCGGTCTCGCCGCCGGGGATCGGCTGGTCGAGCTCGCCGAGGGTCCACCGGCGCACGACGCTCATGTAGGTCGTGACCGAGTCCTTGTCCGTCTTGCCTTCGAGGTCACCCGCCGCGACCTCGTGCACCCCGTCGAGCACCTGGACCTCGAAGCCGAGTTCGGCGGCCAGCGGCGCGGCGGTCTGCTGCGCGCGGACCGCCTGGGAGGCGTAGACCGCGACGATGGGCTCGCCGTCCAGCCGCGTCACGAGATCCCGGGCCTGCTCGCGGCCCAGATCGGTGAGTGGCGGACCGGGCAACGCGGTGTCGAGCGCTCCTCGCACGTTGCCCTCGGTCTGGCCGTGGCGGACAAGGAGAAGTTTCACGCCTGTACCCCCTTCCGGACCGACTCGACCCAGTCGATCGCGTCGGTGAAATCGTCGTTGGCGGCACCCGGTTCGATCTCGGTGGTGCCGTTGCCCGCGCGCGGGTGGGAACCGAGGAACCGCACGTTGCCGCACCGGCGGCGCAACGCGGCCAGCGCGTCGCCGATCCGGGGCTCGGCCACGTGGCCCTCGAAGTCGATGAAGAAGCGATACTCACCGAAGTTGTTCCTGGTCGGGCGGGCGTCCAGCTTGGTCAGGTTGATGCCGCGGACCGCCAGTTCGGTGAGCAGTTCCGCCAGCGCGCCGGTCCGGTTCGTCGCGGCGGCGACGATCGACGTGCGGTCGGCCCCGGTCGGCTCCGGCAGCACGCCGGGCGCGCGGACCAGCAGGAACCGGGTCTTGGCGTCGCGGACGTCGGCGACCTCGGTGGCCAGCACCTCCAGCGGATAGTGTTCGACGGCGACCGGCGCGGTGACGGCGGCGTCGAACTCGCCGGCGTCGACCGCGACCGCGGCCGCGGCGGTGGACGACGTCGCGACCGGATGCGCGCCGGGGAAGTTCGCTTCGACCCAGTGCCGGACCTGCGCGAGCGCGTGCGGATGGCTCGCCACGGTGCGGATCTCGGTCGTGCCCGGCCGGGTCAGCACGCTGAAGTGGACCGGCAGCAGCACCTCAGCCACCGCGACGAGCGGCTCGGCCTCGCTCAGGCTGTCGAGGGTGGCCGTGACCGCGCCCTCCACGGAGTTCTCGATCGGGACGCAGGCCGCGTCGGCCGCGCCCGAACGCACCGCGGCGAGTGCCGCCGGGATCGTCTCCGCGGGGATCAACTCCTCACCGGGGACGAGCCGGCGCGCGGCCTGTTCGGTGAAGGTTCCCTGGGGGCCGAAGTACGCGATCCGTGACACCCCGCCAGATTACGCACGACATGAGTGGCCACTTTCACTCGGACAGCCGGTACGCGCACCGGTTACGCCGGGTGCCTTTTTTTGCCATGCTTAAGGCGTGACCGCCGAACCGGGCACGCACACCGGCCACGACGACGTCGGCTCTTCGCACGCCCCCCTGACGGACCGTCCCACTCCGGAGCTGGTGCTGTGCGCCGTCGATGACCTGCTCGCGCAAGCCTGGACCACCGTCGCGGACACCGTGGACGGCCGGGTCTTCGTGCACCGCGGGTCGGTGCTCGACGTCTTCGCGCAAGCCGTCGTCAGCCCCGCGAACTCCTACGGCTGGATGCGTGGCGGCATCGACGCCGTCTACGCCCGCGCCTATCCCGAGGTCGAGCAGAACGTGCGCAGCGCCGTCCTCGCCTACCACGGCGGAGAGCTCCCGATCGGCGAAGCGGTGATCGTGCCCACCGGTGAGGCGGAGCCCGCCTGGCTGATCAGCGCGCCGACGATGCGGGAACCCGGCGAACGCCTCCCGCGCGACACCGTGCACCCGTACCTGGCCGCCAGGGCGGTCTTCCGGCAGTGGCGCGACGGGAGACTCGACCAGGGCCGGGTCCGTGACCTCGTGCACACGATCGCGATGCCCGGACTCGGTACCGGCGTCGGCGGGGTCACGCCCGCCGCCTGCGCCCGGCAGGTCGCCGCGGCGTGGAGCGAGGTCTTCACCCCCGACCGCCTTCGTAACGGACGGTAACGCCCCGAAGCGGGGTACATCACATCGCAGCGCGTTCACGAGCCCTAAGCCCTACCGTTGAAACGGCTTCATCCGGTTCGCGGCACGTTCACCCGCCGAGAACTCGTCAACACCGTTTTGTACGGCGCCAGCGCTGGCGACGGGCGAGGAGTGTGCGATGCCGCGGGTCCGTGAGCTCAGTCCCTACGTCGAGCTGCACCGTGAGCAGTGGCGCGAGTTGCGAAGGTCGACTCCTCTGCCGCTGACCGCCGCGGAACTGCTGCGGCTGCGCGGTCTCGGCGAACAGGTCGACCTGGCCGAGGTCGCCGAGGTCTATCTGCCGCTCTCCCGGCTGATCAATCTCCAGGTCGCCGCCCGGCAACGGTTGCACGAAGCCACCACCACCTTTCTCGGTGAAGACAGCCGGGGCACCAAGGTGCCGTACATCATCGGCATCGCCGGCAGCGTCGCCGTCGGCAAATCGACCACCGCGCGCATCCTGCGCACCCTGCTCGCCCGCTGGCCGGACCACCCCAGGGTCGACCTGGTCACCACCGACGGTTTCCTGCACCCGCGGGCGGAACTGGTCCGGCGCGGGATCATGCACCGCAAGGGTTTCCCGGAAAGCTACGACCGGCGGGCGCTGCTGCGGTTCGTCACCGACGTGAAGTCCGGTGCGGAACGGGTCAGCGCGCCGGTGTACTCGCACCTCGCCTACGACATCCTTCCCGACGAGGAGCAGGTCGTTCAGCGACCCGACATCCTGATCCTCGAAGGACTGAACGTCCTCCAGCCCGGCCCTCGGCTCACCGTCTCCGATCTGTTCGACTTCTCGATCTACGTGGACGCGCCGACGACCGACATCGAACGCTGGTACATCGAGCGCTTCCTCAAGTTGCGGCACACCGCCTTCGCGGACCCGGCGTCACACTTCCACCACTTCGCCGGCCTCCCGGACGACGAGGCCCGGGCCGAGGCGCGCCACCTGTGGCGCACGATCAACGAGCCCAACCTGATGGAGAACATCAAGCCGACCCGGCCCAGGGCGACCCTCGTCCTCCGCAAGGACGCCGACCACACGATCAACCGGGTCCGGCTGCGGAAGCTCTGAGGGAGCCTTCGGCCCTGATGTCGCCGTCAGTCACATCGGCTGCTTGACCTTCGCCCCTTCCCCTGTACATGAAGCCCCCTTCCTTGCGCCTAGGTCAGGGCCCCGGCAAAGTCGCATAGCCGCTGGTCGGTGGCGCTTTCGGTGATCCGAATTGGACTTCCTACGAGAGCGGATGACAGGGTGCCTTGAGCGTCAAGTGTCCACAAAGGACACCATTCGGCCGCTGAATGTCCATTTGATGCTTTTAGGTACGTTTTTCGACTGGGTCGTAAGTGAAATTTAGGGCTAGAACCCTCTTTGTCACTCACGACCCGGTCGAAAAACGCCCAAATCGGGCACCGTAGCCCTGGAGGTGTTCTATGTGGACAGTCGAGAAAGATGTCAGGCGACTGTGACGAGCCCGCCTCTGTCACCGCAACACCCACTCGACCAGCGGCTATGCGACTTTGCCGGGACCCTGGCGACTAGGTACAGGAAGGGGGCCTTCATGTACTGAGGCGCAAGGCATAGAGACGCAGGCCGCGGTGGTCGCACGGCCGTTCCCTCACAAGGACCAGCCTTCGCACCACCGGCGAGTCGGCGGTGCGCACCGGTCGCGCACCGCCACCGGTGAGCGGTGCTCCTCGGCCGATCGGCCGATCCACGCTCCGTACGTGTAACCGGTTGGCCGATACCGGCTACAGGCCCCCGAGGCGACCCTTGTGTCAGGGGAACAAGAGGTCCGAAAAAGGACCTTGAGCAGGGAGGAGGGTCACGATGTTCTCGATCATCCTGACCTGGATCGGCTCGATTCTCGGCCTCGCGCTCCTGGTGGCCATGGCCGCCGGCGCCTTCGTCGTCGACTTCGACGACGCCCGCGGGGACCGCCGCTGGAAGAAGTCCGAAGTCACGGAGAGCAAGGGCACCCCGGCCGCACCCCTGGGCTGAACCCGGCCTGAAGACGGCCTGAAGACGGCTCAGTCGAACGGATTGTGCACCTGCGCACCGAGCCCGGCCATGTCGGCGAGGTTGCGGGTGACCAGGGTCAGTTCGTGGACCCGGGCGGTCGCGGCGATCAGCCCGTCGATGGACGGCACTTTCCGCGGCGCGTACTGCCTGCCCCATTCGGCCGCGATTTCGGCGGTCACCGGAAGGATCCGTTCCGAGAACTGCCTGGTGAGCCCGGCCAGCCAATCGCCCAGCGCGTCCGCCCGCTCGGTGTCCTGATCCCCTCGATGTCTGAGTTTGCTTATCCCCCGCTCGATCTCCCCCACGCTCAGCGCGCTCAAATAGAGCCTGCTCGACGAAACCCCGCCCCACCAGCGGGCGAATCCCGGGTTCTGGGTGCGCCGCCGAGCTTCGGACACGATGTTCGTGTCCAGCAGAAAGCTCACCCGCTCACCTCCACGACATCTCTCGGCAGGTCCTCGGCGCGTTCGGCGGCGATCTCCTCCAGCACGTCGGCCAGCGCCTCCCCGTACTCGGGATGGTGCTGCTCACCGGAGAGCACGAGCTTGAAATCGACGGCTTCGCCGCCTCCTGCCAGCCTGCGGTAATCCACGATGTCCAGCACCACGGCCACCTCCTCCCCATGCTTGGTGACGAACTGCGGCCCGTCGGACGCGGCCCGGCGCAGCAGCTCACTCAGCCGCTGCTTGGCGTCCTGCACTTGCCAGGTTGCTGCTTCCATCTAGACAGACTAGATTTATTCGATGGGAGCTGCAAGCGGCTGACCCGTGTCGTCGCGTCGGGCGGCCGAGCCGGGTTCAGACGAGCAAGGCACGCGCCCGGGCGAGTGCGTCGTGGAGGTCGGCGGCGGCGTGAGCCTCCCAGGATCGAGTCGTCACGACCATGCTCGCGGGGTCCGGGTCGCCGATGCAGTGCGGGGCCAACGCCGCGTAGACGTCACCAGGGTCCAGAAGGGTCTCCGGAGTCCCGACTCCTGGTCGCGCACCGGCCAGCAGGCCGATCGCGACACCGAGGGGGATACCGGTGACCTCGCCCATCGTGAGGCCACCGGGAATCTGGGCGAGGGCGCAGCCCGCCGATGCCGGTTCGCCGTGACGGGTGCCGATCGCGAGGCCGAACAGGGGCGGAAGCCGCCGTCCCCGGAACGCGGGTTTGGCGGACGACCATCGATCGACGCGTTCGGCGATCAGTGCGGCGCGACGGGCCGACACGAGCCGTCGGTCGACGGCCGCGCGGATAAGGCGCAACCCGGCGATGGTGGCGGGGTCGCCGAACGCCACGTTGAGGCTGGTCGTGACCGACGGGAACGCCGCGGGCATCGTGAGCGCTTCGGGATGCCCGAAGGTCCAAGCCGTCCGCCGCCCGACCCCCGGGTAGTCGAGGCGCGTGCGCCGCAAGGCCGGTTCGTCGACCGGACGACCGCCTCTGGTCACGCGGATCGTCCCGGTGATCTGCTCGATGGCGTGGACGACAGCCGCACTCGGCACACCCGGTATCGACGCGGCGTCGAGTCCGCCGGTCGTGAGATCCCACCCGGTGATGATCTCGTCCACCCGATCGAGCTCACGCGCCGCCGAGACGGCCAGCAGATTCGACACCCCCGGACTCGCGCCCATCCCGACCAACGCGGTGCTCCCGGCCGCCTTCGCGGCCTCGTTCAGGCCGAGCATCTCGACGGTCGGCTCCCAGTCGTCGCAGATGTCGATGTAGTCGCGGCCCTGCGCGATCGCGGCACGCAGGATCGGCACGCCGAACCGGAAGAAGGGCCCGACCGTGTTCATCACGACGTCGGCGCGGCGTATCGCCTCGGTGAGGGCCGCGGCATCGGTGACGTCCAGGCCGATACTGCTCGCCCGGTCACCGAGGCCCGCCGCGACCTCGGCGGCTCGCCCGGCGTCGAGGTCGGCGACGATCAGCTCGGCATCTTCGTGGACCTTGGCGACGGTGCGGCACGCATGGACCCCCATCGCCCCGGCACCGCCGAGGGCCAGTACTCGCATGGTCGCTCCCCCTAGTATATTTACTGTCATGTCAGTAAATAAAGTAGGCCGTCCGGCCATGACCCGTCAACGACGGAGGCAGATCCTCGAAGCGATGGCCTCGGTCGTCGCCAGGGACGGCTTGGCAGGCACGACGATGGTGAACGTCGCCGCGGCGGCCGGCCTGCAGCGAACACTGGTGCTGCACTACTTCCGCGACCGCGACGAGCTGATGACCGCGTTCATCGCCGAAGCCGTCGCGGCCTACGGCGAACGGATGGTCTTGGGCGAGGAGGGGGACAGTGTCGAAGAGCGGCTGGATCGCTTGTTCGAGCCCGGGGCGTACCGGCACGCCGAAGACCTCGTCGTGTGGACCGAACTGGTGGCGCTCGCGGCCAGGGACACCGGCGTCCGACACCAACTGCACGAACTGTGGACACGGCGGTGGCTCCCCGCGGCCGAACAGCAGCTCCAGGCGGCGTACGCCACCGCATCGGCCGATCGCGTCGCCGGGACGGCCTATGCCATCGCCGGCCTCGTCGAGGCACAGTGGGCGTTCCACCTGCAAGGACTCACTGACAGCACGCGCCGCGGGCAACTGCGGAACGCGGCCAGGGCGCTGGTCGCCCAGCTCGGCGAACGACCTTGAGCCCGGCGACGGGCCTCCGGGTGGTCAGGCGAGTTCGCCGAGCGCCGTCCGGTAGTCGTCGACGTCGTAGTCCATCTCGTGTTCGCCGGTTTCGGTCAGCTGGGCGGACAGCGCGTCGATGAGGCGGTCGAAGATCTCGTCGCGTTCCTGCCCGGTGTCTCTCAGCCGCCGCACGGCCTGCCAGACCTCGGCGGGCTCGTCGGCCCAGAGCTGGTCGACGATCGTGGTCTTGAGCGCCAGCCGCATCCTCGGCTCACCGTCGAAGGTCTCTTCGGCCAGCGCCTCGTGGTACTCGGGGTGCTCGGCGATCACCAGCAGGCGACGCTGTTCGGGATCGGCGGGCTCGAGTTCCAGTTCCTCGTCGCCGATCTCCGCGTAGACGGTCGGGACGGCGAACATCCGGCGGGCGAGGGCTTCCGCGAGGTCCCCCGGGTCCTCGATGCCCTCGGAGCCGTCGAAGTAGACGTCGAGTGCGGAGTCCTCGTCCTCCGCGAACTCCTCCAGGAACTCGGTCGCGCCCTCGAGCAGCGCCACGCGCGCGGCCTCGGGGAGCCCGGCACGGTCGGCGGCCCAGGTGACCCAGGCGAGCAGGGCGGGCTCCAGCGCGCCTTCGTACGCCTCGTCGATCTCCATCTCGCCGTCCAGCAGCGACTCGAGGAACCGGGCGAGCTTCTCGGGCCCCACCCGCAGCGGGCTGCCCGGCTCGGTCGCGCAGCCGAAATCGACGAGCAGGCGCGCGTAGAACCGCGTCGCTTCGGTGTCGTCCACGAGCCCGGATCCGATGAAGTCGGCGACGACCTCTTCACGGGTCTGTTCGGGCCATTCGGTGATCTCGGGCGACGGTTCGGGAGCGGGAAGCGCCCGGATCCAGGCCAGCGCGAGCGCGTGGAACCGCGCGTAGTCCTCGCTGACGTCGGGTTCTTCGACGACGTCCGTCGCGGCGAGCCCGTCCGCGAGCAGCTGGTGGGCGCGCTCGGGCAGCACCCGCTCCAACGTGACCAGCTCCGGGTCGTCGGCGGCCTGCTGCCGCATCTCGCCCAAGACCTCCTGCGGCTTGTCGACCACGACGACGTCGCGGATCCGGCCGCCCTCGGTGAAGTCGACCAGCGCGAGCAGCCCGTGCTCGACACCGCCGCGCGAGAAGACGCAGAGAAGAGAGGACTCGTCACCGAAGACGTCACCGGTCCGCCAGCAGTCCCCGACGGTCACGGCGGCCAGGTCGCCCACCCATTCCGGCTCCGGGATCCCGCGCGCCAGGACCGTGTTCAGCGCCGCGGCGGCCGCCTCACGCTCCTCTTCGGTCTCGGCGAAGACCTTCAGCCCGGCGAGCAGCGCGGCCGCGGCGGGCGTGATCTTCCGCTCGGCGAACGCGATGAGTTCCATGCCGAGCGGCTGTTCGCTCTCCTCGACCTCGATCTCCCACCACTGGCCGAGCACCTCGGAGGTCAGCAATTCGACGTCGAGCACCTCGGGTTCGGCACCCAGGGTCGAGAAGTCCCGGAGGACGTCCTTGAAGAGGCCCGTCACACTCGGGGTGGAGGGCTGGGCTGCCTTCTTGCGGGCACGGCTGACCGGACTCATGGCGACATGTTTTCACGCGGGTCCGGCCGGGCTCGTCGCGGTGGTCCTGGGCGCGAAACACGGGGTCCCGGACGCGGGCGGACACCGGTTTTCCGGACCACCGCGACGACAACGGCCCGCCAGGGTGGCTCGACCTGCTTCGCCGGGTTTCCTCGGTTCGCTTCGAATAACGAAGGACGGCGGCCGCGGTTACGCCCTCACCGGTTTCGGAATCGCGATCCTCGCCGCCTTGACCTCGGCGAGCAGCCGTGTCTTGCGTTTGTGTATTTCCACCAAGGTGCTCAGGTACGAGCTGAATTCTTCAGCCGTACCGGCCTTTTTGTGCACGGTGCGCAATTTGCGCAGTTGCCGGGCCGCCTCGCGGTAGGAGTTCGGATCTTTCCGCGTGATCAATTCTTCGACATGGTCCCGATATACGGGAATGGTTTCAGCGGGATGGGCGACGGAACGCGATTCCGCGAGTTCGACGCGCACCGGCAAAGAGGCCTCGAAACGCACCGCCGCCCGCCAGGCCTCGTCCGCGCGATCCTCGCCGAGAAGCGCGTGGACGAGTTCGTCGGCGGCCTCCGTGGTTTCGGCGGCGAGCTCGCGCAACCGGGCCAGCGCGGTCTTCCGTTGCGCGACCCAGCGCCCTGTTTCCAGCGATTCCTCGCGCAGGGCAAGATAGGTCGTGGCCACGGGGTTCTCGTCGAAATCTTTGCGCGACAAGGGAACCGGCTCCGCTTCCGGCGGCGCCTCCTCCTTCTTGTCGTGTGTGAGCGCCCGTGCCGCGTGCGCGATGGCCTCGCTGTGCCGTCCCGCCGCGCGCAGCACGCGCACGATCTTGAGGCTGACGTCGACCCGCGGCGGCTTGGCGGTGAGGATCGCGACGAGCGCGTCGACGTCGCCGGACACCTCCGCCAGCTCCTCGCGCAACCGTTCCGCCGTCTCGCGTTTCGCACCGGAGGGATGCTCGGCCAGCACGCTGTCCACAGTGGACCGGATGCGTGCGAGCCCGTTGTCTCCCAACGCGGAAGCGAAGTCGGCCAGCTCGATGGCGGGCCAGCCGGGCCCGTCGAACTCGACTTCGAGGATCCAGGCGGCCAGGCTCTCCGGATCCGGCGGGCGCGCGACGCAGGCCCGCGCGTACAGCTCGACGGCCCTGTCCAGCCTGTCCGCGACCTCGCCGGAGGTGTCGTCGATCTGCTCCAGCATCTCGCTGATGTCGTCCACGGTCCGGCGGGCGAGCGGGGCGAGATCGGCACGGCTGCCGGCGTCGAGAAGCCGCTGTAGCGTGTCGAGGACGGAACCGACCTTCGCGGCGTACTCGACGTTGCCCGACATCACCGCGGTGTCGAGAAGACGGTGCACCTCGGCGAGATCACTCCCCTGGGTGGCGAAGCGGTTTTCCAGGGCATGCCGTAACACAGGGTCACGCTCGGCCTGGGCATGAAGCAGGTCCGCCAGCGTTTCCGCGTCCAAGGTACGCAGGTAGGGGCGCAGATCCGTCGGGGCACTCACCCGGACAAGTCTGCCCGAACGGTTCGCCGACTCGTGTGGGCCAACCGCGTGCTCTTTTCGGCGTAATCGCTCACCGGGTGTGACCAGGCCGGTGGCGTCGCTTCGAGCCGCGAAGGGCACCGGATGATCGAGATCGGGAGCCGCAGGACGATCGCCCTCACCACCCCACGAGCAGGCGAGATCACCGCGGCGACGGCCAGGCACGCGGCGTCCGCCGTCGATCGCGAGCTGCGCCGAGTGCTCGATCTGCCGCGCGGCGAGGAGGTCCGGCGGCTACTTTCCGTCAGGTGTCGATGCGCTCGGCATACGCGGCGTAGGTGGCGGAACGGCCGGCCGCTGCGCTTTCGGCGTCGTCGCGGGTCTGAACGGCTTACTGGACCGGGAATCCGCCAAGGAACAACGCGACGAGGACCCAGGCTCGTCCGCCATACGGCCGTTAGCGCACCGTGACGATCTGGTAGGCACGACACGTGACACTCGACGACCTCCACCAGCGCCTCCGTGACTTCGCCGCGGCACGGGCCTGGGAGCCTTTCCACACCCCGAAGAACCTGGTCATGGCCCTGTCCGGCGAAGTCGGCGAGCTGACCTCGCTGTTCCAGTGGCTCACCCCGGAGGAATCCGCGGAGTGGCGCTCCGACCCTGAACTGGCACACAACGTCGTCGACGAGATCGCCGACGTCACGCTGTATCTCCTCCAGCTGGCGAACAGTCTCGGGGTGGACCTGATCGAAGCGGCCAACGCCAAAATCGACCGGAACGAAATCCGCTTCCCGGCGCCCGATTAGACGCCTTTCGGAGCTTGTGGCGCGTTCGATCCACGGAAAGACTGGGCCGACGTCCCTGGAGGTGGCCCTTGTCGCGTTCGGCTCGCACCGTAATCCTGGCCCTGATGCTTTCCCTGAGCGCGGTCGCCGCGCCGTCGTACGCGGCGCCGCCGCCGACGTCTCCGCACCGGGATCCCGGCAACGGACCGGAACGCAACGACGTCGCCGCGACCGACCCGCCGATGAGTGCCGCGCGGGCCGCGGCGGGCGAGAACGTCGCGGGCGACCGTTCCGGCTATCCGCGCAAGACCAAGCTGCGCGTGTACCCGGAGAACACGGCCGACAAGTCGATCAAGCTCGGGCTCGCGCCGTACCACGCGATCGCGCCGAAGCTGAACGCGTTGCAGGCCCGCAGCGATCGGATCTCGGTCGAGATCGCCGGGCAGTCCGGCCTCGGCCGCGACCTCTACCTGGTGACGCTCACCGCGCCGGAGCACCCGGGCGAGGCACGGCGGCAGGACGCGTGGCGCTCGCTGATCGAGAACGACCCGGCCCGCGCCGCGCGTGACCCGTTCCTGCGTCACGGCTACAAGGCGCCGGTGTGGCTCAACAACAACATCCACGGCAACGAATGGGAAGGCACCGACGGCGCGCTCCGCGTCATCGAGAAGCTGGCGACGTCGAACGATCCCAAGACCGTCGAACTGCTGAAGCGCAACCGCTTCTACTTCAACGTCACGGCCAATCCGGACGGTCGCGTCGCCGGCACGCGGCAGACGTCGCAGGGCTTCGATCCCAACCGCGACTTCGTCACCGCGTCGCAGCCCGAGGTGCGGGCCATGCGCGGCATCGCCATCGGCAAGCAGCCGTTGATGATGCTGGACGAACACGGCTACGTCGAGAACACGCTCATCGAGCCGACCACCCCACCGCACGGCCAGAACTACGACTTCGACCTCTACCTCAAGCACGGCTACGCCAACGGCCTCGGCATGGAGAAGGCGGTCAAGGCGCTCGGACGGCCGGAGACGGCGAAGCCGGAGATCCCGTTCCGCGACTACGAACCCGGCAGCTGGGACGGCTGGGCACCGATCTACACCGCCCAGTACGCGATGTACCACGGCGCGGTGTCCTTCACGATCGAGATCCCGATGCGGGTCAACAACGCGGACTACGAGACGCAGCCGGTGGCGGAACTCCAGCGGCGCGCGGTGATCAACACCGAGGTCGTCGAGGCCACCATCGGCAGCACGCTGGACTACGTCGACCGCAACCGCCGCGAGCTCATCGCGAACCAGATCGAGATGTTCCGCCGCGGCGAGGCAGGCGAAGCGCAGCGCGAGATCCCCGACGGATTCGTGCCCGGCTTCGGGCCGGAAGACCGCTACCGCACGGAGTTCCCGCGCGCGTACGTCATCCCCGCCGGTGCGGACCAGCGTTCGGGCGTCGCCGCTTCCCGGCTCGTCGACCACCTGGTGGCCAACGACATCCGCGTGCGGCAGGCCGATCGCCCGTTCTCGCTGGCCGGACGCCGGTACCCGGCCGGTTCGTACCTGGTCGACATGCACCAGCCGAAACGCGGCCTGGCGAACGTGATGCTGGAGCGGGGCAGCGACATCTCGGCGAAGGTGCCGGTCATGTACGACATCTCCGGCTGGAGCCACCGCCTGCTGTGGGGCGCGTCGGTGGACATCGTGAAGCAGGGCAGGCTCGACGTCCGGGCGCACGACGTCGTCGCGGCGTCGCCGACCGGCGGCATCGACGCCGCGCCCGGCCGTGACCTCGCGCTGAAGCTCGTCGGCGAGCTGGACGTCAGCGCCGCCAACGACCTGCTGAACCGGGGCCTCGCACTGGGGCGTACGGACGACGGCACGATCGTCGTCCCCGCGTCGGCGCGCCCGGCCGCCGCCGAGGTGGCGGACCGTTACGGCGTCCGGTTCACCGAGGCGAGCGGGACGGCGACGCCGTTGACCCGCAAGACGATCGCGGCCGCCGTCGGCGCGGACGAGCTGAAAGCGCTGCGGGACATGGGCTTCGACGTGCGGCCGGTGTCGGCGGCGGTGCTCAACGCGGGCTTCGACTGGTCCAAGGTGGACTTGCTGTTCGTCTCTTCGGGACTACGGTACCCGGACCTCGATCCGGCCGCGAAGGACGCTTTGCGCGCCTTCCTCGCCCGCGGTGGCGTGGTCACCCGCGGCGCCACGGGCGCCCGATTCAACACTGACGTCGGACTTCTGGAAGCCCGCCCGGTGGCGGGCTGGGAGGACGGGAACGGCGTCGTCTCGGTCGTCAACGGGACCGGCCCGGTGGGTGGCGGTGCGCTGCCGGACTCGTTCGTCTACGGGCCGTTCTGGTTCACCGATCTCGGCTCCTCGGTCCGGGTCGAGCAGCATTACGCGAGTGGGAATCCACTGGTCGCCGGTCATTGGCGGACCCGGGACGACGGGACGGGCGGACCGCTGCAGGCGGCGGGCCAGGCCGCCGTCGTGTCCGGGACCTCGGGGTTCGGCGGGCGGGCGGTGCTGTTCGGCACCGAGCCGCTGTTCCGTGATCACCCGAAGGGCTTGTACTCGCAGGTGGCACGGGCGATCTACTGGGCGGCCCCGAAGTAACGTGCGGGGTATGGCCGTATCCCGTGGCCGGAAGCCGAAGAGGAACAAGAAGACCAAGAGGACGAAGAAGCCGCAGGTCGTGGAGCCGGCGGCACTGCCGGATTGGATGGAGGGATCGATCGAGAACGTCCTCGACGAGGCGGGCGTTCTCCTGAAGGCGCGAAACCCGCGCGAACTCGAGGAGGCGACGGCCTCGCTGCTCGGAGCCGAGCTGCACCGGGCACTGCAAGGCGAGAACGACGGCCTGGACTTCGATCTGTTCTTCGAAGCCGTCGTGCTCGCGACGGCGAACGCGGAGCCGCGCCAGGAGCTTTGGCTGCTGCTGCAGGGGATGAGCGCGATCTCCCCACCGGGCTTCGAGTCGTTCGTGCGCGCGAGCGTGAGCAGGCTGCGGAAGGCGTTGCGGTCGGAGGTCCTGCCCGAATGGGCTCGGCTGGCCGCGAAGATCAAGGCGACCGGTGACGTCTGGGAACTCCAGGATGTCTACGGAACGCGCCTCGGCGTGCTCGCGACCTTCTTCTATCCCGGTGACGCGGCCACAACGGTCTACGTGTTCGAAATCGACATATCGTGGATCCCACGCCTCGTCGGTGGCGGCGTCTACGACTCTCTCGATCAGGCGGCAGAAGCATGGCGGAACCGTTTCGGCGGGACGGCGGTGCCCGAGCCGGTCACGGATACGGGCCGTCTGGAAGGTCTCGTCAACCGCTCGGTGGATCTCCTCGGCGACGAATCGCGCACCACCCTCGACAATTGGTACCGCGCCGAGCGGCGGTACCTGGCCCTCGACACCGCGCTGACGAACCACGGCCCGCGGTTGCCGCCGAGCGACTCCTACTACACCGGCATCGACCCGACGGTGATGACCGTCCCCTTCACCGCCTGGCACCTCGAGACCTTCGGCGACGAGCCCGACGATCTGGTGATCGAAGATCTGGCCGCCGAATGGATGGAGGGGATCGTCCCCGCCACGTGGTTCGCCGTGTCGCCGGACCGGATCGGCCATATCCGCGCACTGATCGGTGACTGGGCGGACGGCCCCGTCCGTCCCGCCGCGCAAGCGTTGCTGCCGACGTGGGCGCGCTGGCTGGGCGAGCGGGCCGGTCTGCCGTCCACGCTGGTGGAAGGGTTGGTCGCCGACGCGACGAAGTAACGTGGGGGTATGCCGATCCAGGTGCTGCTCATCGACGACCACGAGGTGGTGAGGCGCGGCCTGCGTGACCTCCTCACCGACGAGCCCGACATCGAGGTCGTCGCCGAAGCGAGCGGGGTCGACGAAGCCCTCGCCGTGGCGATGCACGTCGAGCCGGACGTCGCGGTGGTCGACGTGCGGCTCGGCGACGGCGACGGCATCGCGCTCTGCCGCGAGCTGCGTTCGAAGCCGAACCCGCCGCAGTGCCTGATGCTGACCGCGTTCGACGACGACGAGGCCATGGTCGGCGCGATCATGGCGGGCGCGGCCGGGTACCTGCTGAAACAGGTCCGCGGCCAGGACGTCGTCAACGCGGTCCGCGAGGTCGCGGCGGGCCGGTCGCTGCTCGACCCGCTGTCGACGGCGCGGGTGCTGGACAAGCTGCGGCATCCGCCCGAGGACGAACTCGGTTCCCTCACCGAACGCGAGCGCGAGGTGCTGGACCTGATCGGGCAGGGCATGTCGAACCGCGAGATCGCGGAACGCCTGTTCCTCGCCGAGAAGACGGTGAAGAACTACGTGACGTCGGTCCTCGCGAAGCTGGGCATGCAGCGCCGCACACAGGCCGCGGCGTGGATCGCGCGCCGGGACAGGTAGTGCGCGAAAAAGGTACCCCCCCCCCGTCGTTTTGGGCGAAAGTCCCGCTCGACCCGGAGTTCCGCTCTTGGTTGACCAACTCGCCGGAACGACAGCTTCTCGTGGTCGTCCGGACGTTGACGACGCTGAACCGGCTCCAGGACATCTTGACGCTGACGCGTCCCGACCTCCGTATCCAGACGACCTTCACCTTCGACGAGGCCCGGCCCGCGATCCTCTCGGCCGGTGTGCGCGAAGCGTTGCGTGATCTTCGTGTCGCCGTCATCCCTTGGGAACAGGCCGCGAAGAACACCTTCGACCTCATCCTCGCGGCGAGCGAAAACGACGCCCTGCACGAACTGAACGGGCCTGTTCTGCTGGTGCCGCACGGCATCGGCTATCAGAAGTATTACCCAGGAGGACGGGTCACGTCGGGCATGGACCCGAGCAGGCTCGTGCGCCACGACCGGGTGATCCCGGCGGCGATCGCGCTCTCGCACTCGGTACAACGGGAGCAGCTGAGGTCGGCTTGCCCCGAGGCGCTGGACAGGGCGGTCGTCGTCGGCGACCCCTGTCACGACCGGATGATGGCGAGCAGGCACCGCGTGGCGGCTTACCGCGCCGCGCTCGGCACCGGGGACCGGAAACTCGTCGCGATCGCGTCCACCTGGGGCACGAATTCGCTGTACGCGCGGCATCCGCGGCTGCTTCGCGAACTGCTCAACGAATTGCCGCTGGACGACTACCAGCTCGTCCTCACCCTGCATTCCGGCGTGTGGGCGGCGCACAGTCCGTGGCAGCTGGAGTCCTGGCTGCACCCGGAACTCAGCGGCGGGGTCACGCTCATCCCTCCGGATCACGGCTGGCAGGCGGCCCTGCTGGCCGCGGATTGCGTGCTCTCCGACCAGGGGTCCGCCGCGCTGTACGCCGCCGCGGCCGACAAACCGGTGCTGCTCACCGCCTCCGGCGCCACCACCACGGTGGACGACTCACCACTGGCCCTCCTGACCCGGGCCGTGGCCGAACTGGCGGACACCGGACTGCGTGGCCAGATCGACGCGGCCATCGAAAGCCACGTGCCGGGGCGTTACCGGTCGATCATCGACCGGGCCGTCGAGGACGCCGCGAGCGGTCCGCGGCTGGGCGATGTGCTCTACGACCTCTTGGACCTGAACAAGCCCGAGCCTCCTCCCGATTTCCCGCCGGTGCCGGATCCGGCACCGGTGAGCCATCCCGTGGCCGCGCTCGCCGCCGGAATCGACGAAACCGGGAAATTCGTCCGCTTCCCCGCGTCGACACGACCGGAAGGCCTGAGTCACCGGCATGTTCTCGCGCACGCGGATCAAGCGACCCTTCGCGAACTCGACGGCGCGGACATCGTGTTCGTGGAGAACCCGGCCCGCTTCGACGAGCTACTCGCACACTGGCCGCTCGCTCGCCTGGTCGCCGCTCCCACGCCCGGCGGCTGTCTCGCCCGTGTCCGGGGCGACGGGGATTTCCTGCTGTCCGCGGAAATCGACCCGACGCTGCTGGCGAGTCATCTCTACACGAAACTCGCCGTGCTCACCGATCGCGCGGGGACGCACGAGATCAACGGGCAGCCGGTCACCGTAACCCGGCGTTAGCCAGCACCGCGCGGAACTCCGCCTCCCGTGGATGTCCCGCGTCGAAGTACGTCTGCCAGGCGCGTTGGAAATGCGTATACGCCCGGGCGTGGTCACCACGGCCCGCGCAGAGCCTGCCGAACTCCTCCTCGAATTCGGCCGTGTACTGCGTCGCACCGGACACCAGCCGCCACGCCTCGAGCAATTCGAGTTCGGCGTCGTCGTGCCGGCCGATCGTCCGGAGGTACTTGGCGCGCACCATGGACACCCGGCCGAGGTTCCGCGAATCCGTTGCGGGGAACTGCTGCGCGGATTCGGCGAGCAACGCCCAGACCTGGTCGTACGCACCGGCTTTCAGCAGCACGTTCGCCAGCATGCGACTGTGGATACCGAGCGACCGGCGTCCCGCGTCGGCCATCGCCCGGTCCAGCGTCACGGCTCGCCAGAGGAAATCCGCGGCGGCCGGGAGGAGTCCCTTCTCCTCGTGGAACCGGCCGCAGAACTCCTGCACGGACGATTCCAGTGCCGGGTTGTCCAGCGTCCGGACCGTCTCGAGAGCTTCTTCCAGCAGTGGCTGGGCGCGGTCGAATTCGTGCAGCAGGAAGAAGGTACGGCCTTGCTGACTGAGGATTCTCGTGGTGAGCGCCGGCTCGCCGAGCCGCTTCGCCGCGAGCAGACCCCAGTGGTTGATGTGGGCGAAGAGCCGATGATGCCCGCGGTTGAGCATGAGCACTTCCAGCGCGCCGCAGATCTGCCCGAGTTCGACATCCCGTTCCCGTTCGAACGCCTGCCGCGCCAACGCTCCGTAGGTCTCCCGGGCGTCGTCGACCCAGTCGAGCGGATGCTTGCCTTCGAAATCCGGGGCAGGCACGGAAATCGGCGCGTAACAACGCAAGCGGTCCGGGCTCGTGCGGTGATCCGCGGCGACGGCCTGGTCCCGGTAGAACTCCAGAGCCCTGGTGACCGCGACGTCCTTTTCGCCGCGGCGCAGCGCCCCTTCGCGGATCAAGTTGAACAGTTGCTGCCGGGGCGACCCCGTGGGAGCCAGGAATCCCGCGTCCGCGAGTTCGTCCAGCGCGTCGCCCACCGGTTTCCCGAAAACGGCCGTCGCCGAGGCGGTGGTGAAGTCGGGGCCGGGGTGCGACGCCAGCAGACGGCAGAGTTCGGCCGCGTCGGGCGACAGTTCGGCGAACGACTGCTCGAACGCCATCGCGATGACGTCGATCCCGCCCAGTGCCCCGGTTTCCCGGAAACCGGCCAGCACCGACGCGACCGCGCCCGGCCCGCGCCGCAGCCGCTTGCCGACGCGGATTCCCGCCAGCACCAGGGCGAACGGCATGTGATCGCACAGACCCGCCAGTTCGATGGCGGCGGCACGTTCCGCTTCGATCGCCGCCGGATCGGAGAACCTGCCGAGAAGTTCGAGGGAAAAGTCGCGTTCGAGGCCGCCGATCTCGATCGGCGGCGCCGGGTACTCGGCCAGCAGATCGTCGCCCGGTCGGATCGCGGTCACCAGCACCAGGCTCGATGGCGAAGGGGGCACCAGCTCACGGAGGTCCGCGGCCACCTCGGCGTTGTCGAGTGCCAGGAGAAACCGTCGTCTCGCGGTCACCGAGCGATACTGCGCCCACAGGTCGGCCGTGCCGGTGGACACCAGATTCGCCTCGACCCCGAGGCCGCGCAGGATCCGGGCCGCGACATCGGACCGGCGTACCACGCTGCCGTCGCGGTAGCCGCTCAGATCGACATACAGCTGTCCGTCCGGATAGCGGTCACGGAGATCTTCCGCGAGCTTGCAGACCAGCGCGCTCTTCCCCGCTCCCCGGGGGCCGGTGATCAGGCGGACGCCCGACTCCGCGGCCCTTCGCCGTTCAACGTCCCTGTCGACGAAATGCGCGGGCGCCCCTGGCACGTCACGCTCGCCGGCCGCGCCTTGGGCGAGAATCTCCTGAAGCCGCTCGGCGAAGGCGGGGTCGGATTCGAGCAGTTCCCGGACCGCGGTCTCCGCGCGGTCGGTGTCCGCGAGCAGCGACTCGACGTCTTGGGCCGCACGGCGCCGGGCGAGCCGCTTCGTGACCAGATCCTTCAGGCCACCGGCCGCGCCGGCCGCCAAGGTCTTCGCCACCTCGCCCGCAATGACTTCCCACACGACGTGTTCCCCTCGTCACGGCTTGTGCCGAGGCTACCAACCGGAGGGCCGCCCCGTACCGGCGAGCGTCACGACCTGCCGGTTGTGGAAGTAGTCGTCCTCACGCAGCACCGTGACGCTGCCGGGTGAACCGCGGAAGTCGACGTACCCGGCCGACTCGAGCGGCATCCGGATCCAGGCGGCGATCACGAAGGTGAGCGCGCCACCGTGCGTGACGACGATCTGGTGCGCACAGCGGCTGTCCAGGATCGACTCCATGGCCGAGTACACCCTCGCGGCCATCGCGCCTTTCGTTTCGGCGCCGGGGATTCCTTCGTCGTGTCCGAGCCGGTCGCCGACGGCGGGAGGCGGGACGAACCGGCTGTCCAGCCACTCCTGCGGCCGGCCACCGGCTTCTCCGTACGATTTCTCGCGCAGCCGCCGGTCCAGGATCGGTGTCACGCCGAGCCGTTCGCCGATCACTTCCGCCGTCCGCGCGGTGCGGCGCAGGTCCGAGGAGTAGAGCTCCACCTCTTCCGGCACCCTCGCCCGCAGCGATTCGGCGATGGCGGCGGCCGCGCGTTCACCGTCGGGAGTGAGTTCGGCGTCGAACCATCCGCCCACGAGGCGATCGACGTGATGGGTGGCCTCCGGATGCGTGACGACGTAGACGGTGCGCATGTCTCGAATCTAAACGCGGGTGAGCGTCGCGTAGGCGATGACGTTGTCGAGGTAGTTGCCGGTCGAGGAGTCGAAATCCCCGCCGCAGGTGATCAGGCGCAGTTCGGGCCCGGTCGTGTCCCCGTAGACCTTCTCCGTGGGGAACGACGCCTTCGAGTGCCGTTCGACCGCGTACACGGTGAACGTCGCGGTGCTCCCGTCCGCGCGGTGGACGAAGGCCTCGTCGCCGGTCTTCAGTTCCTTGAGCCGGACGAAGACACCGGGGACCTTCTTGTAGTCGACGTGCCCGGCGAGGACGGCGGGCCCGAGCTCGCCGGGTGCCGGGCCGCCGGTGAACCAGCCGGTGGTGATCGCGTCGTGCGGTACCTGCAGGGTGCCGTCACCGGCCAGGCCGAGGTCGACGATCTCGCCGGTGCGGACCCCGATCGCCGGGATCTCGAGCCTCGCCGGTTTGGCGCGCGCGAGCGGAGGCACTTCCACGGCCGAAGACACCGTGGAGGGTGGCGCCGGCGACGCGACCTTGCCCGACGGCGAGACGGCGCATGCGGCCAGCGCAGCCGCGAGCACCATCCCGAGGAGCGTGCCGATGACCAGCGGAAACGGCCAGCGGCGCCAGGAGGCCGGTGTCATCGTTCGGCACGCCGCCTGAGCGCCAGGGACGCACCCGCGCCCGCGGCGGTCAACAACGCCGCGCCGGCCAGCGCGACGGTGCTGGCCGCGACAATCTCCAGGGGACCGCCGTTGGCTTCTCCGCCGCCGGTCGCGACCCCTCCGACAGGTTTGACCTTCACCTGGCCGGATTTCGCGGGCTCGCCGAACCGGGATTCGCAGGCGTACCCGTCGTGATCACCGTCGAGCTTGTGCGGGTCTCGCGGGTTCCTCTTGAGCTCGGCCTGCGCGGCGGCCTGCGAGGGGAAATCCGCGCAATCCTTGTCGGCGGATTTCGCCGGTTTGGTTTCCGTGACGGTCGGCGGAACGGTGGGGGTGATCGTTGTGGTCGGCGCTGTTCCCCGTTTGGGCAGCGTTTCGCAAGCGATTCCGTCGTTGTCGTCGTCCAGGCGATGCGGATCGGACCGATCTTTTTCGAGTTCGGCCTGCGCGTCTTCCTGATATCGGAAGTCGCCACAGTCGAGATCGGCGATCGCGGGCGCCTCTACCAGCGCGAACGCGACGGAAGCGGGACCGAACAAGGAGAATCCGGCAAGGATGACGGCCGTGCCGAGGGCGCGACGAACCGAGGACATAGGGAGTCCTTTCGCTGGGAATCCGCGCTGTGAGCGCGTTCGATGCCTTTGAAGTCGCGCACCGGCCCCAGCCGTTACGGATTAATCCGAAAACGCTGATGATCACTCGAACGAGCGACAAAGAACCGTTAATTTCACACGGCTTGGTCGAGCGGCACGTCGAAAGCGACCAAAGTTCCCAGACTCGGCGAAGAATTGATCGAAAAGCGTCCGCCGGACGTCGTCGCGCGTTCGGCGAGATGACGCAGACCGCGTTTGGCGACCCCCTGCGGGACACCGGATCCGTTGTCCCGGACGCGCAGTTTGACGCCTTCCGCGTCTCGGCTGAGCGTCACACGGGTCTCGCTCGCCCCGGAATGTCTGACCACATTGGACAGTGCTTCGCGCAGGGCGGCGCGGATGTGGTCCGCCTGTTCGGCGGGGATGTCGGCCAGTTCCCCGGAAAGTTCGAGGGTCGGCGGGTAGCCGAGCAGCTCGCCCGCGATACGCACCTCGCCCCGCGCGGATTCGGCGAGGTCGGTGGCGGTGACCGTCTCGTTCGCGGGTTCCGGGCTGCGCAGGGCGCGCACGGTGCCGCGGATCTCTTCGATGGTCTGGTCGAGCTGGTCGATCGCCTCGGACAGCCGCGCGCCGTCGGCCTGCGCGAACCGCTTCCGCATGTTCTTGCGGACGCGGTCGAGCTGCATCCCGGCGCCGTAGAGCCGCTGCACGATGACATCGTGCAGCTCGCGCGCGATACGTTCGCGCTCTTGGTACAGGGTCACGCGGTGCCGCGCGTTGGCGCCTTCGGCCAGTGCGAGTACCACGCCAGCCTGCGCCGCGAAGGCCGTCAGGACCTCGACCGTGCTGGCGGAGAACGGCTCCCCGCCGTGGCGGCGGTACACGGTGAGCGCACCGAGGACGCGCCCGCCCGCGCCGAACGCCGACGCCGCGAAAGGCCCGAAGCCCTGGAGCTCCGGCGGCACGAACGGCGCTGTGCGAGGATCGACGGTGAAGTCCTCGCTGACCACCGGTTTCCCGCCCCGGGCGACCTGGCCCGCGGCGGAATCGGCGGAAAAGGCCAGCCCTCGAAGGCCCTGGGTGGTGTCCCCGTGCGCGGCCTCGGCGACCACCTGGCCGTCGTCCGCGCGCACCATGACGAGACCGAGGTCGGCCTCGGCCAGTTCGACGGCGCGGGCGACCACGGTCTCCAGCACGTCGCCCGGGTCTTCGCCGGACAGGGCGGTGCCGGTGATCTCGGTGGCGGCGGACAGTGCGCGCGCGGCAAGCGTGGGATCCATGAGCGCTATCGACATTAGCCCGCTCCGGCTCGTGTTCGCGCTGTGACCCGGCCCTCCCGCACCTCCAGGATCACGTCCGCGTCGCCGGCTTCTGCGGCGTTGTGCGTGACGTGGACGACGGTCTTCCCGGCGAGCGCCTCGCCGAGCCGTTCGCGGACGCTGCGCGCGGTCGGTTCGTCGAGATGGGCGGTGGGCTCGTCGAGCAGGACGAGGTCGGCCCGTGCGGCGCCGAGGACGGCACGTGCCAGCGCGACCCGCTGTGCCTGCCCGCCCGACAGTCCGGCGCCCGCGCTGTCCAGCATCGTGGCGAGCTCGACATCCTCGAGAACGGCCTGATACAGGGCTTTTCGCAGATCGGCCTCGGACGCCGCCGGCTTGGCCAGACGCAGGTTCTCGGCGACCGTGGTCGAGACGAGCATCGGTTCCTGCGGCGCCCAGGCGACGTTCTCGGGCGCGACGACCTCGCCTTTGCTCGGCTCGAGGAAACCGAGCAGGGCCGCGACGAGCGTCGACTTCCCGGCACCACTCGGGCCGACGACGGCGACGTGCGTACCGGGCGCGATGTCGAGGTCGACTCCGGTGAGGACCGGACGCTCGGTGCCGGGCCAGCCGAGGTCGGCGTTCCGGATCCGCACCCCGCCGGTGCCAGGAACGGTCCGTTCCTTGCGAATTTTGCAAGTAACGGTCCGTTCATTGCACGCGGCGAGGCGCAGACGGGCCTGGCGAAGGGTGTCCCAGTGCTGCGCGGCGGGCGGAAGAAGGGAGAGAACCTCCGCCAGCGCGAGCGGCACCAGGGCGACCACGGGCGCGAGTACCGGGTTCAGCGCGCCGGCGGCGACGGCGCTCACGGCGAATCCGGTGCTCACGACCGTGGCGGCCCCCGTCGCCAGGATGATCAGGGCGTCGGCCGCGCCGGCACCGAAAGCCTGTCGCCGTGCTTCGGTGGTCAGTGCGGCGTCGGTGGTGGCGATTCGGCGACGTCGCTCTTTGTCGGCCCCGTACGCGATCAGCTCGGCGGCGGCTTCGAACAGGCTCAGCACCTGCGCCGACACCGAACGCCGTCCGGCGGCCAGCGCGCTGGTCGCGCGGCGTTCCGCCCGAAGCGCGAGCAGCGGTGCGAACGCGCTGACCAGCACGGCCGCGGCCAGCGCGAGTCCGGCTTCTGGCAGCACGGCGGCCTGGACCGCGACGGCGCCCGCGGCCACCAGCGCGACCACGACCAGCGGCGTGATCACGCGCGGGAGCAGGTCACGCACGGTGTCGGTGTCGCCGACCAGCCGCCGCTGCTCCTCACCGGCCCGAAGCGCGCGTGCCGGCCCGAGCCGCACCAGCGACTCCCACAGCCGGACGCGCAGGCTCCCGGCGATCCGGAACGCGGCGTCGTGCGTGACCAGCCGTTCGAGGTAACGCAGCCCCGCGCGGCCGAGGCCGAACGTCCGCACGCCGACGATCAGCACCGTCAGGGTCAGGATCGGCGGCTGTTGCGACGCCTTGGCGATCAGCCAGCCCGAAAGCGCGGTCAGCGCGACCCCGGCGAGCAAGGCGGCGGCACCGAGCAGCGCCCCGCCGAAGAATCTGGGACGCAGCAGGTCGCGCCAGGGCAGCGGCTTGGTCGCCCGCACCACTTCCACGACCCCGGCTTCCGCCGCAACGGCAGTCGACATGTCGATACCGGACGTGCGTTCGTGTGCGGCGATGATCGCGGCGGCGCCGCCGTCGGCGGCTTTGCGGACCGCGGTCATGACCAGTCCGGCGTTGACCTCGTCGAGGTGGGCGGTGGGTTCGTCGAGCAGGAGCAGCCACGCGCCCGAGCGGATCCGCACCAAGGCTCGCGCCACCGCGACGCGCTGCCGTTGTCCCTGCGACAACTTGGAAACCGGCCGTTCCGCGAGTCCGGAGAGCCCGAGTTCGCCGAGGATGTCGTCGGCGCCGACCTCTTCGCGGACCGTGCCCCCGCCGAACACCGGCGACTGCGGCACCCAGGCGACGTTCTCGCGCCACTTCTCCAGATCGGCGTCGGTGAGGTCGGTACCACCGACGGTGATCGTGCCGTCGTGGGCCTGCACGAAGCCGAGCAGCGTGGCGAGCGTCGTCGATTTGCCGCCGCCGCTGGGCGCGCGCAACCAGGTGATCTCACCGGGCCGGACGCTGAACGTGTCGCCGTCGGGCGCGAATTTGCCGCGCCTCGCGACACGCAGTCCGACGGCATGGACGTCGCCCTTGGCCGGTGACTCGGAACCGTTGGGAGACAGGGGTTCCGCGAGCACGTCCGCGACCCGGCGCACGGCCTCGACGCCGTCTTCGCTGGCGTGGAACGCGGCGCCGACCGCGCGCAGCGGCTGGTAGCACTCCGGCACGAGGATCAACACGCCGAGCCCGATGGCCAGCGGCAAGTCTCCGGAGACCAGCCGGACGCCGATGACGACCGCGACCAGCGCGACCGAAAGCGTCGCGATCAGTTCCAGCGCGAACGCCGACCCGAACGCGACCTTCAACGTTTCGAGCGTCGTGCGGCGATGGCGTTCGGAGATCTTCCGCACCGTCTCGGCCTGCGCTTCGGCGCGGCGGAACGCGCTGAGGATCGGCAGCGCGCGGACGAGTTCCAGTAGATGCCCCGACAGCCGTTGTTCGGCGTCGGCGGCTTCGGCGACCCGCTCGGCGGTGTGCTTGCCGATCAAGATCGCGAACAGGGGGACCAGCGGCACGGTGAGCACGACGAGCACGGCCGACGGCCAGTCGGCGAACAGGATCGCGACACCGGCGGCGAGTGGCACGATCGCGGCGGCCACCAGCGCCGGGAGGTACTGGGTGAAGTAGGCGTCGAGCGCGTCGAGTCCCTTGGTGGTCAACGACGTCAGCTCGCCGTGACCACGGCGCGCGATCCATTCCGGGCCGAGTTTCAAGGCGTGATCGAGGGCCTTCGCGCGCAATTCCTCCTTCGCGCGGGCGGCCGCGCGAGCGGAAGCGATCCGCACCGCCCAGCCGGTCGACGCGCGCCCCGCGACGAGCGCGAGCAGCACGGCCAGCTGGGCGGTGCGGTCCCCCGGTGTTCCGCGGACGACCGCGGAGAGGACGTCGGCCAGCAGGAAAGCCTGTCCCACCAGCAAGATCGCGTTGACGAAAGAGAGTATTCCGACGAGTCGTAGGGCAGCTCGGCGCGCCGCACTCGAAAGTGGAGCCAGCGCGCCGAGCGGCCCCTTCCCGGGGCGCGCTGGGTCCATTGTGGACCCCGTGGCGGAAAGGGTGTCGCGGCCGGGAAGTTTGGTCATGGTGCGTGCACCGGTGGGATGTGCCGGGTGCCGATGCGCTTGCGGAACACCCAGTACGTCCAACCCTGGTAGATCAGTACGGCGGGCGCGCCGAACAGCGCGACCCAGGTCATCACGGTCAACGTGTACGGGCTCGACGCCTCGCCCGCGATCGTCAACGTGTTCGCCGGGTCCACAGTGGACGGCAGGACGTTCGGGTACAGGGCGGCGAAGATCGCGACGGCGGAAGCCGCGATGACCCCGCCGAGCGCGGCGAACGCCTGCCCTTCGCGGCCCATGCGAATCTTGAACCACGCGAGGACCGCGGCGAGGACGGCGATGCCGACGAGGAGCAGCGTCCACAGGTCGCCCGAGCGCAGTTGCACGAGGATGAGGAACGCGAGCAACGGCAGCAACGCGACCGGGAGCAGGCGAGTGGCCAGGTTCCGCGCCCGGTGACGGAGGTCGCCTTCGGTCTTGAGCGCGAGGAACGCGGCGCCGTGGACCAGCGAGAACCCGACGACCGCGAGCGCGCCGAGCAGCGTTTCGAAGCGGACGGCGGCGAACGCGCCGCCGACCCGGTCACCGTCGGCGTCGAGCGGGAGGCCGAGGACGGTGGTCGCGAGCAGCAGGCCGACGCCGAACGGCGGGAGCCACGAGCCGATCCCGATGACGCGGTCCCAGTCGCGGCGCCAGCGATCGGAGTCGACCTTGCCGCGGTATTCGAACGCGACGCCGCGGCCGATGAGGGCGAGCAGGACCATCAGGAGCGGGAGATACGCGGCCGAGAACAGCGACGCGTACCAGCCGGGGAACGCGGCGAACATCGCGCCGCCGGCGACGATCAGCCAGACCTCGTTGCCGTCCCAGACCGGGCCGATCGTGTTGACCATGACGCGGCGCTCGGTGTTGTCCTTCGCGAGGACCGGCATGAGCATGCCGACGCCGAAGTCGAAGCCTTCGAGGAAGAGGTAGCCGAGCCAGAACAGGGCGATGACGCAGAACCAGATCGTTTCGAGGGTCATCGGGCACTCCTGCTTGCTTCGTTCACTTCGAGTGCTTGCACTGCTTCGCGGGGGTTTGCCGACCGCCCTGCCGCTGCTCGTCCTGAGCCGTCGCGAAAGCCACTTTCACAACCTTGAGCGTGGCGAAAGCCACTTTCGCAACCCGCTCTGACCACCCGAGCCCGCCCCCGCCACCCCCGGTCGCCCTGAGTTATCCACAACCGGCGGAGTTGTCCACAGATTGGCTGTGGGTAACCCACCTGAGCGATACCCCCGATACGCTGGGTGCGGGGCCGTCCCCCGGGAAGGGCGGGGGGCTGGGTAGGTGAGGTCAAGAGGAGATCAGTAGGCGAAGGCCAGCGCGTCATCATCGCTGTCACCGCCTTCGGGGTCGCCGTTCTTGCTGGTCGAGGCCGGTTTTTCGGGTGGCATGACGGCGTCGACGCCGCCGCGTACGTATTTGCGCATCAGGAAGACCTCGACGACGCCCAGCACCGCGTAGACGGTCGTCAGAGCGATCAGCGACGTCCACACCTCGCCTGTGGACAACTTCGAAACCGCTTGCGCGGTGAACATCCACACGCCGTCGACACCGGTCGGATTCGGCACCACCACGAACGGCTGACGACCCATCTCGGTGAAGATCCAGCCGGCGCTGTTGCCGATGAACGGGGTCGCGATGCCGCCGAGCACGAGCCACGGGAACCACCGCTGCCCGGGGATCCGCCCGCGCCGCGTCAGCCACAGTGCGAGCAGCCCGATCCCGGCCGACATCGCGCCGAAGCCGATCATCGCGCGGAAACCCCAGTAGGTCACCGGCAGGTTGGGCACGTAGTCGATCGGCTTGCCCGCGAGCGAACCGAGTTGCGGGTCGTCCGGATAGTTCGTGCCGTACTTCGCCTGGTATTCGGCGACCAGGTTCTCCACGCCCTTGACCTCGGTCGAGAAGTCGTTGTGCGCCAAGAACGAGAGCAGGGCGGGCACGTTGAACGTCTTGACGTCCTCACAATTGGCGCCTCGGACGTCCCCGATCGCGATGATCGAGAAGCTCGCCGGTTTTTCCGTGTGGCATAACGCTTCCGCCGAGGCCATCTTCATCGGCTGCTGTTCGAACATCAGCTTGCCCTGCATGTCGCCGGTGATCGCCAGCACCGCGAACGCCACCACGCCGGTCCAGCCGCCGAGACGCAACGACGAACGCCACACCGTGCGGTGCTCGTCGTCCTCCGAACGCTTGCGCCACAGCTGCCAGCCCGCCACGCCGACCAGGAACGCCGCCGCCACCGAGAAAGCGCCCGCCAGCGTATGCGGGATCGCGGCCAGCGCGGTGTTGTTCGTCAGCACCGCCCAGATCGAGTTCATCGTCGGTTTCCCGTCGACGAACTCGACCCCGACCGGATGCTGCATCCACGAGTTCGCCGCCAGGATGAAATACGCGGACGCCACGGTCGCCAGCGAATACGCCCACGCGCACCCCAGGTGGACCTTCTTCGGCAGCTTGTCCCAGCCGAAGATCCACAGCCCCAAGAAGGTCGACTCGACGAAGAAGGCGACGAGCCCTTCCATCGCCAGCGGCGCACCGAAAACGTCGCCGACGAACCGCGAGTACGCGCTCCAGTTCATCCCGAACTGGAACTCCTGCACGATGCCGGTGACCACGCCCATCGCGAAGTTGACCAGCAGGAGTTTCCCCCAGAACTTGGTCATCTTCAGATAGCGCCGGTCACCGGTCCGGACCCACGCCGTCTGCATCCCGGCGACCAGGACCGAAAGCCCGATGGTCAGCGGGACCATCAGGAAGTGATAGACGGTGGTTATGCCGAACTGCCACCGAGCGAGATCGAGAACCTCCACGCCTCAAGCCTGCTCACCCAGGGGCGGGCACACCAGTTCAAGTGGTCCCGATCTCGCCGGGACGTAGGTCCCGCGTCCGGCTCAGCCGAGGCCCGCGAGCGTGAACCGTGCCTCATCGGCGATCTGCCGCCGCGCACCCGAATCCCCCAGTGTCAGCACGTGGACCAGCGCCAACGCGTACGCAGTGTCGAAAGCGGCCTCGACGTCGACGGTGATGTCGGGCCGGACGCCGACACCTTCCCAGTTGGTCCCCGTGACCGGGTTCACGGCCCGTCCACCCGGGACGGTGACATCCAGGTGAGTGTCCACTTTGTACTGCCGCCGCGGGTTCGCGCCGCCGACGGTGACCGCGCCGACCGTCTTCGCCCGCCCCAGTTGCTGCAACGAGTAGCTCAGATCCTCGGCACCGGAGAAGGTGTTCGGTCCGGTCAGCACCCACACCGGCTTGTCCGCGCCGAACTTCCGCCCCGGTACGTACGGCAGCGTCCAGAACTGGTTCGTCACGTCACCGTCGCGCAGATAGAGACTGTTGAAGTGCGTTGGCTCGTCGACCAGGTAACTGATCAGCAGCGCGACCGCCATCGGATCCCCGCCCCGGTTCTCCCGGACGTCGAGGAGCAGCGCGTCGGTGGTCGCGAGCAACGTCATCGCGGCGACCATCGCCTCGCCCGCGATGTCCGGCCCGTAGAACAGCTTGGTCTCCAGGTAGCCGACGTTCCCGGCCAGTCGGCGCGCCGACGCGATGCCGTGGCCGTTCAGTTCCGCCTCGCGCCGGAACTGCTCGGGATCGAACGACTCCCCGTTCACGTCGGGCAGGGGGTCGACGTGATGCCGTAGCCGCAGGTGCTTGTCCCCGTTGACCGACTGCAGGTCCTGGGTGACCGCGACGGCGAACGCCTGATCGTCGAGACCCGCGTACGCGCCGTCACTCCGCCTCGTCCGCAGGAGCACGGTCAGCTTCTCGGCGACGTCGGGGAACACATAGTGGTCCTTCAGCCGCTTGCACACCGCTTCGATCCGCGCTCTTTCGTCCATGATCACGGACGCTACCAGCGGAGCCTGAAAAAAGAATTCGGTATACCGAAACCTCAATTCCGCCCCGCCGCGAAATACAATTCGCCCGTACAGGCCGTGCGATTCGGAAAAGCCATCAGCTTGCCTTTCTCTGAATCACGCCTTTATCGTTGCAGTGAAAGGGGTGAAGAACCATCATGTCTAGCTCGATGCTGGCGCTGATCAGCGCGTTCGGCCTGGTACTGGCCGTGGAGCTGCCGGACAAGACCCTCGTCGCTACCCTGGTTCTCACCACCCGTTTCCGCGCGTGGCCGGTATTCGTCGGGGTCACCGCCGCATTCGCCGTGCAATCCGCGATCGCCGCCACCTTCGGCAGTGTGCTCACTTTGCTGCCGGAGACGCTGGTGACCGCGATCGTCGCCGCGATGTTCGGTATCGGCGCGTTCATGCTCCTTCGTGAAGGGTTCAGTCCCGGCAAGGACGGCGGAGAGGACGCGTCGCGGTCCGGGCCGAGCCCCGCGACCTTCTTCCGCTCCGCGCTGACGTCGTTCGGCGTGCTGTTCGCCGCCGAATGGGGCGACGCCTCCCAGCTCGCGACGGCCAGCCTGACCGCCCGCTTCGGCAACCCGTTCGCTGTCGCGCTCGGCTCCTTCGTCGCATTGGTCGCCGTCGCAGGCCTCGCCGTCTTTATCGGCGCGAAGGTGCGGAGCCGCATCCGCCCGAAGCTCATCCAGCGAGTCGCGGGCTTCGTCTTCGCCGGGTTCTCCCTGTTCGCGCTGACCCAGCTCGCGTTCTGAGGCGCACGGGGTTTTCACAGGTTCGCCGGGTAACCTTTCGGAAACGAAAAGGTGAACACCCGCCCCGACGTGCCTGGAGAAACCGGTCGTGACCTCCCCGAAGATCCTCGCGGCCCGTGCCGTCTCCCCCGTGCACGGCAGGCTCGCGATCTTCGGCATGGCCGTCGCCGTCGCCATCTCGATCGACCTGCATCTGCGGCTGTCCGGCCAGGTCAGCCCCATCTGGCAGACGCTGTCGGAGTACGTCTACGGCTACCTCTCGCCCGGCTCGACGGCGGCCCCGCTGTTCGGCGCGATGTGCCTGGCGCTGGGGTTCGGTTCGCTCGCGCTGCTCGGCGGGATCGCGAAGGCGCACCGCGGCGGCTACGAGTCCGTTCTCGTCCTGCTCGGTGTGTGGTGCGTCGGCCTGTTCGTCCTCGCGCTGGTCCCCGTCGACCCCGAGGGCCAGGCCCGTTCGCTGGCCGGGCAGATCCACAACTACGCCGCGCTGGCGGCCTTCCTCGCCCTTCCCGCCGCCGCGTGGCTGCTGACCCGTCCCGGCCGGGCGCGCTGCCCGTGGGAGCCACGCCGCACGACGATCAGGCGGCTTTCGGTGGCCAGCTTCGCCGCGGTGGTGATCGTGCTCGGTGGCTTCGTCTGGACGATGCTCACCGGGCCGTCGCAGCAGGAGGTGACGCTCGGTCTGTTCGAGCGGCTGCTGTTCGCGGTGGACCTCACCCTGCTGGCGACCATGGTGCGCCCGCTGCTCAGCGACCGCTGACGCGCTACTCGGGCTGTTTCAGCACCTCGGCCAGCCGGACGGCGGCCACGACGACCGCCGGGCCCACCACGGAGGCGTCCAGCGGCTCCAGCGACACGACGCCGATGCTGGCCTTCAAGCCCGGTACCCCGCGCACGGGCGCGGCGACTCCGGACGCGCCCGCCTCCAGTTCACCGGACGAGGTGACCCAGCCTTCGCCGCCGGGGCGCAGCGTGATCGCCTTGCCCGCCGCGCCGGCCGACAGCGGATGCCGGGTGCCGACGCGATAGGCCACGTGGAAGCTCGTCCACGACGGTTCGACGACCGCGACGGCCTGCGCCTGGTCCCCCTGCGCGACCGACAGGTGCGCCGTCGCGCCGACCTTCTCCGCCAGTTCGCGCAAGACCGGCCTGGCCGCCTCCCGCAGCTGCGGGAGGACCTGCCCGGCGAGCCGGAGCAGGCCGACACCCAGCCGCACCTTGTTGCCGTCGCGCCACACCAGGCCGCGTTCGGACAGCGGGACGAGCAGCCGGTAGACGGCGGCTCGGCTCGCGCCGATGGCGACGGCGAGTTCGGAGATCGTCGCCGCCTCGCCCCCGGCGTCCGCCACCGCCTGCAACAGCGCGAGCCCTCTGTCCAGAGTCAGCGACCCTTCGCGAGTCACAGCAACCCCGGCCAAGACTGACTCGACCGAGACTCACGCAACCAAGCCTCCCGCAACCGAGGGTTCCGCAACCGAGGCTCACGCGACCAAAAGTCCCTTGATCCCTTGAAGTCGCGCCTTTCGGCCGAAGGCCCCGCTATCGCGATGACAGGGCGCCCTCCAAGCACACGCGACCTCCTACGCTCACGAGCGCCCTGGCAGCGCGATCGCGGCAGCGCGATAGACAACACCGCGATGTTCAATGCAGCAGTCCGAGTTCTCCGAGGTCGGCGACGGGCTCCTCGAACGACGCCGCCGCGTACGAGGCGAAGAACCCGCGAACGGCTTTCGCGGCCGGTTCCGACAATCCCTTGGCCTCGGCGGCCAGTGCGGCGGCGTCGGTCGACGCGAGGGCGGCGCGCACGTCGCCGCCCGAGAGGCACCGCGCGGACGCGACGATCAGGTTCAGGAATCCGTGGTGGGTGAAGCCGCTCGTCTCCTCGGTGTGCCGGACGGCGCGGTGCAGGCTGTTCGTCGCCTTGAACGACGCCCCGCTCGAGCCGCTGACCACCGCGAGGAAGTCGGCGACCTCGTCGACGCTGGGGAAGTTCTCGCCCGCCTTGCCGCCGCAGCGGATCTTCGGCCAGCTGCCATGCTCGATCACCTTCCGCACGCCGTCCAGCCAGCCGACGCCGCGGCGTGGTTCGACCACGCGGATGACGTCCTCGGGCACGAACTCGGAGACGCGCTCCAGCCAGACCTCGTCGACGTCCGAGGGCGCCGGCATCTCCACCATGCGCAGCGCGAGGATCTCGCTGCGCGATTCGACGATGGAGATCGCCTTCGGGACCCCGCCGAGGCCGGTGTCGATGATCAGCGACAGCGGCAGCGGTTCCTTGGGTTTGATCTTGATGAGTTCGGTGATGAGCTCGGGCAGCCTCGACGCCTGGCACAGGAACACACCGAGGATGCCGGAGTGTTCACCGGCCCTCGACGCGAAGTACGCGCGCAGCGCTTCGGGCATGGACGCCTCGCCGGGCGGGAACAACGCCGAGTCGTCGACGAGCCGCGCGAACAGGGGAGGGATTCCTCGGGGGCCGGGTGGCGTGAGTTCCACAGCGCTTGACACGACTGACACGCTAGTAGCGTACGACATGAGGACAAAATCGTTCGCACAACGGACACGTTCCGGGGAGATTCCGATGCCTTACTACCGGCAGGTAGGCGAGATCCCGCACAAGCGCCACACCGCGTTCCGCAAGCCCGACGGGGGCCTGTACGCCGAGGAACTGATGGGTGTCGAGGGCTTCTCGGCGGACTCGGCGCTGCTCTATCACCGCGGGCTGCCCACCGCGATCGTCGACGCCGTCGCGGTCGAGGACGAACGCGGCCCGATCACCCCGAACCATCCGCTCAAGCCGCGCGCCTTCAAGACCCACGACCTCGAGTTCGGCGACGCCGACGCGGTCACCGACCGGCGGCGGCTGTTCGGCAACGCCGACGTCACCATCGGCTTCGTCCACGCGACCAAGCCGTCGCCGCTGTACCGCAACGCGGCCGGCGACGAGCTGTTCTACGTCCAGGGCGGCGGCGCGACCGTCGAGACGATCTACGGCTCGCTCGAGGTCGGCGACGGCGACTACCTCGTCATCCCGACGTCGTGCACCTACCGGGTGCTCCCGCACGACGACGGCGGAGTCAAGCTGCTGACCATCGAGGCGCGCGGCCACATCGGCCCGCCGAAGCGGTACCTGTCGGCGAAGGGCCAGTTCCTGGAGCACTCGCCGTACTGCGAACGCGACCTCCGCGGCCCGTCCGAGCCGCTGGTCGTCGACGGCACCGACGTCGAGGTCCTCGTGCGGCACCGCGCCGGGCTGACCCGCTACACCTACGCGACCCACCCGTTCGACGTCGTCGGCTGGGACGGTTGCCTGTACCCGTGGGTGTTCAACATCGACGACTTCGAGCCGATCACCGGCCGCGTGCACCAGCCGCCGCCCGTGCACCAGACGTTCGAGGGACCGAACTTCGTGGTCTGCTCGTTCTGCCCGCGCAAGGTCGACTACCACCCCGAGTCGATCCCGGTGCCGTACAACCACGCGAACGTCGACTCCGACGAGTTGATGTTCTACGTCCGCGGGAATTACGAGGCGCGTAAGGGGTCCGGGATCGAGGTCGGCTCGCTTTCACTGCACCCGTCCGGCTTCACGCACGGGCCGCAGCCCGGCGCCGCGGAGGCGTCGATCGGCGCCCAGTTCTTCGACGAGACCGCGGTCATGGTGGACACCTTCGCACCGCTGGAACTCGGCGAAGCGGCCGAGGCCTCGGAGGACCCCGGTTACGCGTGGACCTGGTCCGGACGCGGCCCCGACGCCTGAAGCGCCATGCATTCAGTCCTCTGAATGCGGCGTTTCGAGGCAGGCGCGAGCAGGTGCCCACGCATTCAGAGGACTGAATGCGGCGGGGTGGCGGGATAACTACCGCCACGGCCGCAACGGTTCGGCAACGCGATGCCTGGCAAGGCGAAACCTCCGGATAATCGGTGTCCCCACCGCTGGAGGTCCCCATGGTCGTGAATCCCGGGCAGTCCCGAGGCGGCCGGAAGGTGCTGGCGTTCGTGGCCGCGGCGGTGGTCGCCATCGGCCTGATCATCGGCTTGCGCGCGCTCACGAGCGATTCCGGCGAGGAGGCCGCGGAAGCGAAGTGCACGACGGGCGACGCGGTCAAGTTGCAGGTGTCGTCGTCGCCGGAGAAAGCGGGCGTCGTCACCGAGATCGCCAAGGGCTACAGCGGCCGCACGGTGGCCGGCCGCTGCGTCGACGTGCTCGTGCAGTCGAAATCGTCCGGAACCGCGATGCAGGCGTTGTCCCGAGGCTGGAACGAGGCGGTGGACGGCCCGCGGCCGGATGTCTGGACACCCGCGGCGTCCGGCTGGGTGAACCTGCTGCGCCAGAACCTCACCGGCACCGACCACCCCGCACTGGTCCCCGAAGGCGACCCGGAATCGGTCGCGAACGCTCCGCTGGTCGTCGCCATGCCGAAACCGATGGCCGAAGCGCTCGGCTGGCCTGGCAAGGGCATCGGCTGGAAGGATCTCGCCGCGCTCGCCACGGATCCGCAGGGCTGGGCCAAGTACGGCCACCCGGAGTGGGGGAAATTCCGGCTGGGTAAGACGAATCCGAACATCTCGACCTCCGGCCTCAACGCCACCATCGGCGCCTACTACGCGGCGACGGGTACGTCTTCGGACCTCACCGCGAACGCGCTCGCGAAACCGGAGGCGCGGACGTTCGTACAGAACGTCGAGCAGGCCATCGTCCACTACGGCGACAACACGCTGACGTTCCTGACGAACCTGCAGAAGGCCGACGACCGCGGTGCCGCGATGTCGTACATCTCGGCGGTGACGGTCGAGGAGAACTCGCTCGTCGGCTACAACCAGGGCAATCCCACCAACGACCCGGGGAAACGCGGGCAGCACGCGCCGCCGAAGGTGCCGCTCGTGGGGATCTACCCGAGCGACGGCACGCTCAACTCCGATCACCCGTTCACCGTGCTGAACTGGGCCGACGACCTCCACAAGCAGGTCGCGGCGGACTTCCTCGCCCATCTGCGTGGCGCCGAGGCGCAGCAGAAGTTCAGCGACATCGGCTTCCGCACGTTCGACGGGAAGCCCGGCTCGCAGACCACGAAGGAGAACGGCGCCGAGCCGGATGCGAAGCTCAACCTCATCCGCCCGCCGAGCCCGCCGGTGCTGACCGAGGTGCTGAAGTCGTGGAAGGACCTGCGGAAGAAGGCGAACGTGCTGCTGGTCGTCGACGTCTCCGGCTCGATGGGCGACGGTGTCGGCGGGACGGGGAAGAACAAGATGGATCTCGCGAAACAGGCGGCCGTGGCATCGTTGCCGCAGTTCAGCGACGCGGACAAGGTCGGGCTGTGGATGTTCTCGACGAAACTGAGCGGCGACAAGGACTACGTCGAACTCCGGCCGGTGTCGCCGATCGGCGGTGAGCCGGGCAGGCAGGAACTCGCGTCGCGGCTGAACGGGCTGACCCCCCAGAACGGGACGGGACTCTACGACTCGTCGCTCGCGGCCTACGAATTCATGAAGCAGCGGCTGGATCCGAACGCGATCAACGCCGTCGTCGTGCTCACCGACGGCCGGAACGAGGATCCGGGCGGCATCGATCTGCCGAACCTCATCGGGCAACTGCGGACCGAGGGTGGTGGCGAAGCGGTGCGCATGTTCACCATCGCCTACGGCTCCGACGCGGACTTGGACGTGCTCAAGGAAATCGCCGAAACCACCCAGGGCGTCGGGTACGACTCGTCCAAACCGGACTCGATCGACCAGGTCTTCACCGCCGTCATCTCGAATTTCTGAGATCCTCGGATATGCGTTTCGTCCGTGAGTTGGGTGAGCCGTGGGGACTGCTCCTCGCGGCGACGTCGGCCGGTGCGGCCTGGGCGGTGCAACTGCCGGTGCTCGCCGCGCTCGGCGTCGGCGTGACCGTGCTCGCCGCCCGCGCCGGGGTCGCCGCCGCCACGCGGCCGAAACCGGAGCCCGAACCCGAAGAGCGGGCTCTTCCCGACGTCGAGCCGAACTCACCGGAGGCGGGCTGGTTGCGGCGCGCGGAAGCCGCGGCCGAAGGATTCCGGTCGATTTCCGGGTCGCTCGGCACCGGCCCGCTCGCCGACCGGGTGGCCGACATGGAGCCGGTGGTGCGGGAAACCGTCGAGACCCTGCGGCGGCTGGCAGGCCGCACCTCCGCCACCGGGAAGGCGTTGGCACGCGTGGATCTCGGCGCGGTGTCGGCCGAGAAAGCCCGGCTGCGCAAGGAGTTGAAGACCGCCGACGACGACATCCGCGGTGACCTGACCCAGTCGCTCGAAGCCGTGCGGGCACAGGAAGACGTACACGGGCGGCTTTCGAGCGCACAGCGGAAACTGCTGGCACAGCTGCGCTCCGGTGCGCTCGGACTCGACGGCCTGGTCGCCAGGGCGGCCGAACTTTCGACCGCCGCCGGCGATTCGCTGCTCGACACCACGACCATCGGCGAGCTGAGCGAGCAGCTCGAAGGGATCCGGCGGGGTGTCGTGGAGACCGAAGAAGCGACGCGGCGCTCGCTCAGTTGACCGGTAGGGACGGTGGGAACGTGAATCGTCGCGGCTGAGGCTGGTGTGGGTGCGCGAGGCATCTACCCGAACGACTCACCACTTACCGCCCGAACTTGACCGGCCCGAAAACCGCGTGCCCGGGCACTCCGGCCTTCGCCACCTTCCCGGCCACCGGCACGCCGAGCACCCACAGCCGCCCGGTCGCGGCGATGTTCGCGGCCAGCGACGGATCCGAACCACCGGCTCGGACGGCGACCTCGCGACCGTCGGGCAGGACCGTCCGGCCTTTCACGGTCACCATGCCGAAGAGGTTGACCGACGCCGGTCCGGAAATGACGGCGAGTTCGGTCCACCGCGGCTCGGGCACCGGCCTGGACAGCACGAGCGCCGCGATGGCGATGCCGATCACCGCCAGTGCGCAGAGACCCGCGAGGATCCGCGCGTCCAGCACGATGACGCTGCGGCGGTCCGGGAAATCGACGACCACCCAGACCGAGAAGGCGGCCGCGGCCAGGGCGAGCCCGGCGCCGAGAAGGTAGTACGACGCCAGCAGCCGCCGTTGCAGCGAAAGCAGCCGTCCCGGCGAGACCGGCTCCGCGCCGAACTGCGTCGATCCCTTCGGCGGCGCGTCGCGGAATGAGCCGCGCCGTCCGGTGATGACGCCGGGAAGCAGGACGAACCGGCCCAGCACCCACAGCCTTCGCTGGGCCGCGAGTTGCGCGCGAAGCGGAGCGGGCAGCCGTACGACCAGCCAGCGTCCGTCGAGCGGGACGCTCACCTTCGCACCGGCCACGACGGCGCTGTCCAGCACGTTAACCAGGCGGAACGGCTCTTGGACAAGCTTCCGCATCGACAAGGATCCGGCAACCGTGAGAAAGCCGTAGTAAGCCGAAATCGGTGTCATGTAGGCAAGGAGGAAGACCGGCACGGCGATCCCGTACCGGCCCGTGGCCAGCAGGACCGCGCCCAGTACTCCGAACAGTCCGGTCGCGCAGGCCAGCGTGCCCGCGGTGACGGCCGAACGGTCGAGCGTGTTCACCAGGACCGGCATGTTCACCGCCGGAATCCCTTCGGGTGGTTCGAGCACCCGGATTCTGTGGTCCTCCACCTGGTCAACGTATACGCGTGCGGAGAGAAGTGATCCACGCTACTTCCACTCGACGACCAGATCAGGTTAGGCTCACCTAACCAGGAGGTGAGCCGTGACCACACCGACGTCCATTCGCCGCCCGCCGGCGCCGAACCCCGCGGAACGCGCGAAGACGATCGCCACCCGCAACGGCCCGGCGACGCTGATGCCGACCGCCGAGCAACGTGACCAGCCAGGACCGTACGGCCGCGTGATCCCCGAGCTGCACCACGTGCACCCGAGCGGCAGCGTCAGCATCCTGCTGCCGGACGAGTACCCCCTGGTGAAACGCGCGCACGAGGCCCAGCGCGGTGAGCTCGCGGTGATGGTCGAGCTGACCGATCAGGCGCCGGTCGACCTGCGCGAACCCATTCGCGGGCTGTTGTGGATCACGGGCTGGCTCCGCCCGCTTTCCGAGGTCTCGGCACGCGCCCGTGCCGTCTCCATCGCCGAAACCCGGCCGGACGAGCGGCTGCTGGACGTCGGGCACGGGCTGACGCTGCTGCGCCTGACCCCGGCGTCGCTGGTGCTCGCCGACGCCGAGGGCACGCATTCGCTCCGGCCGCACATGTTCAGCGCCGCGCCGCCGGATCCGTTCCACGATTACGAGGCCGCTTGGCTGCGGCATCTGGAGACCGACCACGCCGACGTCGTCCAGCAGCTCGCCAAGCACGTGCCCGCCGAACTGCGCGGCGGCTGGATCCGGCCCCTCGGGCTGGACCGCTATGGCCTGCGGCTGCGCGTCGAGGCCGACTCCGGCGACCATGACGTCCGGCTCGCGTTCTCGCGTCCGGTCGACGGGCCACAGCAGTTGAGCGGCGAGATCCGCCGCCTCGTCGGCTGTCCCTACTTTCCCCAGGGTTAGGCGAGCCCCGCCGGGAAACCGCCCTTGGCGACCGGGCCCCAGGATTCGATGGTGACGCGGATGATGCTCTTTCCCTGCTTCACCATCGCTTCGCGGTATTCGTCCCAGTCAGGGTGTTCGCCGGAGATCGCGCGGTAGTAGTCGACCAGCGGCTCGACCGAGTCGGGGAGGTCGAGCACCTCGGCGGTGCCGTTCAGCTGGACCCACTGGTCGTTCCACTCGTCGGAAAGGACACAGGCGGACACCTTCGGCTCGCGTCGCACGTTGACGACCTTCGCGCGCTTCGGGTACGTGGAGATGACCAGCCGGCCTTCGGCATCGACACCGCAGGTCACCGGGGAAAGCTGGGGGCCGCCGTCGGCCTTCGTGGTCATCAGGATGGCGCGGTGGCGGGTGGACAGGAAATCGACGAGCGCGGCGCGGTCGACGGTTTCGTTGGTCGCGATGCTCCTTGGCATGCCCCGACGGTAGCTTGTGTGGGATGAGCTGGCTGCGTCCCGAACGCCCGGCGCTGCCGGAATTCGTGGAAGATCCGGCGCGCCGCCGCGCGATCGTCATCGAACTGGTCGTCGTCTTCGGCATCACCCTCGGTCTGTCCGGGCTGCGCAGCCTGCTGTCCCTTGTGGACTCGCTGTTGCAACCGGTGCCGCTGGCACAGCAGCAGGCCCAGCTGAACGTCCCCCAGGCGACGCTGAGCCTGGTCGACCTGCTCAAACAGCTGCTGAGCGCCGGCCAGCTGGTCGGTTGGGGCGCGCTCGGGCTGTACCTGTTGTGGCGTGGCGGGATGAAGCTCGCGGAGATCGGGCTCGACCGACAGCGTCCCGGCCGCGACGTCGTCCATGGGCTGTTGCTCGCCGCTGTGATCGGGATTCCGGGGCTGGGGCTGTACTTCCTCTCCTACGGCCTCGGGTTCAGCCTGTCGGTGCAACCGTCCACTTTGGGCGAGACGTGGTGGCGTCCGATCACGCTGACGTTGTCGGCCTTCGGGAACGCGTTCGCCGAAGAGGTGCTCGTCGTCGCGTACTTGCTGACCAGGCTGCGCCAGCTCGGATGGCGCGAGAACACCTCGCTGGTCGCCTCGTCGGTGCTTCGCGGGTCGTACCACCTGTATCAGGGGTTCGGCGGTTTCGTCGGCAACATCGTGATGGGCCTGGTGTTCGGCAGGCTTTGGCAGAAGACGAACCGGCTGTGGCCGCTGGTCGCCGCGCACACCGCGCTGGATTTCGTTTCCTTCGTCGGATACGCGCTGCTCAAAGGGCGAGTTTCCTGGTTGCCCTAGCTAGGGTGGACCAGTGATTGACGAGACGACTCCACCCCGAGTTGACAGCGAAGTCGGCCCCCTGCGCGCGGTGCTCCTGCACAGGCCCGGCAACGAGCTCAAAAGGCTCACGCCTCGCAACAACGACCAGCTCCTGTTCGATTCCATCCCGTGGGTGGACCGCGCGCAGGAGGAGCACGACGCGTTCGCCGAGGTGCTGCGCGGCCGCGGCGTCGAGGTGCTGCTGCTGGCCGACGCGCTGCGCACGGCACTCGCCGACGCCCGCGCCCACGCGGCCGGGGTGCACGCGGCGGTCGACGAGCGGCGGCTCGGCCCCGACCTGGCCGATTCGCTCCGATCCCATCTGTCGAGTGTCTCTCCGGCGGTGCTGGCCGAGACCCTGATGGCGGGTATGACCTTCGAGGAACTGCCCGCCGCCGAGGGCGCCTCACTGGTCCGGCTGATGAACCCTCCGAACGACTTCGCCGTCGATCCGCTGCCGAACCTGCTGTTCACCCGCGACTCGTCGGCCTGGATCGGCGACCGGGTCGCGGTCTCCTCGCTCACCATGCCCGCCCGTGTCCGCGAGACGGCGGTGCTGGACCTGATCTACGCCTACCACCCGTGGTTCCGGCACGCGTCCCGCGCGTACGGCGCGCATTCGGCGCCGATCGAAGGCGGCGACGTCATGCTGCTCTCGCCGGGTGTCCTGGCCATCGGCGTCGGCGAGCGGACGACGGCCGCGGGCGCGGAGTCGCTGGCGCGGTCGGTGTTCACCGACGGTATCGCGCACACCGTGCTCGCCGTCCCGATCCAGCAGACCCGCGCGACGATGCATCTGGACACCGTCTGCACGATGGTCGCGGCCGACGCCGTCGTCATGTACCCGCTTTCCCGTGATTCGCTGACCGCGTTCACCATGCGGCCCACCGACGACGGTTCCGTGAAGGTGGAAGGCCCGGCGCCATTCCTCACGGCGGCCGCCGAAGCAATGGGAATCGAACGCCTCCGCGTCATCGACACCGGGCTCGATCCGGTCACCGCGGAACGTGAGCAATGGGACGACGGGAACAACACCCTCGCCCTCGCCCCCGGCGTCGTCGTCGGATACGAACGTAATGTGGAAACCAATGCCCGCCTGGAGGAAGCCGGGATCGAGGTACTGGCGATCACCGGCTCCGAGCTGGGCTCCGGCCGCGGCGGGCCGCGCTGCATGTCGTGCCCGATCCGGCGTGAAAGCATCTGAAACAAAATCAAGTAAGCCTTCCCTAATCGGTCGTAATCGATTAGGGAAGGCTTACTTAATTGAGGTGATCCTATTGTCGGTAATGGTAACCTAATAGGAGGCACATCACCAGAGCCAAGTGGAAATCGAATAGGTGATGACGTATCTTTGTACGCATGGCCCTCCTCAAGAAGCAACCGCGCTCGAAGTTCTATGAACTGCTGCAGGCGCAGATCCACAATGAGTTCAACGCCTCCCAGCAGTACATCGCGCTGGCGGTCTGGTTCGACGCCGAGGACCTGCCGCAGCTCGCGAAGCATTTCTACAAGCAGTCCGTCGAGGAGCGGAACCACGCGATGGCGCTGATCCAGTACATGCTGGACACCGACCACCACGTGGAGATCCCCGGCACCGGCGACGTGCGCAACACCTTCTCCGACGTCACCGAACTCATCGAGCTCGCGCTGCAGCAGGAAAAGGACGTCGCGACCGACATCCAGCAGCTGGCCAAGGCCGCCCGCGCCGAAGAGGACTACATCGGCGAGCAGTTCACGCAGTGGTTCCTCAAGGAGCAGGTCGAAGAGATCTCCCAGATGTCCACGCTGCTCAACATCGTCAAGCGCGCGAACGGCAACCTGTTCGAGGTGGAGAACCACCTGCACCGCGAGTCCGTCGGCGACAGCGGCGCCGACTCGGGGATGCCCCCGGTCGCGGGCGGCGCGCTCTGAGGCACTGACGCTCTCCCACCACAGGGAAAACCCGGGCTCTCCCCCTTGGAGCAGCCCGGGTTTTCTCTTTTCGCGGATGCCTCAGCTGAACTGGCACTCCTGGTTGATGCTGGTCAGCAGGATGCTCACGGCCGCTCCGTCGTCGGACACGAAGATCCGGTACGCGCTCACCGCGCTCACCGGTGCCACGTAAGCGCTGCCGTCCTTGATGCTGCCGGGATACGCGGCGAGGATGTCCGCCTCGGTCGAACCGACGCCGATCCCCTCCGGCGTGTGCACCGTGCCCGCCGGGTTGATGACGGTGATCCCGTCGCCCTCGGTCAGCGACACCGACGTCGGCCCCGGAACGGCGGCGCCCTCCGCGTAGCCGTAGGTGCAGGCGCCACGGACCTCTTTCGCCCGCAGCGGACCGGCGGTGGCTTCCGCCTCGGACTGGCTCATCCCGAGCCGGAGCTTGCCGAAGCCGACGGCGGTCAGCAGAGCGCCGGAAGTCACCTTGCCCTGCGTGGGCGGCTTCGTGGCGACAGTGCTCTTCGGCGGCGTGGCGGGCCCGCCGGGGGCCGTCGACGGCGGAGACGCGGACGTCTGGCTCGGCGGGGCCGCCGGCGAGGACACCGACGGCTCCGGACTCGCCGGCCCGGGCTGCGCCAAGCTCGACGAGGGTGCCCCCATGGTGAGCTGGTCACCGCCGGGAAAGGCAGCGCCGTTGTCCTTGTCGTGGATCGTGAAGATCGTGAGCCCACTACCCAGCATGACCACCGCGGCGGCCATCCCGCTCGTCGTCTGTATCAGCTGACGACGTCGACGGCGGCGACGGGCGCCCGCGACGATCGTCTCGGGATTCAGCGTGGAGCCCACGCCCAACCGGTCATCCGAGAACAGGTCACGCAGCTTCTGCCGCACGTCCTCTTCGGACATGTTCATCCCGCTTCCCTCCCTTCGTCCTTGGGCTCGATCAGGGCGAGCTTCGTGCGCAACGAAGCGATCGCCTTGCTCGCCTGGCTTTTGACGGTGCCCTGGCTGACCCCGAGCGAATCCGCGATCTCCGCTTCGGACAGCCCTTCGTAGTAACGCAGGACCATAACCGCGCGTTGCCTCGGCGGCAGCGCGCGTAACGCCTGCCACAGCGGCTCGTGTTCGAACGGGTCGGCCGGACTGTACGGCTGGGTCTCCGGCAGGTCGGCGACCAGGCTCTCGCGTTTGGTCCGGCGCCAGCGGCTGATGTGCGCGTTGGCCATCGAACGGCGGATGTAGGCCATCGGGTCGCCGGTCTTGTGCTGGACGTACGACCAGCGGGAACCGATCTTCTCCAGCACCGTCTGGACCAGGTCGCCGGCGTCGTGCGGATTCCCGGTGAGGGCGTGCCCGTACCGCAGTAGCCCCGGCAGGCCGGCCCGCACGAAGTCGCCGAAGTCGGTGAGCTCACCCGGCACGTCACTCTCCCGGCTCTCGCCGGTCCACCGGACGTCGGTCGCCGGCATGACCGTCGCGGCTGCGGTCACCGTATCGCCTCCTCCCGGAGTCACCCGGCCAGGTTCACCTGGCTCACCTCTCCCGAAACGCATGACCGCCCCCACAGGTTGTCTTCTGCCGCGAACCAATTCGAGAGACGCCCGTTCTCCGGAGAAGCCGCCTGCTTCAACGTCTCGACAGGGACTCGGGAATTCTGAACGAACCGTCCCCCTGAACAGGGAATTCGTGTACGGCCACCACAGCGTTACGCGGTATCGGGCCGTAGACGTGCGGGAACTGGATTCCCGCCGGATGCGGCGGGTCGCCGTCCTCCCAGACGACGGGCGCGCCGACGAGCATCGGGTCGATCTCCAGCAACACCAGATCGGTGCGGCCGGGGAACACGGCGTTGGCCGGGATATGCGCCGTTCCGGGGTCCGAACAGTGGATGAAGCCGTCGGAATCGAGCGACGCGGCGGTGTAGACGCCGCCTTCGGGCACGGCCGCCCAGTCGGCTCGCCCGCAGATGTGGAGGATCACGCGACCATCCTCGCGCATTTCGTCCTCTGAATGCGGTGGTTGCGCGTGCAACCACCGCATCCAGAGGACGAAATGCGAGGGGGTCAGCGGATGGTGAGCTGGCGGCCGATCAGGCCGTCGCGTGAGCGCCGCTCGGCGGCGTCGAGCGGCTCGGTGTCGAGGGACTTCAGCGCGGCCTCGAGCCGGACGCCGAGCTGGTCCTTCGCGTCGGCCCACTCGCGGGCGTGGGCCTCGGTGTCGAGATCCCACACCGGGACGAGCAGCCCGTGCGCGCGGAACGAACCGGCGTAGCGCGAGCCTTCGCCGAGGCCCAGCTCACCGGCCGCGGACAGCCGCGCAAGCGCTTGCAGCAGCAGGTTCTCCGGTTCGGGACGGACCCAGCGCAGGTGCGCCTTCTCACCGGCGAGCACCCAGTACACGCCCGCGCCGAGACGTTCGGTCGGCATGATCGCCGCGTTCGCGCGCTCGAGCGACAGCGCGACATCGCCGCTCGCGTCGGCGTCCTCGGGAAGCCACCAGGCGAAGTCGTTGTAGAGCGTGACGTCGAGTTCGGTCTTCACGTCGAGCAGGTCCTGGAGACGGGCCTTCTCGTCGGCGGTGGGCGGCGTCGTGGTGTCCGGCACGGACAGCACGTCACCCTCCTTGGCCTCCAGCACCCACCGCAGCGCGCGGCCGAGGTCGCGGCTGATGTCCGAGGACCGGGTCTGCACCTGCATCCCGATGTAGCGCTCGCCGTCGGACCGGACGAACGCGGCCGCCGCCATCGGCAGCACGGTGGCGAGGGTGACCTTCTCGCCGGAGCCCGCCAGCGTGAGCGTCGCCGTCGCCGACGGGACGAACTCGCGCAGCGCGATCAGCTCGGTCTCCGCCGCGAGCCCCTCGAAGGGCTGGCCGACGAAGACGTCGCGCACCTTCGGCTTGCGATCCGAGGTCGTCTTGGGACCCTTCTTGCGCGAACCCTTGCCCACGTCAGCCTCCTCAAAGCTCGGTTCGGAACGCTATCGCGGGAAGGGCGTGGGGCGCGTAAGGCCCCCCGCCTTCCCACGCGCGCTCAGGACCGCGCGTCCGGACGACGGCGCGCCGCCGAGAACCTTCGAGACCTGCTCCTTCTTGCCCTCCGGGACGACCTTCACCGTTGCGGGGCTCGCGGGCATCGCAGAGCATGACGAATAAGCGTGGAAATACCCCGGTTTCACCCCGACCCGAGGTTCAGCGGTATCGGTGACGAAAACATCTCGGATGGCACCCTGTCTCCCTTTAATCGACCGGATCGGCCGATTTCAGCGGCCATTCGGGTATCACGGAAACGTGCGGGAAAAAGGTCGTCGCCATCCGGATGATCGAACCACGGGTGATCAGCCTGCCCAATTCTGCTCACCGCGGCTAATAATGATCATGACGCCATCCGGGTGTCGTAGTTCAGCGAAAGGATCACTGATGAGCATCTTCAAGCGCCGGGCCACCTTGGCCGCGTTGCCCGTGGCACTCGGGCTGTTGCTGGCCGGGCCCGCCGTGGGCACGGCCTCGGCCACGTCCTCGTCCGATTCGGCCGACCAGGCGCGCTGTCTGCTGCTGTGTTCCAGCAATCACTATTACCATCCTTATTACCATCACCATTGGCACCATTGGCACCACGGCCATCTCCTGGGGCTCGGGCTGTAGCCGCGACCGCGGCCGTCGGCCGCGCCGGGGCGGACGCCCCGGCGCGGAGCCCGGCCGAGTTAAAGTCGGCGAGTGTTCGACATCGCCGACCCGGCCTTCCTCGCGAATCCGTACCCGTATTTCGCCGACCTCCGCGAGCACGGTGAAGTCCACCGGCATGACGGCCTCGGCATCGCCGTGGCGGTGTCGCACGCGGCGTCGGCCGCGGTCCTGCGGCATCGCGGGCTCGGCCGGATCTGGCAGGACGCGCTGCCGGTGGAGCGGTTCGCGTCGTTCAACCTGCTGCACCGCAGCTCGCTGCTGGAGAACGAGCCGCCCGCCCACACGCGGCTGCGCCGGGTGATCGCGGGCGCGTTCGGGCGCGGGCACGTCCAGCGGCTGCGGCCGATGGTCGCCGAACTCGCCGACGGCATGGTCGACGGGCTCGCCGCCGAAATCGCCGAGACCGGTTCGGCCGACCTGCTGGCCCATCTCGCGCAGCCGCTGCCGGTCGCGGTCATCGCGGAACTCCTGGGCGTCCCGGTCGAGGACGGGCCGCGCATGGTCGCGTGGTCGAACCACATCGTCAAGATGTACGAGTACGGCCTCGCCGAGGAGAAGCGCGACACCGCCGAAACAGCGTCCGCGGAGTTCGTCGAGTACCTGCGTGACGTCGCGAAGCAGCGCGCGGCCTCCCCTGGCGACGACATCGTCAGCGATCTTCTGCGCGGTGAGCTCACCGAGGACGAACTGGTCGCGACCGCGGTCCTGCTGCTGATGGCCGGGCACGAGGCGACGGTGAACGTCATCGGGAACGGCGTCAACGCGCTGCTGACCCACCGCGACCAGTGGGAGCGGCTGGTGGCTTCCCCGGATCTACTGGACCCGTGCGTCGAGGAGCTGATCCGCTTCGACGCGCCGCTCCAGCTCTTCGAGCGGACGGCGACCGCCGACGTCGAGATCGCCGGCTTCCGGGTGGCCGAAAGCGAGAAGATCGGCGCGCTCCTCGGCGCCGCCGCACGGGACCCGGAGGTCTTCGACCGGCCCGACACCCTCGACATCGGCCGCACCCCGAACCCGCACCTCGGCTTCGGAATGGGCATCCACTACTGCATCGGCGCCCCGCTCGCGCGGGTGGAGATCGCGGCCGCGCTGGCCGCCCTTGCCTCGAAGCTGCCGGGCCTGGAACTCGCCGAGCCCCCGGAGCGGCGGCCCGAGTTCGTGATCCGGGGGCTGCGCTCGCTGCCGGTCACCACGGGCTAGGGGTACTCGACGACGACCTCGTAGAGCGCGGCGTTGGGGGTCGCGACCTCCGCGGCACGTTCGGTCGACGCCTTGAACACCTGGTTCTTCCCGGCCGCTTCCCAGGCTTCCTTGCTGTCGTAGTGCGTGACGTTGACGAGCTGGAAGCGCGAATCGGGCAGCAGCGCCCGGTGGAGTTTGGCGTCACGGAAGCCGGGCGCGTCCCGCATCAGCTTCGCGCGCTCCCGCCACGTTTCGACGAACTCGTCCACCCGGTCCGCGGGGATTTCGAAGACATTGATGAAGGTGACGCCGTCGTCGCTCATGCTCACCAGTCTGGAACCTCCAGCGAACTGGAGGTCAACGGTGACGTGGCTCACTTTCCGGACGACGGGAGCAAAGGTCCAGTTCCCCGTGAGGGTCGTGAGTGGCGATGAGGGTTCTAATGGGCGCTCTCTTGGGTACCTACTTGCGTGACCTGCGGCGTTCCTTTGCCTGAGGTCGGGTGTGCAGTACATGAAGGACTCCTTCCTGTACCTAGGCGCAGGGCCCCGGCAAAGTCGCATAGCCGCTGGTCGGTGGGTGTTGCGGTGACAGAGGCGGGTTCGTCACAGTCGCCTGACATCTTTCTCGACTGTCCACATAGGACGTATCCAGGGCTACGGTGCCCGGTTTGGGCGTTTTTCGACCAGGTCGTGAGTGAAAAAGAGGGTTCTAGCCCTAAATTTCACTCACGACCTGGTCGAAGAACGTACATAAACGCGTCAAATGGACATTCAGCGGCCGGATAATGTCCTTTGTGGACACTTGACGCTCAAGGCGCCCTGCCATCCGCTCTCGCGGAAGTCCAGTTCGGATCACCGAAAGCGCCACCGACCAGCGGCTATGTGACTTTGCCGGGACCCTGACCTAGGCGCAAGAATGGGGGCCTTCACGCGCTGTCGCTGTGGCTAGTGACGCTACTGAGGCTCGAGGTGTCGTTCCGGACCCACCCGCAGTAGGTACCTAAGATACCCTTGGTTCCAACCCTCATCGCCACTCACGACCCGAGCGCGAAGCTACACAAGTGCCCAAAGCGGGCAATTCGATTCGGTCAGTGTCCTTTATGGACAGTCAAGAGTGCGCCGAGTCCACTCCCACGCCCTCTCTCGTCAAGTCTCGCGATTTCCCGCAGGTCAACGCACTGAAGAAGCCGGACGTTCACGCCGGTCCGGGTCCGGAGCCCCGTCCACCTTCAGCACGCGAAGCAGGCGAAGGCGCTTCTCCGCCACAGGCGCGAGCAGACCGGACATGCGCCTGACGAGCAGCGCCGTCGCCACCGCCAGCCCTGCCGCGGCCAGATCGGTCAGCGCGACCAGCACGACCCCGTCGGCCAGCGCCTGGACGCCGTCACGGAACCGCCAGACGAGGACGAGCCCGAGCAGCACCCAGTTGAGCATCCAGACGCCCCACCAGGTCAGCACGAGCCGCGACGGCTTCGGCCGGGTTTCCCGCGTCCGGCGCAGGACGGCGTGTTCGAGTTCGGCGACGATCGGCAGCACCATGATCAGGTTCACCACCGGCACCAGCGCGAACACCAACACCTGCCACTGCCGCCTCGGCGGCACCTCGCCGGAGGCGTCCGCGGCCGCGTGCCTCGCCACGAGCAGCCACCACACGGTGAGCCCCGACGGCAGCAGCGAAAGGATCGTCGTGAGCAGGCCGGCGGTGATCACGAAGCTGTCGGAGACGGAGACGACGGACGTCGACAACGCGGAGTCGCGGCTCTGCACCAGCAGGACGTAGCGCCAGATCTCCGACGCCGAGGCGGCGACGGCGAGGACGGCGAAGGTCCACAGCACCGGCATGAGGCTGCGCGTGATCACTCGCAGCCGCTCACCCGCGGTGACCTCACCGGACGCCGTCCCGGGGACCGCGGTCGGACGGCGCCAGACCAGGTTCGGGAAGCCCCACTTCGGCGGGACCGGGTACGACGGCGGACCGGAGTAGCGCTCGGCCACCGGTTCGCGCCGCCGCGGCCAGGCGCCGGGTGGCGGCGACGCGACCCAGCGGACGCGATGATGCGCCGGCTGCCGCGTCGGCGCCGGACGCACCGGTGGGAGTGGCGGCACCGGGGTTCTCGGCGGGTAGTGGCCTGGCTGCACGGTTACAGCACTTCGGGTTCGACGCCGGGATGCTCGCCGACCATCGGGCGCCCCTCCTGCTTCCAGGACCCCATCCCGCCGGCGACGTTCACCGCGTCCCAGCCGCTCGCGTTGAGCCACGCGGCGGCGCGGGCGGATCGGCCGCCGCTGCGGCAGATCACGTAGACCGGCTGGTCGTCGGGCAGTTCTTCGAGTTCGCCGACCCGCGCGGGCAGTTCACCCATCGGGATGTGCTTGGCGCCCGGGGCGTGCCCGGCGGCCCACTCGTCGTCCTCGCGGACGTCGAGCAGCGCGACGCCGTCCTTCGGCAGGTCACGGACGGCGGCGGTCGGGATGTCAGCAGGGCTCACCACGCTGCCATCCTCGCATCCCGTCCCGTTGCGCGCGCGTGAAGAGGCACTCAGTGCCGGACAGCGGAGCAGAGCCTGGCCTCGGATAAGCGCCCAGACGCGTGAACCCGCCCAGCCCGAAGGCCCCGCTATCGCGGTGGCAGGGCGCCCTGGCTACTTAGGTGACACGAAAGACCAGGTCGCGCCCTGCCGAAGTCGATCGCGCCGCGGGTTCACCGGCAGCCATTCAGTGCCGGACGGCCTTTTCCGCCCCGACGCCGGTGAGCGAGCGGACCTCCATCTCGGCGTACTTCTTCTGGTTGTGCTCCTTGGACAGCACGGTGCCGAGCCAGCCGAGGAAGAACGCCACGGGGATCGAGACGAGGCCCGGGTTGTCCAGCGGGAACCAGTGGAAGTCGACGCCCTGGATCATCGAGGCGCTCTTCCCGGTTTTCGCGTCGACGGGCTTACCCGAGACCGCGGGCGAGAAGACGATCAGGATGACGCACACGGTCAGCCCGCCGTAGATGCTCCACAGCGCGCCCTGGGTGTTGAACCGCTTCCAGAACAGCGAGTACAGGATGGTCGGCAGGTTCGCCGACGCCGCCACCGCGAACGCGAGCGCCACCAGGAACGCCACGTTCTGGTTCTTCGCGAGGATTCCGCCGAAGATCGCGACCGCCCCGATCACGAGCGCGGTGATCCGCGCGACGCGGACCTCGCTGTCCGGCGCGGTCTTGCCCTTCTTGATCACGTTGGCGTAGACGTCGTGCGCGAACGACGCCGACGCCGTGATCGTCAGGCCCGCGACCACCGCGAGGATCGTCGCGAACGCCACCGCCGCGATGAACCCGAGCAGCACCGGGCCACCCAGTTCGAGTGCCAGCAGCGGGGCCGCCGAGTTGGTCGTCCCCGGCGCCTTCGCGATCACGTCCGGGCCGACGAGCGCGCCCGCGCCGTAGCCGAGCACCAGCGTGAACAGGTAGAAGATGCCGATCAGCGCGATCGCCCAGACCACCGAACGGCGCGCGTCCTTCGCCGTCGGCACCGTGTAGAAGCGCATCAGGACGTGTGGCAGGCCCGCGGTGCCGAGGACGAGCGCGATGCCCAGCGACAGGAAGTCGAGCTTCGTCGTGCCGGTCTTCCCGTACTGCTTACCCGGTCCGAGCAGCGCTTCACCGGTCTGGCCACCCTTGTCGACGGCGGCCTGGAACAGGCTGGAGAGGTTGAAGCCGTACTTCCCGAGCACCCACAACGTCATCGCGAACGTGCCCGCGATGAGCAGGACGGCCTTGATGATCTGGACCCAGGTGGTGCCCTTCATCCCGCCGATCAGCACGTACAGGATCATGATCACGCCGACGACGGCGATCACCAGGTCCTGGCCGAGGTTCCCCTCGATACCGAGAAGCAGGTTCACCAGGCCGCCCGCCCCCGCCATCTGCGCGAGCAGGTAGAAGAACGAGACGGCGAGCGTGGAGACCGCCGCCGCCGCGCGGACCGGGCGCTGCTTCATCCGGAACGCCAGCACGTCGCCCATGGTGAACTTGCCGGTGTTGCGCAGCAGTTCCGCGACCAGCAGCAACGCCACCAGCCACGCGACGAGGAAACCGATCGAATAGAGGAAACCGTCGTAGCCGTTGATCGCGATCGCACCGGCGATACCCAGGAACGACGCGGCGGAAAGGTAGTCCCCCGAAATCGCGATCCCGTTCTGCGGTCCGGTGAACGCGCGCCCCGCGGCGTAGTAGTCGGACGCGGTCTTCGTATTCCGGCTCGCCCGGAAGACGATCACGAGCGTGATCGCGACGAATATCGCGAAAATGGTGATGTTGAGCGCCGGATTGCTCCCCTGTACGCCCGCTGCCAGCGTGTTCACCGTTCGGCCCCTTCGACCTCATGCCGGATCTTGTCGGCCAGCGGATCGAGTTCGCGGTTCGCGTAGCGGACGTACAACCCGGTGATCACGAAGGTGGACACGAACTGCAGGAGGCCGAAGACCAGGCCGACGTTGATGTTGCCGAAGAGCTTGGTGCTCATGAACCCGGTCGCGTAGTCGGCGAGGAGCACGTAGAGCAGATACCAGAGAAGGAACAGCCCCGAGACCGGGAAAACGAATACCCGGAGCCGTCGCCGCAACTCGACGAATTCCGGGCTCGCCTGGACCTTTTCCCAGTCGGATTCCGGATCGGACCCGAGGCCTTGATCGGTATCGCTCACGTCGGACTCCCACCTGCCGCAACCATTCGGTGATTTCGTTGTCACGGAAGATCATGCCCCTCTTGGGGCCGAAGAGGGGCAATCCATTTGAGTGAACGGTACGACTCTGCGTAGAGGTTCACGACTCGAAAGAGTGAAAGCTACTTCCGGTGACGGCCTTTACCGGTTGTTCGTGCCTTCTCTGCCTTCTCTGTCTTCTCTTCGGCCTGGCCGAATCGCGCGACCGCGCGATCACGCATGAAACCGAGCGGATCGGGCGCGTGCAGCCGCAGCATCACGCCGTGGACGTCGTCCGGCCGCCCGTATCCGGTCGCGCGGCTCACCACGTAGGTGGTCAGGAACGCCGCGGGCACGGTGATCAGCGCGGGCTGGCTCGAGAACCACGGCGCCCAGCCGCCGGTGTACTTGCTGACGATGTTGACCACCAGCGCGGTCAGCACCAGCCCGCCGCCGACGAGCATCCCGGCCAGCGCGCCGGGCCAGCTGAGCTTCCGCCACCAGACCCCGAGCAGCAGCAACGGACTGAACGTCGACGCGGCGAGCGCGAACGACATCCCGACCGAAAGCGACAGGTCCTCCGACGGCAGCAGCACCGCCAGCGCGAACGGGATCAGCGCCACGATCGCCGTCGCCACCCGGAAATCGCGGACGCGGCCGGGCAGGACGTCGGTGGACACGACCCCGGCCACACTCACCAGCAGCCCGGACGAACTCGACAGGAACGCCGCGAACGCGCCGGCCGCGGTCACCGCGCCCAGGATCTGCCCCCAGAGCCCGGGGAGGACGGCGGACGGCAACAACAGGACGGCGGCGTCGGTCTTCCCGGTCACCAGCAGTTCCGGGACGTACATCCGGGACAGCGCGCCCAGCAGTGTCGGGAACAGGTAGAACAGCCCGAGCAGCAGCAGAACGTGCACCGTCGTGCGGCGCGCGGCCTTGCCGTCGGGGTTGGTGTAGAAGCGGACCAGGACGTGCGGCAGGCCCATGGTGCCGAGGAAGGTCGCGAGGATCAGCGAATAGACCTGCAGCAGATCGGTGAAACCGCCCGAACCCGGCCGGAGCCAGTCACCGTTGGACGCGGGCGCGTCGCTGACCACCGGGACCGGTGTGCCCGCGGTGAACTTCAGCGTCGTGCCCTTCGCGACCTTGTGCCCAGCCTCCGGCGTCCACACCGCGAAACCGTTGGCGGGCGCGCCTTCCACCTGCCCGTACGCCTCGAGCACGGTCACCGAAGTGACCTTCAGTGTGACGTCGGCCTGCACCGAGACCGTGGTGTTCCCGGTGAACGTCGGCGGGGCGGGCTGTCCCAGCGGACGCGCGCTGCCCGGCCCGCCGGAACCGAGGAACACGATGCACAGGATGAACGTCGGTACCGCGATGGCGAACAGCTTCAGCCAGTACTGGAAGGCCTGGACGACGGTGATCGCGCGCATCCCGCCCGCGATCACGTTGAAGCCGACCACACAGGTCACCAGGATCGCGCCCGCCCACGCCGGCACGGGCAGGATGGTCGCCAGCGTCAGCCCGGCGCCCTGCAGCTGCGGGACCATGTAGAGGATCCCGATGAACACCACGAACGCCGTCGAGACCCGGCGCAGCATCGTCGAACCCAGCCGCATCTCGACGAAGTCCGGCAGTGTGTAGGCGCCGGACCGCCGGAGCGGCGCGGCGACGAACAGCATCAGCGCGAGATAGCCCGCGGTGAAACCGATCGGGAACCACAGCGCGTCGGCGCCGTCCTTGAGCACGATGCCGGCGACGCCCATGAACGACGCGGCGGACAGGTACTCGCCGGAGATCGCGGCGGCGTTGCGCCGGGACCGCACGGTGCGCCGCGCGACGAGGAAATCGTGCGTGCTGACGGCCGACCTCGAAGAGCGATGTCCCAGGTAGAAGGTCAGGACCGCTACCAGCACGATGCCGGCCAAGGGCAGTGTCATTTGATCGCGCGCCGACGGAAACGCGTCGACAGGGCGCAGTGATCCTGGGGAGTCGCGAAGGAGGTAAGGCGCCCTGCCGCCGCGTTTCCGTGGCCTGCGGCCGAAAGAGGGCGCGCGACGGTGAAGTCTCTCAGCGCTGACGCGCTTCGAGACCGTGTGGTCGGGTCAGCCTCACCTCTGGTCACGCCAAGGATCCTCGCATGTGCGGCTCCGCGGTCAGTTCTCGATCATGTCGACGAAGTCGCGTTCATGCCGTTCGGCGAGCCGGTTGTACCAGAGGCCGATGCCGAACAGGAACGGGAACGGCGCCACCCCGAGGATCAGCCAGGGCAACGGAATGCCCACGACGACCATCCGCCCGAAGGACGGGATCAGGTAGAACAACACCGGAAGTGAACACAGCGTGACCATCACGAGCAGCGCCAGCCAGGAAGCCGTCCGGAGCTGGATCTTCACCAGATCCCGGACCAGGAGCTTGCCCCAGCTGGTCTGTTCCTCGAGTTCGACCCTGGCCCGCAGGGTGCTGGTGGCCTGCCGCGGATCGGCGAGGATCACCCGCTGCCGCTTGGGTTTCGCGTGATGTTCGGGTTTGGCCTGCTCGTGCTTCGGGCCGGACGGCGCACCCGGCACGGGCTCGACGGCGGCACCCTCGGGCACCGCCGGTTTCCTGCTCTTGCCCAGCGTCGGGTCCGGCTCGCGAACGCCGTTGACGCGGCGGTAGTAGTCGTCGGTCACGTCGACCGGTTGGCGCCGACCAGCCTGTCCTTGAGCGCGCGCGTGTGGCGGCGGCTCACCGGCAGCACCTTTTCCTCGTTACCGATCACGACCTGATAGCCGCCTTGGCCCATGCGCAGTTCGGTGATCAGCGGCAGCGAGACCAGGAACGACCGGTGGATCCGGACGAAACCCGCTTTCTCCCAGCGTTCCTCGAGCTGCGCGAGCGGAATGCGGACCAGGTGGCTGCCGTCGTTGGTGAACAACCGGGCGTAGTCACCCTGCGCCTCGACCCAGCGGACCGAAGACCGCGGGATCAGCTTCGTGGTGCCCGCGAGCTCGACGGGAATGACCTCGTCGTCGTTCTTGATCTGCCCGGGCCCGCCTTCGGCGCCGTACTTCGGCGCGGCGTTGGCGGCGAGTTTGTCGATCACGCGGGTGATCGCGCGGTCGAGACGATCCTGCTGGTACGGCTTGAGCACGTAGTCGAGCGCGCCGAGATCGAAGGCGTTGACCGCCTCTTCGGCGTGCCCTGTCACGAACACCAGCGCCGGCGACGGACGCAGCGCGGCGAACACGCGGGACATCTCCATCCCGGACAGGCCGGGCATGTCGATGTCGGCGAACACCGCGTCCACGATCGGCAGGCCCCGCGACTTGCGGTCGGCCAGTCTCGGATCGTCCGCGGACAGCAGACGCAGCGCCTCCGAAGCGTCGATCGCCGGATAGACCAGGGCGACGTGCGGGCTGTTCCGGAGACAGTGGACGAGTTCGTCTAGCCCTTTGGGCTCATCGTCCACCGCCAGGACAATGAGCTTCCGGGTGTCATCGTGAGCACTCACAGTGAGACGCATCCTGCCCATTGCCGGGTTCCTTGTCCAGCCCGCTGCCCGAAACTCGAACGAAAAGGACGGCACCGCCCACCCCCGCGCCTGGGGTGGCCGGTGCCGTCATCTTTTCCGGTGACACGAACCGCCTCGCCGTGCCACACCTATTCCTTCACGGAGTGAAGGTGAACCAGTTGACGCTCACGAAATCGGCGGGCTGACCGCTGGTGAAGGTCAAGTAGACGTCATGTTTCCCGGTGATCCCGCTGATGTTCGCGGGAACGGTCCGCCAGCTCTGCCAGCCGCCGGTGTTCGCGACGGCGAAGCTGCCGACAGGCGGGGTGGACCGGCTGTCGAGCCGGACTTCGACGAGGCCGCTCACCCCGCTCGCGGCCCCGGACGCGACGCGCGCCTGGAACTGTCCGCCGGTCTGCGTCCCGAAGTCGATGCCCGGGTACAGCGCCCAGTCCCCGTTGCCCGCGGGGCCGATGTTCTGGCCGCCGCCGGAATCGGACGTGGCCTGTTTGGCGATCCCGGCCGCCTGGCCGTAGGACTCCGCCTGGATCGTGCTGTACGCGCTGCCACCGCCGGGACTACTAGTGGTGGTCGTGGGCGCAGTGGGTGTCGTGCCGCCGCCGCGGGTCAGGACGGTGACGTAGTCGACGAGCATCGGATGCCCCGGCACGATCCCCGGTCCCGGTGTGGTGGTGCCGGAGTTGTTGTTCGGGAAGGCGCCGCCGATAGCGACGTTCAGGAGCACGAAGTAGCCCGCGTGGTTCGTCATGTTGGCCCACGTCGTGGCGTCGACCTGATTCTGGTTGACGGAATGGAACTGCCGGCCGTCCACCAGCCAGCGGAACACGTGGGGGCTGACGCTCGTGTCCCATTCGAAGGTGTAGGTGTGGAACGCGCTCTGGCAGCTTGCGCCGGGGCAAGGGCGGCTGCCGACGAGGCCGGTGGTCTCGTCGCACGGGCCACCGGGGTTGACGCCGCAGTGCAGCACACCCCAGACGGTGTCGATGCCGTTGACGTTCTCCATGATGTCGAATTCGCCGACGGCGGGCCAATTCCAGTAGTTGCCGCGATACGGCGAGCCCAGCGCCCAGAACGCGGGCCAGTAGCCGAGGGCGGCGGCGCCGGTGACGTTCGGCATCTGGATGCGGCCCTCGATCCGCAGCGCGCCGCCCGCGGGCGGTTTGAAGTTCGTGCGCTGCGTTTCGATCCGCGCGGAGGTCCAGTTGCCCGCGCCGTCACGCAGTGGCGTGATCCGCAGGTTCCCGGAGCCGTCCTGGGCCAGGTTGGCGGGGTTCGCCGTGTAGTTCTGGATCTCGCCGGTGCCCCAGTTGCCCGGGCCGCCGGGGTAGCCGTGGCCGGTGTCGATGATCCAGTTCGCGCTCGACGGGAGCGATCCCGCGGCGCCGGTGAAGTCGTCGGTGAACACGGTGGTCCAGCCGGACGGCGGGGGCGGAACGGCGGCGGAAGCGGGAAGCGACTGAAGCGTGATCGGAACCGCGATCAAGGCCGCGCCCAGCGCCGAACCGAGTGCGATCTTCCAGCGGCTCGTTCGGCCCCGGAGGGGAGAAGTAACGGACATCGGACCTCCTCGTCACCACGGTCGAGGGTTTGTTGCCGTTCACAACAAAGCGGTATGTCCGATATGAGACCTGGTCTGAACCACTTACGCCTACCACTGTTCGGGTGAATCCAGTGCGGCCCCGAATGCAAGGAACGGTCCGTTCCTCGCAAATTTCGCAAGGAACGGACCGTTCATCTCACGAGGTCAGAGGCCGAAGCGGCTCCAGGCGGCCTTGGACTGAACGGCGTCCAGCAGCGCGCTAGCCGCGGCGGGGGCGCCGATGCCGAGCCGCGCCAGCAACGGCTTCTTCGGTTCGGCGATCGCGATCTCGGCGTCCGGGTACCGCTCGGTGATCACCTGGCGAAGGCTGCCGACGCCGTCGATGAGACCGAGTTCGACCGCGCGGGCGCCCAGCCAGACATCCCCGGTGAACAGGTTTTCGGAGCCGGACAGCCGGTCACCACGGCGTTCGGTGACCCAGTCGACGAACAGTTCGTGGAGCTGGCCGTGCATCTTCTTCAGCCACTCGACGTCTTCCGGTTTCTCCGGGCTGAACGGGTCGAGCCGGGACTTGTTCGCACCCGCGGTGTGCAGCCGCCGCTCGATGCCGAACCGTTCCAGCAGGCCGGTGAACCCGAACCCGCCGCTGATCACGCCGATGGATCCGACCATCGACGTCCGGTGCGCGTAGATCTCGTCGGCCGCACAAGCCAGCCAGTACCCGCCGGACGCGGCGACGTCCTCGGCGAAGGCCAGTACCGGCACGTTCTTCTCGTCGGCGAGCTGACGGATCCGCTCGGCGACCAGGCCCGACTGCGTCGGCGCGCCACCCGGCGAGTTGATCTGCAACGCGACGGCCTTCAACCGGTCGTGCCCGAACGCGCGCGTCAGCGCCGATTCGATGGCGGCGAGGTTGATCGCGCCCCTGGCCAGCGGCGACGGGGTCGGCGTGATCACCCCGTGCAGCTTCACCACGGCGACGATGTCCTTGCGTTCACCCCGATCGCCGATCATGGGGAGACGGGAGGTCAGCTTGTCCGCAACGCTCATACTTCCAGGTTACCGACGTTCACGACGGCAGCACGCCGCTGCGCGAACCGCTCACCCCGCTGGACTCGTTCGGGCCGCCCTGGGGCGGGACGGTGGCGCTGTCGACGGAGAAGTCCGGCAGATTCGGCCGCACACCGGGCATGAACTTCGGCACCCGCAGGGTCACCTTCATGCCGGCGCCGGGCGCCGTCTCGACCATGAGCGCGTAATCGCGGCCGAACACCTGCTGCATCCGCTGGTTGATGTTGCCGAGGCCGACGTGCGCGCCCGTGCGGTGCTGGCTGCGGAGATCCGCGAGCTTGGCGGGCTCCATGCCGATGCCGTCGTCCTCGACACTGATCAGCGCCTCGGCGCCGTAGTCCTCGGCGATCACCGTCACGCATCCGCCGGACGGCTTCGACGCGAGGCCGTGTTTGACGGCGTTTTCCACCAGTGGCTGGATGATCAGGAACGGGACGACCACCGAAAGCACCTCGGGCGCGATCTTCATCCGCACTTCGAGCCGTCCGCCGAACCGGGCGTTCTCGATGGTCAGGTACCGGTCGATGTTCCGCAGCTCCTCGGCGAGCGAAGTGAACATCCCCGACGTCCGGAACGAGTAGCGCGTGAAGTCCGCGAAGTCCTGAAGCAGCTCTCGCGCTTCCTCCGGGTCCGTCCGGATCAGCGACGAGATGGTGTTGAGCGCGTTGTAGACGAAGTGCGGCGAGATCTGCGCGCGCAGTGCCTTGATCTCCGCCTGCTGGAGCTGGTTCTTCGATTCGTCCAGGCGGGCCAGCTCGAACTGGGTGCAGACGAATTGCGCGACCGCGTCGGCCATCTGCACCAGCCGCCCGCGGGTGCGCCCGACGACCAGCAGCGCGGCCTCGGTCTCGCCCTCGACGATCAGCGGCACGATCACCGCGGTCCGCATCCGGCAGGTGCCGCGGTGGTTGCACGGCATCTTGTCGTGCGCGACGACCTCGCGGCGGTGCTTGCGGATCGCGTTGCCGATGGCATCGACGAGGTCGACGTAATGGTCGTTGGCCTCGCCGTCCCAGGACAGCAGCGTGCCTTCGCTGTCGGTGATGCCGACGGCGACACAGTCGAGCATCTCCAGCAGCTGGCTGGTGATCTTGTCGGCGACCTGCTCGTCGAGCCCCTCACGGAGGTCCGGTGTCGCCTTCGACATCCGGTGGACGGCCTGCAGTACCGCGTTCTCCACGATGCTCGCGGGACGCCGCAGCTTGATCAGCAGGACGATGACGAGGATCGCGAGCAGCAGCGCCACCCCCCAAGGGATGATCTGCGCGATCTCGAGCCCGGACACGGCGTCCATGCTCTGCGCTCGACCAACCGGGTGCAAGGTCTGCTCCCCACTTTCCGTTGAGTTGTGACAACCGAGGGTGGGGCCGACCCTACCCAAGACCCGGGCGCGGTCCCCATGGTCACTCCCCGTCGCGCGGGAAAGACTGTCCGCAGGCAATCGCTTCCGGGGAGGAACACCATGCGCGGATGGGGGAAGGTCGCGGCGGGGGTGCTGGCGGGGGTCCTGCTGGCGAGCGGGACGGCGGCCGCGGCCGGGGATCCGGTGCGCGCGGCCGTCGGCGACCTGGTCGGCGAAGGGGGATTCCCGGGCGCGGTCGCCCAGATCCGGAACGGTGAGGCGGTCTCGCGTTTCGGCGCCGGGTACGCGAACCCGGTCACGGGCGAAGCCGCGAAGCCGCACCACCGGTTCCGGATCGCCAGCAACACCAAGTCTTTCGTCGCCACGGTGGTGCTGCAACTGGCGGGCGAAGGCGCGCTCTCACTCGACGATCCGGTGGAGCGACGACTGCCCGGTGTCGTACGCGGACCGGGCTAAGAACCCGAAAAGCTCACCTTGCGCATGCTGCTGAACCACACCAGCGGCGTGCACGATCCGCCCGATCCGCACTTCTTCGACCCGTACCTCGTACAGGGGAACCGCGCGCACATCATCACGCCGTCGGAGGTGATCCGGCGCTCGCTCGTCGATCGGCCCCTGTTCGCGCCGGGCGCGGACGTGAAGTACTCGAACACCGGATATCTGTTGCTGGGCAAGGTGATCGAGAAGGTCACCCGCAACGACGTCCGCGAGGAGATCCAACGGCGGATCCTCGATCCGCTCGGGCTCGGACAGACGTATTTCCCGCTGCGGTCACCGTTCCTGCGCGGTCCGCATCTGCACGGGTACGACATGCGCGGTGAGGACATGACCGTGTTCAGCCCTTCGTACGACTGGACCGCGGGCGCGATGGTCTCGACCGTCGACGACCTCGCGACGTTCCACCGCGCGTTGCCGGCAGGACGATTGCTGGCACCCGCGCAACAGGCCGAACTCAAGCGGCTCGTGCCGTACAGCGAGTTCGGCTCGTACGGGGCCGGTGTCGAGACACTCAACCTGCCGTGCGACGGGGGCACGAAGACGGTTTGGGGCAACACCGGTGCCGGGCCGGGGTTCCACAGCGTCTCGATGAGCACCGCGGACGGCTCGAAACAGATCGTGCTGGCGCTCAACGTGTACGACCTCGCCGCCGAACCGCACGGCGGGCAGCGGGTGCCGAAGCCGCCCATACTCGCGGTGATGGCCGCCCTCTGCTGACTACTTGAGCAGTCGCGACATCCGCCGGTCCGCGAGGGGCTTCCCGCCGGTCTGACAGGTGGGGCAGTACTGGAACGACTTGTCCGCGAACGAGATCTCGCGGATCGTGTCGCCGCAGACCGGACACGGCAGCCCGGTCCGAGCGTGCACTCGCAGCCCGGACCGCTTCTCCCCCTTGAGCCGGGCCGCGGACTGGCCGACCGAACGCGTCACCGCACTGGTCAGCACTTCGCGAATGGCCTCCGAGAGCCCGTCGAGCGCTCCTTCGGACAGCTTTCCGGTTGTCGCGTAAGGCGAAAGCCTCGCCATGTGCATGATCTCGTCGGAGTAGGCGTTGCCGATCCCGGCGATCAGCGACTGATCGGTCAGCGCCGTCTTCAGCCGTTCGGTACGCCCGGCGAACAACTTCTCGAGCCCCGTGCGGTCCAGCGAAAGCGCGTCCGGCCCGAGCCGCGCGATACTGGCGACCTCCTTTTCCGGGTCACGCACGATCCAGACCGCCAGCCCCTTCTTCGTCCCGGCCTCGGTGAGATCGAAACCCGGCCCGTCGGCCGCGTCGAGGTGGACGCGCAGCGAGATCGGCCCCTTGCCGGGTTTGAGCGGCGTCGGCGACAACGCGTCGGACCAGCGCAGCCAGCCCGCTCTCGCCAAGTGGACGACCAGATGGAGATCACCGGCGACGAGATCCAGATGCTTGCCGAAGCGGCCGGCCCCGGTGACCTCCCGGCCGTGCAGCTCCGTCCACGGCGGTGTCGCCGTCTTCAGCACACTGAGGGACGACACGTCGACACGGAAGACCGTCTTGCCCACCGCGTGTTCACGCAGGTGGTGAGCGAGCGCTTCGACCTCGGGTAACTCGGGCATGGCCCCAGTCTCGCGCGTTCAGGCCGCCGCGACTACTCCACCGGGTGCAGCGGGCCGTCGAAATCCGGTAGCGAGTGCTTCTGGATCGTCTTGCTGATCTTCGAAACCTCGCCGCGCACGGTGAACATGCCGCGGATGGTGCCCACCCAGCGCTCGGACGGCCTGTCGCCCGCCAGATCGCCCTCGGTCTCGGCGACCACGGTCCACGGGCGGCGCAGGATCCACCGCAGCGGGAAGAACAACGCGATCAGCAAGAGCGCCAGCGGCACCCAGGACGGGATTCTCACGTCGGCGGGCGTCCACATGATGAGCACGATCGCGAGCAGCGCCGTCACGACGACCATCGCGATACCCGGGCCGTAACTGCCGGCCACATCGTGCTCGAAATCGTCCGCTGTCGCGGGAGCACGCCATTCCATCTGGGCTCGGACCACCCAGTCACGGCCGTCCTCGCCGTGCACCAGCCGGTTCATTCAGTCGCCTCCCGCGCGGCCGCTCGCTCGTCGTGAGCGAACTCCACCGTACCGTGACGGCGGCCGGATTCGCGAGAGTTCGAAGGCGATATCCCCGCTCGGGCGTTATGGGCAGGTCCGGTGGTCGATGCCCGGTTCCGGATAGTGGGAAGTCGGCTTCACCGGGTCCGGCTCGTCTTCCGACGGCGGCTCGGTCGCGCCCTCGGGTGTGCCGGTCGTCGGCGAAGAGGACCCGTCCGGGTCGGTCGTCGACTCCGGCGTGTTCGGCTCCGATGGCTCCGGCGGCTCGGTCAAGTCCCGCGGCGTCGTCGTGGGTGGGCTCAGCGACTCCTCGGGGGGATTGAGCGATTCACCCGGCGGGACGTCGTCCCGCTTCGAAGTGGTCTGGTTCGAGCCGGTTTCCGGCACCTCGTTCCGCGGCACGGTCTCCTCCTGCGGCGGCGTCTGCCCGGCCGGAGGCCGAACGACTTCACCGCCGCTGAGCTCCTTCCGCGACGTGCCCACCCCGGGCAGGCTCGGCAGGTCGGCCACACCGAGTTCGGCGTTCTGGCCGTGCGGGCTCAACCCGGTCTTGACCGGCTGGGCGCCCTTGCCGTGCATCTGGTCCTCGGCGATGCGCTGCGGCGGAAGCTCCACCGGCTCACCCTGCGCGGGCGGCGCGACCTGTGCGGGCAGCAACGCCAGCTCGGGCAAGCCACCTCCGGGCAGACCCAGGGTGTGCGTCACGTCCGTGCCGAACACGGCCGGACCGGCGACGATCCCCACCGCGCCCGCGGCGGCCGTCGACGCCACCGCCAGGCCGACCTTCACCTTCGACCCGAGCAGCAGCCCCTTGACCGACGCGGCCAGCCCGGACAACGCCCCGCTCGCGTGGGCCCCCGCGGCCGCCGGCACCAGCAGGGCCACCACCCCGGCGTGCGCCCGCAGCGACGAACAGACGTCACGCAGCTCGTCGTGCGTCGCCCGGCAGGACTGGCACGCGATCAAGTGGGTCTTGATCCGGCGGGCCTCGGCCCCGGTGACGCTGCCCGCGGTGAACCCGCCCAGCTTCTCCACCACCGACCGGCACGAATCCGGCCCGCGGCTCACCGACAGATGCGCCTGCAGGTACGCCGCCCGCAACCCTTGCCGTGCCCGCCTGGCCAACGCCGCCGTCGCGTTCGCGCTCAAGCCGAAATGCGGCGCGACCATCGCGGGCTGCTCGCCTTCGACCTCGGTCTGCCACAGCACCGAACGCCACCGCTCGGGCAAACTCGTGAAAGCGGTCGTGATCAGCGAATGCTCGGCCGTACGGGCGTTCGTGTCCGCCCCCGCCCCGGCCCGGAAACTCAGCTCGTCGTCGCTCACCGGCACGTCACGGCGCGCGCCGTGCCACTCCCACGAAACCCGGCGGGCCACCGTCAGCAGATAGGCCCGCACGTAATCCCGCGGCCCGGCACCCCGGCGCAACGCCTGAAGCACCCGGAAGAAGGTCTCGGCCGTGATGTCCTCCGCCTCCGACCGATCGGAGGCCAGACTGCGGGCCAGCCGCCGCACCGCGGCGGCATGAAGTTCGAAAAGCTCCCCGAAGGCGGCGTCCTCCCCATCACGGAGACGCTGGAGCAATGCCTGCTCGTCGGATCCCGAGGCCGCCTGAAGCGGCACCGTGCCCTGCTCGGTCATCCGGCCAGGCACCTCCTCCCCGAAGGACTCACCATTCGGTCGAATGGGGACACCATACGGAGGTATGCAGCCGTCGTCACCCCTTGTACGCCAGGTGTGACACCCAAGTACCCCCAGGGGTGGGTCAAACCGCTACTGACGGTCGGTGTATGGTGTGTCCACACTGCTTCAAACGAGTGTTGAAGCGTTGAGTGACATGCGGATGTAGCGCAGCTGGTAGCGCATCACCTTGCCAAGGTGAGGGTCGCGGGTTCGAATCCCGTCATCCGCTCGCATGTGAGCGTGGTGTGTCCAGGGAATGCCTGGACCAGGGCCTGCTCGCCATAACTCCCGGGGGCCGAGCCCTCCGGCCCCCCACGATTCGTTCACCTCGCCTTCTCTGGCGGGTATGGGGTACGTCGAACTTCTTCGGCCTTTCTTTCGCCCTTGCCGGGCGGTCTTGGCGGTTACTAAGTGCTACAGGTTCGGTGAGCGGAGTCACACGACCGTAGTAATTCGGCTTTGTGCATAAGTGGGGCCTACGCGCACCGGTGAAAACCAGTGCGCCCTCGGGCTCAGGAAGGCACGCAGGTGGGCTGCGGGCGCTTCCACAAGGTCACCAGCCGACCGTTCGGTAAGGGATGCGTCGTGACCGGCGTGAAGCCCGCCGCGGTCGCGGCGGACACCATGCCGGACGGATCCACCGCCGGCTCGAACTCGTTGATCGTCCCCGTCGCGGTCAACAACAGGCACGTCTTGGTCGCGTCACCGCTGTTGGTGTTCCGGTACGAAGTCAGCCAAGCCCGGTAATCCGGCTCGGTGTTCCCGTTTTCCGTCGGACTGACTTGCGGCAACGCCACCCCGTAGCCGAACCTCCGCAACATCTCCAGCTGCACGGTGTTGATGTTGAAGAGCCGGTCACGGAAACCGAACGCGGTCGCACCGCCCAACGCGTTGTGCTGCTTCACCTGATCGGCGGCCCACTCCGAAGCGGCCCGCCACTCCCGCACGGTCTCCACACTGATCGGCTCGGTGATCTGGCCATTTGGATCGACGTACACCTGCGGGGACCCGCGTCCGTCGGTGATCTTCGACGAACCCAGTACCGGCAGATCGACCTGCCAGGCATGAGCGGTCGGCAGCCGCAGATCCACCATCGGCACCGCGGCCAGCAGACCGACCGCCGCGACCACGAACGGCAAGGCCTGCCGCAGCGAGCGATGCGCGCGGTAGAGCCCCCACAGCGCCAGGATCGCCATCGACGGGATCAACGGAAGGAAAAAGGCCGTCCCCATGTTCCTCGACGTCAGCACCACCAACCCGCCGGCCGCGACGAGCAAGGCCGACGGGAACAGCGGCGACGCCACCATCGAGCGGAGGGTTTCCTTCACCGGACCGGTCCGGATGTTCGAAACCACCACGAAGATCGCCGCGACCAGCCCCACGCACAACAACAGCGCGTGCGGCAGCCCGTGGTCGAAGATCAGCTGCCGGAGCCGCTCGACCCAGGCGCCAGGGTTGACCACGCCCGCTTCCGAGCCGAACTCCACCGACTGCTTCCCATAGCCGAAACCCGTGAGGTATTCGAAGACCCGGACGCCGTTGGGCAGCAGCCAGATCGCCGCGACGCCGGCACCCACGACCGCCGCGACGGCGATCCACTTCAGCCGCTTCCGCCGGTCGTCGGAGGTCACGGTCTGGATCAGCGCGGCCAGCACCAGCCCTGGCACGAACGCGATCGCCATCGTCCGCGACAGCGGCATCAATCCGACGAAGACGCCGAAGAGCACGGCGAACTTCGGCTTCGACAGCCCCTCGGAGCGGACCAGGAAATAGACCGCGGCCATCGTCATGACGGCCGCGGGGAGCGCGAAGTGATAGGCGCGAGCCTCGTAGATCACCCCAGGGGCGGTGGCGATCAACGCCGTGGCGATCCAGGCGAAGGGGCGGCCCGCCACCCGGTTGGCCACGGCGTGCGTGAGCAGGATGAGCGCCACGCCTGCCACCAGTGGGACGAGGAACGCGGCGACCGTGCCCGTCCCGGTCGCGAAGAAGTGCAGCGAAGTCAGGGCGGGCAACAATGGTGCCTGGATCCCCGGCGCCTCGACGGCCTGGACCCAGCCGGTGAGACCGTCACGGAGCGCGGCGCCGTGGTTGTTCAAGGCCAGGACGAAGTAGCCGGCCTCATCGATGTCGAACACCTGGCCATCGCGGTAGAGCACGACCCACCGGAGGTTGACCGCCAGCCACCCGACGGCTACCGCGAACAGGACCCACGTGTTCACCTGTACCCGGCGAATCCCCCTGGTCAAAAGCATGGTCGAGAATTTAGCCGCGCGGCCGGGACCGGCTAGAGCGCGGGCGTTTTGAAGGGGTCGTGCTCGGCGAGGAGCTTGTCGACGCGGGCCTGGTCGACTCTGCTGACGACGGTGTTCTCGTCCTGCCGGTCACGGACGCACTTGGCGAGGGTGAACGCCGAAGTCGTCAAGAACAGCATGCCGAGTGCGAGGAAGCCGCGGACCCAGCCGTCGACCGGCAGGTACCAGATGCCGACGACGACCGCGAGCAGCGCCAGGCCGAACGAGAGGGCGGCCTGGACGAAGAACGCGACGGTGGTGGGAGGCGCTGCGGAGGTTTTCGTCATGCGTACCAAGGTCGCGCCGATGGCACCTCGATGTCTTGAGTACGGCTACTCAAGAAGGATCGCGATTCAGATCTCGTAGCCGTCCAGCACGGTCGGCGCGACCGGGGACAGGTGCTCGTCGCCGCGTTCGGTGACCAGGCCGCGGGCCATCCGGTACACCTTGAATTCGTTGTCGTGCTCGGGATCCTGGTCGTCCCAGACGTGCAGGAGACCGTAGGAGCCGGGGGCGAGGTCGCCGACGCGGGTGAACAGCTCCACCAGCTCGGGCGCGATCGCCGTGCCGTGTTTGTCCATACCGCCCAGGTGCAGCACCGGCACCCCGGCGGCCCAGCGCAGGTCGAGCAGATCGGCGTCGCCGAAGTCGCGGACGGCGCGGTGCACCCGATCGACGATGCGCTCGATCAGCGCCGCGTCGTCATCACCGGAAGGGCTCGCTTGGATGGTCACCCACCCGTGGTATTCGAACACCCGCCTGAGTTTAGGCAGGTCCGCCCGCCGGACGGTGGTCAGCCCGCCATCGCGGCCGGTGTCCCGTCGCGCCGGAGCACGTTCTTGAAGACGCGTTCGCCGTGCTTTTCGAAGGCGGGCACGAACTTTTCACCGTAAGCGCACAACGTCCGTTCCCACGGGTGCCCGAGCGTGCCGAAGCGGAAGTCGTGCGCCAGGAAGAGGTGGTAGTCCATCCGCGGGAACACCGGGACCGGCCACGGGTCGAGCGCGGCGTGCCGGTGCGGGTAGAAGCGGTACGACTGGTGCTGCCAGTGCAGCACCCATACCCACTCGTCCTCGGCGACGCAGTCTTTCAGCGCCGCGAGGGCGACACGGGCGACGTCGTTCTGCTCGACGGCGTACGGGCCCAGCCGGAATTCGGCCGACGAGCGGTCGAGTCCGCCGGGCGCGAGATCCCACGCGACGGACGGAGCGGGTTCACGGAAACCGGGCCAGGCATGCGCGTAGGTGCTCGGCCAGAACGCGAGCTTGTCGTAGACCCAGTACCAGGCGGGCTCATCTGCGACCCTGGAGATGGCTTCCCAAGCGTTGTTCACGAGCGACCCTCGGTGGTTCGGCCGATTAAGACTGGGAAAGCTTCGTGTTCGGGGCCCGAGTTGTCCAGCGGGTGGGCATACTCCGCGAAACTGTCACCTGATCAGGTGTCTTGCGCCGCCGCCGGAACCGTGAGAATGACGGTACGTGAACGGCGGGCCCGCGGAAGGCGGGCCCGCCGTCGTTCGCTCACGCGGCCGCCTCCCAAAGGCTCATGAAGGCCGAGGCCTCACTCCGTACCCACGGCCGCACCTTGTCGCGATCGCGCGGCGACAGCGCGAACTCCTTCGATCGCCGGACGTCGACCACGAGCGGCCGCCCGCCTGGGCGCAGCTCGTCCATGGTCTGTTCGAGCAGCCACAGCACCATCTGCGCCGCGTCCCGGCTCAACGGCTCCTCCTTGAAGTAGAGCCAGGTGACGTAGACGGGGCCATCGCCCTTGCGCAGGCCGAGATGCGGGTTGATGCCCACCTCGAGCGACCCGAGCCGCCATCGTGACCGGCCGACCTCGGCCAGCCGCAGGTCACGCCGCCCGACGTAGCGCAGCCAGCCGTTGGCGATCTCGGTGTAATGCGGCCGCGTGCGCTCGTCCGCGTTCTCGACCAGCGCCCGCAGTACCTCGCGATCCCGCCCGGAGATCCGTCCGGCACGGATCGCGTTCGCGGCGCGGAGGTAGAAGTTGAACCCGCCCCGGGCCGGGTCCTCGTACTGACGGCGCCAGCGCCGGACGAACGAGGAACGCGAAGGACCCGAGCTCGTGCTGTACCCCACGAACGTGGGCAGGGTGATGTAGGCCATCCGTGTCCGCCTTTCGCCGCTGTTCCTGCTGTACAACGCCCATTTTAGAACACATGTACGACAGAAACCGGGGCTTTACGGGTGACGTGGAGAAGGAGGCCAAGGACCTTCGAGCAGCTCGGCCGATTCCTCGAGGATCGGCACCTCGCAGACGTCCCTCGGGGTGAGGTCGGTGGGGATCCAGTTCTCGAGCATCGCCGACCAGCGCGTGATCCCCCGCAGCGACGGCGGGGACCCGAGCAGCTCGCCGACCTCGCTGATCAGCGCGCCGCCGGCCGCGGGCGAAAGGCGGCCGTCGACCATCGCGGTCAGCCAGCCGTGGATCAGTGACCAGCGGGCGGCCGTCGGATCGGCGGGCAGTTCGAGTCCCAATTCGTCGACGACCTGGCCGAACGCTTCGTCGACGGCGGCTTCGGCGGAGCACTCCAGCCCGGCGAGCAAGGCGAGGGACGGCGTGTCGAGTCCGGCGACGATCGCGTCCAGACCGGCCTCGACCAGGTGGGACGTACGGACGTCACGGCCGGCGAGCCTGCCGATGGCCAGCTCGCGCAGCACGCCGCGACAGGCGTCGATTTCCGTCATCCGATACTTCCCACATCAATCACCGTACCGGCGGGACCGGCCATCCGCGCCTGACCAGCCGAAAGAGGGACGAGGGGCGCACAAGATCAGAGCTGGACCAGGCCATGAGTGGCCGCAAGAATGAAGAAAGACCACATCAACCACCCATAAGGGTGCATGCAACACTGGCTGCCCACACCCGGCGGCAGGGGGCTGAATGAGCTGGCAAGACGAGCTTCGACTGCTGGACGTCGAGCTGGCCGCGGGACGCATCGGGCACGCCGAACACCGCCGGAAGCGCGACGAACTCCTGGCGGAGGCCTCCGGCGGGACGATGCCGTCACCGGTTCCCTCGCCGTTGCGGCGCCCGGGCGGGACGTGGCACAGCGCCAATCCCGCCGCGCGGCCGGGCGAACTGCCCACCGCCACGGTCCAGCAGCCCGAGCCGTACCGACAGCCTCAGCAGGTTTACGCGCCACCACCGCCGGAGCAGCGCACCCAGCCCTTCGAAACCGAGAAGCCCAAGCCGCGCGAAGAGAAGAAGGCAGGCATCCCGCGGATCGCGGACCACAAGACCACCGCGCCCTCGCCCGCCGACATCAATCCGACGGTCTACCTGCGTGCCACCCCGCCGCCTCCCAGGAACCCGCAGCCGGCCCGCGAGCCGCACCGGCCGCTTCCCCCACTGGCGCCCGAGCCCGGCGCGCGGCGTCAAGCGCCGACCGAGGACTACGCGGTGGTCGGCAAACGCAAACCGACCTGGCTGTTCATCGGCGCCGGCGTGCTGGTGGTGCTGGCGCTGATCATCGGCGGCACACTGTGGCTGGGCTCGTCCCGGTCCTCGAACGTCGCCGAGCAGCCGCCCACGCCGAGCGTCGCCCAGCCGCCGGACGGCCTCGCTCCGTCGGGTCAGCCCGACAGCACCCAGACGCCGTTGGAGGACCGGCTCCCCGCACTGCCGGGGACACCGTCGAAGGACAACTCGACGATGTCGGTCGCGAAGGGCGTCGAGCTCAGCCTTTACTCGAAGGCCGCGGGTGACTACCTCGCTTCGAAGAACGTCGCTTCCGTCACCTACAAGGGTTCGAGCGAGGGTACGAACAGTTACCTCGTCCTGGTGATCCCGGCGAACGACGCGAAGGACGCGGCCGCCATCGTGAAGTACTTCCGGGAGAACTCGATCGACGCGGGGCTGCGAGAGCAGCGTGTCGGCGATCGGCTCGCCCTCGTGGGCGCGAACCAGAACGGTCAGCTCAGCGGCATCGGTTACGTCTCCGGGACGATGGCCGTGACGACCTGGGTCTCGCAGCCGCTCGGTGGCGACCCGCGGGCGCTCGACACCCGTCTGGAGCAGACGCTGACCTCGTTGGACACCGTTCTCCCGGTGGGCTGAGAAGCGCAGGTCGCGGGGAGATCACGATTCGACCCGCGGGGGCGCGGCCGGGCCGGGCAGTGCAGAATGTGCGAGGTCACCGCAATGGTGGTATCGCGACGGCCGGGAGCGTTCCTCCCGGCGGGAATCGGATAAGGGGGCCGGTGGTGTCCTGGCAGGAAGAGCTGCGCAATCTGGACGAAGAGCTCGCATCTGGGCGGCTCTCCGCCGACGATTACCGGCTCCGCCGTGACCAGGTGCTGTCCTCGGCGGTCGCGTACGGCGACCCCGCGCAGCAGCAGGTCCAGCAGCCCGGCCAACAGCCGCAGCAGCCGTTCCAGCAGCAGCCGCCGCCGCCCGCTCCGCCGCAGCAGCAGGCGCCGCCGCAGCAGACCGCTCAGCCCAGCGCCGACTCGACGCAGATCATCGCGCCGGTGAACCCGCCGCAGCAGAACGGCGGCGAGGGCGAACGCACCCAGGTCGTCCCGAACTGGCAGCACCAGCAGACCGATCCGAACCGCACCCAGGTGGTGCCGCCGGTGGCGTCGCCGCCGGGTGGCTTCCCGCAGCAGGGCCAGGGGTCCCCGGCCGGTGGCTTCCCCCAGCAGGGTCACGCCTCGCCCGCGGGCGGCTTCCCGCAGCAGCAACAGCAACACGGTTACCAGCAGCAACAGCCGCAGCAGCAGGGCTGGACCGACAGCGACGCCAGCCCGCCGTGGGGTGGTTCGGACTTCCCGCCGATCTCGCCGGTCGGCAGCACGGAGTGGGTCAAGCAGGGTCCGGAGCTGTTCGAAGACAAGCCCAAGGGCAAGGGCGGAAAGATCGCCGTCATCGCGATCGTCGCCCTCCTGGTCCTCGCCGGTCTGGGTGTCGGCGGCTACTTCGCCTTCTCCGGTGGCGGTGACACCCCGCCGGACCCGACGGCCGCGCCGCAGCCGTCCCAGCAGCAACCCGCCCCGCCGTCGTCGAGCAAGCCGAAGACGCCCGAAGAGCTGCTGTTCGAGAAGATCCCGGAGCAATCCGGCGAGGAGGACTCGAAGAGCGGCGCGATCCCCGTGGCGCAGCTCGCCGAGATCACCGGCATGGAGAAGGCCGAGGCGGATCTGGTCATCGCCGCCGGCGTCAAGCAGGTCGCGTACCGGGGCTCGCAGAAGCAGCCGGACGAAACCGGGCCGCAGCCGGCGAAGATCTCGATCACGGTCATCCCGCTGACCAGCCCCGGTGCCGCCGGTGACCTGGTCAAGCAGCTGCGCCAGTACCAGACGGGCAACGGGTTCGTGCAGATCACCGAGCCGCTGCCGGGGATGCCGCCGAAGCTGAACTTCCAGAAGAAGATCGACGGCGACAACGGCTCCTACCGCGGCACCTGGATCAGCGGCAACAACATCGTCCGGGTCGACATCCTGCAGAACCCGCTCGGCGGGGAAGAAGGCGAGAAGGCGTTGAGCGGCACGTACCAGCGTGCGGTGAAGAAGACGCTGGAAAACTACGCCGTCACCAGCTGAGTAATGACCGCCGAGACGGCACGGCTGCTCACGACCCTGCTTTCCCTGGCCGAGGACACCGGTTCGCTGTCCGACGAGCTGCATTTCGCCGGCCGGGACGCCGCCGAGCGTGTTCCGCTCGACCACGGTGCCGCGAACGTCCTCCGGGCGCTCGTGGTGCCGAAGGCGGCGAGGGTGCTGGAGGTCGGGGCCGGTTTCGGTGGTCTGACGCGGTATCTGGGCGAGGTCTCGGAGACGGTGCACGCCGTCGAGGCCGACCCGGTCCGCGCCGCCGCGGTGCGGTTCCGCACCCGTGACCTCGCCACCGTGACGGTGCACGACGGGCCGCCCGCCGAAGGCTACGACCTCGTCGTCGTCCAGCAGCCGTACGCGACGCGAAGCCTGCTGGACTCGGTTCGCGAACGGCTGTCGCCGATGGGCGCCGTCGTGGTGCTGACGGCTTCGCGTGGCGTCGCCAAGACGCTGGCGGCGGCAGGCCTCGAAGTCCAGCGTGAGCTGCTCTGCTCCCCCGGTCACGAAGTCGCCCGCGCGGTGCGCGGCACGCGGATCGACACCGAGCTGCCCCGGCTGTCCGCGGCCATCGCCGGCGGCCCCGCCAACGGACTCGCCCTGCTCTGCGGTCCCGGTGCCGCCGCGCTCTGGCCCCCGTACCGGCTCGCGACCTACTTCAACACCGCCGAGCGCGCCGCGTTCGCCTGCACGCGCGCCGACGTCGTGCGCACCGGGGAGGGCGCCGAGGTCCGCCGCACACCGCTGGTTCCGTCGCCGCCGGTGGCCGGGATCTCGGTCGGACCGTGCGCGGACAAGGTGTACGACGCCCCGACGATGGTCGAAGTCCTGCTCGACGAGCCGGAACGGGTCGCGGAGCTGCTCGCCGGATGGCGGGATCTCGTCCGCGCGGAGGCCGCGCGCGGGGTCGAGGCGCTGTGGGATCTGGTGCCGCACAACGTCCTCGTCGACGGCGCGACGCTGCGCCCGATCGACCTCGAATGGCGGAACGCGCACGCCGGCGTCGCCGAGGTGATCGAACGCGGAGTGCTCGTACTGGCCGACAAACTCGCCGACACGGGCTGGTCCGCGGCGGCGGAGGGCGGGTCGATGCGCGACCTGGCGGGCTGGCTCGGTGTGCTGATCGGGCTCGATCCCTCCTTTGTGGACAGTGCGATGGCGCGTGAGGTCGCCTTCTCGACGATCGGCTCGTGCGGCACGGCGCACGGCACGGACGAAGTACGCGCGGCGATCGACGGGATTTGGCGAACGCGCCTCCAACGGAGGCCCGCGGCTCCCAAGCCGACCACAACGCGCGCCACCGGCCGAAGGCCTCGCCATCCCGATGGCAGGGCGCCAACCGGCGACGAGCGAGTGGACCTGTGATGCCCGCCCTGGCAGCGGGATCGCCGAATGCGCGCCGGGCCGCGGATGCCCCGAGTACCGTTCACCCAAGGTCGGCGCCGGTGTGGCGGCGAACGAAGACGAGGTAGCGAAGCGATGACGAGCCTGCATACCGCCGGCATCCTGACCCCGGCCCGGCCGGTCGGGCACATGTTCGAGCTCCGGGGCTGGACGACCGGGATCAGCCGGATCGGCGAGATGTCCGTGACCATTGCGGACGTCGAGGCGAACCTGTTCCCCGAGCCGTGCCCGGGCGCGCCCGAAGGCACCTTCGGCTGGCGCGCGGTCCCGGCGTCCTGGGTTCCGGCGGGCACCCAGGACATCGTCGTCACCGGCCCGGACGAGCGCGTGCTGAACCAGGCGACCGTCCACGTCGGAACGTTGCCGGGCGAAGAACCGCTGTGGTTGGGCGAACTCGAAGCGCCGAAGCAGGGTAAGGTCAGCGAAGGTCACGTCGTCTACGTGACGGGGTGGGCGTTGCTACAGGGTCGCGCGCCGAGCCTGATCGAGGTCATGGTCGAGGGTGGCGGCACGGTCAGCGCGCGCACCCGCCTGCCGCGCAAGGACGTTCCCAAGGAATTCCCCGGATTCGACGACGCCGCGGTGAGCGGTTTCGAGGCCTGGGTGCCTGTCGATCTCCCGTACGGTGAAGAGCGGACGCTGTCGCTTCGCGTCCGGTACCGCACCGAAGGCGTCGGCGAGGTCGTGTCTGCGAAGCGCACTTTCACGCTCCGCAACCCCGTCGCGGACTTGGACGACGCCGAACTCGCCGACGAACTGGCCGGGGACACCGCCCGCGCGATGGCGCGCGTGAACATCCCGACCGATCCGAAGCATGTGCTGGTCTTCACGCACAGCCTCGGCGTCGGCGGCGGACAGCTGTGGCTGCAGGAACTGCTGACCCGGATGGTGACCGATCACGGCTGGCAGGTCAGCCTGGTCAGTGAAACCGACGGCCCGCTGCGCGCGGACTGCCACGAACTCGGCATCCCCGTGCACGTCACGACGCACTACCGGAATCAGACGGTGCCCGCCTACGAAGGGCACGTCGCCGAGCTGGCGCGCTTCGCGAAGTGCTCCGGAGCGGGCGTCGCGCTCGTCAACACTCTCGGCGGCTTCGTCGGCGCGGACGCGGCGAAACGCGCCGGGATGCCGACGGCGTGGGTCATCCACGAAAGCTTCTCGCTGCCCGCGTTCGCTTACCAGAACTGGGGTCCGGTGAAGCCGCCCGCCGCGGTGTGGCGGCGCTGGGAAAGCACTCTCGCCGAGGTCGACCGGCTGCTGTTCGTCGCGGACGCCACGCGCGAGATGTTCCTCCCGTACAGCAAGCCGGAGCGGTGCCGGACCGTCCGCTACGGCACGCCGATGCACAAGTTCGGCGGCCGGACGCGGTCGGAGACGCGGCGCCAGGCGCGCAACATGCTCGGCTACGCGCCCGACGACATCGTGCTGGTCAACATCGGCATCGCGGAATCCCGCAAGGGGCAGGCGCCGCTGATCTCGGCGATGGAGCGGATTCACAAGGTCCACCCCGAGGCGAAGCTGTCGATCGTCGGCCTGCACCCGTCGCCGTACGGGCTGGCGATGGAGGAGTCGGTCGAGCGCGCCGGGCTGGAGAAATCGGTCAGCCTCGTGCCGATCCAGCCGGATCCGCTGCGCTGGCTCCAGGCCGCGGACATCTTCGTGAACAGCTCCGATATCGAGTCACTGCCCAGGTCGATCCTCGAAGCCGTCTGCTGTGGTGTCCCGGTCGCGGCGACCGACGTATTCGGCGCGCGGGAGATGATCGTCGACGGCGAGACCGGCTGGCTGTTCGAGACCAACGACGTCGACGCGCTGACGGCGGCACTGCTGCGCGCGCTGGGCACGTCGGCCACGCGCCGCCGTGAGATGGCGAAGGCCGCGCACGAGAAACTGCTGCCGTGGCTCGATCCGGCAGGCTACGCGCGCGAGTACTCCGAAATCCTGACCGAACTGAGTGGGGGCGTTCATGTCTGACACCGACATTCCCGGCCGTGTCCAGGCCGAGCTGACCCGGCTCCGGGCCGAGCGGCAGGTTTTCACCGCCGAGCAGGACCGGCTGAAGGCGAAGCTGGCCGCCACCGAGCACGAGCTGCGCGAGGCCACCGCCGCCGTGCCGGACGAAGGCGAGTCCGCCGAGATGAACCAGAGGCTGGCCGCACAGCAGGAAGAACTCGACGTCGCGAAGACGCGTTCGCAGGCGCTGGAGGCCGAGGTCCTGCTCGCCCACCAGCAGCGTGACTCGCTGCGCGCGGAGCTGAAGACCTGCCGCGAGGAGCGGGACAAGCTGCGGCTCGCGCTGCTCGACGCCGAACTCGTGGTGTCGGCGGGCGTCGTCGACGCGGACGTCCTGCCCGGTGGCGAGCCGTCGGCCGACCGGCAGCGGCTGCTCAACGCCGAACGTCTCGCCGCCGAGATGGCCAGGGAACTCGACGCCACGCGCCGCACCGTCAGCTGGCGGGTCACCGCGCCGCTGCGGGTCGTGCGGAAGAAGATGGACCGATCGTGACCGAACTCTGCTTCGTCTCCGCCGAGGGCGGTTCCGCCTTCATGGAGGAACTGCTGGAGGTGGTCGCCGACGCCGTGCGCACCGCGGGCGGCGAGGCCACGACCGCGATCGGCAAGTACCCCGAGGCGGGGAACGACACGGTGTACGTCGTCGTCCCCCACGAGTACTTCGTGACCGTCCCGGACGCCGACTTCCCGACCGCCGCGCAGTGCCGCCGCACCATCGGGTTCTGCGTGGAGCATCCCGGGACGGCGACCTTCGAGCGCAACGCCGAACTGCTGTCGATCCTGGGCGGCGCCGTCGACATCAACACCGATTCGACCGCCGAACTACGCCGGCGCGGGATCGCCGTCGAGCATTTCCAGCTCGGCTACAGCCCGCTGTGGGATCTGTGGGGCGGAGACCTCGACAGCCCGCGCGACCTCGACGTCACCTACCTCGGCACGGCCGAGCGGCGGCGTTCGGTGCTGCTCGGCTCGTACGCGCGGGACCTCGCGGGACTGCGGACGCGGCTGCTGACCCCGCCGCACGAGCCGATGACCGGTGCCCGCGTCGACTTCCTGCCGGGCAAGGCGAAGTTCGAGCACCTCGCCCGGTCGCGGTTCCTGTTGAACCTGCATCGCGAGCAGAAGCAGACCCTGGAATGGGTGCGCACGCTCGAAGCCATGACCAACGGCTGCGTGGTGGTCAGCGAGACCTCGGCCGACGTCGAACCGCTGGTCCCCGGCGAGCATCTGGTCCTCGCGCGGCCGGAAGCGCTCGGCTCGGTCGCCGCCGCGCTCGCCGACGAGCCCGAACGCGAACGGCACCTGCGTTCGGCCGCCTACGGTTTCGTGAAGTCGCTGGACATGCCGGCGTCCGCGCGTCGGCTGATCGACCTGGCGGCTTCGCTGGGCTCGACACCGGCCGCGGACATCGCCCCCGCTCGCGCGCGGGCGAAGAGCCTGCGGAACCCGGAGAACGCCCTGGCCGTCGACACCCCGTCGTTCGACGCTCGGTTCGCGGGCGACCGGTCCACCGGCGGCCCCGCCTCGGCTCGCGGGACGGCGTTGTCGGCGCGGATCGCACAGCGCGCGGCAGGTGCGCGACGGGTCGCCACGCGAGGCTGGGAGCCCGCGGCGGCTTCCTTGACGGGCACCGCCGACGTCGACGTGCTGATCGTGCGCCGGACCGGTGAAGCCGATCCGGACGAACTCGCGAACGACCTGCTCACCGGCAGCGCGGTGCCGCGGAAGGTGCTCGTCGGCGAGGACGGCGTGCACCCGTGGCCGCGTCCGCGCCCGTACGACGTCCTGCTGCACGACACCCCGCTCGGCCGCGGACTCACCCGGAACTCCCTGCTGGAGCGTTCGACGGCGTCATGGCTGTTGGTGCTCGACGGCGGAATGCGTGCTTCGGAGTTCCTGCTGGAGCGCCTGCTGGCCGCTTCGGAAGGCGCGGACGTCGTGCACTGCCCGGTCGCGGACCCGGTCGACGGCCTGATCGGCGCGCTGCCGCCGGAGGAACGGCGCCTGCGGACGCTGCCGTACCTGGGCAGTGGCTACCTGGTACGGCGATCGCTGATCGACGAATTCGGCGGGTGGAACACCGAGGTGCTGTTCGAGGGCCTGGAGGATCACCTGTTCTGGCGGCGGGTGGCCGCGGCCACCCGGCCGACGACGCTGGTGCAGCAGGTGCTGCTGCGGCGGCTGCGACCGGATCCGGACTCGCGGCCGATGGACCTCGACCCGCATCGGGTGTGGGCGGCGGTCGGGACCGCTCTGTAACCCCCTCAAGTGCTAGGAACGGTCCGTTCCTGGCAAATTTTGCAAGCAACGGACCGTTCCTGGCATCGGCCGTGGGCGTGGCGTTAGTCCGAAAGTGTGAGTTAGGCCGTGTCGGTGAACGTCCTCCCCCGGTGGCGCGCCTTAGGAGCAGAGCATCGGAGCGTTCGGATGCCGGACGAGGAGGAGCCGCCATGGCCTGGGAAATCGCCCTGGTCGCCGCGCTGGCCGTCGTGTTCTTGATACGGCTCGCGCTTCAGCTGAAACGCGGCTGACCTCGTCCGGTCACCCCATCGCCACCCGCCTGCCCAGCCGCATCTGCGGAAGCCGCCGCGGCCGGGCGGGCAGCGGGGAAAGCGGCGGGCCGTCCTCTCGCAAACGCTTTTTCACGTGGATCGTCTTGTATCCCGTGGTCAGATAGCCCTCGTTCTTCAGTTTCGTTATTTCGGCGTTCACCGACGCGGGGGAAGCGCCGATCGCGGACGCGATGTCCGCGTGATTCAGACCCACGTCGATGACGACTCCTTCCGCGCGGGGAATTCCGTACAGCGCCTGCAACCGGGCCAGGAACGCGGTCAGCCTGCTCCGCACCTTGGCCGTCGCGAAACCCAGCGCGATGTCCCGCCGCCGCAGCCGGAGGGCCGAGTCGGCGGCGATCCACGCCATCGCCTGCTTGTCTTCGCCGAGGAAGGCGTGGAAGGCGTTCTGCGGGATCTCCAGCACGCGCGCCGGCTTCGTGGCGATGAACGAAAGGTGACTCGAGCGGCAGGCAAGACAGGCTTCGACGCCGAGGACGTCACCCGCGCCGAGCAGGTCCACGATCACCGGCACCGTGTCACCCTGAGCCGTACGCAGCGCTTTCACGAAACCGAAGCGCAGGATCAGCACGGGCGGCGAGGGCTCCCCTTGGTTGAGCAGGGTGGCACCCGCCGCGTGGTCCACGTGCCTGCCGAGGTCGAGCAGCCGCTGCCGTTGGCGTTCGGTGGCCGCCGCGAGGAAGTCCGCGCCCATCAGCCGATCACCGCCGCGAACGCGTAGAGGATGGCCGGGAGGCCGGCCACGAGAGCCGCGACCGCCCCGATGACCTTCGCCGGCTGAGCGACCTTTCCGGCGAGCAAGAGCCGGGTGAGAATCGCGGCGAAGACGATGTAGGCGAGAACGACGACGCCCGCGGTGATCACCAGAAGGGGATCAGGAGTATTTGTCGTCAATAGTGACTCCCAGTGAGAAGTGGAAAGCGATCAAGCCCCTGCCCGGCCGGGTGAGAATCACGTCCTGTAGGTGACGTGCCCTGCGGCCGTTCTTCCGAAGAGTACTGCTCAGCGGCATTGCAAGAAAGCAACCCGAGGCACGCGGCACCCGTACAGGGCGCCCGTATTCGGCCTTTTCACGACGGAAAGTGACAACTGCTTCGACGCTCGCCGAAGCAGAAAGTCACGGACCGTAAACGAAACCGCCGCCAGTTTTCGCGGATCACCGTTGAAAACACCGGGAAATCCGGATTACCCGTACGGGCATATCGGTTGAGCCGCCCGAACGGAAATCGGCGGCCACTTCGCCGAGGGCGACATTTTCCCTGGTCGAAGCGAAAGTCCCTCGACCGTGACGATGCACGTGCAGATGCACGACCCTGGCGGCTTTGTCCGCGGCGGGGCTCGATCGGCGGTGATTTAACGCAGGGTCAGCGATCCGGGGCCCTCGATCACGACCCGTGATCTGGGACGAATTTCGGCAATCTCAGCTTTTTGGGGGAATCTCACTCACCCCCGGCGGGGGCTGACCAGGCCGGATTCGTAGGCCAGCACCACCAGCTGCGCCCGGTCACGGGCGCCGATCTTGGTCATGATGCGGCTGACGTGCGTCCGCGCGGTGGCCGTCGAGATCACCAGATGTGCGGCGATCTCGTCGTTCGACATGCCGCCGGCGACCAGGCCGAGCACCTCGCGTTCGCGGTCGGTGACCTCGCGGACGGCGCTCACGTCGATGCGGCGGTTCTCCGGCCGGTCGACGAACTCCGCGATCAGCCGCCGGGTCACGGTCGGCGCGAGCAGCGCCTCACCCGCGGCGACCACCTTCAGCGCCCGCAGCAGTTCCACCGGCTCGGTGTCCTTCAGCAGGAACCCGCTCGCGCCGGCACGCAACGCCTCGTAGACGTACTCGTCGACGTCGAAGGTGGTGAGGACCAGGACCTTCACCCCGGTCAGCTCCGGATTCGCGGTGATCCGCCGCGTCGCTTCGAGCCCGTCGACGCCGGGCATCCGGACGTCCATCACGACGATGTCCGGCCGATGTTCGACCGCGGCCGCGACGGCCTGCTCACCGTCGCCCGCCTCGGCACAGACCTCGAAACCGTCTTCGGTCTCCAGCAGCACCCGGAAACCGGCGCGCACCAGCACCTGGTCGTCGGTGAGGACCACCCGGATCGTCATCGTTCCCCCTCGATAGGCAAGGCCACGCGGACTTCGAACCCGCCGTCCACAAGGGACGTCGTGAGCGCGCCACCCAGCGCGGCCGCCCGCTCGGACATCCCGCGCAGGCCATGACCGGGTTCGGGTTCGACCGCGCCACGGCCATCGTCGCGGACGAGCAACGTCAGCGCACCGGTTTTCCGCTCGAACCTGACGTCGACACCGCGTGCCTGGTTCGCGTGGCGGACCACGTTGGTCAGCGATTCCTGCAGGATTCGATAGGCGGCGCCGTCGACGGGCGCGGGCAGCTCACCCGGTTCGCCCTCGACGCGGACCTCCAGCCCGGCGGCCCGCGCGTGCTCGAAAAGCTCGTCGGCCTGGGAAAGGCTCGGCGCCGGGGCCTTGTCCTCACCCGAACGCAGCACGGCCAGCGTCGCGCGGAGGTCCTTCAACGCGGAAGCGCTCGCCTCCTTGATGTTCAGCAGCGCCTCTTTCGCCTGCTCAGGACGGCGGTCGGCGACATGCGCGGCGACCCCGGCCTGGACGTTGATCATCGCGAGACTGTGGGCGACGACGTCGTGCACCTCGCGAGCGATGGTGAGCCGCTCCTGCTCGGCCATCCGGTGCCGATGCTCGTCGGCCTGCTCGCGTCGGGCTCGCGCGGCGGCCATCCCGTTGCGCACCGCCGTCCCGATCCCGACGACCGCGATCACCCAGACCAGGCCCAGCCCGGCTCGCAGATCGAAACCGGCGAACCCGTGCCGGACGAACAACGCGACCCCCGCGGCCAGGAGCAGGGATCCGCCGGTGATACCGGCGACGATCGGCCCGCGGATCTTCGTGAGCACGAACAACGCGATCGTCGGCAGCACGATCACCGGCCCGCCGGGGTTGTCCGACGCGTAGTAGCCGAGCGTCAGCGCGGAGGTGAACAGGAAGACCGCCATCGGGAAGCGGTGCACGATCAGCAGCGGCACCGCGGTGGCGACCAGCCACAACACGCCGGACGTGGTCAGCGGCGGCACGTCCGGCTGCCAGCGGGAGGCGCTGCTCGTGGCACCGAGGACGAACCCGAGCGGCAGCGCCACGCGCAGCACGCGGCCCACCCAGGGGCTCCACGGAAACCGTTCTTTCAGCAGCACAGGACGAAAGCTACCCGTGGCGAAGACGGGTCGCGTCCGTTGAAAAGCGGCTTCTCGGCTACGCCGCGTGCGGTAGGCGCCGCAGGACCGAGGTCATCAGCAGTACCCCGCCGATCACCTGGACGGCCAGCACCGGCACCTGACCGGCGGATCCCATGGTGAACGCGCTGAACAGCCCCCACGCCCCCGAGCCCGCCATCGCTCCGGCGCCGGTCCACACCAGCACCAGCCGCGGCCAGAACCGTCCTCGCGCCACGGTCGCCAGCGCGATCGCGGCGAGGACACTGAGCACCGCGATCACCACATCCTGGCCGCGAGCCGACATGCCGCCGGAGCCGAACGCCCAGATCGAGTGACCGATCGCGGAAACGAGTGCGGCGGTGATACCGAGCCCGCCCGCCACACCGATCGTGCCCGGCCGCACGGTGCCGGTGACGACGAACCACCAGCGATCACGCGCGTAGAGCACGAACGCGGTCAGCAACAGGACACCCTGCCAGGCGAATCCGCCGTAGACCACGGTCCAGACCCAATTCTCCAGCGGCAGTTCGGCCAGTTGGGGTTTCATCAGGTCGGCGACGATCACCGGGAGGTTCAGCACGATCGGGGCGAGCAGTCCGGTGCCGATCCAGATGGGGAAGAGCACGAGTGGCGCGGGGATCCGGCGGCCCCAGGAGTAGGTGAACGCCAGCGCGAGGATCACCGCGACGACGTCCATCCCGGCGGTGAGCAGATTCGCGAAGAGCAGCATTTCGGAGTCCACAAAGGACGGATCGCGAAGGCCGAGGCTGCCGCCGGTGACCCAGGAGGCCTTGAGGGTCAGGTACGGCAGCGTGCCCAGGATCGCGGCGTAACAGACGATCAAGCGAGAACTGGAGATCTTGGTGATGGAGACTGCTGCGGTCATGCTCTCAGCGTCGGCGTTCCCGCCGCGGAAAGACTCCCTCGCGAGCCTGGTCCGCCTCCCTCTTCAGAAGGAGCTGGGCAGTTTCGCGGCGGACTGAAGGGCGCGTTCGCGCTGGTCATCGGGATTCAGGCGGTACTGACGGTCGGCGTGATCACGGTGGCCCTGCGGCCGCCGGATCCGCGGAGCTGAGAAAGTTCGATTTCACCCGTCGGAGTTCCGGCTCCCCGAGCGACGATGGGGATGTGACGGAACCACGGGTGCACCGGGACCCGGCCTTCGCGCTGCTGTCGCTGTACGAGACGGCGTTGCCGGAGGTCTACGGGTACCTGCTGTCCCGGTGCGGCGATCCCACCCTCGCCGAGGAACTGACGTCGGAGACGTTCCTCGGCGCGGTGAGGTCCTGTCGCAAGGAGTACGCGCCTGCGGTGAGCACCGGGTGGCTGATCGGCGTCGCCCGGCACAAGCTCGCCGATCACTGGCGGCGCAAGGAACGCGAGGAACGCGGGCTGCGACTCGTCCACGAGGAGGAGTACACCGATCCGTGGGACGAGCGGCTGGACGCGCTTCTGGCGCGCGATGTACTCGCGTCGCTCGGGGCGCATCACCAAGCCGCGTTGACGCTTCGCTACGTCGACGGCCTCCCGGTACCGGAGGTCGCCGACCATCTGGAGCGCACGGTGCACGCCACGGAGGCGTTGCTCGTGCGGGCCCGCGCCGCGTTCCGGCGTGCTTATCAGGAGAAGGAGGGTCGCGATGACTGATCCTTTCGACGCGCTTCGCGCACCTTCGCGGCCTCTCGATCCTGACCCGCTCTTCGCCGCCGAATTGCGCGACAACCTGCGTCGCGCCGTCCTGAACGGAGCCGATGTGACAAATGCAGCCGAAGTACGTTCGTTGACGCCCTATCTCGTGGTCACCGACGCGCGCGCCGCGCTCGACTTCTATGTCGAGGTGTTCGGGGCGCGGCGGCGATCCGAACCGATCGTGATGGAGGACGGCCGGGTCGGGCACGCGGAACTGGCCATCGGGGACAGCGTGCTGATGTTCGCGGAGGAATTCCCCGAACTGGGCAACGTGGTGGCACCCGAGGGCGGCACGCTGATCCGGATCGAAGTCCCGGATACCCACGCGTCCGCGCGGCGGGCGGTGGAACTGGGCGGCGTGCTGGAGCGGCCCGTCGCTGACGAAGGCCATGGGCTGACCGGGACGATCAAGGACCCGTACGGCCAGCGGTGGCTGGTATCGCAAGCCGCTCCGCGTCCTTCTTCTGGCGCGAAGCCGGTCCGGCACGGCGAAGCGGGCTACTTCACCTTCCAGGTCCCGGACGACGAACGCGCGAAGGCGTTCTACGGCGCCGTTCTCGGCTGGCAGTTCTCGCCCGGGCGCGTCGAAGGCGGTTGGGGCGTCGAAGGTTTCGGTCTGCAGGGCGGACTCTGGGGCGGCCCGGGGCGCCAAGCGGGCTGGAAGATCATGTACGCCGTCGACGATCTCGCCGCCGCGCTCGACCGTGTCCGCGCCCAGGGCGGCCAGACCGGTGAAACCGAACAGCAGCCCTACGGCCTGAGCGCCGACTGCGTCGACAACCAGGGCATCGAATTCTGGCTCTGGGAACAGCCGCGCTCTTGAGTCACCACCCCAACCCCCGCCCGTCCCAGGGGGGCGACCCCGAAGCCAGTCTATCGCCGATGGGGGCGGGGAAACGGGCGTGAGCCGAGTTGTCCACAGGTGGAAGACGTTGTGGACAACCTAGGGCCGGGGCCCACGTAGTGAAGGCCTCCTTCCCTACCTTGAAAGGTAAGGAGGCCTTCACGGCAAAGTGAGCATCAGCGGCCGGCGGCGTAGCCCTGCATTCCGCGCGCGTTCGCGGCGGCCCGCAAGAGACCACCGGAGCGCGAGACGGCCGAAAGCCGTCCGAGCGCCCAAGGTCCGGCGTCGACGACGACGTGTCCACGCGCGGCCAGGGCGTCCATTGTGGACTGGCCGAGCCGTGATTCGACCACGAGTTCTCGCGGCGTCCACGAGCGCGGATAGAACGAACTCGGGAACGCGGTCGTATGCCACGCGGGCGAGTCGATCGACTCCTGCAGGTTCAGCCCGCCGAACGTGTGCGCCAGCCAGAAACACAGCTGCCACTGGTCCTGCTGGTCGCCGCCGGGGGTCCCGAACGCCAGCACCGGCTCGCCATCGCGCAGCCCCATCGACGGCGAAAGCGTGATCCGCGGCCGCTTCCGCGGCGCCAGCGAGTTCGGCAGGCCTTGTTCCAGCCAGAACATCTGCCCGCGAGAGTCGAGACAGAACCCGAGTTCCGGAATCGTCGGGCTCGACTGCAGCCAGCCACCCGACGGCGTCACCGAGATCATGTTCCCGGCCGCGTCGACGACGTCGATGTGCACGGTGTCACCCCGGGTCTCACCCAGCGGTCCGACCGTCGGCTCCCCTGTCGCACCGGAGCCGGATTCCAGTCCGCGCAGCTTGTCCAGAATCGCGGGCAGCCTCGGCGAGGGACCACCGGGCCGGAGTTCGGCGGACGCTTCTTCGGTGATCAACGCCCGGCGGGTTTCCGCGTACTCACGGGAGATCAGCAACTCGATCGGCACGTCGGGGGAATCCCCGTACCAAGCCTCGCGGTCGGCGAACGCCAGCTTCGCCGCCTCGACGGCCAAGTGCACGGTGCGTTCCGTCGGCACTCCGTCCACATAGGACAGGTTGTCGCGCAAGCCGTCCAGCAGTCGCGCCTGCTGCAGCAACGCCGGACCTTGCGTCCAGGCGCCCATCTTCACCAGGCCCCAGTCGCCGAAGTCGACCTGCAACGCGTCCTCGTACGTCGCTTCCCAGCCCGCGATGTCTTCACCGGTGAGCAGACCGGCGTGATCGCGGCCGGAGTCGTCGCGGAACGCCTTGCGGCTGAACGCATCGATGGCCTCGGCGACGAAGCCCTGCGACCACGCACGGCGACCGGCGTCGATCTGCGCCTCGCGTCCGCTGACCGACTCGGCCTCGGCGACCAGCCGCTCCCACGTGTCCGCGAGCGCCGGATTGCGATGCAACCCCTCGGCGGGTTCACCGTCCGGCAGCCAGAGCGCCGCCGACGTCGGCCAATGCTCGGCGAACAGGTCCTGGACCGCGCGGATCGTGTCACCGACCCGGCTGACCAGCGGAATCCCGTTGCGCGCGTACGAGATCGCGTAGCCGAGCACGTCGCGCAACGACTTCGTGCCGTAATCCCGCAGGAGCAGCAGCCAGCCGTCCCACGCCCCCGGCACGGTCGCGGGAAGCAGACCGCTGCCGGGGATCAGGTCGAGTCCGAGATCTGCGAAGTACCCAGGCGTCGCAGCCGCGGGTGAAACGCCCTGACCTGCGAGGACGCGCGGCGTTCGATCCGCGGCGGTGACGAAGATGCCGGGGACCTGCCCCGCCGGGCCGCACAGATGCGGCTCGGCGACTTGCAGGACGAACCCGGCCGCCACCGCGGCGTCGAAGGCGTTGCCGCCGTTTTCGAGCACCGCCATACCGGTGGCCGAAGCCAGCCAGTGCGTCGATGCCACCATGCCGTGGGTGCCGGCCAGTTCCGGCCTGGTCGTGAACACGGAGCCAATACTACGCTTTGCTAACTACTTGTTCAGTCCCAAAAGTTGAAGAGGACTTCGCCGAGGTTCTCGGGTCGCCAGTACCTGACTTCGCGATCGTTCACCCATGGCGGCGCTGTGAGGTCGATTGGCGCTTCAAGCTCTGCCCGCGTGTACAACCGGTGCCCGGGAAGTAATTCTCTCAGAACGGCCAGCAGTCCTGGCTCGTCGACAAAGGTGATCGATCCGTAGTTGACGGGCGCTTCGGCGATTCCGAAGATCTCGCACCTTCGGCCATCCCACTCTTGCGCCCACAACACCGCGGCGGTCCGGTGCGAATAGGCGATCTCCGCCTGATCGAAGTTCCCCGGCTCCTGGTACGACAGGAACCGGATGATCCGGCCACGTGTTCGCCGGGCAGCCTCGTAACAGACCTTCCGGAACTCCTTCTCATCCCTCACCCACCGAAGCTATCCCTGCGCGGCGACCGGAGTGTCATAGTTTTCCAGCGTCGCGGCATTGGCGGTGCGCGAAGTCAGCCACGTGAACACTCCCGTCATCGGCCGCGAACCCAGCACCCGGTACAGGAAGTTCCGGTAGCCGACCATGAACCGGGTCTTCGGCGCGATGAACGTGCCGATCCCGGCCGCCTGCTTCTGCGAAACCTTCACCGGACCACGCAGCTTCTCTTCGTAGCGGGTGAAAGCGACTTCGTGATCGCCGTGAGCGGCGGCGATTTCACCCGCCAGGACGTACGCGCCCAGCATCGCGAGCCCGGTACCCGAACCGCCCGGACCCGCGCACCAGGCGGCGTCGCCGAGCAGCACGACCCGACCCTGGGACCACTTGTCGAGGTGGATCTGGCTGAGCGAATCGAAGTACAGCGTGTCTGCGTCGCTGAGGCCTTCTAGCAGCGCTGGAACTTCCCAGCCGAAGTCGGCGTAGCGCTCGGCGAGGGCCTTCTTCTGCGCCTCGACATCGCGACGGTCGACTTCCAACGGCCCGGACGTGAAGACGAAGCTGACGTTGAGCGCCGAGCGATCGCGGCCGCCGGCGACCATCACCGTCCGGCCGGGGACGCTGCAGATCTGGCCGAGGTGGTCGAGGTCGAGGTGGTTGGGCGCGGTGAAGCCCGCGGTGTGAAGGCCGAGGTCGGCACGGAACCGCTCCTCCTCGCCGAAGACCAGCCGCCGCACTCCGGAGTGCAGGCCGTCCGCGCCGACGACGAGGTCGAATTCGCGCGCTTCACCGTGCGCGAAGGTGACAGTGACACCGTCCGAAAGCTCGTCCAGGCCGGTGATCCAGTCGCCGAAGACGTACTCGACGTCGTCTCTCGTGTGGTCGTAGAGGATGCGTGTCAGGTCTCCACGCTCGATCTCGACTTCGCCGCTGAAGAAGACCGACGGCATCTGGGCGACCTTCTTGCCTCGCGTGTCGACGATGACCTGCGCGCCCATCGCCGTCTCCTTCGCGCGGATGTCCTCGAGAATTCCCATGCGCTTGAGCAGGGTCATCTGCTCGCCGCGGAAATCGACCGCACTCCCGCCTTCGCGCAGGGCCGGGGCGCGCTCGACCACAGTCGGCGCGAAACCGCGCTTCCGCAGCCAGAAGGCGAGGGCCGGGCCCGCGATACCGGCGCCGGAGATCAAAACGGTGGTCGTCATGGTTGCTCCTCGGGGATTTCGATGTGATGAGACCGACCGTACGGCAGATTTGCACGCTTGGTCAATCCATCTGGTTAAACCATGTGGATAAACCGCGTGGTCTAGGATCCCGGGCATGGGCAATCGCGAGGACCTGATGGCGGGCGCCATCCAGTGCTTGAAGGAAAACGGCTGGTCACGCACCACGGTGCGGGACATCGCGACGGCGGCCGGGGTCAGCCACGCGGCGATCGGGTACCACTTCGGATCGCGCGAAGCCCTGCTGCTGACGGCGTTCTCCCAGGCGATGGACGAATGGGGCCGGGAAGTCCAGCAGGAGATGATGAGCGCCGTCGATCCCCACGCCTCAGCGGACGAGCAGTACCGGGCGTCCTGGCACGCGATGATCGACTCCTACGGGCGCAACCGGAAGCTGTGGATTGCCTCGGTCGAGGCGTTCGTACAGTCCGAACATCATCCTGAGCTGCGGAAACAGCTCGCCGCCGCGCAACGCGAGGGCCGCCGGGGGATGGCGGCCGGCATTCTCGGGATCGACGAGGACACCCTCACCGAGGCGGACGAGCGGCGGATCGGCGCGGTGGCCACGGCCCTGAACTCGGGCGTGCTGCTCCAGCACATGCTCGACCCGGAGAACGCACCGTCGGCCGAGGAGGTCGTGGACGGGTTGACGAAGCTCGTGTCCCTGGTGTCAGGAAAGGGTCGTTCAGGACATTCTTCGTCCTGAACGACCCTTTCCCGACACTCGCGGGAGGCAGGTGGTCAGGAGACGGCGACCTTCCGCCGCAGCGCCGCCCGCGGCCGTCCGACGCCCTGCCACGACAGCCCCACGTCCAGGATCCGTTGCGGGTCCAGGAGATTGCGCGTGTCGACGACCGCGTCGCCGTCCATCTGCTCGGCCATGTAGGTCCAGTCGAGCCGCTTGAACTCGTCCCATTCCGTCAGCACGACGACGGCGTCGGCCGCCTTCGCGACCTGGTACGGGTCGTCGACCACGGTCATGCCGTCGATCTGGCCGCCGACGGCGGGGTCGTAGGCGGTCAGTTCCGCGCCGAGCGCGCCCAGTACGGAAGCGACCGCGAGGGCGGGCGAGTCGCGCAGGTCGTTCGTCCCGGCTTTGAAGGCCAGCCCGAGGACGCCGATCCGCGAACCGGCCAGTGTGCCGCCGACGGCGCCGGCGATCTTCGCGACGATCCGGTCCCGCTGCGCGATGTTCTCCTCGATCGCCGAGGTGAGCAGGGTGAAGTCGTACTGCACCGACTCGGCGACCCGGACCAGCGCGCTGGTGTCCTTCGGCAGGCACGAGCCGCCCCAGCCGGGGCCGGGTTTGAGGAACGAGCGGCCGATGCGCCGGTCGTAGCCCATGCCTTCGGTGACCAGGTCGATGTCCGCGCCGAGGCGTTCGCACAGTTCGGCGATCGAGTTCACATAGGACAGTTTCATCGCGAGGAAGCAGTTCGCCGCGTACTTCACCAGTTCCGCGCTGGCCGCGTCGGCGACGACGACCGGGGCGGCGAGATCGGCGTAGAGATCGCCGACCCAGCGGGCGGCCGCGACGTCGTCCGAACCGACGACGATCCGGTCGGGGCCGAGGAAGTCCTCCACCGCGGTGCCCTCACGCAGGAACTCCGGATTCGACACGACCGGTACGTCCGTGCGGCCGAGCATCGCCTGGATGCGCTTCGAAGTTCCCACCGGGACGGTCGATTTGGTGATCAGCGCACAACCCGAAGGGATGACGTCGCCGATCTCGGTGGTCACGGCCTCGACGGCCCGCAGATCCGCCGAACCGCCCGCGCCCATCGGTGTCGGCACACAAAGGAAAACGGCCTCCGCGTCCCGGACTGCCTCGCGGGCGCCGACCACGAACTCGAGTCTTCCGCTGGTCAGTCCCCTCGACACCAGCTCGGACAATCCCGGCTCCAGGATGTCCACCCGTCCGGCGGAGAGCCTTGCGACCTTGGCCTGGTCGACATCGACACAAGTGACTCGATGCCCCAGGCCTGCCAGGCAGGCTCCCGTGGTCAATCCGACGTAACCGGTCCCCACCACCACGATCCGAGCAGTGCTCATGCTGCTGAAGGTGACAGCCGGAGTTGACCTGTAAGCGAACGGAACGCTTCAGGCCCGAATACTCCGCGCGACATGCTTCGCATCGACGTGAGCCAACACACGCGCCCCCGATATGCGAACGAGCGTTAACCTGGACGCGGTTGTCGACGAAAGGGAGAACATGCAGATCACCGATACCGCGGCGCTGGTCACGGGTGGCGCGTCCGGGCTCGGCGGTGCGACCGCGAAGGCGCTCGCCGCGAAGGGCGCGCGGGTCTTCGCGCTGGACCTCGCCGGCGCCATCGCCAACGCCGAGCAGGTCGAGGGCATCACCTACGTCGAGGCCGACGTGACCGACCCGGAGCAGGTACGGACCGCCGTCGCGACCGCCGCCGAAGCCGGGGTACCGCTGCGGACCGTGGTGAACTGCGCCGGGATCGGGCCGTCCGCGCGGATCCTTTCGAAGAAGGGCCCGCACGACCTCGCCCTGTACGCGAAGGTCGTCCAGATCAACCTGATCGGCTCCTTCAACGTGCTGACGCTGGCCGCCGAAGCCATCGCCAAGACCGAGCCGTTGGCCGACAACGCGCGCGGCGTCATCATCAACACCGCGTCGATCGCCGCTTTCGACGGCCAAATCGGGCAGGTCGCGTACTCGTCGTCCAAGGGCGGCATCGTCGGGATGACCCTGCCCGCCGCGCGCGACCTCGCCTCGCACGGGATCCGGGTGCTGACCATCGCGCCGGGCATCGTCGACACCCCGATGCTGGCGACGGTGAGCGAGGAGTTCCGCGCTTCGCTGGCCGAAGGCATCCCGTTCCCGAAGCGGCTCGCGCGGCCGGACGAGTACGCGCAGCTCGCGCTGTCGCTGATCGACCACGACTACCTGAACGGCGAGGTCATCCGCATGGACGGCTCGCTGCGCATGGCGCCTCGCTGAGCCTCCCCCACGTGAGAGGAACGGTCCGTTCCTTGCGAAATTTGCCAGTAACGGACCGTTCATAGCGCGTCAGGGGCTAGTCAAGCGGACGTCCAGGCCGTGGTGACCTCGCACGTGCGAACGGTTTCGGCGGCCGGAGATCAGAGGTCGTTCATGTACGGCACGGACGTCTGCGCGTGGTCGGTCATCCAGTTCCGCAGCGCGTGCGTCGCCAGGACGTCGTCCTCGTTGTAGCGCAGCAGGCGCTCCCGCTGGACGGCGTCCGGGATTCCACCGTCCATGCCGACGGCGTCGCGGTACCACCTCATCGACGCCTCGCCGCCCGCTTCCGGATCGCGCCAGGCGAATCCGGCGACCGGCGCGATCACCTTGAGCCCCTTGCCCTGCGAGCACAGGAACTGGTCGGTGACGCTGCGGAAGAGGTCGACCCACTCCTCGGAGTCCACAAAGGACGCTATTTCGGCCTTCTTGGGAACGCCGGGGTGGTCGCGGAACCGGTCGGCGGAACCGAAGAGCCAGCGGTTCTCGGCGAGCGCGTTGTAGCAGTAGGCGCGGAACGTCAGTCCCGCGGCGAGGGTGCGCTCGCGGACTTCGGTGAACCAGGCCCAGAACTCCGCGAACGACCGCGCCTCGTCCGCGGTCGGCAGCGGCTCCCACGTCGCGAACGCCCGGTAACCCCGCGCCATCCCGATGTCGGCGCCGGTCAGCAGCGAACCCCACAGGTACGCGCCGGAATCGCCGAAACTCTCCATGTCGACGTCGACCTCGACGTCGCCGCGCGGGACCTCGACGCGGTCGACCTTGCGCACCATCGTGAGCTCGGCGAGCCAGGCGCGCGCGAGGATGATCGCGTCGGCGAAGGTGCCGCCGGTCCAGTTCATCGGCGGAGGTTCGTCGGCCGGATCGAGCGCGGCTAGCTTGTCCACTGTGGACACGCCGGCGCGGCGGAGTTCCATCGCGTCCTCGCCGCGGACGACGAGGCTGACGTCGCGGGTTTCGGTGAGCACGACCTCGCAGGTCGGCCACCAGGGGCAGCGTCGGCATTCGAGGACGCGGGACGGTTCGGCGAGCGGCTCTTCACCTTCGGCGGCCGCGCTCGCGATGGCGAGCCTGTCGGCGAAGCGGCTCTGATACTCCGTCAGCGCGCTCCGGCCGCCCGGCCAGGTGCCGGCGGCCAGGTCGTGCCAGACGACGACGTCCGCGTCGAGCCCGATGACGCCGCCGATCGCACGGTGTCCTTCGTGCTTCCCGAGCGCTTCGAGCATCCGATAGAGGTGCGCGAGCCGCATCTGATCCCGCGGCTGCGAGCGGACCTTGCGCGCCGGATCGGGCAACCGGTGCGCCGGGTCGAGGTCGGTCATCACCGTGGTCGGCGCGCCCGTGCCGCGATCGGTGATGCGGTGCCGCACGACCAGCACCGGCACGTAGCCGGCACCGGTGTGGACGAGGAGTTCGGAGCCGCCACGCCGGTGACCGGCGCGATCCACCGGGAGCAACGCGCCCCAGACGTAGCGTGCTTCGGCGGCGAAGGCCTCTTCGGTGAGCTGAACGCGCTCGGCAGCCGGGAGGTCGCGAGGGATCTTTACCCAGCTCGCGTCAGGTCCCGTCGCGTCCATGAGCCGCCGCGCGATCGCCTCGCGATGCGCCGACGCGTCGGCGATCCGCTGCTGCGCGGCGGGGTCGGGCGGGGCGAGCGGGACCTCGCGCATCGCCGGATCGTGTTCGAGGTGCACGCGACGCCGGCAGCGGCTCACCGCTCCCGCGTCCAGTAGCACCTCGTTACTCACAGACAACACTCTAGAAGGCGACCGGCAAGCCGACATGCCCGCCACTTCGGGGACCAGTAAGTTCGTCTGTGACACAGCGTGGGAGGTGCCATGGCGCGCAAGGCCAAAGCCATCGAGGGCGAAGGCAGGTTCACCCCGAAGAAGACGAAGAACGCCGTCGCGGTGGCCAAAGTGCTCGGTCCGGCCGTACTGCCGGTGATCGCGCCGTACGCCGTTCGAGCGGCGGGTGCCGCACGGGAGCTGTACGACCGTTATCAAGCGAAGAAGCTCGGTGTGGCCGTCGACCAGCTCGGCGAGTACAGCGGGCGCGGTGCCGCGCTGCACGCGCGGATCGCGGGGCTGACGCAGGGCCTCGCGGAGCTGAAGAGGTCCGCGAAGGCGACAGACGCCGACGCGGCCTTCGCGAAGGACACTCAGGGGACGCTGGAGCAGCTTTCGGCGACCGTTCGCGCTTCGGAGCGGATGCCCGCCGCGCGGCGGAAGGCGGCGCACCGGGCCGTGGCCGGGGAGCTGGACCAGCTGGAGGGAAAGCTCCTCCACCGCCTGGGCATCTGAAGCCGCTTCGGAGCCCCTCAAACGCAAGGAACGGTCCGTTCCTTGCGAAATTTGCAAGTAACGGACCGTTCATAGCGCGCGCGGGGGGCTTCGAAGCGGACAGGGACGGCGGCCGAAGTCAGCCGAGAGGTCTCCCAAAGGACGCTCCGCGCCCGACGGAGACTTCACCGTCGAGCGCCCTCTTTCGGGCCGAAGGCCCACGCAAACGTGATGAAGGGGCGCCTCCACGCCCACCGCGAGGTGGAAGCGGAACGGCGCCCCTTCGGCACGTTTGCGTCAGCGCTCGATTAAACGAACACTGCGCTCGACAGATTCAACCGATGAAGCCCTTTTTCTTCATCCACTCGTAGGCGACTTCGCCCTGGTCACGGCCGTCGACATCGACCTGTTTGCACAGCTCGATCATCTGCTTGTTGTCGATGGCGGCGCTGACGGCTTCCAGCGGTCCGCGGATCTCCGGGTACTTGTCGAGGAACTCGGTCCGCAGCGTCGCCACGGCGTTGTACTGCGGGAACGCCTTCTTGTCGTCTTCGAGAACGCGCAAGTTCAGCCCGGCGATCCGGCCGTCGGTGGTGAAGATCTCGCCGATCGGGCAGGTCCCGCTCGCGACGGCCGAGTAGATCGTGCCGATGCCGAAGTTCTTGATCACCGGGTTCTGGAACCCGTACGCGCGCACGGCGGCGGGGAATCCGTCCTGGCGGCTGGTGAATTCGGTCTCCAGGCAGAAGACGTTCTGGTCGGGCTTCTGCTTGAGGAACGCCGCCAGATCCGACGTCGTCTTCAGGTTGTTCGCCGCCCCGTAGGTTTCGGTGACCGCGAAACCGTACTGGTCGTTCAGCGGCGAATAGTTCAGCCAGGAGATGCCGAACTTCGCCTCGTCGGCCGCCTTCGTGGCTTCGTACTGCGCCTGTTCTCCGCCGGGGACCGGGAGTTCGTTGCCCTGGTAGTTGATCCAGCCGGTGCCGGTGTACTCCCACGCGACGTCGGTCTGGCCGGTGAGCAACGCCTGCCGCGACGAGTTCGAGCCCTTGATGTCGGTCAGGTCGATGACGTCCGCGCCCGCCGCGGAAAGCGCCATCTCGGCCATGTAGCCCAGGATGATGTTCTCGGTGAAGTCCTTGGACCCCACCGTCACCTCGACCCCCTTGAGCGACTCGATGGGCTGGATCGAACCGGGTTCGATCTTGTACGGCAGCGCGGTGTTGACCTCGAGCCCGCACGCGGAAAGCGTGCCGCACAACAGGACCGCGCCGAACAGTGCTTTCAGCCGTCGCATGTCAGCGCAGTCCCTTCGGTCCGAAGAACTGTTCCGCCACCGCGCCGAGCCAGTCCACCAGCAGCGCCAGCGCGACGGCGAGCACCGAGCCGGTGATCAGCACCTTCGTCAGGTTGAGCTTGTAGCCGGTGTCGATGAGCAGGCCGAAACCGCCGGCGTTCACGAACATGCCGAAGGTCGCCGTGCCGACGGCCAGTACCAGCGAGGTCCGCAGACCGGCCAGTACCAGCGGGACGGCCAGCGGGAACTCGACCCGCCACAGCACGCCGGCGGCCGACATGCCGATGCCGCGGCCGGCGTCGACCAGGGCGGGGTCGATCTGTTGCAGGCCGACCATCGTGTTCCGCAGCACCGGAAGCAGCGAGTAGAACGCCAGCGGCAGCGCCGCGACCCACAGCCCGCCGGTCGCGCCGGTGACGATGAACCACAGCACCAGCACACCGAGCGCGGGAGCGGCCTGGCCGATGTTCGCGACGGCCAGGAAGATCGGAGCCGCCCATTTCGCCCATGGCCGCGTCGCGAGCACGCCGAGCGGCACCGCCACGGCGACCACGATCGCGGTGACCACGACGGTCATCGCCAGGTGGTCGCGCAGCGCGGTCAGCAGCCCGGCGGCGTTGAGGGTCGCCTTCTCCGTCGCGGTGAGGTCGCCGGTGAACACCCAGATCAGCACCCCGGCGACGATCAGCAGCACCACGGCGGGCTGGGCGAACAGCCGGACCCGTTCGGCGCTTCTCGACGAGGACTCGGTGGAGAAACCGGTGTCGACGGCCGTCATGCGGTCACACCTTCCGCCGGGCTGTCGTCGGAGTGCTCTTCGCGCAGCTGCTGGATCGTCGCGATGACGGTGTCGAGCTCGATCGTCCCGGCGTACTCACCGCGGGCGCCGGTCACCGGGACGCTGCCGCCCTCGGCGAGCATGGCTTCGAGCGCGTCCTGCAGTGTCGACTGGAGGCTGACCGAATCGCGCAGCGGTTTGCCCGCGGTGGCCAGCGACGTCGCCGCGGTCAGCTCGCGGACGTGCACCCACCGCATGGGACGACGGCGCTGGTCGAGCACCAGCACGAAATGCTTGCGCTGCCGGGTCAGCTTCTCGCGGACGTCCGACGGCGATTCGCTCACCGTCGCCGTCAGCGCGTCCTGCTTCAGCTCGACGTCACGCACCCGCAGCAGCGTCAGCTGCTTCAGCGAGGCACCGGCGCCGACGAAACCGGCGACCGTGTCGTCGGCCGGGTTCGCGAGGATCGCGTCCGGAGTGTCGTACTGGAGGATCTTCGACTGGTCGCCGAGCACCGCGATCTTGTCGCCGAGCTTCACGGCCTCGTCGAAGTCGTGGGTGACGAAGACGATCGTCTTCTTCAGTTCGGTCTGGAGCCGCAGCAGTTCGTCCTGCAGGTTGCCGCGGGTGATCGGGTCGACCGCGCCGAACGGTTCGTCCATCAGCAGCACCGGCGGGTCCGCCGCGAGTGCCCGCGCGACGCCGACGCGCTGCTGCTGCCCACCGGACAGCTGACGCGGGAACCGGTCGCGGAAATCGGCCGGGTCCAGTCCGACGAGGTCCATCATCTCCTCGACCCGGTCGTTGACCTTCTTCTTGTCCCAGCCGAGCAGCCCGGGCACCACCGCGATGTTCTGCGCGACGGTGAAGTGCGGGAAGAGCCCGGCCTGCTGGATCGCGTAGCCGATGCGACGGCGCAGGGTGTCGACATCGAGCTTCAACGCGTCGTCGCCGCCGATGGTGATACGGCCCGACGTCGGCTCGATCAGCCGGTTGATCATCCGCATGGTCGTGGTCTTGCCGCAGCCGGACGGGCCGACGAAGACCACGATCTTGCCCGCGGGCACCACCATCGAGAAGTCGTCGACCGCGGGTTCACGGGTGCCGGGGTAGCGCTTCGTCACGTTCTCCAGCTCGATTTCGACGCCGGATACGGTTTCAGGAGACTCAGCCACGGACACCCCTAGAGACGGTCAAACGGTTGATCAGGACGTAAACGGCGTCGAGGACCAGTGCGAGGACGACCACACCGAGCGTCCCGGTCAGTGCCTGGTTGAGGGAGTTCGTGCTCCCCGCGTTGGTGAGGCCGGAGAAGACCTCGGAGCCGAGACCCGGGCCCTTCGCGTAGGCCGCGATGACCGCGATGCCCATGAGCATCTGCGTCGCGACCCGCATCCCGGTGAGGATGGCCGGCCAGGCGAGCCGCAGTTCCACCCTGGTCAGCACGCCGAACCGGCTCATTCCGATACCGCGCGCGGCGTCGCTGACCGCTGGATCGACGCCGCCCAGCCCGACGATCGTGTTCCGCACGATCGGCAGCAGCGCGTACAGCACGAGAGCGATGACGGTGGTGTTCACACCGAGTCCGAACACGGGGATGAGAAGCCCGAGGAGGGCGAAGGAGGGGACGGTGAGGATCGTGCTCGCCAGCGCCGTGGCCACGGCCGACCCGATCGGGCTGCGGTAGACGGCGACACCGATCACCACGCCGAGCACGGCGGCGATGATCGTGCACTGCACGACCGCGCTGACGTGGAGGAGCCCCTGGAGGGCGAGTCTGTCCCACCGATCCGAGATGTACTCGAAGAGATTCATCGCGTGCTGGTTCTCCCGCCGCCTCTGGGTGAGACTCGTCACCCATTCGGAGTAGCCGTATCGGGAGCCTGACTACCCAGAACACGCGCGGTCAAACCCCGGTTTACCGCCCTTTATCCCTTAAACCTTCCCCATTCGGCCTAAATGGGCAAACGCACGCGCCGCCCCGGCGGTGTCTTTGCCACTGCTCATCAGCCGGGAGGAGATCGACCACGCGGCAGTACGTCGAATACTCTTCACCCGTGAGTAAGGGCCGCCATCACCGAAGCGCGTTGCGCGCCGTGCGTGGTGGCCTGCTCGGGGTGAGTTCCGCGGCGCTGGCCGTGACCGCTCACCTGATCGGGGACGGTGACCTGCCCGATACGGCGATGACGTTGCTGCTCACCGCGCTGATCGGCTGGAACGCCGCCGCGCTCGCCGCGAAGGCACGCGGACCGCTGGCCACCATCGTCGATCTCGGCGCCGGTCAGGTCGTGATGCATCTCGTGCTCAGCTCGCTGAGCAGCCACGAGCCGCACGGCGAACCCGCACCCCTTTCGGGTGGGCTCGCGATGACCGTCGCGCACGTCGTCGCCACGCTGGTCACCGCGTTGCTGCTGGCCAAGGCCGACGGACTGCTGCTCGGCGTCCTCGCCTGCCTGCGCGCGCTGGTCCCGTTCATCCTCAACGCGCTCCCGGTGCCCGCCGCCGTGACACCTTCGGTGCTCACCCGTCCGGCGGGTCCCGGTCATCTCGTCGGCGTGGACCTCCGCCGGGTCCACGGCAGGCGCGGCCCGCCGCTGTTCTCCTGAACCCAGCTCGTCCCCCGTAATCGGCGAGGTCCCCGTACCCGCCGTCTCGATCACGTTCAGGAGTTCTTCGTGTCCAAGCACGTCTTCAAGCGAGCCGGTTTCCTGGCCGCCGCCGTCGGTGCCGCCGGTCTGCTCTCGGCAGGGATCGCCTCGGCCCACGTCACCGCCGACGTCTACGGCCCCCAGCCCGAAAAGGGCGGTTACGGGTCGATCTTCTTCCGCGTCCCCAACGAGGAGAAGGACGCCGGCACCGTCAAGGTCGAGGTCGCCCTCAAACCCGAGTACGCGCTCAGCTCCGTGCGCACCAAGCCGATCCCCGGTTGGAAGGCCGAGGTCGTCAAGTCGAAGCTGCCCGCCCCGGTGACCACCGCCTCCGGCACCCAGATCACCGAAGCCGTCACCTTGGTCTCGTGGACCGCCGAACCCGGCACCAAGATCGCCGCCGGTTCGACCGAGTTCCAGGAGTTCCAGATCAGCGCGGGCCAGTTCCCCGCCACCGTCGACGCGCTGGAGTTCCCGGCGACGCAGACGTACGAGAACGGCAAGGTCGTCAAGTGGGACCAGCCGACCCCGGCCTCCGGGGAAGAGCCGGAGCACCCCGCGCCGACCGTGAAGCTCGCCGAGAAGAGCGGTGACGGGCACGGCGGTGGCCACGGCTCCGACGCGAAGGCCTCCGAGGAATCCCACGCTTCGTCCTCGTCGTCCGACAACACCGCCCGCTGGCTCGGTGGCGCCGGACTGGTCGTCGGCGCGCTCGGCCTCGGCGTCGGCGCCGGTGCCACCCTGCGCGCCCGCCGCGCCACCGCGACCGCCACCAAGAGCAACACCGAGGGAACCGAGTAAATGCGTAAAGCGATCGTCGCGCTGGCGATCACCGGGGTGGCGTGGCTCGCCACCGCCACCCCGGCGCTGGCGCACAACGTCCTGATCTCCTCGGACCCGGCGAAGGGCGCTTCGCTCGCCGCCGGGCCCGCGAAGGTCACGCTCACGTTCGACCAGTACGTCCAGAACGCGAACGTCAACCAGATCGCGGTCATCGGACCGGGCGGCGGCCAGTGGGCCGAAGGCCAGGTCGAGGTCCGCGACAGCGTCGTGACCGTGCCGCTGCGGCCACTCGGCCCGGCGGGCGAGTACAAGATCGGCTACCGGATCCTGTCCGCGGACGGGCACGCCGTGACCGGCGAGGTGCCGTTCACCCTCACCGCCGCGGGCACCGGGACACCGGCGAGCGCCGACGCCGCGCGCAGCAACGCGGGACAGGCCGAGACGACCCCCGCGACCGGTGGCGAAGGTTCGTCCGGTGTGCCGATCTGGGTGTGGATCGCGGGCGCCGTCGTGCTGCTCGCCGTCGGACTGACCGTCGCGCTGCGCACCGGCGCGGGTGACAAGGAGAAGAGCGGCTCATGACACAGGCCGAGACCACCTCGCGCACCCGCGTCGCCGTCCTGTTCTGCCTGGTGACGGCGGGCATCGTCGGCGCCCTGATCGGCGTCGCGCTGACGGCGACGGCCCCGGTTCCCGGGGTCGCGCAGGTCAGCGAGGTGGTCTCGGTCTCCATCCCGATCGTGCGGGTACTGCTGGACATCTCGGCCGTCGCCACGATCGGGCTGGCGCTGCTTTCGGTACTGGTCGGCTACGACCGGCCGAAGCTGTCCGAGCCGATCATGCGGATCGCGCGGCCCGCGAGCGTCGCGGCCGCGCTGGTCTGGGCGACCACCGCGCTCGTCGCGCTGATCCTGCAGACCGCCGAATACCGGCCGGGTTCGAGCACGCTGTCGATGTCGGACGTCGGCAGCTACATCGCCGACGTCGGCGCCGGGAAGGCGCTGCTGATCGTCGCGGTGCTGGCCCTGCTGCACGCGGGACTCGGCGTCCTCGCGCTGAAACACGGCGAAAAGGTGCCCGCGGAGGTCCGTGTCGGACTGGGCCTGTTCGCGCTGCTGCCGCTGCCGGTCACCGGGCACGCGTCGAACTGGAACTACCACGACTACACGATGATCTCGATGGAACTGCACGTGATGAGCGCCGTCGCCTGGACCGGCGGGCTCGGCGCGATGACGGTGCTGCTCATCGGGAACCGGACACTGCTGGCGCACGCGCTGCCGCGGTTCTCCAAACTGGCGACCCTTTGCCTGCTCCTCGGTGCGGCGACCGGGCTGTTCAACGGGCTGATCGAGATCTCGCTCAACCCGTCGCTCGGCTTCTGGGAAGGCGTCTTCACCACGCCGTACGGGCAGCTGGTGCTGCTCAAACTGTTGTGCACCGGCGTGATCGCGGGTCTCGGCGCCTACACGCGCTGGAAGCTGATGCCGCGGATCGTGCGGCACAACCGCACGGCGCTGGCCGCGTGGGCGACGCTGGAACTGACCGTGATGGGGCTCGCGTTCGGCTTCGCCGTCGTCCTCACGCGAGCCCCGGTCGTCCCGACGACCTGAGCCGGATCAGGCTTTCTTGGCCAGCGAGACGATCATCAGTGTCTCGGTGGACTCGGGTTCGAAGCGAATGTCGGCGATCCCGGACAGCTCTTCGCCGAGGCTCACCCTGCCGTCGTGATTCCAGACGACGAGGTCGTCGCCTTCACGGCAGAAGTTCCACTGGTGCAGCCCGTAGTAGTTCTCGCGTTCGCCCTCGTTCACGTTGAGCATCAGCACGACGGCGTGGCCCGGTTTGACGACCTCGAGCATCTGCCGCGCGCCGAGCACCGGGTCGTACACGTGGTCCAGCGCGTTCTGGCAGTACACCAGGTCGAAGTGGTCCACCGGGAACACCTCGGAGAGCTTTTCCACCTCGGCGTCCTGAGTGGCCACCAGGGGAGTCAGCTCGAGTTCGGCGAGGAGGGCGTTGTACTTGTCGGCGAGCGGGTCGACCGGGGTGATCTCCACCGTGCGGCCGGGCCATTTCTTGCCGACGCAGGTCAGCGGGCCGGCACCGACGTCGAGGATGCGAACCGTCGTTCCCTCCGGCGCGAACGGTTCGAGGTTCCGCGTCAGATGCGGTTGGTTCCGCAGATCCGAGTCCGGTCTCGTCCGCCACTCGTAGTCGTTGAAGCCTCCGCCGGCGAAGGCTTCGGGTCCGCCCGAAAGCCAGATCCTCCAATGGTCCAGCTCATTCGGCAGTCCTTCTTGCCAGCGGGTCTTGCCTGCCGTCTCCATGAAGATCCTTCTTTCACCCGATAGAAGTCTTGAACCCCATAACGGCCCCAATCTACTGGCGCCGATCCACGGCACCGGCCCAAGCTCCCGATCAGGTCCGGCGCTTGCTCCATCCGGCCGCGTTCGGCCGTTTTCACTGTCCTCTCCGGACGTGCACCGGAATGCTCCACGCGATCGCTGGGATCGACCCGAAGAGGGAAAGGTAGATGGGCGGCCCGTTGCCGGGTGAAAGTGAAGTCGGCACGCCACAGGTACCGCGCCGGCGATCGGCGGTCCGGCTCACCAGACACCGAGCCGGCGGTGCACCTGATCAGCGGTCAGGGCGGGATCGGGAAGACGGCGCCGGCCACCGCGTGGGGCCGCCACCTTGGACGGCGATCGGGACCAGGCCCGAGGCCGCTACGACCAGGCTTTGCCGATTTCATCGGCCTCGGCCGTCCGGAGGTTGACGCTCTGCGTACGCGTCTGGAACAGCTGTGACCCCGAAGGCACCGATCGGTACCCAGCGGTCAGGCGAACCCAGCGCAGTGAATGACACAGCGTAGCTGCAAGTTGCACATTTGGGGGAGCATTGGGCCGGGAGAAGTGATTAGTCCGGGCGAATTCATCACCGCTTGATGGGCAAATTCGAGCAAGCGGTGAACGGTCATTCGCCGTCGGCGAATGCACGTGCAGATGCCTTTCCCGGGTGATTCACCGATAACGGTTCCAGCGTGCGCCGGTACGTCCGTTCCGGAGATCGTTCAACCGTTTCCGCAGCTCATCCCGCACGCTGGGATGACTGCGGAGAATCGGGAGCACGCTCGTGGTGAGCTTCAGTTCACGGATCGCGCGCAGTACCGAGAACCCCGACCACGTGGTCACGTCGAATCCGTACCGCTGGGCGAACACGCGATAGCGGGCCGGTGGATCACCGAACCGTTCACGGCCGACGGCGAGCGGCGTCAGATCCCATTCCGGCGGCCCGACACAGGACGAATCGAAATCGCACAGCACCGGTCCGTCCGGCCCGTGGATCACATTCCCGGTGTGCGCGTCCCCGTGGACGAGGCCCTGGGGCAGGGGGAAGTCGAGCGTCGCGAGGGCGGCTTCGACCTCGGCGCAGCGTTCCAGCAGGAACCGCCGGTCGCCCTCGCTCAGCTCCTCCGCGTCCGAAACCCGGGCGCGGATCGCGGCGAACGGCGCCCATGCGGCGAGACCCTCTGGTGGCTCGAGCACGTGGACGCGGCGCAGCAGCGCGGCGAGGTCCGCCGACTTCGCCCTCCGGCCGCTCGGCGTCACCTTCCACCAGACCGTCACAAGCTGCTCGCCGACCGGCAACGGCTGGTCGAGGCCGGAAACCAGGCGGATGGCGGGCACGTCGTGCCGTTCGAAGTGCCGGGCGACCCGCACGACCGTGCCGACGCGGTGCCGCAGCCGGGTGGAGCCGACGATCCGGACGACGAACGGCGCGCTCGCCAGCTCGTAGACGGCGTTGTTGGTGAACCTCAGCAGTCGGGCGCCTTCGGCGTCCACGCCCAGCAGATCGCACGTCCGCTCGAGGGCGTCGCGCAGGATGTCGGGCGTGAACCGGCCGCCCGGACCGGTCGGCTCAGGCGGCGTAGAACGAGTTGAGGCGGTCGGCGAGGTCACGGGCGTCGGCGTTGTTCCGGCGGCGTTCCGCCTCGACCTGGAGGGGTCGCATCCGGTCCTTCACCCGCTCCGATTTGATCCCCTCGGCACAGTCGATGGCCTTCGAACCCACCTTGGCACCGTGGTCGAGATCGCCTTCGAGCAAGTGGTTCGTGGCCAAGGCGCTGAGCATGAACGTCTTGCTGCGGGCCATGTCGTCGGTGTAGGACTCGACGGCCTTGGTCAGCGCGGGGATCGCGTACTTGGTGTGCTCGGCGTTCTTCTCGGCGAGCACGGTGTGCACGGTGCCGATCATGGCGTAGACGTCGGTCTCGGTGAAGAACTTGACCCAGGACTCGGCCTCGGCCAGCTCGGCGCGGGCGAACTCGTCCTTGCTCCGGCCGAGCAGCTTCGTGGCCTGCTCCTCGTTGCCCATCATCGCGTAGGCCCAGGCCTCGTTGGCGCAGAGCACGGCGACCGCCAGCTCGGAGCCCGATTCCTGGGCGGCGATCTGGCCGAGCTGGAACAGTTTCAACGCGTCGTTGGGAGCGTCGTTGTGCAGGTAGACCCGGCCCATCCGGTACAGCACATTGGCCACCAGCGGGTGACTGTCACCCTGTTTGGCCAGGTCCAGCGCGTTCGCGAAATGTCCGCGCGCGGAATCCATGAGGCCGGTGTCGAAGGAGGTCCAGCCCGCCAGGCTGTGCAGGTCGGCGAGCGCGACGTACAGCCGGTTCTTGACCGGCTCGGTGCCGATGGATTCGAGCATCTGCTGTCCCCAGGACAGCTGGGCGACGACGGCGTCGCGGCAGAAACCGCCGCCGTACTGGTAGTCGAGGGAGCGGAGGGCCCTGGTCGCGGCTTCCACCTGACGGACGTCGGTCATGCCGATCCGCCCGGGGGCGGGCGTCTTCGCCGGTCCCGCCGACCACGTACCCGATTCCGGGCCGAACACCGCCGCACCCATCGTGACCTGGGCGGCGTGCGCGAGGAACCTCCGTCGCTTCACGGACTCGTCCTCCTCCGCCTGCTGGCCGTCGGCAGCGCCGACGACCTTTATCGCTGTCGCCTCGTCGTAGGCGAGACCCATGTATCCCCTGGGGACACCAAGGCCGTCAGCGATGCGGGTGAGCACGTCGTACGCCATCACCTGGCGACCCTTGAGGATCTCGGACACCTCGGACTGCGACTGGCCGGTCATCGCGGCGATCTGACGCTGCGAAACACCGTGCTTGCGCAACAGCCGGTACACCGACGAGATCTCCCGTGTGGCCAGCGCGGCTCGCATCTCCGGCTGCTCCCAGGCATCCGGCGGCACGGGGTGACTCTGCCGACCCGAACCGCCTACAGCGCCTACAGCGTCCGAGCCGGCGACAGCGCCGCCACCGATACTGGCGTCCATTGCGCCCCCTCACAGTTCCGTTGGGGTCGAGAAACAGCGTAAGCACACCTATTCAACCGTGCGAAACACCGGATTGCCCGTGGTGATCGGCCCGGCAGAAGTCCTTTGACCGCTTACCGTGAAACCTCGTCCGGTCACCGCTATGACGACGGTTCGACCTTCTATCGCACTCGGTTTCACATCACTGTAGTTGTCAGATCTCCGTGACCGACCAGCCACCGGCAGCGATCACAGAGAGCTACCAAATCTCCGAACCCCTCACGGGTACGGACACGCGGAACGAAGACGACGTGGAACGAGAGAGCGGAGAAGAGCCAGTGGAGTTCGTGGACTCGATCGCAACAGGCTCCATCACCGCGGGACGGCCCGGTATGGCCACGCGCCACCTGCGGGCGGCCGGCCCCGCCGGTCAGCAGCCGGTCGCGGTCGCCCCCGGGGTCAACCGGCCGGTCTCCCCTTCCGCCCCGGTCGACCCCCGTACCGCGAGTGTGCGCCGTTATGAAGGCGGACAGCTGGTCTGGCGGGTGCAGTGCGGCGATCTCATCAGCCGCGAACGCGCCGTCACCGTGTTCGTCGAAGACAACCAGGTGGTTCTCGTCTCGCCGCCAGGAGAGACCGCGCGCCTGACCTCCGGTCAGCTCGGCCAGCTCAGGGCAGCGCTCAACGAAGCCGCCAAGATGGCGGAAAGGTAACGGTGAGTTCTCCGTGGATCAGGTCCTAGGGCAAGTCCTCCGCAACGCGGTTTGGGAACGCCTCGACATGCTCTCCGATCTCGCGAACCGGGCCGACGCGCAGTCGCTCGTCTCGGTCGCCCGCTCGGAGCTCCCCCGCCTGACCGAAGGCTGGCGCGCGATGCTCCAGGCGCACGAGCCCGACGAGCGCGGGGATTGCCCCACCTGCTCGACCCGCTGGCACCGGTGCAAGGCCCCCTGCTCGGTTTGGCAGGTCGCGCACGAACACCTGGTCGCCGGCGGTCTCGCCCCCCAGCACACCGCGGCCTCCCAGGACCACCGGCGCGAAGCCCGCCGCCGCGTCCCCGGGCAGACCAGGGTGAGTCCGGCCGAAACCACCGGCAGGCACGCGCTGGTCAACCCGCGTCGTCCCGCCATCGGCGGCGTGCACATCTGAAAAGCCGGCGAGTGAACGGCGGTCCGAGCGCCCCCTCGGCAACCACGCCACGATCTCGCCTTCGCCGGCGGCGGTTCGCGCGTACCCCCGAACGCGACGAGCCGCTCTCGGTGATCACTCCGGTCCCCACCGCGATTAATCGAAGATTATCGGCAGAACACCTAGCGGAGCCAGTAATCGGTCGCTAGGTTGATGATCACAAACGCAACGCGAGATTCCTTCGGTTCCGCGTTGCCATCCCCCGAACCCCGCGGGCCGGTGCCGTTGCACTCCCCTCCCCCGACCGGCACCGGTCCGCGGTCTCCAATGTTCTAGCTGACGCTTCTCACCCGCGTGACCAGCACCGCGGCGATGACGGTGGACAGCGCCGAAGCCGCGAAGAGGCTCGGATATCCGCCCAGGTAAGCCAAGATCGGCGCCGTCAGCATCGGCGCCACCACCTGGGGCAGCGAGTTCGCGATGTTGATGACCCCGAGATCCTTCGCCCGGTCCTGCGCGGTGGGCAGCACCTGTGTGAGCATCGCCAGCGCGACGGCCATGTACGCGCCGAAACCGATGCCCAGCAACGGTGACGCCGCGAGCGCGGCCGTCCAGTTCTGCCAGACGACCAGCAACAGCGCGGCGACGGCCATCACCGCGGACGCGGCGAAGACGTAAGGCTTGCGCCGTCCCGACTTGTCGGAGAAGTGCCCGGCGATGAGCGCGCCCACGATGAGGGCGGCGCCGTAGAGGCCCATCATGATCAGCAGTCCGGTGTCCGGATCTTCGTAGTGCACCGCGTCTTTCAGGAAGAACAGCAGGTACAGCGTCCCGAAGGCGTTGCCGAGGTTGATCATGAAGTGACAGCCCCACGCCCAGGCGAAGTCGGGATGCTTGCGGGGAGAAATCCACAAGTTCGCCAGGACGTCCCTGGTCCGGACGGACGGCCGGTACGCGGCAGGCAGCCGAGCGTCCGGCGTGCGCAGGACGAAGGCCGCCGCGCCCGCCAGCACGATGGCCGCGCACACCGCGTAACCCAGCGGGAGACCGGCGAGGTCGAGCATCACCACGACCACCACCGCGCCGAGCACGGTCCCGAGCATCTGGGCGATGCCGACCAGCCCGCCGACCTGCGCGCGTTGCGGAACGGGCACCCGGTCCGCGATGGCCGAGACCAGCATCGCGAGCATTCCGTTCAGTCCCGCCTGGACCAGGCACCAGCCGAGCACCATGACCGCGACGTTCGGCGCGAACGCGAGGACGAGCAGCCCGGCCGCGGCGACCGCCGCACCGGCCGCCGTCCACGGATGACGGCGGCCGCGGGCGGAGCAGGTGCGGTCCGAGAGGAGGCCGATGGCCGGGTTGGCGATCAGTGCGACGACCGCGCCGATGCCGGTGACCAGGCTGAACACCGCTTCCTTGTTGGCCGCGTCCAGCAGTTCGGCCTGTTTCGGCAGGAGAACCTGGATGGGCGCGTAGACGCCGAGCCAGAGCGCGATGTTCGCGAAGAACAGCAGGCTCATCCAGCCCGCGCGGACCCTGGCCACCGGCTCCGCGAGCGCCTCGGGCAGTTCCCGGACCTCACTCATGGCGGATCAGTTTCCGGTACCAGCCGAAGGAATCCTTGGGTGTCCGCTTCAGCGTCTCGTAGTCGATGTGCACCAGGCCGAACCGCGGCCGGTAGCCCTTCGACCATTCGAAGTTGTCCATCAGCGACCAGACGAAATACCCGCGGACGTCGACTCCGGCGTCCATCGCCTCGCGCACCGCGACCAGGTGGCTGTCGAGGAAGTCGATGCGCTCCTGGTCGTGGACGTGCCCGTCTTCGGTGACGACGTCGTCGAAACTGCACCCGTTCTCGGTGATGTAGACGGGCGGGAGGTGCTCCCGGTAGCGCTCGTGGAAGCCGACGAGCAGTTCGTGCAGGCCGTGCGGGACGATCGGGGAATCGTTGGTGGTCAGGGGATATCCCTCGATCGCGCGAAGCTCGAAGGGCAGCGGGTTGCCTTCGCCCGGCGCGGCGACGCCCTGCGGCTCGTAGTAGTTCACGCCGTAGAAGTCGAGCGGCTGCGCGATGGTGGGCAGATCGTCGGCGAAAGCCGCCGGGAGATGTTCGACGACTTGTTCGGGATAACGGCCCAGCAGCACCGGATCCGCGTAAGTGCGATTGATGAGGGCGTCGATCCATTCGCCCGCGGCCTTGTCCTCCGGTGAATCGGAGGCGGGCCAGATCGGCGAATGGTTGTTGGCCGTGCCGACACTTCGGGCACCGGCGGCGCGGAGCGCCTGGACGGCCAGACCGTGCGCGAGATTCTGGTAGTGCGCGGTGGGCAAGGCGCCGAGCAGGAGTGTCTTGCCGGGCGCGTATTCGCCGATCGCGTAGCCGAAGATCGACATGACCATGGGCTCGTTGAGCGGGATCCACATTTTCACCCGATCGGAGAACCGCTCGCCCAGGATGGCGGCGTACTCCCCGAAGCGTTCGGCGGTATCACGGGAGAGCCAGCCACCCTTGTCCTCGAGCGCCTGCGGGAGATCCCAATGGAAGAGCGTTCCCGTCGGCGCGATGCCGGCGGCACAGACCTCGTCGATGAGTTCGTCGTAGAAGGCAAGGCCTTCGGCATTGGGCTTGCCTTCACCGCCAGGCTGGATCCTCGGCCAGGCGAAGGACATGCGGTAGGCGCCGACGCCGAGTTCGGCCATCAGCGCGATGTCCTCGGAGTAGCGGTGGAAGTGATCGGCCGCTACCTTGGCGTGCTCAGCCCGCGCGATCTTTCCCTCCGTCTCGGTGAAAGTGTCCCAAATGGACTGTCCGCGGCCGCCTTCCCCGGTCGCCCCCTCGATCTGGAAGGCGGAGGTCGAAACACCCCACAGGAATTCGGACGGGAAGGTCGGATTTTCCACCGGTGGCACACCTTTCCTCTTCAGACTCGCCGAACATGAAAAGTTCTCAGATACTATGCCTTCACTCGACCGGGGGGAACCCTGTCGGCACGATAAAGTCGCAGATCAGCGAAGGAGGAGCCAGAGTGTCCGACATCCAAGCCGCGAAACCGCAAGCGGAGACCACTCCGCTCCGGCGGCAGCCCGTCCAGCAGCGCAGCGCCAAGCGGGTGGAGCAGATGCTCGACGCCAGCGCCCAGCTGATCGACGAACTCGGTTACGACGCACTGACGACCACACTGATCGCGAAGCGCGCCGGGGTGGCCGTCGGTTCGCTGTACCAGTTCTTCCCCGACAAGCGGGCCGTGGTGCAGGCGCTGACGCAGCGGAACCTCGAACGGTTCATCGCCTCGGTGTCGCAAACGCTGAACGAGCTCGCGCCCGAACACTGGTGGGACGTCGTGGACTCGATCCTCGACATCTACCTCGCCATGCACCGCGAGGTCCCCGGCTTCTCGAAGGTCCACTTCGGTGACGTCGTCGACCGGCAGCTCTTGGACGGGACCCGTGACAACAACGCCGTCATCGTCGACGCGCTGACCGACGTGCTTTCCGCGCGGATCCAGTCGGCGCCGGACGACATCCGGTTCGCGCTGACGATCGCGAACGAGACGGCCGACGCTCTGCTGAAGCTGGCTTTCCGCCGTGACCCGCGAGGGGACGAGCGGATCGTGACGGAGGCGAAGTCGGTGGTGAAGGGGTACTTGGCGAGCAAGTTCGGCGAAGCCTGAGGGTTCCGCTCGCTTGCCCGGCTCCGGCTCACCCGCTCGGGGGGGGGGGGGGGGGGGGGGGGGGGGGGGTGGGCGGGGGGGGGGGGGGGGGAAATAGCACAGGCCCCCGGCACTGCCATTCCCTCAGTTACCGCGTTTGGAA
>NZ_JBVJCE010000001.1:583915-735942 GCF_055588925.1 Amycolatopsis sp. NPDC041971 | reverse complement strand
GGGGGGGGTGGGAGGGGGCAGGGGGTACGTATCCCCCCCCCCCCCCCCCCCCCCTTCCCCCCCCCCCCCCCCCCCCCCCCCCCCCCCCCCCCCCCCCCCCCCCCCCCCCCCCAGCCCTCGCCGCCTGTCACTCGCCAGCCCGCCGCGTTGCGAAAGTGTCTTTCGCAACCCCGGCCACCCTTCTGTCCACTATGGACTCTGACACCACTGTCCGGACATGACGAAGGCCGCCGTCAGAACGAAGAGGACCTTCGCGTCACCGGTGGATCCCCTGCTCCATTCGTGTCCACCGATGCCCGGATCCCATGCCCCACCAGTCACACGACCCCCAACAACCACGCCGCGACCGCGTCTGACCTGGCCTTACCGACTTGTCCACAAAAGTTGTCCACACCCACCCACAGTTGTGGACAACCTCGCCCCTCCCCTCTCGGAACCGCCACCTCCGACACCCCCTCCCGATACGCTGGTGCGGGGCGCGCCCCCCAGGGATGGGTGGGGGTTGGGGTCGCGCGGATCAGCCGAAGTTTTGGGCTTCGCCTCGGTAGGTGGGGACGGTTCGGTCGACACGGTCGCCGACGACGACGTGGTAGTGCGTGAAGCGTTCGGCGAGTTCGCCTGCCTTCGCGTGGCGCAGCCAGACTCGGTCGCCGAGCCGCAGGTGCCGGGCGGCTTCGCCGGAGACGGGGGTTTGGACTTCGCCGGCGCCTTCGAATCCGAGCAGCGAGAGGCCTTCGGGCAGGTAAGGCGTCGGGAGCCGCGAAGACTCCGCGGGCCCTGAAGCGATGTAGCCACCGGAGAAGAGCGTCGCGACCTTGGGTGCCGGACGACGGACGACGGGAAGCGCGAACATCGCGGCCGGGCGCGGCGAGAAGTGCGCGTAGCCGTCGAAAAGCGTTGGCCCGATCAGCCCCGAGCCCGCCGCGATTTCGGTGACGGCCGCTTCGGCACCGGTCGATTCCACGCTGCCGCTGCCGCCGCCGTTGACGAACTCCAGATCCGCCAAGGCCCGGACGGCATGGACCGCGGCCGCGCGGCGTTTCGCGATTTCCACAATGGACTTCCGCTGCATCCAGCCGATGAGCGAGTTCTTGACGCCACCGCCGGCCGCGTCGCCGAGCCCGGCGATCTGGCCTTCGTACGCCATCATCCCGACGAGCCGGAAACCCTTGCGGGACAAGATGGTCCGCGCCAGATCCGCGGCCTGCCGCGGACTGAACACCGGAGAGCGCCTGGTGCCGACGTGCACTCCGGGCAGCGGCCGCCACGAAGCGTCGAGTTCCAGGCAGACACGGATTTCGGGATGTCCCTGCCCCAGCGCGGCATCGACCAGATCCAGCTGCTCGGGCGAATCGACCATGATCGAAATCGCCGCCCGGGCCCGGTCGTTCGCGGCCAATCGCCGCAGCGCGCCGTGGTCGGCGGTCGGGTACGCCACCACGATGTCCTCGGACGTCCCCTGCTCGACGTGCCAGACGGCTTCGGCGAGCGAGTAGCACATGAGGCCTTCGAACCCCGGCCGCGCGAGCACCCGTTCGAGCAGATACCGGCAACGCACGGATTTGCTGACCACGCGGATCGGTTTGCCACCTGCCCGCCGCAGCAGGTCGGCGCCGTTCGCGTCGAACGCATCCAAGTCGACAACCGCGAACGGAGGATCCAGGTCCTTCGTCGCCAAGTCGTACACCGTCGCACTGGTCACCCGAACTAAGGTACGACAGAAGGACTTGAAACGCGAATACTATTCACTTACTGTTTCGGCACTCGCACATCTCAAGGGCAGCAGCTCACGAAACGGGTGGCTCATGACACGGTGGAGCAACTGGGCCGGCACCGCGACGGCGTCGCCGCTGCGTGTGCACCGGCCGCGCGACACGGACGCGATCGCCGAGGCGATCGGCCGGTCCGCCGCGGACGGGCGACGCCTGCGACCGCTGGGTAGCGGCCACTCCTTCACAGCGATCGCCGCGGCGGATTCGGACGCCATGGATCTGACCGGCTGGACCGGCATCGCGTCGGCGGACGTCGCGAAAGGCCTGGTCACGGTCCGCTCGGGCACCACGCTCAAGCAGCTCAACGCCGAACTCGACGCGCTGGGCCTGGCGATGACCAACCTCGGCGACATCGACGCGCAGACCGTCGCGGGCGCGATCTCCACCGGCACCCACGGCACCGGCGCCCGGCTCGGCGGGATCGCCACCCAGATCGCCGCGCTCGAACTCGTGCTCGCCGACGGCACCGTGGTGACCTGTTCGGCGGACGAGCGGCCTGATCTCTTCGCCGCCGCGCGGGTCGGCCTCGGCGCACTCGGCGTCATCAGCACGGTCACTCTGCAGTGTGAACCGTCCTTCCTGCTCTTCGCCCAGGAGCGGCCGGAACCACTCGAACAGGTCCTCGAAGGCTTCGACCAGTTCGCCGCCGAGAACGACCACTTCGAGTTCTACTGGTTCCCCTATGGCAAGAACGCCCTGGTCAAGCGCAACAATCGGCTTCCGTCGGGCAGCGAACGCCGTCCGCTGACCAAGGTGAAAGAGTTCATCGACTACGAGGTCACAGAGAACATCGCGTTCGGCGGGCTCTGCCGTCTCGGCCGCGCGGTGCCGAAACTCGTCCAGCCGCTCGGCCGGTTCGCCTCGAACATCCTCTCCGCCCGCGAGTACAGCGACACGTCACATCGCGTCTTCGTGACCCATCGCGGCGTGCGGTTCGTCGAGTCGGAGTTCGCGATCCCCCGCGAAGCGCTCCACGACGTCTTCGCCGAACTCCGCGCTTTCGTGCCGAAGCTGGAGAATCCGGTCGCGTTCCCCGTAGAGGTGCGCGTTGCCGCCGCGGACGACATCTGGCTCTCGACCGCTAACGGCCGCGACTCCGCCTACCTCGCGATTCACCAGTTCGTCGGCATGCCCTACCGCGAGTACTTCACCGGATTCGCGTCGATCGTCGGCGAGGCCGGCGGCCGCCCGCACTGGGGCAAGATGCACGACCTCGACGCCGCGACCCTCCGCTCACGGTACCCGCGGTTCGACGACTTCCTGCGGATCCGCAAGGAGGTGGACCCGGCCGGCGTGTTCACGAACACCTACCTCGACCGGGTCCTCGGAACTGCTTAGGCCGTTTCAAAAAGCGCGCTGACCGACTCGCCGTTGTGGATCCTCCGCATCGCCTCCGCCAGCGCGGGCGCGATCGACAGGACCCGCAGCTTCGGGCTCTGCTCCTCCGGCGGGATCGGCACCGTGTTCGTGCAGACGACCTCCAGCACGTCGGGCTGGCTGCCGATCCGCTCGAGCGCGCCGCTGGAGAAGAGGCCGTGCGTGCAGGCGACACGGATCGAGCGCGGCTTCAGTTCCCGGAGTTTGCCGAGCAGTTCGATCACCGTGCTGCCCTTGGCGATCTCGTCGTCGAGGACGATCACGTCGCGGCCGGTGACCTCGCCGATCACCGAGCTGATCTCGACCCTGTCGTCGGCGAAGCGCTGCTTCGCGCCGGCGGCGACCTGAACGCCGAGCAGCCGGGCGAAATGCGCGGCCTCCTTGGCGTTGCCGAGATCCGGCGAGACCACGGTGGTCGCGGAGAGATCGTACTGGCGGAAGTGCTTGGCCAGTTCCTGCAACGCGTGCAGGTGATCGACCGGGACGCTGAAGAAGCCGTGCACCTGCGGCGAATGCAGGGTCATCGCGAGGACGCGATCGGCACCGGCGGTCGCCATCAGGTCGGCGACGAGACGGCCGCCGATCGAGATCCGCGGCGCGTCCTTCTTGTCCGATCGGGCGTACGAATAGTGCGGCATGACGACGGTGATCCGTTTCGCCGACGCGCCCCGCGCGGCGTCCAGCATCAGCAGTAGTTCGACGAGGTGTTCCTGCACCGGCCGCACCAGCGGCTGGATCAGGAAGACGTCGCGCTCGCGGCAGTTCGCCTGGAGCTGGACTTCGAGACAATCGTTGGCGAACCGCCGCACCTCCACGGGATGCAGCGGGATGCCGAGATGGGCGCAGATGTCTTCGGCGAGCTCGGGATGTGCGCTGCCACTGAAGACCGCGATGTCCTCGCGCAAGGACTTTCTCCGTTCAGTCAAAAGACGGATTACGTCCACACACTATGGTTTCACAGAGCGGAAAAGGCCTGAGAGATAGCTGTATCACCCGAGATCGCTTCGAGGACACGTCCCGCCGTCGCCGGATTGTCGAGCAGCGCGACGAGGATCGCGGCGACGTCCTGCCGGGGAATGGGTCCGCGTCCGGTGGATTCGGCGATCAGGATCTCGCCGGTGCCCTCGTCGTCGGTGAGCTGTCCCGGTCGCAGGATGGTCCAGTCGAGATCCCGGGCGCGCAGATCGTCTTCGGCCGCTTTCTTGGCCTTGAGGTAGCTCCGGAAATCGTCCGGTACGTCCGCGGTCTCCCATTTGTCGGCACCCATGGAGCCGACCTGGATGTGCCGCCGCACGCCCGCGCGCTCGGAGGCCGCCGCGAAGAGTTCCGCGGCGGCTCTGTCCACAGTGTCCTTGCGCGCGGTGCCGCTGCCGGGCCCCGCCCCGGCGGAGAAGATGGCGGCGTCGGCGCCGTCGAGCACCTTGGCGACGGCGTCCACATCGGACTTTTCCAGGTCGAGGACGACGGCTTCGGCGCCGACCGCCTCGAGGTCCGCGACGTGATCGGGATTGCGCACGATCCCCACCGCCTGATCACCGCGCCGGGCGAGGAGTTTCTCCAGCTTCAGCGCGATCTGTCCGTGTCCACCCGCAATGACTACTCGCATGGACCCGACGTTAGCGCGTTCAGTCCACTTCGGCAGGGAGCTCGGTGCCGCGCAGCAGCTGGTCGTAGACGATCTCGTTGACCAGGCGCGAGACCGGGTCCTCGTCCAGGATCATGCGCTCGTTGTGCCCCTCGAGGTCGAGGTCGGTCACCGCGTTGGGGTCGGCGGAGACGATGCCGAGCCCGTAGGCGCGGGCACGCGGCAGGCAGTTGCCGACGTAGTCTTCCGTCAGTACGGCTGGCGATGGGAGAACCATCGCGGCCTCGCCGTAACGTGCGAACGGAACCGCGGAGGCCATCGCGGTGCGCCAGTGCCGGGCGACCGCGAGGACGCCGATGATCTCGGCGGCCGGCGCGGGTGCGGTCGCGGCCAGCTCTGGCCAAGTCCAGGTGTCGACGGTGGCGCGATCGACGACGGGACCCATGCCCATCGCGATGCGCTCCGCGTGCACGTCGGTGCGGAGCCGGGCGACCACGCAGATCTTGCGGCCGAGCACGGTGGTCTCCGGCAGGACGATGCCGTTCCAGCCGAGCAGGGCCGCCGCCTTGCGCGAAAGCTCCTCGACGCTCGCGGGCAGTTCGATCGGCGGCACCACCCGGCTCGACAGTGACCGGCTGCGCTTCGCGCCACCGGCGACCGTCGAGCTCTCCATATTCGGTGTAGCCGCCACGTTCCGCCTCCTTCGAACCTGGTTTCCCTAGGGCTCTTCATCCCGTGCCACCTCGGTGGAAGCGGCACATGAACTGTCTAACAGGGCGGGGAGGCGGCGGCGCCGGACAACGGGAGTGGCTGCGATCGACGGCGCCTTGTCATCGGTGACCGGTCGGTAGGCGGTCATCGGACTTCAGTCCGACCGTGCCGCCAACCGAGTGAGGGCGAGGTAAGTGGTGTTACCCGGCGTCTCCGAACGGTCACCGGTATGGAATGACCGGCACCGAACATCGGGGCGGCGAGTGCGGCAAAGCCTTAGGCCGTTCAGCCCAGTGAACGCTCATTCCACTGTGGACCTTCGCAGGCCGGTCAGGTGATCGTCGCGGTACGGAGGAGCTCTTCGACGTCCGGTGTCCGCCACTCATCCATCACCACGATCTGCCTGTCCGCGAGGAACCAGATCCGCTGGGTCACTTGGACCTCACCGCTTCCGCCCGTCTGTCCACGAGGAACACACTGGATCGCCCATTCCTCGTAGGTCGCCGTCGCCCCGCCCACCGGTGCGGTGGTGGAAACCGTCCGCACGGCGTCACCCTCTTGGCGAAGGTCCTTGCGCCCGGCGGCGTTGCAGGCCCGGCCGCCCGCGCTGCGCCGGTAGAAGCCGCCCGGCCGGTATGTCGGCTGTTCGGCGGACTCCTGGCTGTTGTCCGTGAGGAGGACGTACTTGCAGTTGAAGTACTTTTTGGGATCCGGGCAGCCCGGGGCGACGATCACCTTCTCCAGCCCCTGCGAGACGGTGGTCCAGCCGTCGGGCAGGTGCAGGGTCAGCGCGCCGACCGGGACGTCGGTGAGTCCTTGCGCGGGCGGCGCGGCCGAGGTCGCCTTCAGGGGTTTTCCGCCGGTCACGCCCGCGACGAGGTCCGGATTCAGGAGATCGGCCAGCTTGTCGTAGGGCAGCGTGTAGTCCTGGACGCCGCAGGCGGTGGCGAAGCCGAGGGTGTTGAGGTCGACGGTGACCTCGACGGCCGCCGGGGTGAACGCGAGCCACACCTTCCGCTCGTCGGTGAGGTCGGCCGTCTTGAGGGGTTGGTACGGGAAGGTGCTGTTGGCCGGGCCACACTGCTCCTGGTCGGGCCAGAGCAAGGCGGCGAGGGTCCGCAGTCCGTCGTCGGTGAACTTTCCGGGGGCGAAGAGCTCCGCGGGGGTGAGCGCCTTGCCCTCCTTCAAATCGATCGTCACCGCGTTACGGCCGTTTCCCCAGGTCGAATGGGGTTTGTTCTCGAGGTCGTGTGCGTAGCGCACCGAGAGATACCGCTCGTTCCGCGAGCGCACGTCGGCCTTCGTGAGGAGCTTGTACGGGCCACGTTCCGGTTCCAGCTTGGCGGCGCCCGGGCCGGTTTTGCGGTTCCATTCGTCGATCGGCGCGGCCAGGGCGTCGTTGACGCGCTTCAGCCAGGCTTGATCGGGCGACCCGGTCACCTCGGGGTGGTCCCCGCGGTACGGGAGGTTCGTGCCGGGCACGGTTCCGGTCCGGGTCTTCATGGCGATCTCGAGCGCGACGGCCTGTTGAGTGGTCGGCGGCGACGGCGGCGGGGTGCTCGCGTCGGAGAAGACGACGACCGAGCCGACCACGGCGGCCGCCGCCGCGGCGACACCGACGGCGATCTTCAGCCCGGCCGCGATCCCGGGCGCGGCCGCGGTACCGGCGCCGAGCAGGACCAACGGCGTCGCCGCGGCGAGCACGCCGGCCGCCTTCGCCAGCCGCGACCAGCCCTTGCGTTCCCATTCGTCGCCATATCCGGCACGGGCGACGCGTTCCAGCTCGCCGACGAACATGAGCGCGTCGACCGGCCGTTTCGACGGGTCCTTCGCCATTCCCAGCGCGACGAGCTGGTGCACCGGCTCGGGTACTTCGCCGAACGGGATGGGCGCGTGTTCGTGCAGCGTGCGGAGCACTTCGGTCTGTTCGGCCTCATACGGGCGGTGCCCGGCGACACACTGGAAGAACACGCAGGTGGCGGCGTAGACGTCGGTCGCGGGCGTGGCCTGACCGCCTGCCCACTGCTCGGGCGCCATGTACGCGGGCGTGCCGACGGAAGGGCCCCGATCACCGGCCAGGACGGCCGTGCCGAAGTCGACCAGCTTGCTCTCGCCGGTGTCGGCGACGAGGACGTTGGCGGGTTTGTAGTCCCGGTGGACGACGTTCGCGGAGTGGGCCGCGGCCAGTCCGAGTAGCGAGCCTTTCAGTACCGCGAGGGCGGCTTCGGGTTCGAGAGCGCCTTCGGCCTGAAGCACCGCGCGCAGCGAGACGCCGTTGATCGCCTCCATCACGATCGCCGCGCCCTGCGGCGTCTCGAAGAACTCGTGGAGGCGGACGACGTGGGGGCTCGACACCCGGTGCAGTGCCAGCGCTTCCTGCCGGAACGCGGCCAGATGCGCCGGGTCGGCGGCGAAGCGGGAGAAGAGGTACTTGATCGCGACGACGTGGCCGGTGTTGTCCTGGCGCGCGAGCACCACGCGGCCGAAGGTGCCCGTGCCCAGCTGCTCCAGCTCGGTGAAGCCGGGCAGTCTCCACGCATCGCTCGCGTCTTGAATGTTCACTGCCATCGGGCCTCTTCCAGAATCTTGTCGAGACCTGGAGTGTTCCACTCGTCGACGATCACGAGCTGCGTTTTCGGCAGGAACCAGACCCGCTGAGTGACAGTACCGCCGCCAGTGCACGTCAGCCGCCACTCCTCGTACGCGGCTTTCTTCGTCCCGACCGGGCGAAGCTCCTTCTTCCGCAGGACGGGTGACCCCTGAGACTCATTAGGCGCGCCGAGGGAATGACACGGCCGCGGGCCATGGGACCGGTTGTACGGCTTGCCAGGTTCATACGCCGGAGTGGTCGGCTCGACCCGCGAGTTGTCGCTGAAGACGACGCCCGCGCAGTGGAACGGCTGCATGCCGCTGTTCGAGCACTGGTCGGCGGTCACCAGGTAGCGCTCGATGGGAGCGCTGGAGAGCAGCCCCCATTTCTCCGGCGTGGTGATGGTGAAGGCGCCGACGTCGTCCTCTTTGGTCCGCTCGCCCTGCGTGCCGCCGCCCTTGAGGCCGAGCAGGTTCAGCACCGTGGGGCTCATCAGGTCGAGCAGGCGTGGGTATCCGATGGTGATCGCGGTCGGGTCGCAGGCGCGCGGGTAGCCGAGCGCGGAACCGTAGACGTAGAACCGCATTCCGTCGGCGGTGGGCGCCGCCTGCACGATGGAGTCGTAGTCGAAGGTGTACCGCGCCGACATCGCCGTGGCCGGGAGGTGCTCGATCGAGCTCCGCGTGCCGGTGAGGCAGTCGCCCGGCTTCGCGGAGTCGAGGAGGCGGTCTTCGAGCGTCCGCATCCGCGCGGCGGTGCCGTCGACGTTGTCGAAGAGATGCGCGGTGGAGATCTGCTCACCCTTCGTCAGGTCGATGACGATCGGGCGGATGCTGAACCCGCCGTGGTTGCCGAACTGAACGGAGTCGATCGAGCGTTTGTAGACGACCGAGAGCAGCTTGTCGTCCTGGCGCAGTACTTCGGCTTCGGTCTTCATATGCGGGATGTCGCCGTCGGGCTCCCGCTGCGGCTGGTAGCTGTCGGGCCAGAAGTTCTCGAGCCAGCCGTCGATCGGCGCCATCAGCGCCTTGTTGACCCGATCCTCGGCGGCCTTGTCCTTCAACCCGCCGATCCGCACGTACTTGCCGTTGTAGTCGAAGCCGTCGAACTTCTCCGTACGGGTGAGGAGGTCGACCTGCATCGCGGCGACGGTCGTCGTCTGGGGCGGCGCTTCGCCGCTGTCGGCGTTGACCACCACGACCGTGCCGACGGCGGCCGCGGTGACGGCGGCGACCGCGGCGGTCACCTTGAGCCCGAGCGCGATTCCGCCGCCGGTGGTCGCCGCGACCCCGCCCGCCGCGCCGCCCGCGATGACCGGCGCGGCGGCGGTTCCGGCGCCGAGCAGGGCCAGCGGGGACAGGGCGACCAGGACACCGGCGCCCTTGGCGAGCCAGTGCCAGCCGTTGCGCTCCCAGTCTTCGCCGTACGCCTTCCTGGCGGACGACTCCAGCTCGGTGACGAACTCGGCCGCGCCCGACGGCCGCTGGGCGACGGCCTTCGCCATGCCGCGCGCGATGAGGTCGCGGACCGGTTCGGGGACCTCACCGAACGGGATCGGGGCGTACTCGTGCAGGGTGCGCAGCACTTCGGTCTGTTCGGCCTCATACGGCCGGTGCCCGGCGACACACTGGAAGAACACGCAGGTCGCGGCGTAGACGTCGGTCGCGGGGGTGGCGATCCCACCGGACCACTGCTCGGGCGCCATGTACGCGGGCGTGCCCGCCGCGACCCCGGTCTGCCCGGCGAGCACGGCGATGCCGAAGTCGACGAGTTTGCTCTGCCCCTCGGGGGTGACCAGGACGTTCGCCGGTTTGTAGTCGCGGTGGACGGTGCCCGCGGCGTGCGCGCCGGCGAGGCCGAGCAGTGAACCCTTGAGGATGGCCAGCGCGGCTTCGGGTTCGAGCTTCTCCTGGCGGTCGAGGAGCTCTTTCAGGGAAATTCCGTGAACGGCTTCCATGATGATGGCGGCCCCTTGCGGGGTCTCCACGAACTGGTGCAGACGGGCGATGTGGGGTCCCGAAACGCGGCTCAGGATCTGCGCCTCGTGGCGGAACTCGGCCAGCCGCTGAGGGTCGGCCGCGAACCGCGCGTACAGGTATTTGATGGCCACGACCTGGGCGGATTCATCATGGCGAGCCAGTACGACCCGCCCGAATCCGCCTTCGCCCAGCGACCCCAGCTCGGTGAAACCCGGCAAGGCCCAGTCGTCCACAGATCCCTCCGCGATTCCCGATCGTGTCCCCTTGGAGGTGAGCTGCGCCGCAGCGGTTCCCCACCTTCCGGGTTTAGGGTTACTCCTCGGTCACTTAGCCCGTTGCGATGGAGGAACGATGCGTTCGCCGAAGGATTTCTTCGCCCCGCTCGCCGTGGGGGCGCCGGAACCGCTCCGCCAGATCCCCGTGCCTCCTTCGCGGATGATCCACTTCTTCGACCCCGGCAACGAGAAGATGACCGCCAAGGTCCCGGATCTTGCCAAGAAGGTCGACGTCCTGCTCGGCAACCTCGAGGACGCCGTGCGCGCCGACCGCAAGGAGGCCGCGCGGAACGGGCTCGTCAACATCGCGAAGTCGACCGACTTCGGCAAGACGCAGCTGTGGACCCGCGTCAACAGCCTCGACTCGCCGTGGGTGCTCGACGACCTGATCACGCTGGTCACCGAGATCGGCGACAAACTCGACGTGATCATGGTGCCGAAGGTCGAAGGCGCGCAGGACATCCACTACGTCGACAGGCTGCTCGCGCAGCTCGAAGCGCGGGCCGGGCTCACGAAACCGCTGCTGGTGCACGCGATCCTGGAGACCGCCAGCGGCGTCGCGAACGTCGAAGAGATCGCCGGCGCGAGCCCCCGGATGCAGGGCATCTCGCTCGGCCCGGCCGACCTCGCCGCGAGCCGCCGGATGAAGACCACCCGGGTGGGTGGCGGGCACCCCGGTTACCTGGTGCGCACGGACCCGACCGGCGGAGACCTGAACGAGGGACGCACGACGTATCAACAGGATCTTTGGCACTACACCGTCGCGCGGATGGTCGACGCCTGCGCGGCGAACGGGATCCTGCCGTACTACGGGCCGTTCGGCGACATCCGCGACGTCGTGGCCTGTGAGGACCAGTTCCGCAACGCGTTCCTGCTCGGCTGCGTGGGCGCCTGGAGCCTGCACCCGGTGCAGATCGCCATCGCCAAGAAGGTGTTCTCACCTTCGCCCGAGGACGTCGCCTGGGCACGGCGCGTGATCGCCGCGATGGGTGACGGCACCGGTGCGGTGATGATCGACGGGAAGATGCAGGACGACGCCTCGGTGAAGCAGTGCCGGGTGGTCGCCGAACTCGCCGACGCCCTCGCCGCCGACGACCCCGAACTCGCCGCCGCGTACGACGCGGCCGGTAAGGAGACTTCCGAATGAACCCCCGACGTTCCGTCCTCTACATGCCCGGCGCGAACGAAAGAGCGCTGGAAAAGGCCAAGACGCTGGACGCGGACGGGCTCATCCTCGACCTCGAAGACGCCGTCGCGCCCGACGCGAAGGAAGCCGCGCGTGAACGCGTTTGCGCCGCCGCTTCGTCGAAGGAGTACGGCTCGCGCGAGGTGACCATCCGTGTCAACGGCCTCGACACCGAATGGCACGACGCCGACCTCCGCGCCGCCGCGCAGGCGGGCCCGGACGCGATCGTCGTGCCGAAGGTGAACTCCGCCGCCGAAGTGCACAACATCGAGCGCGCGCTGGAACTCGGCGGCGCCCCCGATCACACGAAGATCTGGGCGATGGTCGAAACCCCGTTCGCGATGCTGCACGCCGAGGAGATCGCCGCGGCGTCCGAACGGCTGACCGGGCTGGTCATGGGCACGAACGATCTGGCGAAGGAACTGCACGCCGAGTTCGTCCCCGGCCGCGCGCCGCTGCTCGGCGGGCTTTCGCTCGCGTTGCTGGCCGCACGGGCGACCGGCAAGGCGATCCTCGACGGCGTCTACAACGACGTGAAGGACCTCGAAGGCTTCGAGGCGGAATGCCTGCAAGGACGCCAGTTCGGCTTCGACGGCAAGACATTGATCCACCCTGCGCAGCTGGAACCGTGCAACCGGATCTTCGCGCCGTCCGAAGAGGAGATCGCGCGGTCGCGCAAGATCATCGCGGCGTTCGAGGAGGCCAAGGCGGCCGGGCAGGGCGTCGTGACCGTGGACGGGCGGATGATCGAGAACCTGCACGTGGACAACGCGCGGCGGATCCTTGCGCTGGCCGAAGCGATCAACAAGTGACGCATTTCGTCCTCTGAATGCGGTAGTTGCGTGTGCAAGGACCGCATTCAGAGGACGAAATGCGGGTCAGGGCCAGGGGCGCGGAGTGGGGCGAAGGGTTTCGTAGGCGGCAGCGGCGCGTAGGACGTCGAGGTCGGCGAAGCGGCGGCCGCTGATTTGGAGGCCGATGGGCTGGTCGTCGCTGGTGTAGCCGCAGTTGATCGAGACCGCGGGTTGGCCGGACATGTTGTACGGCACGGTGAACGCGATGTGCTCGAACGGGCGGCGCGGGTCGTTGGTCGGCGAGGGCCAGTCGGCGGGCGGGGCCGAGACCGGGCAGGTCGGTGACAGGACGACGTCGAAGCGTTCGGTCGCGCGCAGGGTCGCGACGGCGATGGCGTCGATCTGCGCGAAGCCGCGGTAGGCGTCGACGCCGCTGACGTCGGCACCGCCGGCGGCCCAGTCGGCGATGTACGGCAGGACCTTCGCACGGCGGTCCTCGGGTAGCGCGGACATGTCCGACCAGGCTCGGACGCGCCAGAAGGTGTTGAGTCCGTCGAGCATTTCGCGGCGCAGGAACGGCGCCACCGACTCCACCACGGCGCCTGCGGCCTCGAACACGCGCGCGGCTTCGGTGACGGCGGCGATCGTCTCCGGCAGCACCGGGAGCCCGACGCCCGGATCGAGGTGGAGCCCGATCCGCAGGCCCTTCACCTCGCAAGACAGCGACTCCCAGTCGAGCGACGAGGGCGGCAGCGAAAGGTGGTCGCGACCGTCCACCCCGGACAGAACGCTCATCAGCAGCGCGGTGTCGGCCACGGTCCGCGTCATCGGCCCGGCGACGCGGCCGAGGAACGGCGGATCCACCGGTACCCGGCCGAAACTCGGCTTCAGCCCGACCAGACCGCACCAGCCGGCGGGCAGCCGGATCGAGCCGCCGATGTCGGTGCCGACGTGCAGCGGGCCGTAGCCCGCGGCCGCCGCCGAACCGGCACCGGCGCTGGAGCCGCCGGGCGTGCGCGTGGTGTCCCACGGATTCCGCGACGCGGTATGGAAACTCGACAGCCCGGACGTCAGCATCCCGTAGTCCGGCATGGTGGTCTTGCCCAGCAGGACACCACCGGATTCGCGCATCCTGGCGGCCGCCGGGGCGTCATCGGACGCGGGTGTCAGCGAGGTGGCGGCCGTACCGAGCGGGACCGGTGTGCCGCGGGTCGCGATGTTCTCCTTGAGCGTCAAGGGAACGCCGTCGATCGGACCGAGCGGTTCCCCGGCTTGCCAGCGGCTTTCGGACGCCTTCGCGTCTTCTCGCGCATCGGTCGGGTCGTACGCGTAGAGCGCGTGCAGCTCGGATTCGCGCGCCTCGACGCGGGCGAGGACCGCTTCGGTGACTTCGACCGGTGACAGTGTCTTCGCGCGATACTGGGCGACCAGTTCGACGGCGGTCAGGTCAGGCAACTCCGGCACGGACAGGCTCCTCACGTCGCGGGCGGTTCGAAGCGGCCGTCGACCGCGGTCCAGCCGCCGTCCACCGCCAGCACGGAGCCGGTCACGAACGACGACGCGTCCGAGGCCAGGTAGACGACGGCGCCCGCGAGTTCGTCGGGACGCGCCCATCGGCCGAGCGCCCCCTTGGTCGCGTACGCGTCGTACCAGGCCGGATTCGCTTTGATCTGCGCTGTCAGCGGAGTCTCGACGACGCCGGGCGCGATCGCGTTGACCCGCACCCCGGCCGGGCCGAACTCCGCCGCGGCCGTGCGGAACAGCTGCACCAGCCCGGCTTTCGTCGCCGCGTACGGCCCCTGGCCCGGCTCGACGGTGGTACCGCGGATCGAGGAGAACCCGATGATGCTCCCCCGCCCGCGTTCGACCATCCCGGCGCCGAACGCGCGGACGACCTCGAAGGTCGCGCCGAGGTTCAGCGCGATCACCCGGTCGAATTCCTCGCGCGTGTACTCCAGCAGCCGTTTGCGCACGTTGGTCGCGGCGGTCAGCACGACGACGTCGATCTCGCCGAGTTCGCCGGCGGCGCGCGCGGCGGCACCCTCGGAGAGCAGGTCGATCTCGTACGCCTTCCCCACGCCGGTTTCCTCGGCGGCCGCGAGATCGCGGTCGGCGACGATCACCTCGGCACCGTGCGCGGCCAGCGCCTTCGCGGCTTCGCGGCCGATCCCGCTGCCACCACCGAGGACGACGGCTCGCTTTCCCTCCAGCCGGAACAGGTTTTCGTAGCTCACGGGCGCAGCACCGCCATCCTCGTCACGGTCAGTTCTTCGACCGCGAACCGCGGCCCTTCCCGCCCGATGCCGGAGTCCTTCACACCGCCGTACGGCATGGTGTCGGACCGGAAACCGGGCACCTCGTTGACCACCACACCACCGACTTCGAGTTCGTCGAGCGCGCGGAACGCCGTCTTCAAGGACGTGCTGAACACCGAGGCGTGCAGGCCGTAGCGCGACGCGTTGACCGCGTCGAACGCTTCGTCCACAGAGGACACGGTGCGGACGCAGACCACGGGGCCGAAGATCTCCTCGTCCCAGCATTCGAGGCCACCGGGCACGTCGAGCAGCACCGTCGGCCGGATCGCCGTGCCGTCCACTCCGCCGCCCGCGAGCCGCGCACCCGCCGAGATCGCTTTGCCGACCCATTCCTGAACGCGCTGGGTGGACCCGGGGTCGATCAGTGCCGAGACCCGCGTCTTCTCGTCACGCGGGTCGCCGGTGACGACCTCGTCGAGCCGCGCCAGCAGCCGTTCGGTGAACTCCTGGGCCACCGCCTCGACCACCAGCACCCGCTGCACCGAGATGCACGCCTGCCCGGACGCGTAGAACCCGCCGCGCAGCACCGCGTCCACGGCCGCGTCGAGATCGGCGTCCTCGGCGACCACCAGGGCGGCGTTGGACCCGAGCTCCAGCAACGTCTTCGTGGGCGCGGCGTCGCGGGCGATCCGGTGCCCGACCAGCGCGGAGCCGGTGAACGACACCGCGCCGACGCGCCGGTCGGTGACCAGCGCCGAGCCGATGGCCGCGTCCCCGGTGACGAGCTGGACCATCGCGGGCAAATCGGTCAGCGAGCGAACTAGGTGCACGAGCCACAACGTCGCCAGCGGGGTCTGCGGCGCGGGTTTCACCACCACCGGGCAACCCGCGGCGATGGCGGGCGCGATCTTGTGCGACGCCAGCAGCAGCGGATAGTTGAACCCGGCGATGCCGACCACGACGCCGATCGGCTTGCGTTTCCAGAACCCGACCAGCCCGTCGCCGGACGGCAGCAGGTCGAGCGGCACGGTCTCACCGTGCAACCGCGAAACCTCCTCGGCGGCGGCCTGCCAGGTGACGATCGTGCGGGCGACCTCGACCCGGCAGTCGACCAATGGCTTGCCTGTTTCCAGAACCAGGAGCCGTTCGAATTCGGCGCGCCGGACTTCCAGAGCGGCGGCGACGTCGTTCAGGAGCGAACGCCGGGTACGCGACGGCAGGGCCGCGACCTGCTTGAACACCGCGACGGCTTCATCGATCGCGCGTGTGGCCAGCTCCGGCGTCCCGACCGGCGCCCGGCCGATCTCACTCCCGTCGAACGGGAACACGATCGGTTCACTGTCTACAGTGGACACCCAGTCGGCACCGATCGGCAGTCCTTCAGGATGGTCAGCCATCGTCCCCTCCCCGCAGCCTTGCCAGTTCGGTCCGCAGATTCGGCGCGGCCGCCAGCAGTTCCCTGGTGTACTCGTGTTCCGGCGCGTCATAAACCTGGTCGACGTCACCGATCTCGACGATCTCGCCGCTCCGCATCACCGCGACCCGGTCGCAGACGTGCCGCACCACGCCGAGGTCGTGCGAGACGAAGATCAGCGTCAGTGAGTACAGCTCGACCAGCGACGCGAGCAGGTCGAGGATCTGCTTCCGCACGGAGACGTCGAGCGCGCTCACCGGCTCGTCCGCGATGAGGACGCTCGGGTTCGGCGCGAGCGCCCGCGCGATCGAGATGCGTTGCCGTTGCCCGCCAGAAAACTGGTGCGGATAGCGGTTGGCGGCGTCTTCGGGCAGGCCGACCGCCCTCAGTAACTCTGAGACCCGCGCGGGATCCCGGCGCCCCAACGGCTCGGAGATGATGTCGCGCACCCGCATCCGCGGATCGAGCGAACCCATCGGGTCCTGGAAGACGATCTGCAGTTCCGACCGCAGGAAGCCGAGTTTCCGTTCGGGCAGGGTGTCGATGCGTTGACCTTGGAACGAGACGCTGCCCGCCGTCGGCTTGTCGAGGGCGGCCAGCAATCTGACCAAAGTGGACTTTCCCGAACCCGACTCGCCGACGATGCCGAAGCGCTGACCGGCCTCGACGTCGAAGGAGATTCCGCGCAGCGCATGGACGTCACGCCTGGTGTAACGGCGTTCCAAATCTCTCACCGAGATCATCATCGTCTCGCCTCCAGATCCGAAGCGGCCAGCAGCTTCTTCGTGTAATCGTGCTGGGGCGCGGTCAGCACCTCGCGGGTGGTGCCGGCTTCGACGATCTCGCCGTCCAGCATCACCAGCACCCGCTCGCATACCGACGCCACGACCGCGAGGTCGTGCGTGATGAACAGCAGCGCGCTCTCCCGCTCCTGGACACCGTCGAGGATCAGTTCCAGGATTTGCGACTGCACGGTGACGTCGAGCGCCGTCGTCGGCTCGTCGCAGATCAGCAGCTTCGGATCGTTGGCCAGCGCGATCGCGAGGACGACGCGCTGCCGCTGCCCGCCGGACAGCTGGTGGGGATAGGCGCGACCGACGCCGGGCAGCCCGACGGAAGCCAGCAGAGCCTCGGCCGCCTCGCGATGTTTCCCGCCGCCGCGGTGGATCCGCATCGGTTCGGCGACCTGCGCGCCGACCCGCATCGCCGGGTTCAACGCGGTCATGGGTTCCTGGAACACCATGGACATCTCGTTGCCGCGCAGCCGCGACAGTTCCCTCTCCGGCGCGCCCAGCAGCTCGCGGCCGTCGAGTTTGACCGATCCGGACGCGGCGAGTTCTTCGGCAAGCAGTCCCATGATCGACAACGCCGTCAACGACTTCCCGGAACCCGACTCGCCGATCAGCCCGACCCGCTCACCGCGCGCGACGGTGAACGAGACGTCGCGTACCAGGTCGCTGATCCCGAGACCATGGACTTTCAGGGTCATACCCGGGCCGCCAATCGGGGATCGAGACGATCGCGGAGGCCGTCACCGAGCAGGTTGAAGCCGAGGACGGCGATGGCTATCGCGACGCCGGGCACGAGCGCCAGCCGAGGATGCAGGGTCAGGAACATCTGCGACTCCTGGAGCATCCGGCCCCACGACGGCGTCGGCGGCCGCGTGCCGAACCCGAGGAACGACAGCGCCGCTTCCGCGAGCACGGCGATCGCGAACGACACCGACGCCTGCACGATCAGCAGCCCGGAGATGTTCGGCAGTACGTGCCGCGCCGCGATGTTCGGCCGCGAGCGACCGGCCGACCGCGCGGCCAGCACGAACTCGCTGCTCATCACCTGCAGCGTTCCCGAACGCGCGATCCGCGCGAACGACGGGATGGTCGCGATGCCGATCGCCACCATCGCGGTCAGCGTGTTCGCCCCGAACACCGCGCCGAACATGATGGCCAGCAGCAATGCGGGGAAGGCGAGCACGAGATCGTTGACCCGCATGACGAACTCGCCGAGCCAGCGTGAGGACATCCCGGCGAGGATGCCCAACGGTGTCCCGATCAGCGCGGCGATCCCGACCGCGACCACACCGACGTACAGCGTCGTCCGCGCGCCGACCATGAGCTGACTGAGCACGTCACGGCCGAAACTGTCCGTGCCCAGCGGATTGGTGCCGCTGAAATCGTGCAGCCGGTGGGCCGCGTCGACCTTCACCGGGTCGAACGGCGTCCACACGAACGAAAGCAGCGCGGCGAGCACGATCAGCGCGACGAGGACGCCGCCGATCACGAGACTGCGGCTACGCATCAGGAACCCCGCAATCTCGGGTCGAGCACCGTGTAGAGGACGTCGACCACGAAGTTCACCAGCAGCACGCCGACCACCAGTACCAGCACGATCCCCTGCACGGACAGCAGATCCCGGGACGCCACCGAATCGAGCAGCATGCTGCCGAGACCCGGCAGGACGAAGACGCGTTCGACGACGACGGCGCCGATCAGCAGGGTCGCCAGTTGCAGGCCGAGCACCGTCACCACCGGCACGGCCGCGTTGCGCAGACCGTGCCGGAACAGCGCTTGGAACGGCCGGAGCCCCTTGGACCTCGCCGTGCGCAGATAGTCCTGCCCGAGTGTGTCGAGCACGGCGGACCGGACATACCGCGTGAGCACGGCGCCTTGAACGAGTCCCAGCGACAAGGCGGGAAGGACGAGACCGCGGAGGAATTCGCCTGGATCCCGCACCGGCGGCGTCCAGCCGCCGGAGGGCAGCCAGCGCAACTGCACCGCGAAGATCTGCACCAGGATGATGCCGGCGAGGAACGCGGGGATCGCGACGCCGATCTGCGACAGCCCGGAAACGGCGGTGCCGTCGGCCTTCCGATGCCGCACCGCGGCGAACGTCCCGGCCGGGACGGCGATCAGCAGCGCCACCAGCATTCCGGCGCCGACCAGCCACAACGTCACGCCGAGCCGGTCGGCCAGCGCGGGTCCGATCTCCTCGCGCGTGACGTACGAACGGCCGAAGTCGCCTTGCAGGACACCGCCGATCCAGTCGAAGTACTGCGTCATCAGCGGCCGGTCGATGCCGAATTCGGCACGCGTCTTCGCGACCAGTTCCGGCGTCGCGTTGACGCCGAGCGCGACCTGCGCCGGATCACCCGGCAGCACGGCCATGAACAGGAACACCACGATGGAGGCGACCAGCACACTGGCCACGAGGATCCCCAGGCGGCGGAGCACCTTGACCGTCATCGCGGCGCCAATCCCGTGAGGTCGAAGGACTCGCTGACCTGGTTGCGGACGAACCCGGTCACCTTGTTCTTCGCCACGATCACGTTGGGGAAGAGGAAGAGCCAGTCCGCGGCGGCGTCCTCGGACAGCCGCCGCGCGACCTGGCGCATCGCGTCGACCTGCTCCCGGGGCGTTCCGGCGTCGGCCTTCGCCAGGTTCTGCTGGACGGGCTTGCTGTCGTAACCCCAGTAGTACTTCGGCCTGCCGAACGTGACGATGTCGCGCGCCTCGACGTGCTGGATGATCGACAGGTCGTAGTCGCGGTCGGTGAAGACCTGCTTGAGCCACACCGCCGGGAAGTCCAGCGGCTCGATCGTCACCGTGACCCCGACGTCCGCCAGCTGCGACGCCACCACCTGCGCGGCCGAGACGGCGTACGGCAGGTTGGGAATCCTCAGCCGCAGCGAGGGATTCGGCTGACCCGCTTCGGCGAGCAGCGCTTTCGCCTTCGCGGGATCGAACGGGTACGCGTTCGCGAGGTCCTCGTACCAGGGGTCCGTCGGCGGGACCATGCTGCCGATGAGGGTGCCGCGGCCGGCCCAAGCCGTGTCCAGCAAGGCCCTCCGGTCGATGGCGTACGACAGCGCTCGTCGTACGCGGACGTCGTTCAGCGGCGGACGCGAGTTGTTGAACGCGAGCGTGACCTCGCTGTTCGTCGTGCCTTCGACGACGGTGAACCGGTCGTCGCTCTGGAACTGCGGGATCGAATCCGGCACGGTGATCGCGGAGATGACGTCGATCCCGTTGCTGAGCAGTGCGTTGTTGAGCGCCGTGGGATCCTTGATGTACTTGAGGACCACCGTGGAGTACGCCGGTTTCCTGCCCCAGTACGCGGGATTCTCCTTGAGCACGATGGAATCGCCGCGCCTGCGCGAGGACACCGTGTACGGCCCGGTGCCGACCGGTTCGTTCGCCAGATCCGCGACGCCGGTGGGGCTGAACATCGCGCCGAGACGGCTGGTCAGGCTGAACAGCCAGCCGTTGCTGGGCTTGGTGAGCACGACCCGCGCGTGATCCGGCGCCACGACGTCGACTCGATCGACGACGTCCATTGTGGACTTGATCGACACGGTCCAGTCGGTCTTGACCCGCATCAGCGAGAACTTGACATCCTCGGCGGTGAACGGCGCGCCGTTGCTGAACCTCGCGTCTTTCCGGAGCTTGAAGTCGTAGGTCTTGCGGTCTTCCGAGACCGTCCACGATTCGGCCAGCAGCGGCACGATCTTCGCGTCCGCGTCGAGTTTCACCAGGCCCTCGTAGACGTTGTAGAGCAAGGCCTGCGGGATGGCGGCACCGTCGGTACGGGTGAAGTCGAAGTTCGCGGGTTCGGCGGTGTACCCGATCGCGAGCGTGCCGGTGCCTTGAGCGACCGTGGCACTCGATCCAGCGGAGCAGCCGGACGTCACCAGCAGCAACACTGCCACTGCCGCGTGAATCCGGACTTTCATCCTGCCCCCTGACCGGTAGACTGGTCTGACCAGTAAACCAGACGAGACGACAGGGTCAAGATGGAATTCGAGCCGGTCGCCCCTGTCCGCGCGTACCAGCGTGTCGTCGAGCAGATCGAGGAAGCCGTGTTCAGCGGCCGGATCAAACCCGGCGACCGGCTGCCGAGCGAACGCGAACTGATGGTGCAGTTCGACGTCGGCCGCTCGACCGTGCGGGAGGCGCTGCGGGTGCTGCAGGCGGCGGAAATGATCCGCTCGCGGCCCGGCGATCCGCGCGGCCCCGAAGTCCTGGCCGCCTCGCCCGCCGCGTTGCACCGGTCGATGCACCGGCTCGCGCGCGCCGACCACATCGGCCTTCCCGAGCTGTTGCAGTTCCGCATGATCCTCGACGGTTCCGCACATCTGCTCGCCGCGCAGCTCAGGACCGAAGACCATCTCACCGAACTGGACACGGCGCTGGAGGCGATGCGCGCGGGTGTCACGGAGGGTTTCGCCGAATTCAGCCACGCGGACGTCGCGTTCCACGAGGCCATCGCCCGCGCGACGGGGAATCCGCTGCTGGTGATCAGCGGCGAGGTCGTCCGCGGCGTCGTGCTGGAGCTCATCGAGGACAAGCTGAAGCACGCCGACGACCGGACGGCGTTGATGCGCAACTGGCTGGCGCATCACGAAGAAGTGCTGGGAGCGATCCGGGACTCCGACGGCGAGTGTGCGTCGAGGCTGTCGAAGCAGGCCTTGTACGACAACTACGCCGAGTACGTCCCCGAGGAGCACCGTCGCCTCTTGCGGCCCCTGCTCGCTTGACCCGCCTCTACACTCGCTCAGGTGGGGGATACCGAGAAGCCTTCAACAGCCCGCACGGATGTCGGTCTCGCGCTGTCCGGCGGCGGCTACCGTGCGATGTTGTTCCACACCGGGGCCCTGTGGCGGCTCAACGAACTCGGCTGGCTGTCGAAGATATCGACGTTCTCGAGTGTCTCGGGCGGCTCGATCGCCGCGGGTGTGGTCGCGCACGCGTGGTCGGACCTGGAGTTCGAAAACGGTGTCGCGAACAACTTCCACGACGAGGTCGTCGCGCCGGTCCGGAACCTCGCGCGCACCCGGCTCGACATCCCGGTCACCTTGCTGGCCATGGCGATTCCCTGGCGGAGCGCCGGGGAGGAACTCGCGCGGGTGTACGCGAAACATCTGTTCGGCGACTGCTGCCTCAAGGACATCGACCCACACGGCCCGCAGTTCGTCTTCACCGCGACGAACCTCCAGGACGGCGCGCTGTGGTGGTTCTTCCGGCAGAACGGGCCGCACGGGAACATTCCGCTCGCGACCGCGGTGGCCGCGTCCTCGGCGTTCCCGCCGATGCTTTCGCCCGTCGTGCTCCAAGACCCGCATTCGGACGACCGGAAACGCAAGATCGTGCTGAGCGACGCCGGCGTCTACGACAACCTCGGCCTGGACCCGGTCGAAGGGCACGCGACGGTGCTGGTCAGCGACGCGGGAAAGCGGATGAAGGTCAAGCGGAAGGTCAACCGCGACTGGGGGCGACAGCTGCTGCGCGTTCTCGACGTGATCGACAACCAGGTGCGCGAGCTGCGGCGCGGCGCGTTGCTCAAGTCCTATGTGGAGAACGATTTCGCGGGCGCCTACTGGGGGGCCTACGTCGATCTCGAGAACTTCGAGCTCGAGGATTCGCTGACGGCGCCCGTGGCTCTCACGCACAAGCTGGCGGAGACTCCGACGCGCCTGACGAAACTGCCGGAAGTGCTGCAGGAACGGTTGATCAACTGGGGTTACGCGGCCTGCGACGCGGGGATGCGGAAGTGGGTCGACACCGGAGCGGCCGCTCCCGCCGGGTTCCCGTTCCCGGCCGCGGGCCTGGGCTGAGCGGGTCCCCGAATGCGAGGAACGGTCCGTTCCTTGCGAAATTTGCAAGGAACGGACCGTTCATGGCGCGCGCGTCAGGCGACGAGGTTCGCGTAGACGATCACGTTGTCCTTGTAGCTGTGCTCTTCCTTGTCGAAGACACCGCCACAGGTGATCAGCCGCAGCTGCGGCTTGTCCGTGTTGCCGTAGACCGCGTCCTCGGGGAACTGGTCCTTGGGGACCTGGTCCTTCTTCTCGACCACGAACTTCAGGCTCTTGCCGTCGCTGCGGTCGACGAGGATCTCGTCACCCGGGTTGACGTCCTTGAGCTTGAAGAAGATGCCCGGCTGCTTGTTGCCGTCGACGTGGCCGAGCAGGATCGCCGGGCCGACGTCACCGGGCACCGGCGAAAGCTGGTACCAGGCGGCCTGCATCGGCTTCTTCGCCGAAGGGACGGCCATCTTGCCGTCCTTGTTGACCGCGACCGCGATCAGGTTCGACTCCGCGCCGATCTTGGGGATCTTCACGTTCGTCGGCCTGGTGCCGCTGAACGGCTTCGTGACCGGGACGGTCGATTCCGCCGGGGCCTGCTGTGCCGCGGGCGCCGGGTCGTCGGAACCGCAACCGGTCAGTGCGAGGGAAAGGATCAGGGTGGCCGCGACCGCGCGGCCACCCCGCCTCGGAAACTTCGTCGACATCGATCAGGCCGCGGTTGCGCCGAAACCGGTCTCGATGCCGCCCTTGGGGGCGTACTTGACCTGCTTCTCCGGCTTGCCCGGAGTGGCCGCGCCGCCGCCGATGGGCGCCTCGAACTCGATGTCACCCTTGCCCGGCTTGCCGGCACAGGTCCAGGTGAAGGTGCTCGAGTTGCCCTTGAAGGACTTCTTGACCTTCACGATGTAGACCCAGTAACGGCCGTCGTCCTCGGCCTGGTTGCCGGCCACGGTGTCGAAGTCCGGCGCCGAAACGTTCGACGGCTCGCCCGACTGGCAGGCGATGACCAGCGCGCCGACACCGTTCTCACCGATGTAGCCCGCGCCCACATTGTCGACGTAGGGCTCCTCCGGCGGCGTGGTCGGGTTCTCCGAGGTGGAGGTCGGCGACGGCTTGCCGGAAGTCGGCTTGCCGGTGCTGGTCGGGGTCGGCTCCTGCGAGGACGACGAAGCCGGGCCGCTCGTCTCCGGCGGGGCCGTCGTCACCTTGCCGCCCGTCCACGAAGGCGCCGTGGTGGGCGTCTCGCTCGACGAAGCGGGAGGCGTGGTCGTCGTGTCGGTCTGCGCCATCGCGACCGGCGTCACGGCCAGCGAGATGACGGCGCCGGCCAGCACCGCGCCCGCGAGGCGGCCCAACGTCTTCTTCAAAGTGATCTCCCAGTGGAAAGCATCGCAACACAGAGTGACCCCCACCCTGCGACCACCCGAAAGGAATCCCACGTTCGGGTGACAGCGTGATCCTGCCGGAAAGCGCCGGTCGGCCATAGCGGATAAACCGTGACAAGAACCACTGGGAAAACCGGTAACGCGGGAATGTCCTCGCTCGATACAAGGGCCCGAAAGCCGCTCAACAAAGGGAAAGCCTCGCTGCGACGAAGGAATGTTAACACCCGGACGGCCCGAACGGTTGCCGTGCGGAAGCATTTTTTCGCCACCCGCCCCACGTCGCGAAAATGCCCGTTCTTCTGGGCAAACCCACCTCGGACAGTGACGAGGTTACCGACGGGTTCACACTTTCGGAGTACTCGCTCGTGAAGAACTGACCATTCAGAAGCAAATGTCGGTGCACGGCAACCCGAAGGTCACGATCAGAACACCAGGAACAGGGCCACGGCGAGGGAGACCGCACCGAGGAGCCCCGCGACGAACAGCCAGGGCTTCGGCGACGTCCGGTTCCGCACCGCCCGGCCGCCGCCCACCATCGCGATCAGGAGTCCGAGGCCGAACCCGATCGCGGGCAGGAAGGTGGCGAAGGTCCGGTTTTCGGCGTCACACGCCCAGATCCCGTCGCTCGGGCAGGGCGACGCCGCGAATTCGGCCAGCAGCCCCGCCGCGACGATCGCGAGGAAGCCGAGCACCAGGAGCCAGAACAGGCCCCACAGCAATTGACCGAGCCGCCTTGGCGGTTTCGTCTCTTCCACGTGCTTCAGGTTAAGACGCTAGGCCGCGTCCTGGCCCAGTGCCGAAGCCAGATCCGTCCAGAGATCTTCCGGATCTTCGAGCCCGACGCTGAACCGGACGAGCCCGGCGGGCACGTGGGCGTCACCCGCCAGCCAGGCCCGGCGCTCGACCAGGCTCTCCACCCCGCCGAGGCTGGTGGCGGCCCGGATCAGCCGCAGCGACCCGATGACCTTGTCCGCGGCCTCCGCGTCGGGGAGTTCGAACGCGATCATCGTGCCGGAACCGGGATAACGCACCCGGGTGATCGAGGGGTGGTCGACCAGCCGCGCCGCCAGGAGCGCCACTGTGCGCGTCTGCTCGGCCAGGCGGACCGGCAGGGTCCGCAGCCCGCGCAGGGCCAGCCACGCTTCCAGCGCGCCCGGCGTCGCCCCCATCCTGGTGCGCGCGTCGCGCAGGTCCTTCGCGACGCCTTCGTCGGCCGCGATGGTCAGGCCGAGCAGCAGATCGCTGTGGCCGCCGATGAGTTTCGTCGCGCTGTGCACGACGATGTCGGCGCCGAGGTCCAGCGGCCGCTGCCCGAGCGGGGTGGCGAACGTGTTGTCGACGGCGACCAGTCCGTTCGCGGCGGCGGCGATCGTCTCGATGTCGATGACGTCGAGCGTCGGGTTGGTCGGTGATTCGAGCCAGAGCAGGTCGGCGTCCGCGGCCGCGACCCAGGCGGCCGTGTCGTCCGGCGCGATCTCGGTCACCACCAGGCGGCCGGTGCGCTGCGCGTGGGCGAGCAGGCCACGCGATCCCGCGTAGGAGAACGTCGGGACGCAGACCTTCGCGCCGACCGGGAGGGTGTCGACGACGGCGCTGAGCGTCGCGATCCCCGACGCGAACGCGGTGGCGTGCCCGCCTTCGAGCGCGCCGATCGCGGCTTCGAGGGCTTCCCAGGTCGGGGTGCCGTTCTCCCGCGAGTACGCGCGGTCGGCGCCGGCGTCGAAGGTGCTCGCCGCGACGATCGGCACGTTCAGCGGTTCGCCGGGACCCTCCGGTCGTCCGGCGGCGACGGCGAGGGTGCGGGGTGACCAGTCGTTCGTGTCCACCCCGCCACCGTAAACCGTCCTGACGATCAACCGGGTCGGCGCCGTCGCGGTCCGATGTCCCCCGACCGTCGCCGCTAGTGGGCGTACACCTCGAACTCGTAGAGGGAGTAGCCGTACTTCGTGCCGCGCTGGACACCGGCCATCCGGACCTGACGGGCGTCCACGGCTTCGAAGGCGACGTTGTCCTGTCCGCCGTTTCCGTCCACTATGGATGCCACGTCGCGCCAGTTCGTCCCGTCGGCCGAGACCTGCACCTTGTAGGCCTTGCCGTACGCGGATTCCCAGTGCAGGACGACCCGGGAAACGCGCCGCACCGAACCGAGGTCGACGGTGATCGACTGGTTGTCGCTCCAGTCGCTCGCCCAGCGCGTCGACAGGTCGACGTCGATGGCTTTGGACGGCGGCGAGTTGTACCAGCCGGTTTCGTGGCTGGTCGCGCTCACCGAGCGGCCGGTGGCGAGGTTGGCGATGTTGTCGCCGCGTTTCGCCGGGAACTCCACGACCTGCTGGAAGGTCGGCCGGTTCTGGGTGCTCATCTTGTCGTGGGTGATGCCGCCGAGCGCGCGGTGGATGATCGTGTCGGCACACCACTGGTCGCCCGCGGCGCAGTCGCCGTCACCGGGATAGACGGTGCTGGCGGGTTGGGCGGCCGCCTGCGTCAGCGAGTCGAGCAGCACCTGACGGCAAGTGTCGACGTCTCCGCCACCGCAGTACTTCACGGCCAGCGGACCGGCCACGTTCTGTCCGAGGACCGAACGGATGTCCTTGTGCACATAACCCCACCAGCCCGACTGATACGACGAACCCGCGTGCCCTTGGCCGACGTGCTTGCCGGGAACCTCGTTCTGCCAGCCGGACGGCGACTCGTTGATCTTCAGCACACCGACCATGGCGGCGTAGGCGGCGTCGCCCATACCGGGTTTGAACTGGGCGTTGACCAGCAACGGCCACCAGGCGTCCATGATGCGGATCGCGTCGGCGTTCGCGTACGCCTTGCTGCCGGGCGCGGTCTCCGAACGCAGGCCGCCCGCCGTCAGCCAGGTCTTCAGCTTCGCCACCGCGTCCGCGGCCGGACCCGTCACCGGTGCCTTGTCGATCACCTTGAACAGTTCCGGCAGCACCTTCTCCGCGCGGAGGTCGGCCAGCGCCGCCTCCTCCATGGCCTGCGTGAGGTTCACGCGTGTCACCCTGGTGCCGCTGGAGATCATCTTCTTGACCCGCGCGTCGATCAGATCGCCGCGGTGGACGGAACTCTTGTCCGCCCCGCTGGCCGCGTAACCGTTGGTCTGCGCGTTGTTCCAGCTGATGTAGTAATCCTGGTTGATCGACTGCGGATGGTGCGACGACGGCGTGTAGTTCGCGAGGTTTCCGTCGGGATTCCAGCCCTGCCAGTCGAATCCGGCGTCGGCCCGCACCGGCATCGCCGGGTCGACGTTCGGATCGCGGACCGGGTTCGAGCCGGAGTTGAAGTACGCGACGTCGCGTGAGTCGGCGTAGAACCAGTTGTAGGTCTGGTTGACGTCGGCCGCCGCGGCCTGGAAGTCCTGCGCGGACTTGATCGCGTCCGGGTCGTTGAACTTCTGGAAGCCGATGATCGTGTCGATCTCGTGCTGGAAGGTCGACCGCAGCGACGCGTACGCGACCGGTTTTCCGCCGACCAGCGCCCGGCTCGTCACCGGCCCGTATTTGGTGCGGAAACTGCGCAGCGTGTACGAACCTTGCGCCGTCCCGTCGGCGACGGTGGGCTTCCAGGCGTTCTTGCGTTCGACGATCTCGAACGGCAGGCACTGGCCGCGGAACCGGTAGAAGCCGGAGTTCTTCGTCGGCGCGGAACCGTTCTGCTCGCACAGTTCGACGGCGTAGGTGTCGATGATGTCCTGCGACGCCGAGGTCGCGCTCCACGAGTAGTCCTTGCCGCGACCGAGCAGCACGTACATGCTGATGCCCGCGAACGAGGCGCCGCGGGCGCTGATGCCCGGGCCTTGGATTTCTTGCAGCATCAGCAGTTGCGGCGCGAAGTAGCCGGCCTGCGGGCCGAAGACGGCGACCGGGTGACCGCTCGCGGTCTTGGCGCCGGAGACGACCAGCGCGTTGGACATGCCGTGCTTCTCCGACAGCATGTTGCCGGGCAGGACACCGTCGTCGAAGATGCCGCGGACGGCCTTCTGGTCTCCGGGCGCGGGAACGTCCACCTTGGCGGGCGTCGCCGTCCCGGCGGAACCGGTCGGGTCGAAGACCAGCTGCTGCCCGGTGACCGAACCCTTGTCCGGCATCGCGGCGCCCCGCGGGTTCGACGGTGCCTTGCCGTAGTCGAAAGTCTGTCCATTGTGGAGGGTCTTGACGGTCTCGGGGTCGTCCTCGGACCGGAGGCTCTTCCAGACCTTGTCGCCCTGCTCGAGACCGTACTTCTCCTGCATCGCCATCTTCGCGATGGCGTTCTGCACCTCACCGCCGCCGCCCGCGCCGAACTGCGCTCCGACGACGGCGGCCAGTACGACGAGGTCGGTCAGCTTGAACGGCTCGATGGTCCCGGCGTTCGTGATCGCGTCGACGTGCCCGGTGAGCACGTACTCGCCGGGGAAGTAGCGGCCGCCGTGCGCGTCGGCGATGTACTTGTTGACCCCCTGGACGTAGGCCTCGGCGTCGGCCTTGCCCCGCGCGCCACGCGGGCCACCGGCCGCGGCGTCGTCGATCTGCTTCTGCAGTTCCTGTTCGGTGTACGGCGCCGACGAGAAGAAACTCTGCTCGAGTTCGCGGTTGCCCTGCGCGCCACCGGCGAACGAAGTCAGCTGGCCGCGGCCGACGCGGCGCATGATGTCCATCAGCCACAGCCGGTCCTGCGCGGCGGCGTACCCGGCGCCGTACATCGTGCCCGGTCGCGTCGTGCCGACGATGCGGGGAACGCCGGTCGCCTTGTCACGGGTGATCGTCACGTCCGAACGCGGTTTGATCGTGCTCTCGACCTGGCCGGATCGGACGCCGAAGGAGGCGTCGTTGAAGAACTGGTTGATCTTGTCCGTGGTCAGCGTCTTGTAGCCGTCGGCGAGGGAGGCGTACTTGCCGAGCTGATCGGCCGAATGCGCGGGACGGGTGCCGAGCGCCTTGTGCGCCAGGATCTCGGCGAGCGTCGCGTTCCCCCTGGTGCCGGGCGGCAGGATGTCGGCGCACTGACCGCCGCAGTAGTCGTCGAGCGCCGCCGCGACCACCGAGTTCCGTGGTGCCTCCGCCGCGTTCGCCTGAAGTGCCGGAACGGTGCCCGCCACCAGCGTCAGCCCCGCCAGCGTCGCCAAGACCCGTATGCCTCGTCGCATGAAAGACCTCCGTCGTCGGAGTGTGACGAGGCGCACACTACCCACGGGTATCCGAATTTGTGAAGACTATTCGCATTCTTGCCACCGTTCGGCGGAACACTCGACCTGCGGACCCAGGACCAGCAGAGGTAGCTTATGGGCATGTCTTCACAGAAGCCCCAGATCGACCGCCCCGAGGGTCCCGCGCCCTCCGAGCTGGAGACGGCCGACATCTCCGTCGGCGACGGCCAGGAGGCCAAGGTCGGCGACACCGTCTCGGTGCACTACGTCGGCGTCTCGCACTCGACCGGCGAACAGTTCGACGCGTCGTGGGATCGCGGCGAGCCGCTTCGCTTCGGCCTCGGCGCCGGTCAGGTCATCCCCGGCTGGGACCAGGGTGTCGCCGGCATGAAGGTCGGCGGCCGTCGCAAGCTGACCATCCCGCCGCACCTCGCCTACGGTGAGCGCGGCGCCGGCGGCGTCATCAAGCCGAACGAAACCCTGATCTTCGTCGTCGACCTAGTCGGCGTGAACTGACCCACACCCCGCACCACCAGACCAGACCCGGCCGCCGCCGGGTCTTTTCTTTGCCCCTTTGCCTTTCCTTTGTTCTTTCAGGCACCGACCCCAAGCCCAACCGCCGCCCTCACGCACCGTGGGGGTCCGGGGGGGCTCGGCCCCCGGGAACCGACGAGCGACGACCAACGCGAAAGAGGCCCCGTCGCGCTAGCGAAGGGGCCTCTGAACAAGAGTGGGCGAGGAGGGAGTTGAACCCTCACGTCCTTTCGGACACACGGACCTGAACCGTGCGCGTCTGCCATTCCGCCACTCGCCCGAGTGCTTCGTTCTCTGACAGCTCGCAAAGCGTAGCAGGCTGATTTCACGGGTTTCACCGGGGGCCGTGTCCGACTGGCCGTACCCGGATAGGATCGACGGGGAAGCACACGTGTGAGGAGGTTGCCCGGTGGGCCGCGTTGAGCGCTTTGATAGGCGGCTCGAGAATCTGGTGGGCAATACCTTCGCGCGCATGTTCGGTGGCAAGGTCGTCACGCAGGAAGTGGCGGTGGCGCTTGAGCGCGAGAGCGAGGAGAACGTTCGTGAGCTGGCCGGTGGTCGACAGCTCGCCCCCAATCACTACATCGTGTCGTTGGGGGAGGCTGATCACGAAAGTATGGCCGGAGACGAGCGTCGGGTCACGTCGGTGTTGGCGGAGGCGGTCAAGGAACACCTCGCCGAGCACGGTTGGGACACCTATGGTGACGTCGTAGTTTCGCTCGAGCGCAACGAGGCGCTGCATACTGGACAATTCAAGACCCGTTCGTCCGTCGATCCCGACGTCAAGCCCCACGGCGCCGAAGGTTCGTCACGGTCGGCACGACCCAGCAACGCAGGAGACCCAGCAATGAGCCAGCCCCCCGGCTACGGCCAATACGACCAGGGTGACCCGTACGGCCAGCAGGGCCAGTACGGCTACGGACAGCAGGCTGGCCAGCAGCAGCCCGGGTACGACCAGGGTTATGGCGGCCAGCAGCAGGGCGGCTACGACCAGGGTTACGGCGGTGGCGCTCAGCAGCCCGGGTACGACCAATACGGCGGCCAGCAGCAGCAGCCCGGCTACGACCAGGGCTACGGCGGCGCCCAGCAGCCCGGCTATGACCAGTACGGCGGTCAGCAGCAGCCGGGTTACGACCAGGGCTACGGCGGCGGTGCCGCGCAGCAGCCGGGTTACGACCAGTACGGCGGCCAGCAGCAGCCCGGTTACGACCAGGGCTACGGCGGCGGTGCCGCGCAGCAGCCCGGCTATGACCAGTACGGCGGCCAGCAGCAGGCCGGCTACGACCAGTACGGCGGTGGCCAGCAGCAGTACGGCCAGCCCGCGGCGGATCCGTACGCGCAGGGTGGCGGCTACGGCGGCCCGCCCGCGGCCGGGCGTCAGCTCGCGGCGAGCCTCCAGCTGGACGACGGATCGAACCGCTCGTACTCGCTGAAACAGGGCGGGAACGTCGTGGGCCGTGGCCAGGACGCCGATTTCCGGCTCCCGGACACCGGTGTCTCGCGTCGTCACCTGGAGATCACCTGGGACGGTCAGAGCGCGACGCTCGCGGACATCGGTTCGACCAACGGAACGACCGTCAACGGCACCCCGGTGCAGACCTGGCAGCTGGCCGACGGCGACGTGATCCGCGTGGGCCACTCGTCTCTCGTGTTCCGTACGCAGGGCTGACCGGCGGCGCCCGGAGGGGGTATCGCAGAATTGCGGTGCGGGGACCTGTGGTGGATCGGCACCTCGGGTCGTACGCGGAGAGCAGCGCTGTCCGGAGCCGACCATCCCGGACGGCACGGGCTCTCCGCGGCGTACAGGAGAAACGGGAGCGGACACAACAAGTGCCAGAGCTGGTCGTTCAACTCACCAGGGTGGGCTTTCTCGTGCTGCTCTGGCTCTTCGTGTTCGCCGCGTTGCGTGTCGTCCGGTCGGATCTGTACGCGGCCTCCGGGCTGCGAGTCGCCGTCCCGACGTTCGGTCGCAAGAAGAAGGAAAGCAAGAAGCCGCGCGGCGGGAAGTCGCCGCAGCAGCTGCTCGTGACCCATGGTGCGCTGGCAGGCACCAGGATCGCCTTGGACGGCAGGCCGATCCTGATCGGCCGTGCCGACGACTCGACCCTGGTGCTGGACGACGACTACGCGTCGACCCGGCACGCCCGGATCGCCCTGCGCGGGGAGGATTGGTACGTGGAAGACCTGGGCTCGACGAACGGGACGTACCTTGACCGGGCTAAGGTCACGGCACCCCTCCGGGTCCCGCTCGGAGTCCCCATCCGGATCGGCAAAACGGTGATCGAGCTTCGGCCATGACTCTCGTCCTCCGCTACGCGGCTCGCAGCGACCGGGGCCTGGTGCGTTCCAGCAACCAGGACTCCGTGTACGCCGGTCCCCGCCTGCTCGCCCTCGCCGACGGCATGGGCGGCCACGCCGCGGGTGAGGTGGCCAGCAAGGTCGTCATCGCCTCCCTCGCCCCCCTCGACGACGACGATCCCAGCGACGACCTTCTCGCCCAGCTGCGTGAGGCCGTCCAGAACGGCAACGCCGCCATCGCCGAACTCGTCCAGCAGGACCCGGACCTCGACGGGATGGGCACCACCCTGACCGCCGTGCTGTTCGCCGGTTCGCGGATGGGTGTCGTGCACGTCGGCGACTCGCGGGCGTATCTGATGCGCGGCAAGCAGTTCTCGCAGATCACGCGGGACGACAGCTTCGTCAACGAACTTCTCGAACAGGGCCGGATCACGCCGGAAGAGGCCGCGGTGCACCCGCAGCGGTCGCTGCTGCTGAAGGCGCTCACCGGCCATGAGGTCGAGCCGAGCCTGACCGTGCGCGAGGCCCGCGCCGGCGACCGTTACCTGATCTGTTCGGACGGTCTGTCCGGCATGGTCAGCGACGAGACGCTGGCCGAGGCGATCCAGATCCCGGATCCGCAGTCCTGCGCGGACCGGATGATCGAGCTGGCGCTCAAGGGCGGCGGCACGGACAACGTCACGGTGATCATCGCCGACGTCGTCGACGTCGACTTCGGTGAGGACGCGCCCATCGTGGGCGGCGCCGCCGGGGACGGCAGCGACGAGTTCCACCAGGGCGACTCCCCCGCCGCCCGCGCCCGCGCGCTGACCCTGCCCTCGCCGCAGCCGCGGCCGGAGGTCCAGCCTCAGCAGGAGGACCCGAAGGTCAAGCGCCGGAGGCGATTTCGCTGGCTGGCGGGAGCAGTGGTCGTCCTGATCGTGCTGGCCGCGGCGGCGATCGCCACGCGGTATTTCGTGCTGAGCCAGTACTACGTCGGCGAGGGCTCCGGCGAGGAGGTCGTGATCTACCGCGGCGTCCCGGGCAGCATCCTCGGCATCGACCTGCACGCCTACGAGCAGGGCTCGTGCCCGCCGGGTGGTCTGTGCACCGACAAGCTCCTGGTGCCGGCACTGCAGGAGGACGCGCGGATCGCGGTGAAGAACGGCGTCAAGAAGGACAACCTCGACGACGCCCGCAAGTACATCGACGACTTCCTTCGGCCGCACAAGCAGCTGGCCGACTGCAAGCAGGGCACCGGCTCGACTTCCACGCCGCCCACCGCGTCGTCGCCTCCGGTGTCGTCGTCGGCGGCAGTCCCTTCGACCCCCGCCTCGCCGAGTTCGGCGAACCAGCCAGCGGGGAGGGACTGCTCGACGCCGACCACGGCAGCACCAGGGGGCGGTAACTGATGAGCACGCCGCTCGCCGATCCGGCTTCGGCCCAGTTCGCCACGAACCCTCCGCGCGAGCTGCCCAAGCGACGCGGGACCGAGCTCGTCCTCCTGGCGTTCGCGACGTTCATCGTCACCGTCGCGCTCGTGCTGGTGGAGGCGAACCAGGAGCAGGAGCTCACCAGCTCGATCATCTGGCTGGGGCTGTCGTACCTCGGGGTGCTGACGGCGGCGCATCTGGCGGTCCGCCGCTGGGCGCCGTACGCGGACCCGGTGATCCTGCCGTGTGTCGCGCTGCTGAACGGGCTCGGCCTGGTGATGATCCACCGGATCGACCTCGCGCTCGCGGAACGCGCGATCCAGCAGGGCAAGGAGTACACGCCGGACGTCACGAAGCAGGTGCTGTTCACGGCGATCTCGCTGGTGTTGTTCGTGGTGGTGCTGGTCGTGATCAGCGATCACCGCACGCTGACCCGCTACGGCTACACCTGCGGTCTGGTCGGCATCGTGGCGCTCGCGCTGCCCGCCGTGCTGCCGTCGAGCCTGTCCGAGGTCAACGGCGCGAAGGTCTGGATCAAGCTGCCGTTCTTCTCGATCCAGCCAGGTGAGTTCGCGAAGATCCTGCTGATGATCTTCTTCGCCTCGTTCCTGGTGACGAAACGCGACCTGTTCATGGTGGCGGGCAAGCGGATCGTCGGCGTCGAGTTGCCGCGTGCCCGTGACCTCGGCCCGATCCTCATCGCGGCCGCCGCCTGCCTCGGTGTGCTGGTGTTCGAGAAGGACCTCGGCACGTCGCTGCTGTTCTTCGGTGTCACGCTGGTGATGTTGTACGTCGCCACCGAACGGATCATCTGGGTCGTGCTGGGGGTCGGCTTCTTCGCGGCCGGCGCGATCATCGCCTACAACCTGTTCACGCACGTCCAGCAGCGCGTCCGGAACTGGATCGACCCGCTGGCCACCTACGACGACCCCGGCGGCGGCTACCAGGTCGCGCAGGGGCTGTTCGGGCTCGGGACCGGCGGGGTCGGCGGGACCGGCCTCGGCGCCGGACGGCCGGACATGGTCCCCGAGGCCAAAACGGACTTCATCACCACCGCGATCGGCGAGGAACTCGGCCTGATCGGTCTCGCCGCGATGCTGATGCTGTACCTGATCCTGGCGATGCGCGGGATGCGCAGCGCCCTCGCCGTGCGCGACACCTTCGGCAAACTCCTCGGCGGCGGTCTGTCGTTCGCCCTGGTCATGCAGATCTTCGTCGTCGTCGGCGGTGTCACGAACCTGATCCCGAACACCGGGATCACCGCCCCGTTCCTCTCCCGCGGTGGTTCTTCACTGCTCGCGAACTACATCCTGGTGGCCCTCCTGCTCCGCATCTCCGACGCCGCCCGCAAACCCGCCGTGCGGCCGAAGCCGCAGCAGCCGCAAGCGCCGCTCGCCGAGGCGCACACGGTGATGGTCCAGCGGCCGCCCGCGACCGGTGAGGGGAGCCCTTCGTGAACACCCCGCTCCGCAAGGTGGGTGTCGCCATGCTCGTCATGGTGGTGCTCCTGATGGCGAACGCCACCTACATCCAGGTGGTCAAGGCCGACGACTACCGCACCGACTCGCGCAACGTGCGCGTGCTCTACGACGAGTACTCCCGCCAGCGAGGGCTGATCGTGACGCCCGACGGCGCCGCGCTCGCCAAGGTCGACCCGTCGAACGACAAGTACAAGTTCATCCGGACCTACGCCGACGGTCCGATGTACGCGCCGGTCACCGGCTACTACTCGATCAACTACGGCGCCGGCGGTCTGGAGCGGTCCGAGGACGACGTCCTGAACGGTTCCGACCCGCGGCTGTTCGTGCGGCGCCTTTCGGACATGGTCACCGGCCGCGACCCGCGCGGCGGGAACGTGCGGCTGACGATCAACCCGGCCGTGCAGAAGGCCGCGTACGACCTGATGACCAAAAAGGGCTACACCGGCGCGGTGGTCGCGATGGAGCCCAAGACCGGGCGCATCCTCGCCATGGTGTCGACGCCGTCGTTCGACCCGAACAAACTGGCCTCGCACACCACCAAGGAGCAGGTCGCGGCCTGGTCGCAGTGGCGCGACGATCCGAAGAAGCCGATGCTGAACCGCGCGATCTCGGAGACGTACCCGCCGGGTTCGACGGCAAAGCTGCTGGTGACCGCGGCCGCGCTCGAGGACGGCAAGACGGCGGACATGCCGGTCAGCACCGCGCCCAACGTGAAGCTGCCCGGCACGCAGACGACGCTGGAGAACTACGGCGGCGCGGCCTGCAAGGGCAGCACGCTGAAGGAAGCGCTGCGGTACTCCTGCAACGTGCCGTTCGCCGAGATCGCGGGCGAACTCGGCAAGGACAAGCTGAACGCGACGGCGAAGAACTTCGGTGTCGGCGAGGACCTGACCGTGCCGATGCGGGTCGCCGGCTCGTCCCTCGGCCCGCTCGAATCGAAGGCGGCCCTGTTCCAGAGCTCCATCGGCCAGCGCGACGTGCGGCTGACGCCCCTGCAGGACTGCCTGCTCTCGGCGACCATCGCCAACAACGGGATGGCGATGAAGCCACAGCTCGTGCAGTCGCTGCTGGCGCCGAACCTGTCGACCATCGAGGACTACACCCCGGCCGAACTGACCGGTGACGCCGCGATGTCCAGCGCGAACGCCGCGATCCTGCGCGACATGATGCTGGCGTCGGAAGAGAACACGAAGGGCGCCGGCAAACGCGGCGACATCCAGATCGCCTCCAAGACCGGCACCGCCGAGCACGGCAACGACCCGAAGAACACCCCGCCGCACGCCTGGTACACCGGGTTCGCGCCGGCGATGGACCCGAAGATCGCCGTCTCGGTGATCGTCGAGTCCGGGGGTAACCGAGGGCTCGAAGCGACCGGTGGCACCGTGGCCGCGGAGATCGGCCGCGCCGCCGTCAACGCCATGCTCGGGGGTGGATAGCGGATGCTGTCCTCGGGTCAGCTGCTGGCCGACCGGTACAAGCTGACGAACCGGATCGCCGTCGGCGGGATGGGCGAGGTCTGGCAGGCCAGTGACACGCGGCTGGACCGGACGGTCGCGGTCAAGATCCTCAAGGCGGAGCTGTCCGGCGACGCGGAGTTCCTGCACCGGTTCCGGACCGAGGCGCGGATGACGGCGTCGTTGAACCACCCCGGCATCGCCGCCGTGCACGACTACGGCGAGACGGTCGCCGACGAACTGTCGATCGCGTATCTGGTGATGGAGCTGGTCGAAGGCGATCCGCTGGCCGCCATCATCACCCGCGAAGGGCGCCTGAACGCCGAGCGTACTTTGGACATTCTCGAGCAGGCCGGTAACGCACTGCAGGCCGCGCACGAAACGGGTCTTGTGCACCGCGACGTCAAACCGGGCAACATCATGGTCACCCCGGCCGGCCAGGTGAAGATCACCGACTTCGGGGTCGCCAAGGCCGCCGACGCCGCGCCGGTGACCAGGTCCGGCATGGTCATGGGCACCGCGCACTACATCGCCCCCGAACAGGCTCTCGGGCACAACGCCGAACCGGCGAGCGACGTCTACTCGCTGGCCGTCTGCGGCTACGAATGCCTCACCGGGCACCGGCCGTTCCTTTCGGAGAACGCGGTGACCGTCGCGATGATGCACATCCGCGACCTCCCGCCGCCGCTGCCGCCGGACGTGCCGCCGGGCGCCCGCGCGGTCATCGAGGCGACCATGATCAAGGATCCGAGACAGCGGTACAACAGCGGTGGCGAGTTCGCGGCCGCGGTGGCCGCGGTCCGCGCCGGGCTTCCGCTGCCGACACCGTCGGGGCTGGTCAACGTGGCCTACTCGGCCGGCCAGCCGGTACTGCCGCAGCAGGTTCCGCCCGGCCCGCATTCACCGCCGAACCCGATGGCGGCGGTCGGACCGGCGTCGCATCCCGGGATGCACCCGGTCACCGGCCCGCCGCCGATGGCGGTCCGCCGCCTGCCCGGCAGACGGACGCAATGGGGTTGGTGGGTGCTGCTCGCGGTGATCCTGATCGCACTACTGGTGGCAGGGGCCTTCCTCATCGTGAGACTGGTCGGTTCGGGCAACGGACCGCGGTCGGGCGGCGTGGAAACGAGTGAACAAGCACCGGCTCCGGGTAAGAAGTCTGAAGGTCCTCCGCCGACATCCGCCTACCCCGCGGTGCCGACGGAGGGCGGCACCGAGGAGCCGGCCGGACAGGCGAATCCAGGAATGATGAGCAGCAAACCTTGGACGGAATGGAACGGCACGCAGAGATGAGCACACCAAGACTGCTCAGCAACCGCTACGAGCTGGGCGACACGCTCGGCTACGGAGGCATGTCCGAGGTCCATCACGGCCACGACGTGCGCCTGGGCCGGGAGGTGGCGATCAAGATCCTGCGTGCCGACCTGGCGCGGGATCCCCAGTTCCAAGAACGTTTCCGTCGCGAGGCACAGAACGCGGCGGCACTGAACCACCCGGCGATCGTCGCCGTCTACGACACCGGCGAGACGAACACCGAGTTCGGCCCGCTGCCCTACATCGTCATGGAGTTCGTCGAAGGACGGACTCTGCGGGACATCGTGAAGACCGAAGGCCCGATGTCGCAGAAGCGGGCGATGGAGGTCATGGCCGACGTCTGCGCGGCGCTGGACTTCTCGCACCGGCACGGCATCGTGCACCGCGACGTCAAACCGGCGAACGTGATGATCACGAAGAACGGCGCCGTCAAGGTGATGGACTTCGGCATCGCGCGCGCCATGCACGACGGGCAGTCCGCGATGACGCAGACCGCCGCGGTGATCGGCACGGCGCAGTACCTCTCGCCGGAGCAGGCGCGCGGTGAGTCCGTCGACGCGCGTTCCGACGTCTACGCCGCCGGCTGTGTGCTGTACGAACTCGTCACCGGCGAGCCGCCCTTCACCGGCGACTCCCCGGTCGCGGTGGCGTACCAGCACGTCCGGGAAGACCCGAACCCGCCTTCGTCGGTGAACCCGGCCGTGGCGCCCGAGCTCGACGCCGTCGTGCTCAAGGCGCTCGCGAAGGGTCCCGCGAACCGCTACCAGTCGTCGGCGGAGATGCGTTCGGACCTGGTCCGCACGCTGTCCGGCCAGCGGCCGTCCGCGCCGATGGTGATGTCGGAGGACGAGCGCACCCAGGTCATGGACTCCGACCGCCGGGTGCCGCAGCGCTACGACCAGTATGAGGACGAGGACGAAGACCCGGCCGCGAAGAAGAAACGCCGTGCCTGGCTCATCGCCGGTCTCGTGGTCTCGCTGGCGGCGGTGGTGCTGCTGATCATGTGGCTCTCCAGCGCGTTCAACGGCTCCGACGCGGAGAGCAAGGCGATTCCGAAGGTGACGGGCCAATCCGAGGCCTCGGCGAAGGACACACTCCGCGGGGTGGGATTCGGCTCGTTCGAGCCCACCAAGAGGATCCCGTGCACCGGCGAGTCCGTGAACGGGCAGCCCGCCTGCGACGAGAACCTGATCGACAAGGTCATCGCGATCAGCCCGGCCGAGGGCCAGGTGACGCCGACCTCGGACAAGATCACGCTGACCGTCGGCGCGAAGCCGGAGAAGGTCAAGACGCCGGACCTCAAGGGCAAGAGCGTGGCCGAGGCCACGGCGGCGCTGACCGAAGCCGGTCTGAAGGTCGGCGCGACCACCGAGCAACAGACCGAAGACCCGAACGAGGCCGGCAAGGTCATCTCGCAGAACCCCGCTCCGCAGGCCGACGTCGACCAGGGTTCGAAGGTCGACATCACGGTCGGCAAGTCCAAGGAACTGAAGACGGTCCCGAACTACAAGGGCAAGACCCAGGCCGAGGCCGAAGCCGGGTTGAAGGCGGCCGGGTTCACCCCGTCGGTCAACAACGTGAGCTCCGAACAGCCCAAGGGCACGGTGATCGACCAGACCCCGAACGGCGGCAAGCTGGCCGTCGGCAGTGTGGTCAAGCTGTCCGTGTCGGACGGCAGCCAAGAGACCTTCGAGATGCCGAACCTGAAGGGCATGACAGACGACCAGGCGACCCGGCAGTTGCAGCAGCTGGGCTGGTCAGGTCAGCTGGACACGCAAGCCGACAAGAACGGCGACCGTGACCAGGCGGGCAAGGTCAGCAAGACCAACCCGCAGGCCGGTGCGAAGATCGCGAAGAACGCGCCGATCACGCTGTTCATCGTCGAGAACGACGAGACGCCGACGTCGAGTTCACGGAGTGGCCTCCCAGGCCTACCAGGTAACTGAGCTGAAAAGGGCCCCGCACGGTTTCGTGCGGGGCCCTTTTCATGTCACGAAACCGGGTCGCTACTTTTCGAGCATGGTCCGGCAGATCACTCAACGCGAGCTGTGCGACGACATGCCGAACATCATGCGTGCCGTCGAAGAAGGGGACAGCTTTGTTCTCACCCGCAACGGCACGCCTGTCGCGGACATCGTTCCGCACAGCCAGAAGCCGACCTTCGTTCCGTTAGGCGAGCTGATCGAGCTTCTCGAAGTGGAGCAGTGACGCGGCATCAGGCGTTGCGGCGGAGCAGGTATCCGACGGCCGTCGCGCTCAGCAGCAAGGCGGCGACCGCCGCCACCACGGCGACCGCGAACGGACCGGCCAGTGGTTCCTGTGCGGTCAGGGCGCGCAGCAGCGGATACGCCAGCGGCAGCCATTTCACCAGGAGCACGGCCGCGAGCGCGAAGATCGCCGCCAGTACCGACCAGCCGACACGCGGGACCAGCAGCCGCGAACAAGGCAGGCCGATCGCGATCCCGAACAGCGCGCACAACGCGTGCGCCGCGGCGCCGAGGGCGAGGGTGCCGATCGGGAAGCCGCCGGACCGGATGCCCGACCACGCCAGTGTCACGACGATCAGCACGGCGGCGCAGCCGAACACGGCCAGTGTGGCGCCGGCGAGGACCGATCGCCAGCGTCGGGCGTGGCTGAAGGTCACGAGCCGCTGGACCGGGTCTTCGACGTCCAGCATCGCGATGGTCAGCCAGCACGAGACCACCAGGAGTGAACCCGCGCTGATCCCGTACTGCGGCAGCAGTGGCGACTTCGGATCCGTGTAGAGCACCGTGTTGACCGCGAGGTAGGCGAGGATCGCGGGGAGGTAGCGCTGGGAATGCCCGAGCAGCGCGAGGTAGTAGCGGGTCATCGCGAGCACGGCGCCACCTCCCGGACCGAGAACCCGCGGTTGAGCGCGCGCAGCAGGACGGCGTCCGTGTGGCCGGCTTCGACCGTCAGGACGACCTTCTCGCCCTCGGTCTGGGCCTGGCTGACGCCGGGTTCCGAAGACCAGTCGCCGCGGGGTCCGCGGAGGACGATCCTTGTCGCGTTTTCGGCTCTCGTTTCGACGTGGGTCAGCGAGCCGGCGTCCATCCAGTAGACGTCGTCGGCGTGGGCGTGCACGACGGCCGCGCGGTGGTCGGTGAAGACCACGCTCGCGCCCCGATCCTTGGTCTCGGCGACGAGTTCGCCGAGCACCGCGTGGGCTTCGACGTCGAGGCCGGACCAGGGCTCGTCGAGAATCAGCAGTTCCGGCTCGGCCAAGACGGCTTGGGCGAGGCCGACCTTCTGGGCATTGCCCTTCGACAAGGTCCGCAGAGGCGCGTCCGGCCCGCCGACCAGCGCCAGCCTGTCCAGCAAGGGATCGATCGCCGACAAGTCGACAAGGCCGTCGATACGGGCCATATGCCGCAGATACGCCCTGGCGCTCATCCGCTGGCTGGCCGGGAAGCGGTCGGGCAGGTAGCCGACGCGCGGGCTGCCCACGACGGCTCCCGAGGTCTGGCGGGAAAGGGCCGCGAGGACTCTGAGCAGCGTCGACTTCCCCGAGCCGTTCGAGCCGAGAACGCCGACGACGCGGCCCGTCGGGACGTCGAGGTCGACGTCGACGAGCACGGGTTCACCGCGGCCGTAGCTCTTCCCGACTTTTTCGAGCCGGATCAGCGAGGTCACGCAGCAGCGGCCTTCTGCAGCGCGCGGGTCGCCTGTTCGAGTTCGTTGACCGTGGCTTCGGGAACCGGATGCCCCGCGGACGCCATCCAGTTCGCCAGCATCCGGTGCCCGCCCTGGGTGAGCACGGACTCGGGGTGGAATTGGACGCCCTCGAGCGGCAGGTCGCGGTGCCGCATGCCCATCACGACCCCGGATTCGGTGCGGCCTGTGATCTCGAACACGGCGTCGTCGATGGTTTCGGGCAAAACGGTCAGCGAGTGGTACCGCGTGGCGGTGAATTCCGCGGGGAGCCCGGCAAGGACCCCTTCGCCCGAATGGTGGACTTGACTGGTCTTGCCGTGCAGCAGTTCCGGGGCTCGATCGACGGTGGCGCCGAAGACCACACCCAGCGCCTGATGGCCGAGGCAGACGCCGAGCATCGGGATCTGTTCCTCGGCGCATTCGCGGACGACGTCCATGCTCTGACCAGCACGTTCCGGGGTTCCAGGGCCGGGAGAGACGAGCACCGCGTCGAACTCGGCGAGCTTGTCGATCTCCACCACGTCGTTACGCCAGACGGTGCAGTCGGCGCCGAGCTGGGCCAGATACTGGACCAGGTTGTAGACAAAACTGTCGTAGTTGTCGACGACGAGCACGCGCATGGCTCCAGCTTAGCGGCTCCCACCAGGTGGACCGTACGCCAGATCACAATGATTGTTAGGGCTACCTAACTTACCGTGGTAGGAGTGAGCCGTTCTCTTCGTGTAGCCATCGTGGGTGCCGGTCCGGCCGGTATCTACGCGGCCGACCTGCTCGACAAGTCCTCCGACAGTGCTGGATCTGTAACGATCGACCTGTTCGAGCGCATGCCGGCGCCGTTCGGGCTGATCCGGTACGGCGTCGCGCCCGACCATCCCCGGATCAAGGGCATCGTCACCGCCCTGCACAAGGTCCTCGACAAGCCGAACGTCCGCCTGCTGGGCAACGTCGACTACGGAACCGACCTCAAACTCGACGACCTGCGCCAGTTCTACGACGCGGTGATCTTCTCGACCGGCGCCATGGCCGACCGCGCGCTGGACATCCCCGGGATCGATCTCGACGGCAGCTACGGCGCCGCGGACTTCGTTTCCTGGTACGACGGGCACCCGGACGTGCCGCGCACCTGGCCGCTGAACGCGACGTCGGTCGCCGTCCTCGGCGTCGGGAACGTGGCGCTCGACGTCGCGCGGATCCTCGCGAAGACCGCGGACGAGCTGCTCAGCACCGACATTCCGGACAACGTCTACCAGGGACTGAAGGCCAGTCCGGTCACCGACGTGCACGTGTTCGGCCGTCGCGGTCCAGCACAGGCGAAGTTCACGCCGCTGGAGTTGCGCGAGCTGGACCACTCGCCGAACGTCGAGGTCATCGTCTACCCCGAGGACATCGAGTTCGACGAGGGCAGCATCGCCGCGCTGCGGGCCTCGAAACAGGTGGACATGGTCGTGAAGACGCTGCAGGAGTGGGCGATCCGCGACCAGGGCGACCGGCCGAAGCGGCTGCACCTGCACTTCCTGCACTCGCCCTCGGAGGTCCTCGGCGAGGACGGGCGCGTGGTCGGGCTGCGGACCGAGCGCACCGAACTGACCGGTGACGGCAACGTGCGCGGCACCGGCGAGTTCCACGACTGGGACGTCCAGGCCGTTTACCGCGCGGTGGGCTACCTGTCGTCGCATCTGCCGGAAATCCCGTTCGACCACACCACCGGGACCGTGCCGAACCAGGCGGGCCGGGTGCTGGACATCGACGAGGACCAGGTGCCGGGCGTCTACGTGACCGGCTGGATCAAACGCGGCCCGGTCGGCCTCATCGGCCACACCAAGGGTGACGCGGCCGAAACGATCGCGAGCCTGCTGGCCGACGCCGACGACCTGGCGGCCCCGGCCGTGGACGACCCCGACGCGATCCTCGGTTTCCTGACCGAACGCGGCGTTCCCTTCACCACCTGGGAAGGCTGGGGCAAGCTCGACGCCCACGAGAAGTCCCTCGGTGTCCCGCACGGCCGGGAACGCGTGAAGGTCGTGGAGCGCGAAGAGATGACCCGGATCTCGCGAAACTGAAAACTGCGCGTGAAGGCCCCCTTCCCTCGGCTGAGTCGAGGGAAGGGGGCCTTCACGCGCTTTGGTCAGGAGCCGAGGTACGCCAGAACCGCCAGGACCCGGCGGTTCGTGTCGTCCGAAGCGACGATGCCGAGTTTCGCGAAGATGTTCGCGGTGTGCTTCCCCACCGCCCCTTCGCTGAAGTGCAGCCGTCCGGCGATGGCGGCGTTGGAGCAGCCTTCGGCCATCAAGCCGAGCACCTCGCGTTCGCGTGGGGTCAGCGCGGAAAGGGGGTCGGAGGCGTTGCCGGCCACCAGTTTCGCGATCACCTCGGGGTCCATCGCGGTTCCGCCGCCCGCCACGCGCCGTACCGCGTCGATGAACTGGTCGGCGTTGAAGACCCGGTCCTTCAACAGGTAGCCGATCGCGCCGGCGCCGTCGGCCAGCAGTTCCCGCGCGTAGAGTTGCTCGACGTGTTGTGACAGCACGAGAATCGGCAGTCCGGGGATGTCGCGCCGTACCGCCAGGGAGACCTGGAGGCCCTCGTCGGTGAGCGTCGGCGGCATCCGGACGTCGACGACCGAAACGTCCGGCCGGTGGGTACGCAACGCGTGCTCCAGTTCCGGCCCGGTCCCGACCGCCTCGACGACGTCGAAGCCGTGCGCGGTCAGCAAATGCGTCAAGCCGTCTCGGAGGAGGTACTGGTCCTCGGCGACAACGCATCGGGGTCGAGCTGGCACGGGAGCTCCATGGTCGCCTTCGTCGGCCCGCCGAGCGGGCTGGTCAGGGCAAACGTACCGTCGAACGCGCCCAGCCTGCGTTCGATCCCGCGAATCCCGCTCCCCCGTGCCGCGTTCGCTCCGCCCTTGCCGTCGTCGGTCACCTCGATCCGCAGCAGACCGTCGTCGTAACCGAGTTCGATCGACACTCGCCGCGCCTCGCCATGCTTCGCCGCGTTGCCCAGCAACTCGCTGACCGCGAAGTACGCGCACGCCTCCGCGGGTTGCTCCAGCCGGGGCAGGACGCCGTTCACCGAAGCCCGCAGCGGACTGTCCAGTGCCATCGCCCGCACCGCGTCACCGAGACCACGTTCGGACAACACCGGCGGGTGAACTCCGCGCACCAGCAGCCGCAACTCGGTCAGCGTCTCGGACGACGTCTGCCGGAGTTCGGCGGTCAGCCGTTTCGCCGCGACCGGATCGCTGTCGATCAGCGCTTCGACCGCGCCCAGCTTCATCCCCATCGCGACCAGCCGCGACTGGACCCCGTCGTGCAGGTCCCGTTCGATACGCCGCAGCTCGGCGGCCTGCGCGACCGACGCGTCCGTCCGCGTCTGCTTCAGCCGTTCGACGCGCTGCGCCAGCCGCGAAGCCTCCGTCGGCCCCAGCAGCAGCTTCGCGAAGCGTGCTCCTTGACGGGCGAGCCACGGCGTCGCGATCAGTCCCGCGACGAAGGCCGCCACCGCGACCGGAGTGAGCGCGAGCGCTTGCCCGTGAGTGGTCGCCTCGGGCAAGCCGACCATCGAGAACCAGTGCGTGGTCGACCACGAGGTGCCTGCCCACTGGCCGATCGGCCGCCAGACCCACAACGCCAGCACGCCCCAGAAGCCGGAGAACACCAGTGTCGCGGTCGGCACCACCATCAGCAGCAGCACCACGGAGTTGACCACCGCGGCCGCCATGTCGCGCCAGGTCGCGCGGTCGGATATCGCCCAGCGCCAGCGCGCCAGCCGCGCCGGCCACCACGGCGTGTCGTACAGCTGCCGTCCGTGCTGGTACATCCCGTCCGCGCGCGGGACGGGGAACGGCGGCTCCGGCAGGTACGGACGGTCGATCCGCACGCCGGTCCAGTTCTTGGCCTCGCGGCGCAGGGTGTCGGTCACCGTACGACCGGCGACGACCAGCGTCGGGAACAGCGGCGACGGCCAGATCAGGCCGAGCAGCGTCGGGATCACCATCCCGAGCTGTGCGGCCGAAAGAGCGAACAGGCCCAGCTGGAACCCCAGCGCCTTCAACCTCGCCTTGACCCAGCCGTCCCTGTCGCGGGCCGGACGTGGTCCGAGCCACCAGCGCGTCCATTTGCCGTACACCCGCAGCGCACGCGGCCCGGACAACAGGACCGCGGGCACCAGCAGCAAGCCCGCGAGCGGATTCCACAGCTGCCAGCCGAGATCGCGGCCGGTCGCCGGATCGTCGGAGATCCACTCGAACCGTTTGGTCCACCGGATGAACCACGACCGCTTGAACAGGCTGTTCCCTTCGCGATACCAGCCGTCGCGCTCGCGTTCCGGCTCCGGCGGCGCCGGCCGATAGGGCGGCTCGACCTCGAGCCCGCACCAGCGCCCGGACAGTCGCCGGGTGAGCGCGGCGCGCGGACGCGTCCCTTCGAGCGCCAGTGTGTAGGCGAAGACCAGCCCGAGACAGAGCAGGCAGAAACCCACCAGTTCGAGCAGCAGGTCCAGCCAGCTCACCAGCGCCAAGGCCGCGAGCACGAAGCCCCGGCGCACTGAGGTGAGGTAGGTGCGGATCATGCCACGAAGTCTTCCCCACCGGCCCGGCCTCCACAGTGAACGCAGGGCCCCGGTCAGGGTGGGTCCAGCCCCACCCCAGGTGTGGGTTCAGCGCCATTCTGGCGAAGTTCCTTGCGCCATAACGTTTTTCGCATGCCACTCATCGAAGTCACCAACCTCCGCAAGACGTACGGGGAGCACGTCGCGGTCGACGACGTTTCGTTCCACGTGGAACAGGGCGAGATCTTCGGGATCCTCGGGACCAACGGCGCGGGCAAGACCACCACCGTCGAATGCCTCCAGGGCCTGCGGAAGCCGGACTCCGGCACGATGTCGGTCCTCGGCCTCGACCCTGGCAAGGACCACAGTGCCCTCCGGCAGCGCCTCGGCTCGCAGCTCCAGGAGAGCCGCTTGCCGGACAAGATCAAGGTCCACGAAGCGCTCGACCTCTACGCCTCCTTCTACGCGAACCCCGCCGACACCGGTGGCCTGCTCGCGAAACTCGGTCTCACCGAGCAGCGGGACAAGTACTTCGGCGAGCTTTCCGGCGGGCAGAAGCAGCGCGTCTCGATCGCGCTCGCGCTGGTCGGCCGCCCCGAGGTCGCCGTCCTCGACGAGCTGACCACCGGACTGGACCCGCACGCCCGCCGCGACACCTGGAAGCTCGTCGAGACCGTGCGCGACTCCGGCGTCACCGTCCTTCTCGTCACGCACTTCATGGACGAGGCCGAACGCCTTTGCGACCGCCTCGCGATCTTCGACGCCGGACGCGTAGTCGCCACCGGTACCCCCGGCGAGCTCCGTGACCGCGCCGGTAAATCCACTTTGGACGAAGCCTTCGTGACCCTGACCGGCCGCGACTGATTCAGGAGACGAGAAATGAACACGCTCGCCAAGATCACCCTCACCGAAACGAAAATCGCCCTCCGCACGCCGGGATTCGTCATCGGCGGGCTTGTCCTGCCGACGGCCATCACGGCCGTGCTCGGGGTGATCCCCGGCATTCGCGCGGAGAGCGCAACAACGTCGGGCATGCGCTTCCTCGACGCCTGGGTGCCATCGATGATCGTGCTCACCATGGCCATGATGGGCCTGCAGGCGATCCCCGGCATCATCGCGTCCTACCGCGAACAGGGCATCCTCCGCCGCTTCGCCACCACCCCGGTACACCCGGTCCAACTGCTGGTGGCACAGCTGATCATCAACGTCACCGTGACGATCGGCGGGGTCGGCATCCTCCTCGTGACGGCGGGCATCGTCTTCGACGTCCCCAGCCCGCGTCACCCACTCGGCTTCCTGCTGACGTTCGTCCTCGGCACGATCGCGATCTTCGGCCTCGGCCTGATCGCCGCGGCGGTCGCCAAGACCAGCCGCGCCGCGGGAGGGATCGCGATGATCGCCTACATCCCGATCATGTTCCTCGGCGGCGTCTGGCTGCCGCGCCCGTTGCTTCCGGAGGTCATCCGGGACATCGGCGCGTACATCCCCCCGGGCGTGAAAGCCCTCGAAGACGCCTGGACCGGCACCGGCGCCCAGCCGCTGCAACTCGCCGTACTGGCGGCTTTCGCGGTGGGCAGTTGTGTCGTGGCGGCGAAGCTCTTTCGCTGGGAGTGACGGCGGCTTCCGCCAAAGTGGTGATGATGATCGTTTTCTCTTGTGGCTTGGCCCGCGGGTGAGTAGTCAGGAAGACGGCCCACGTTCACTGTGTCTCTCTCGGAGGTCCGATGTCTCTGGATGTATCGCCCGCGCTGCTGGAGAAGGCCGAGCGCGGGGAGGTCTCCGACGCCGAATTCGTCGCCTGTGTCCGGGAATCCCTGCCATATGCCTGGACCGTGATCACCGGTGTCATCGCGGAGGCCGAGGGCGCGGCCGACGGGTTCGCCGACAACGAGACGCCGCCGCCGAGCGAGGCCGAACGCGGTCAGCTGCTGCGGGCGCTGGCCTCGGACTCCATCCGCGGTGGCCTGGAACGGCACTTCGGCGTCAAGCTGGCGTTCCAGAACTGCCACCGGGTCGCCGCGTTCAAACCGTCCCGAGTGGACAGTGACCGCTACCGCGCGTTCGTCTCGGTGCGCGGCCAGTTGCTGAACCAGAGCCCGGAACTGCGTGACTGCTGAGACCTAGCACGGCCCGAAGCGCGCTTTCCCGCTGAGGGCCCTCAGCGCAGCGCGGGCAGCACTTCGACGCCGATCCGCGCGATGTTCTCGAGTGTTCCCTCCGGCGTACCGGACGCTTCCACCATCATGATCACGTGGGAGACGCCGGTACGCCGGATGCTCGTTCCCAGCCGGTCGACGCAGTACCCCACTCCGCCGATCGGGTGCGTCTCGCACAGCTTGTCGGTGTAGGACACCGGATCCTTGTCCAGTCCCCGCTTACCGTCGAGGTACACGTGCCCGGCGAACCCCTCCTTCAGGGAACCCGGCAACGCGGACCGCACGACGTCCAGCGCGTCGTCCCCGACCTGGCACAGCACCGTCGAGATGTGCTCGGCGGCGGAATCCCCGTAAGCGGCAAGGGTTTCGATCTTGCCGTCGTCGTCGGTGTGCAGCCCGAGCAACATCGGCAGCCCGCGGTCGGCGGCGAGCCGGACCGCGCGTGAGCCGGCGTCCCCGCAGGCCACGACCACGCGCGGAGCCCGTTCCGGCCGCGGCACCATCGGCACTTCACGGAATCTGAAGTGGTCGCCGTCGGCCGAGACCGTCTTCGACGTCATCGCCGCGAGCAACAGGTCGAGGCTCTCTTCGAAGCCCGTTTCATAGCGGGACGCGCCGGTGCCGAAGACCTCGAGGTCCTGCCATGGCCCGCCTCGGCCGACGCCGATCCGCAGCCGTCCACCGGAAACCGCGTCGAGCAGCGACCACTGTTCGGCGAGCGCCACCGGATGCGCGATGGACAGCACGCTCACCGCGGTGCCGACCGCGATCCGCTCGGTGCGGCCGAGTACGTGCGCGGCGAGGGTGATCGCGGACGGGCAGGCGCCGTACGGCGTGAAGTGGTGCTCGGCGAACCACACGTCGTCGAATCCGGCCCGCTCGGCGGCGATGGCGGCGTCGACCGACCGGCGCAGGACATCGGCGTCCTCCTGCCCGGGAAACCGCCCGGAGACGAGGAAGACACCGAACCGCACGCCTACTGGACGCTCACTTCGTTGAACCACAGGCGCGGTTCCAGCCACGGGAAGACGACGAACATCAACAGCGCCACGACCCCGAGGGCCAGTACGACCGCCGTCGCGAGCTTCACCGCGAAGGGGCCCGGCAGCTTGCGCCAGATCCAGCCGTACATCAGCGCGCCTCCGAGATCTTGGGCAGGAGTTCGGCGTAGGAGCCGACCTGGTTCTTCGGTACCTGCTGGGCCAGTACCGCGTGGATGATGAGCCGTTCCTTCGCCGAGAACTTCGGGTGACACGTGGTCAGCGTGAGCAGCGAGACCTGCTCGGCCTTCGGCAGGATCTCCGGGTCCTTGTACGGCACCGGGTTCACCGTTTCGCCCTTGGTGGGGAACACGATGCGGCGGCCGTTGGTCTCGCCGTAGGCGCCGCCGTCGACGGCTTTCGGGTCACGCAGCGTCCCGACGTTCTTGCACTTCGGGTCGGCGCCCTTGCCCGCCGCCCAGCCCTCGACCTCGTCCTTGTAGGGCAGCACCTTGTAGACGTAGAAGTCGGTCTGGGTCTCGATGATGATCTGGTCGCACGAGCCGAGGTTGTCCAGGTCGTTGAACGGCGCGCCCTTGCCGACCCGGTGACCGGCGATGGCGAAGTTGCCCGGCTCGCCCGGCAGCGCCGTGCCCTTGTAGTGGCCGGGGCCGACTTCGAGCGCGGCCTCGGTGGTGCCTTCCTGGATGGTGAAGTTGAAGTCGGCGCCGAACACCGGGATGTGGATCCTGGCGAACGCCTTACCGTCGACCAGGTCGGGGTGCAGTTGCCGGTCCTTCGACCAGTCGCCGTCCAGTTCCGAACTCGCCTCGGACTGCTTGCCCGCGGAGAAGAGGTCGGTCACGTAGACCTCGTAGACCATGAACAGCAGCACCACCAGACCGGCGGTGATGAGCAGTTCGCCCACGGTCCGGATGGCGGCGCCGCCCTTGCCCAGTTCACGCGGCGGCGGGCGTTCCTCGGTCGTGGTGCCCCCGCCGACCGGTTCGAAGATGACGGTCTCCTCGGTCGACCCCGGCGGTGGCGCGGGACGGCGACGCGGTGGGGGCCCGTCCATCGGCCGGCGCGGTGGCGGCCCCTCTGATGGCCTCCGGCGCGGCGTCGGCGCCTCTCCAGGGGCGCGCCGCGGCGGCACTGCGCCGTCCGGTCCACGCCGGGGGGCCGGACGGCCTCCGCCAGGGGGTCGTTCGGAGTACCGCCGTCGGTCCCCGCCCGGCTCTTCCCGCTCAGCCACTACGCAAGCTCCTCAGTCTCGAACCAAGCCGCAGTGCCGAACCAGCACAGTGTCGAACCGTGTGTGACACCATTGTCACAGTGCGGGAAATCGACCGGTCCCGGACGGTGCCCAGCGGCGCTCGTTTACGTTAACGTGTGCACGTGGCGCTGGTTGCGCACCCGAAAGCGGGTCATCGCCACCAGGGAAGCCGAACAGTACGCGAGGAACACGATGCCGAAGTCCAAGGTCCGCAAGAAGACGGCGTACACCCCGCCGACCGATCGCCGCACGCCGGTGAAGGTCAAGGCCGCGGGCCCGTCGAACCTGTTCTACAAGATCGTGATGTTCGGTCTCATGCTGGTCGGCCTGATGTGGCTGGTCGTGAACTACATCGCGGGCGACAAAATCCCCTTCATGGCCGAGCTGGGCAACATGAACTTCGCCATCGGTTTCGTGCTGATGATCGCCGGGCTGCTCATGACGATGCGGTGGCGGTGAACATTACCCCGGATGGCGGCTTGACGCCGAATTACACCGGTGTGACTCATCCCCACTGTGGATAACCCCTGTGGATAACTACCCCACCTCGTGGGCGCCGCAGCGGAACGTTGTGGTAGTGGCCTGGGTGATCACCCTGTCGCTGCTGGCAGGCGCACTGTGGCTGGCCGTCGGCGGCGACGTCGGCGGCACCGTGCTGACGGCGATGGCCATGCTCTCCACGGGCGCGCTCGCGCTGCACGGCACCCTGCTCCGTCCTCGATTGGCCGCCGGTTCCGAGGGAATCCTGGCCAGAACCCTCGGTGGCGCGCACCACTACTCCTGGTCCGAAGCCCGGCTCCGGCTGCGCACGACGCGACGGCTCGGCCGGGACAGTCTGACCCTCGAGGTCGAATCCGGCGAACACCTGCTGGTGTTCGGCCGGATCGACCTCGGCGAGGACCCCAGGGACGTCATGGACGCCCTCACCGCTCTCAAGGGTCAGGCGTTGTCGTAGTAGTGGACGTCGCCGTTCGGGCCGTGTGACCACCCCGGAACGGCCGGTCCGACCGCGGGCGGCGCGTACTCCCCGAAGATCTCGTACGGCGAGGCCGGCGAGCAGATCGGGTTGATCTTGACGACGCACGTCCGCAGCGAACCGCTGAACTTCGCCTTGACGTGGCGGGGCCGCTGGTCTTCCACCACGGCCGGACCGGCGGTGATCTCCCAGCCGCTGGCCGCACCCGGCCCGGTGGTGCCGACGGTCTGCGTCGCCACCGCCGACGTTACGCCGGGATCCCCGAAGCAGATTTTCAACGCCGCGTCGACATAGGCGACACGCAACGTGATCGTGCTGCCCGACCCGAGGAAATAGCGTTTGGTGTAGGTCTGACAGGTCTCGGCGGCCTGATCGGCCTGCGCGACCGCCGGTGCCATTGCCGCAGCCATCACGGCGACGGCGGCGAGAGCTGCCGCTTTCCGGATCTTCATCTCAACCCCCAAAGTCGATGTCGATGATCAACCTGAAGGTACCCGACCTCGTTGCTTCTCCACCGAGTAAACACATAACCCACTTGGGGGAACAAGGACTACTACCGGTAGCAAAGGTAGGCCGTCTGGCCCTGGAACGAGGTGAATTCGCAGTACGCGGCGGACACGGTCTGCACGTCCTTCCAGACGATGAGCCCGACCATCGCCACGACGACGATCGCCATCCCGCCGAGCTGCCAGCCGAGCCGATTCTTTTCCGGGGCGTACAACAGGGCGAACGTCGCCAGCAGACCGGCGACGAAACCACCCGCGTGCGCGAGGACCGAGATACCCGGCACCTGGAAGGTGATGAAGACGTTCAGCCCGAGGATGACCAGCAGCCAGGTCGGGTTGAGCCTGAGCTTGATGACGATGACCGTGTACGCGCCGATCAGCCCGAAGATGGCGCCGGAGGCCCCGACCACCGGGGCCGCGTCGAGATCCGTGAAGACCAGGTTCGCGGCCGAGCCGCCGAGCATCGACACGAAGTAGAGCGCCGTGAACGGCACGCGGCCGAGCGCGGTCTCCAGCGGGCGGCCCACGAACCACAGCGAGAAGGCGTTGCTCGCGATGTGCAGCAGGCCGAAGTGCAGGAAGCCCGAGGTGAAGACGCGCCACCACTCGTTGTTCGCGAGCGTCGGCGGGTTCGCCAGCTCACCGAACTGGAAGAGCTCGGAGAAGTTGTTGTCCGCGATGCTGCCGGACTGGGCGACGGTGATGAAGAAGATGATGACGTTGAGCGCCAGGAGCACCGGCGTGACGACAGCCGTGCGGACCGGCTGGGCACCGGCGAGGGTGGTCGCGCCGTAGCCGGCGTCGCGGTACTGCTTCTGCTGGACACGGTCCTGCTGGCGACCTGCCTGGACGCAGTCGGTGCAGTGGAAGCCGACGGCGGCTTCACGCAGGCAATCCGGGCAGGCCGGACGCTCGCAGCGTGAACAGCTCAGCCCGGTCGGCCGGTTCGGATGCCACCAGCAGCCGGGCATGGCGGCCTGCTGGTACTGGGGATTCGGTGGTTGGCTCACGATGCCACCAACCTACCGAAATCCCCCGTATCAGGCCGTGTGATCAGTGTTGATCAGTGTGGTCAGCCCTCGCGGCTGATGCTGACCTTCTCGATGACGATGTCCTGTAGCGGGCGGTCGGCGGGACCGGTCGCCGTGCGGCCGATCGCGTCGACGACGTCGCGGGAAGCCTGGTCCGCGACCTCGCCGAAGATGGTGTGCTTGAAGTTCAGGTGCGTCGTCGGCGCGACGGTGATGAAGAACTGCGAACCGTTGGTGCCGGGTCCGGCGTTGGCCATGGCCAGCAGGTACGGCTTGGAGAACTGGAGCTCCGGGTGGAACTCGTCGCCGAACTTGTAGCCGGGGCCGCCGCGGCCGGTGCCGGTCGGGTCGCCGCCCTGGAGCATGAAGCCGTCGATGACGCGGTGGAAGATCGACCCGTCGTAGAACGGGCCCGAGTTCGTACCCTGCGCGTTGGGCTGGGTGTACTCCTTGCCGCCCTCGGCGAGCCCGACGAAGTTCGCGACCGTTTTCGGCGCGTGGTCGGGGAACAGGTTCAGGTTGATGTCACCCTGGTTGGTGTGCAGAGTGGCCTTCAGTGCGCCACCAATGAGGGATCCCTTGCTTTCAGTCACGAGCTTCATCGTGCCATCTACGGCAAGATCTGGGGGCAAGGGGCACGATAGGTTACAAGCAACGAAGCAAAATCAAACGATTGAAGAGGTGAAGGCCATGACCCGGGCAGCAGATTCGGTGAGCGAGTCGGCGAAGGCCGGCGCGCTCGGCCTGCGCAAACGTGCCGTCGAGGTGGGCAAGGAAGCCACCGCCCACGCCGTCGAGGTAGCCGAGCAGAAGCTCTCCGAGAGCGCCGGTGAGATCGCTAAGAGCAGCCGTCGCGCGCGCAAGACGCTCGCGAAGAGGACGGCACCGGCCCGTAAGGAGCTCAAGCGCAGCTCCAAGGCGGCTCGTAAGGAGGCGCTGGCCAGGATTTCCGAGATGCGGAAGCCGGGCCGCAAGGCGCGCAAGGCCGCCATCCAGGCCGCGAAGTCCGCCGGCGAGTCCAAGCGCCGGGGCAAGAAGGACTTCAAGGCGGCGAAGAAGGACTTCAGGGCCGCGCTCGTCGAGGCGAAGGCCGCCGCCAAGGGGACGCGCAAGCGTCGCCGCTGGCCGTGGGTGATCGGTATCGCGGTCGCCGGTGCCGGTGCCGCCTACGCCCTGCGTTCCAAGCAGGAGCCGCCGGTCGCGCCCGCGCCGCCGAAGGCTCCGCCCGCTCCTCCCGCTCCGCCCGCGAAACCGGCCGCAGCCGCTCCGGCCGCGGCCGCTCCGAAGCCGGCACAGTCCGATCCCGCGAAGCCCGCCGCTTCCGGTCCGGCTCCGGTGAAGCCCGCGGCTCCGAAGCCCGGCACCCCTAAGAACGGGCACCAGGCTCCGAGCACCAGCTCCGCCGACAAAAAGAACTGACGCCTGACACTCGTCTCGTCACGAAAGGGCCGTCCAGCGACCACCCCGGTCCCTGGACGGCCCCTTCACGTCTTGGTGCCGAAGATCAACGCGCCCAGCGACAGCACCGGCGGACCTGTCTCGCCGGAAGCGCGCCAGCGCGACGGCGAGACTTCACCGGTCGCGCGCCCTCTTTCGGGCCGAAGGCCCACGTAAACGCGATGAAGGGGCGCCTCCCCGCCCACGTGAGTGGGAAGCGGGTCGACGCCCCTTCGGCGCTTTTACGTCAGCGCGCGATTAAACAGCTGCCGCGTGCTTGTCGATCAGCTGGCCGACGCGGGGAAGGGCCTCCTCGACGTTCTTCTTGCCGTTCGGGCGCAGCTTCGAGTAGACCTTCTTGATGCTGTCGCGGCTGCTCTTCTCGGCGCGCGAGTCGGTGACCGACAGGAGCGCGTCGGAGGCCTCGTCGCTGCGGCCGACCAGGTAGGCGCCGAAGTCGTTGCCGCCCTTGGCCTTGTAGTCAAGGTAGAAGGGCTCGAGGGCACCGGTGAAGTCGTCGAGCAGGGTGTCGACGGCGGCGGGGATGATGCCCGGCTTGATCTTCTTGACGGCGGCGAAGCCGGTCTTCACGACGGCACCCGAAACGCCGCCCTTGTCCGAGACCTCGGCGTCGACGAGGTTTTCGAAGTCGCTCACGACAGCCGGGCGACGGCTGGAGTCGAGCAAGATTTCCTTGAGGGTGTCAGCCACGAAACCTGTCCTTTTGTCTTATGGGGAGAAATGATCTTTTGTGCCGCCGAGCCACACCGCAAGGCGGCCTCCGCCGGATCTGGCGTTGCGCTGGTCCCGCGAACCATCGCGCGTGCGGCACAGGGTAGTACAAGATCAACTTCACTCTGCTGTGTGGATACCACTACCTAGAGCTGCAGCTCACCGATAGCCTCCTTCGCCACCGTACGTGCCTTGATGCTCTGCTTCTGGTTGGTGGTCACGACTACCGCGTTCCCGCCCTTCGAAACGGCGTAAACGGCGCCTTCTCCGGTCGGCTGGTAGCCGCCCTTCCAGCCCGCCGGTTCGTCGGCGGGGTTGGAGGTGTCGATGGGCGCCGCCTGATCCACCAATGCCTTGGCCACCGCGGGTTCTCCGACGTACACACGCACGGTGAGCTGCAGTTTCCCGCTGAGCGCGTAGAAGAAACAGGTCGGCTGTGGCTGATCGGCCGAGGTTTTGACCTTGGAGACCTTCTGCCCGTTGGCGTCCGAGACGAACTCGGTGCCCAGGTACGGGCACGGGCCTTTGCCGGTGGGTTCCGGGGCGGGCGGGATGCTGGGCGCCGCGGTGGCCGACGGGGCGGGCGAGCTCGCCGCGGACGGCGGCTGTTCCGTCGGCCCGCAGGCCGCCAGCAGCGGCACGACGAGCGGCAAGATCAGAAGACGTCGCATAGTGGCGTCCAGTGAAGCAGATCGGATCGCCGCGCCGGTGCGACCATCCGCCCTGTTCGTGCGACGATGGCGCCGCGTGAGGAATCTTCGGGAGGCATCGGTGCTCACCAAGGAGCAGTACCTGGGTGCGGTGGCAGAGCGCATCCAGCGCAGCGGGGGCAGGCTGAACACCGTCCAGATCGGTCCGAGCACGGCCGTCGTGGGCCTGTTCACCGAATCCGTGATGATGTCGACGATGAACTATTGCGTGGTCGCCGCGGCGATCCCGGAGGTGACCGCGCCCGCGTTGTACGACTTCACCGGACTGGCGACGCAGCACGCGCGCGCGAACGTGATGGGCACTGTCGGCTGGACGGCCGCTTCGGTGGTGATCGCCGGTCTGATCGGAGACCGCGTGTACCCGGACGCCGCGCAGGCCGCGTCGGCGAAGTCCGGTAACCAGTTCGGTGGTGAGACGCGCATGGTGGCCGTCGATGTCTCGGCGGCGCAGATGTACGCGTTCGTCGGCGGGAAGCTGTGGGGCGCGGCGGTCCAGGGTTCGGTGAACGCGAAGCTGACGTTCTGTTTCCCGCAGCCCGGTGAGGTCTATCAGCAGGTGCAGTGGGCGCAGTCGCAGGGCCAGCAGCCGCCGATGCCGCCGGGCCCGCCCATACCGCCGCCCGGGCAGCAGCCGCCGCCCGGCTGGCAGCCCCAGCAGCCACCGCCGCCGCAGTATCCGGTCGGGCCGCCGCCCGCGCAGGGTCCGCCGCCGGGGCAGCATCCGCCGCACTATCCGCCGCCCGCGCCCGGCTATCCGCCGCAGCGTCCGCCGGGGTACTGATGAACCGCAGGGTGCGCGGCCGGCCGTCGTTCCCCGAGGAACTGCCGGAATTCGACACCGAGGCCACACCGGCGACTCCGCGCGAGCTCTTCCTGGAATGGCTCGACGAAGCGGGAGAGCACGTCCTGGCGCCCCACGCCGTCACTCTGTCCACAGTGGACGCGGATGGGGTGCCGGACGCGCGGGTCGTGATCCTCAAGGACGTCGACGGGGACACCTGGGCGATCGCGACGAGTTCCGAAAGCCCGAAAGGTGTTCAGCTGGCGAAGAATCCGTTCGCCGCGCTGACCTTCTTCTGGCCGGGGCGAGGCCGTCAGGTCCGCCTGCGCGGTCCGGTCTCGCTCGCCGATCCCGAGGTGTCCGCGGCCGATTTCACCGCCCGGCCGCCGGCGTCCCGGGTGGAAGCGTTCATCGGCAGGCAGTCCCAGGTGCTCGAGGATCCGGCCGATCTCGTCCGCGCGGCCGCGGAAGCGAAGCGGTGGGTCGAGGAGAATCCCGGCGTGGCACCGGAAACCTGGACCCGTTATCTGGTGACGCCGTCCGAAGTGGAGTTCTGGCAGGCGAGCCACGACCGGCGGCACCGGCGGCTCCGCTACCGGCGCGAGAACGGGACCTGGTGCAAAGAGCTCCTCTGGCCGTGAACGGTACGCGGGAACGACCATCGTCGGGTTGTCGTGAATGATCCACTTCGGCGACGGGCGGAGCCTGACCCGCTCAGTTCCTGAGATCGGCCACTCGTGACGCCCGGCTCTTCGGCGAATCCAAGCTGAAGCTCCGGGCGTCGCCCAGTCGGTCACGGACGAATGCCTCGGTCTCCGCGATCGTCTCGCGCAGCGCGGCGTCCTCGTCCCCGAAGAACCGGTGGACGATCTCGTTCGTCTCGGTGTCGAACTCCCACAGGCCGGCGATCCGGCCTCGGTCGACGATGACGTGACTGGACGGATCCGCCTGCCCGCCCAGCGTCTCCCCCACGCGCCCACCGGGCACCGGACGTTCGACGTCGGCGTCGTCGAGCAGCCGCGACATCTCACGGTGCAGCAGGTGGATGCCGTCGATACCGGCGAGCAGCGCGTACGACGGCTCCGACGGCACGGTGAACTCGTCCACGAACTCCTTGGGCAGGAGCAAATCGGTGCCGTCGAGCGGCACGAGTTCCAGCCGTTCCACGATTTTCTCGGCACTGGCCGCGGTGAAACCGGAGAACCAGCGGAAATGCTTGAGTGACGCCGGGGCCGCCCACGAGAAATACCGCCTGGCCAGTTCCGTCCGCGCGGTGTCCATATCGGACAGCCCGCCCCGCGGGGACGGCGTCCAGCGGACGTAGCCGTAACGCTGCTGGTCCAGCCGTCCGTCGACCGGGACCCGGCGGATGTCGCCGCGGACCTGGAGCAGACCGAGCGCGAGCGGCAACGTCGTGGTTGTGCCGCGTTTGCGGCCCGCCTCGCCGAGACCGCGCACCGCGCCGCCGGCGGCGTCCTTGATCGCGGCCGGGCCGAGCGGTTCGGCGGACGCCTCGAGCAGGTCGGCGACGGTGACGCACAACTGCTCGATCTCGGCCTGCGTGACACCGAGGTATTTCTCCGCCGCCGCGAGTTCACCGGCAGGCGCCCCCGCGCCGACGGTCAGCCCGAGTTCGAAATCCGCCGACGGCAGGACGTAGGTGCAGCCGCGCGCCGACGGCAGTTCGTGGATGGCGAGCCGCGCGACGTCCGCGTCGACCGTTTCGCGATCGAGGCGGGCTCTGGCGAACAGCCCGAGATAGGGCGCCGAACCACCGACCGAGCGCATCCAACCGGTCCGTTCCAGCACCTCGGCCGCCGACACCCCGCGCAGCGAGCCGTCGAGACCTTGCCGATGAGCCCACCACGCGCGCAGCTTGTCGGTCGCCATGACTCCACGGTATGGGTATCAGGCGGCACCCCGCAGCCTGGCACGATCACCCCTGAAGGAGTTCGGATGCTGGTCGAACTGGCCATCGGCGACGCGTACGGAGGCTCCTTCGAGCACGCGTACCCGAGCTTCGTCGCCGAGCACAACACGCTGGCCGGTTACGTGCCGCATCCCGGCCGACTCTCGGTCCCGGCAGGTCGCTACACCGACGACACGCAGATGACGATCGCGATCGCGGAACTGCTCGTCTCGGGACGGCGATGGACGCCCCTGCTGCTCGCCGAGCACTTCGTGCGGGCGTATCACCGCGATCCGCACGACGGCTACGCGCCGCGTTTCCATCAGCTGCTCAGCGAGGTACGGGACGGCGAAGAGCTGCTGCGACGGCTTCGGCCGCAGAGCGACAAGAGCGGGGCGGCCATGCGCGCCGGGCCGATCGGGATCCTGCCGACCGTCGACGACGTCCTCTACCACGCGAAACTCCAGGCCAGGATCACGCACGACACCCCGGCCGGGATAGCCGCGGCACAGGCCGCCGCGCTGGCGGTGCACTACTGCCACCACCGGCTCGGTCCACTGGCCGAGGTCGCGCGGTGGATCGAGGGCGTCCTGCCCGCCGACGTCGGCCACGGCGGCTGGGCGCGGCCATGGTCGGGCAAGGTCGGGCCGCGGGGCTGGATGAGCGTCCGTGCCGCGCTGACCGTGCTCGCGGCAGGCCGGAGCCTGAGCGAACTGCTCCAGCGCTCGGTCGCGTTCACCGGCGACGTCGACACCGTCGCGACGATCGCGCTGGCCGCCGCGTCACGCTCGCCCGAGGTGGCGCGGGATCTGCCGCCGGTGCTGTGGCGGGAACTGGAGAACGGCGAGTACGGCCGCGACTATTTGACGAAGCTCGACGAACGGCTTCTGCACATCTGACGTAGGCGGGATCCACGGGACGCGGACGTGCTCGTAGGCCGGTTTCGGCAGACTGGGCCGGTGAAGTGGCTGTTCCGAGGCGGAGTCGTCGTCGCTTGGCTCGTGGTGAGCGCGTTACTCGTCGTCGGCACCGCGAACCTCGAGCCGGAGCACGGGGAACGCCCGGTCGACACGTTCGGGTTCGCCGTCGTCGCGCTCGCTTGTCTCGCACTCACCCTCGCCTGGCGACTCCCGGTGGCGGCGGCCGGGACGGAAGCGTTTGCGCTCCTGCTTTACCTGGGGTTCGGCTACCCCGATGGTCCGGTGTTGTTCGCCGGTCTCGTGCCGCTGTTCGCACTCGGAACCCTTCGCCCGCGACGGCTCGCGTACGTCTTCGCGGGCGGTATGGCGGTGGTTGTCGTCGGCGTGAACGTGGCCACCGGTGGGGCGGGCGTCATCGATCTGGTCTTCGTCGGCTGGGCGGGCGTAGCGGTCTTCGCGGCCGACGCGCTTCGAGGACGTCGTGAGCGGGCCGCGGCCGCCGAGCGGGCGGAACGCGATCGCGTACTCGGCGAGCGGCTCCGCGTCGCGCGGGATCTGCACGACAGCGTCGGCCACGCGATGACGGTCATCAACGTCCAGTCGGGCATGGCCGTACACGTGATCGACTGTCACCCGGAAGTGGCGAAGGAAGCGCTCGAAGTCGTCCGCACGGTCAGCGGCACCATCCTGGACGAACTGAACGCGATGGTGCGGCTCCTGCGTGACGACTCCGCCCCGCTCCGGCCGGCACCGGGAGTAGCGGACATTCCCGCACTGGTCGCTTCGTCGAATCAGGCTGGCCTGGCCGTCACGCTGGACCTCCACGCTGCCGGGATCGGGCAGCCGGTCGGCGGTGCGGTGTACCGGATCGTGCAGGAATCACTCACGAACGCCGCGAAGCACGGCGCGTCCACCGCCGAGGTGACGGTGCGGGCCGACGTGAACGGCCTGCGGCTCGACGTGATCAACGAGGTCCGCGCGCCTGGTCCGGACGTCCCCGGGGCCGGAATCAGGGGAATGGTTGAACGTGCCAGGGCGACCGGCGGCACACTGACCGCGTGCCGTGAGGACGGGAGGTTCCGGGTGAGCGCACGGTGGCCGGACGAGGTGACCGGATGATCCGGGTGGTGCTGGTCGACGACCAACTGCTGGTGCGGTCCGGGTTCGCGGCACTGCTGCGGGTCGAGGAGGACATCGCCGTCGTGGGCGAGGCGGACTGCGGCGAAGCGGCGGTGGCCGTCATCGCGGAAACCGTGCCCGACGTGGTGCTGATGGATATCCGGATGCCGGGAATGGACGGTCTGGAAGCCACCCGCCGGGTCATGGCGGACGAACGGCTTTCCGGCGTCCGGGTCCTCATGCTGACGACGTTCGACCTCGACGAATACGTCTTCGACGCACTACGCACCGGAGCGAGCGGCTTCCTGCTCAAGCACACCAGGCCCGCCGACCTGATCCAGGCGGTCCGCGTCGTGGCGGCGGGAGACGCGCTCCTTTCCCCGAGTGTGACCAAGCGGCTGATCGCGGAGTTCACCGCGCGCCCGTCGAGGCCGATGCCCCGTCTCGGCGGCTCCGCGTTCACCGAACGGGAGCACGAGGTGGTCCTTCGTGTCGCGCAAGGGATGTCGAACGAGGAGATCGCCGGCGAGTTCGTCATCAGCGCGGCGACCGTACGGACCCACGTCAGCCGGGCGATGGCCAAGGTCCACGCCCGCGACCGGGCACAGCTGGTGGTGTTCGCGTACCAGACCGGCCTGGTCCGCGCTGAACATCAGACGTAGCCCGCGATCTCCACTCTCGCCGGACGACGCGACCCGGGCGCGTCTCCGACCCTGGAGCCATGACCTTCACCGCAAGAGCGGCCATCATCGCCGCGCTGCTCACACTTTTCGGCACCACGACGGCGGTCGCCACCGAACGACCATCGACGGCCAGGTGCCAGGAACACCGCTTCCAGGTCCGGGTCGGCACCGACGACCACACGATCGCGGGCGAACTCTGCGTCCGCGGGAAACTCACTTCGCGCACTCCGGTTCAGGTCCTGCTGCACGGCGGGACCTATGACCGCTCCTACTGGGACTGGCCGTACCAGCCGCGTCGATATTCCTATGTGGACAGTGCGACACGAGCGGGCTTCGCGACGCTGAACATCGACAGGCTCGGGTACGGCCGCAGCAGCCGCCCGAATCCGGAAACCCTCGACTTCGCCGCCGGCGGAGAGACCGTCCATCAGGTGGTCCAGCGGTTACGCCGGGGCGCGGTGGGACCTCGCTTCCGGACCATCGTCCTCAACGGACACTCGATGGGCGGCCTCGTCGCCGAACGGGCGGCGGCGCGGGGCGGGGTCGACGCCGTGATCGTCAGCGGAATCCCCCGCGATCGGCCCGGCGAACGGTCCGCATCCTCGGCTTCACCGTTCTACCCGGCCGAGCAGGACGCGAAGTTCGCCGGAAAGCCTTGGGCTCCCGGCTACCTCACGACGCGGCCCGGCACACGCGCTGAAACCTTCCACTTCGAAGGGAATTACGACCCGGCGATCATCCCGGTGGAAGAAGCGCTGAAGGACACGCTCGCCTCCGCTGAACTCCGCGCTGTCGGCCCCGGCTCGATGCGCACCCGGTCCGTGAAGACGCCGACGGCCTACGTGCTGGGCGAGCACGACACCCTGATCTGCGGAACAAGTGCCTGCACGGGCCAAGACGCCGACCACGTCGTGCGCGGCAGCGGTCATTCCCTCAACACCGGCCTTGCCGCACAGAATTTCTACCGATGGACGTTCGCCTGGCTGGCACGCCGAGGAATTCACGGCCGGTAAAGCACCGGATCACCAGGAAGGCCGGTACCGCAGGCCTTGCTCGTAGTACTGGTCGTCGGATTCCGCCGGTTCGGACTGCTCGTCCTGGGCCGGCCCGGCCGGTTCTTCCGAACGGTCCTTCAGCACCACATTCTCGGTACTCGTGGGTGTCCGGCGCGAGACCGGGGATTCCGGTGTGACGGTTTCCCCGGTCTGCTGGAACGCCGGGGTGAACCCGAGCCGCCAGCGGAGCCTGTCCGTGAGGTATCCGGCGTTGCCGATCGGCGCCATCAGCTCCGCACTGCGCTTCGCGGATCCTTGTTGCGCTTCTTGATAAGTCCGCATGACGGTGTCCGCGATCTCGGCTGGCGACAGCCGCGACACGGCTTCGCTCACTCTGAGCCGTGTCATCACGCCGTCGGTGTTGACCGAAACGGAGACGGCACCGTCCGGTGAGGACGCGTCCACCGACAGGGTGGCCAAGGCCTCGAGCATCGCTTGCCGGTCGTTGGCCGGTTTCTTGGGCGCCGGTTTTTCGGCCACGCTTGCTCCTTGCGCGGTGGGGTCTCCTGAGCCGGGAGACCCCACCCGTCCGTTATTCGAGTGGTGCCAGTTCCCGCGGCGGTTCCTGGAACTTGCCGTCGTTCGAGATGTCGACGTTCTTGTCCCGGACCCGCTCTTCCGTCGCCTTGTCGGTCTTCTCCGTTTCGAAGTTGCCGGGGTCGAAGGTCTCGCCAGGGCTGACGTCCGGCGGCTCGGGAATGATCGGCAGGTTGTTGATCTCGACGTTGATCTTCGAGATCAGCGACTCCGCCGCGCGGAACATGCCTTCCCTGATGTTGACCACGCCATCGTGGAAGCTGTTGTAGATGGTTTCCGGGCTGTCCCCGATGATCGAGGCGTTCTCGGAGACGAGGGTGGAAAGCCCGGCACCGGCAGCGGCACCGGCGACCTGGACCCCGTTCGCGGTGGTGAAGAAGGTCGCCGCGGTGAAGGCGGCACCGGCGGGCGGAACGGCCGCCACGAGCAAAGCCGCGACGGCGCCGGCGAAACCCGCCGCCAGTGCCTTCGTCAAAGCGGATTCGTCTTGGCGTTCCTGATCGTCCTGGTACTTTTCCGCGGCGGTCAGGAAAGCCGCGGCCAGAGCGCTCAGGTCGGCCCGCGCGGTCGCGATCGCGTCCCGCGCGGCCACGATGTCGGCTTCCAGCACGGTGAGTTTGGTGCCCACCCGGGAATAGGTGTTCACGAGACCCTGGATGTAACTCTTGGCGCTCTCGGCGCCTTCACCACGCCACTTGAGAAGCAGGACCAGAGACCGGTCGAGCGGCGCTTTCGTGTCCTGGAAGGCGTTCCAGAAACTTTCGTAGGCCTCGATCATGGTCTGCAGGCTGTTTTGGCCGACGAGTTCCGCCTCGGAGAACTCGAGGAAGAAGTCGCGGACCTGTTCCTTGCGCCCACCACTGAGGTCCACGTCGCTGCCGATGAGCCAGTCCGTGAAAAGGAGGTCTACCGCCGCGAAGGCCTTTTCGGCGCCCGCTTTGAGGTCTTGGGTGATTCCCTCAAGCAACTCGGTGTTCTTGTTGCCACCTTCGGCGGTGGTCTGCACGTCCAGTGCGTTGAAGTACCCGTCCATGATCGCCGCTACCCCTGTTCCCCGTACGCCGCGCGGTTCACTCGCTGCTTGTTGTCCTCGTCGACGGCTTCGTACAGTTCGGCGACCCTCGCCAATGCCTGTGAGGCGTCCTGCGTGCTGCGGTGCAGCTTCGCGAGCATCTTCTCGACAGCCTGGCGGTGTTCCTCGTACGCCGTCGAAACCCCACGCATGCCCAGAGACTTCCCGAACGCGGTGTCCGGCGCGAACAAGCCGGGGAGAAGGCCACCCGTGACGGGGTCGGGAGCGGGCACGTCCTGCCCTCGCACACCGGTATGGGCGGTATTGACTATGTCGGCGGCCTTCTGCAGTTCCTTGCTCGACGACCTGAGATCGTCGAGGTCGGTTTCGAAACTGACCATGTTCACCTCGCTGTCCGGATTCCACCCCATGTAAGCAGCGTTGACTTGGCTCAGCGCGAAACTTTGTCATCCGTGTACGGTGACGAATGTCACCACTCCCTGAGGGAATCCTCTGGACAACGAAAGAGCCCCGTTCGCTTTGTCGGCGAACAGGGCTCTTCCGGGCTATGTGGAGCTGAGGGGAATCGAACCCCTGACCCCTGCCTTGCAAAGGCAGTGCTCTACCAATTGAGCTACAGCCCCGGATCGCAGGCGATCATGATAACCGCCTGCGCCGAATCAGTTGTTGCGGGACGCGTCCGCCGCCTTGGCCGGAGCGCTTCCGTTCGTGGAGGCGGTGGCCCGCGGACGCTCGGTGGGCGCGGTGGCCTCACGCCAGAGGTCGGCCTCGGCCTTGGCTGCCTTGTTGCGCTTGATCACGAACAGGACGCCGCCCGCGATGACCGCGAGTGCCAACAGCTTCTTCATCAGAAGCCCCCTCTTTCCGCCGATTTGCTCCGCTTACCCACCGATGCTACTGCACGCGATTCTCCGGACGCCTGGTGCCCACGTTCCACGTGGAACCACAGCAATGGGACTTTCCCCCCGACGGCCACGCGACCAACGCGGAGGGGTCCAGGGGGGCGGAGCCCTCCCTAGCGGGGGTTTGGGGGTTCGACCCCCAAAATAAAAAACACCCGGTCGAGGTCTGTGCTTTCCACAGACACGACCGGGCCGACCGGGTGGGCCCACCAGGACTTGAACCTGGGACCTCTTCGTTATCAGCGAAGCGCTCTAACCGCCTGAGCTATGGGCCCGAACGAGGAGAAGATTACAGGACGCCTTTCGGCGTCCTGTAACCGGGTCACTCTCGTTCGGAAAGGGTCACTTCCAGACCTCCGGCGAGGTCGGCGGAGACGTTGTAGATGAAGGCGCTGACGGTGGCCAGCGCCGAGATCAGCACGATGTTGATGGCGCCGAGGATGGCCGCGATCCCGAAGACGCGGCCGGCGCTGATCAACGGGTCGGCCGGCGCGTCGGCCCCTTCGCCGCCGACGAGCGACGAGTAGGTCCCGTTGAGTTTGTCCCAGACACCCATACCGTCGAGCACGGTGTACAGGACGCCGACGGCGACGAGCCACACGAAGAACAGCGCGACGCCGAGGACGAGGGACAGTTTCAGCACCGACCAGGGGTCGAAGCGTTTGATCTGCAGGCTGGCGCGACGCGGTCCGCGGCCGGGGCGGCGGAGCGCGGTGGGCGCGGCACGGGTGCGGGAAGCCGACGGGATGGCGGAGGGGGCGGGGTCGCCCTCTCCGCTGTCGCCGAAGAGCTTCTTCGCGGCTGTGCCGCTGACCCCGTGGTAGTCGGTCACGGTGGTCGCGTCCCGCTTCGGGTCCGAGTGGGCCACGTCCTCGGTGGCGACCGAAGACACCGAGACCGTCTGCTCACTGGCGCCTTCGGCCTCCCCTGCGCCGCTGTCGCGCTGCCAGGGCGGGCTCGACGATCCCGCCTGCGCGCCGCCTGCTTCGGGCTTCTCGGATGGTGTCACGAGGTGTCAGTCCTTACCCAGTACGTGAGGCGTCGTCTACTCCTGCTCCGACGCCGGGATTTCTTCTCCTTCAGTACTACCTGCAGTGGCGACGTCCGAGGGCTCGTCCGCGTTGCGTGCGACCGCGAGAAGAGTGGTTCCTTCGCCGAGATTCATCAGCCGCACTCCCTTCGTCTGCCTGCCTGCCTTGCGCACCTGGCCGGCCGAAGTCCGGATCACCCCGCCGCTGGAGGTGATCGCGTAGAGCTCGTCTTCGGCGTCGACGATGACCGCGCCCACCAGCCTGCCACGTTTCTGGTCGTACTGGATGGTGAGCACACCCTTGCCGCCGCGACCCTGCACCGGATAGTCCTCGGTCGGGGTGCGCTTGGCGTAACCACCCCCGGTGGCGACGAGGAGGAACCGGTCCGGCTGGACGACGTTGATGCCGAGCAGTTCGTCACCGTCGTTGAACCGCATGCCCAGCACACCGGACGTCGCACGGCCCATCGGGCGCAGGGCTTCGTCGGTGGCGTGGAAGCGGATCGACTGGCCTTCCGCGGAGACGAGGAGCAGGTCGTCCTCGGCGGCCGCGAGGACCGCGCCGACCAGTTCGTCCCCTTCGCGCAGGTTGACGGCGATGAGGCCGCCGGCGCGGTTGGAGTCGAAGTCGGTGAGCTTGGTCTTCTTCACCAGGCCGCGCCGGGTCGCGAGCACCAGGTACGGGGAGACCTCGTAGTTCGGGATCTCGATGACCTGGGCGATCTTCTCGTCCGGCTGGAACGCGAGCAGGTTCGCGACGTGCTGGCCGCGCGCGTTGCGGTTGGCCTCGGGCAGGTCGTAGGCCTTGGCGCGGTAGACGCGGCCCTTGTTCGTGAAGAACAGGATCCAGTCGTGCGTCGAGCAGACGAAGAAGTGCTGGACGATGTCGTCCTGTTTGAGGGTCGCGCCCTGGACGCCCTTGCCGCCGCGTTTCTGCGATCGGTACAGATCGGTTTTCGTTCGCTTGGCGTAACCCGTGCGGGTGATGGTGACGACGACGTCCTCGACCGCGATGAGGTCTTCGACCGAGACCTCGCCGTCGAAGGGGATGATCTTGGTGCGCCGGTCGTCGCCGTATTTGTCGACGATCTCCTGCAGTTCCTCGGCGATGATCGAGCGCTGCCGCTCGGGCTTTTCGAGGATGTCCTTGAGGTCGGCGATCTCGAGTTCGATCTCGGCGAGGGTGTCGACGATCCGCTGCCGCTCCAGTGCCGCGAGGCGGCGCAGCTGCATGTCGAGGATCGCGGTCGCCTGGATCTCGTCGACGTCGAGGAGGCTCATCAAGGCGGGCCGGGCTTCTTCGGCCGAGGGCGACCGCCGGATGAGGGCGATGACCTCGTCGAGCATGTCCAGCGCCTTGACCAGACCGCGCAGAATGTGGGCGCGCTCCTCGGCCTTGCGCAGCCGGAAGCGGGTCCGGCGGACGATGACCTCGATCTGGTGCTTCACGTAGTGCCGGATCATCTGGTCGAGGCGCAGCGTGCGGGGCACGCCGTCGACCAGGGCCAGCATGTTGACACCGAAGTTCTGCTGCAGCTGGGTGTGCTTGAACAGGTTGTTCAGCACGACCTTCGCTACCGCGTCGCGTTTGATCGTGACGACGATCCGCATCCCGCTGCGGCTGTTGGACTCGTCGGCGATGTCGGAGATGCCGGTGAGCTTGCCGTCGCGGACCAGGTTCGCGATGTTCTCGACCAGGTTGTCCGGGTTCACCTGGAAGGGAAGCTCGGACACGACCAGGATCGTGCGGCCCTTGGCGTCCTCTTCAACCTCGACGACCGCGCGCATGCGCACGGAACCGCGGCCGGTGCAGTACGCGTCCTCGATACCGGAGTTGCCGAGGATCATCGCCTTGGTCGGGAAGTCCGGGCCCTTGATCCGGACCAGCAGCGCGGCGAGCAACTCGTCGTCGGTCGCCTCGAAGTTCTCCAGCGCCCATTTGACGCCGTCGGCCACCTCGCGCAGGTTGTGCGGCGGGATGTTCGTCGCCATCCCGACCGCGATCCCGGAACCACCGTTGACCAGCAGGTTCGGGAACCTCGCCGGCAGGACGTCGGGCTCCTGGGTGCGGCCGTCGTAGTTGTCGGAGAAGTCGACGGTGTCTTCTTCGATGTCCTGCAGCATGTGCATCGCGAGATGCGCCAGCCGGGACTCCGTGTACCGCATCGCGGCAGCCGGGTCGTTGCCCGGTGAGCCGAAGTTGCCCTGCCCGTCGATCAGCGGGTACCGCAGCGACCACGGCTGGGCGAGCCGCACCAGCGCGTCGTAGATCGCGGAGTCACCGTGCGGGTGGTAGTTGCCCATCACGTCGCCGACGACGCGGGAGCACTTGTTGTACCCGCGGTCGGGGCGGAAGCCCGAGTCGAACATCGAGTACAGCACGCGGCGGTGCACCGGTTTGAGGCCGTCCCGCACGTCCGGCAGCGCCCGCGACACGATGACGCTCATCGCGTAGTCGATGTAGGAGCGCTGCATCTCCTGCTGGATGTCGACCGGTTCGATCCGATCGTGGTCCGGAGCCGGCGGCAAGGTTTCCGTCATGAGGTCCTTCTAGTGAGGGCAGTCCTGGGGACAGAGAAACGGGACGTGACTACACGTCGAGGAAGCGAACGTCCTTGGCGTTGCGCGTGATGAAGGAGCGGCGCGCTTCGACGTCCTCGCCCATCAACACCGAGAACAGGTCGTCGGCCTGTGCGGCGTCGTCGAGGGTGACCTGGCCGAGCAGCCGGTTCGCCGGGTCCATCGTGGTCTCCCACAGCTCTTCGGCGTTCATCTCGCCGAGACCCTTGTAGCGCTGGATCGCGTCGTCCTTGGGGAGGCGCTTGCCCGCCTCGACACCGGCCTGGATGACGGCGTCGCGCTCCCGGTCGGAGTAGGCGTACTCCGGTTCCGCCCGCGGCCACTTGATCTTGTACAGCGGCGGGCGCGAGAGGAAGACGTGCCCGTGCTCGATCAGCGGGGGCATGAACCGGAACAGGAAGGTGAGCAGCAGCGTGGTGATGTGCTGGCCGTCGACATCGGCGTCGGCCATCAGCACGATCTTGTGGTAGCGCAGCTTCTCGATGTCGAACTCGTCGTGGATGCCGGTGCCGAGCGCGGTGATCAGCGACTGGACCTCGTTGTTCTTGAGGACGCGGTCGATGCGGGCCTTCTCGACGTTGATGATCTTGCCGCGGATCGGCAGGATCGCCTGGTACATCGAGTCGCGGCCTTCCTTGGCCGAACCGCCGGCCGAGTCACCCTCGACGATGTAGAGCTCGCATTCCGACGGGTTGGTCGACCGGCAGTCCTTGAGCTTGCCGGGCAGCCCGCCGATCTCCAGCGCGCCCTTGCGGCGGACCAGGTCGCGCGCCTTGCGGGCGGCCATCCGCGCCTGCGACGAGGAGATCGACTTGTTGATGATCGTCTTCGCCTCGGTGGGATTGCGCTCGAACCAGTCGGCCAGCCACTCGTTCGACGTCTGCTGCACGAACGTCTTCGCCTCGCTGTTGCCCAGCTTGGTCTTGGTCTGGCCCTCGAACTGCGGCTCGGACAGCTTGATCGAGACGATCGCGGCGAGACCCTCGCGCACGTCGTCACCGGTCAGGTTGGCGTCCTTCTCCTTGAGCAGCTTCTTCTCGCGCGCGTACGCGTTGACGACGCGGGTGAGCGCGGCGCGGAAGCCCTCTTCGTGCGTCCCGCCCTCGTGCGTGTTGATCGTGTTGGCGAACGTGTACACCGACGGCGTGAAGCCGTTGTTCCACTGCATGGCGACCTCGACCTCGAGGCCGGTGCCCTTGGCCTCGAAGGAGATCACGCTGGTGTGGATCGGGTCCTTGCTGCCGTTGATGTGCTTGACGAAGTCTTCGAGCCCGCCGGGGTAGCAGTAGGTCTTTTCCTTGACCCGTGCCGCTTGGCCGGACGCGTCCTCTTCGGCCTCTTCGTCGGCGACGCGCTCGTCGCGCAGCGAAAGGGTCAGGCCCTTGTTGAGGAACGCCATCTCCTGGAGACGCCGGGAGATCGTCTCGAAGTTGTACGTCGTGGTCTCGAAGATGTCGTCGTCGGCCCAGAAGGTGATCGTCGTTCCGGTCTCGTCGGCCGGACCGAGATCCCGCAGCTCACCGGGAAGCTGGTTCGTGTACTCCTGGCGCCAGCTGCGGCCGCCGTACTTGACCTCGGCGAGCAGCGTCTTCGACAGCGCGTTCACCACGGAGACGCCGACACCGTGCAGGCCACCGGAGACCGCGTAGGAGTCGCTGTCGAACTTGCCACCCGCGTGGAGCACGGTGAGCACGACCTCGAGGGTCGGCTTCTTCTCCTTGGGGTGCATGTCGACCGGGATACCGCGGCCGTCGTCGACGACCCGCACCCCACCGTCGGCAAGCAGCGTGACCTCGACCTTGGTCGCGTGGCCGGCCATCGCCTCGTCGACGGAGTTGTCGACCACCTCTTGGACGAGGTGATGGAGGCCGCGCTCACCGGTGGAACCGATGTACATACCGGGGCGCTTGCGGACGGCTTCGAGGCCTTCGAGCACCGTGATCGACGACGCGTTGTACTCGCTCTTGTTCTCGGTCACAGGTGTTGATTCTCCTCGTCTCGCCCGAGCGGACAGTCGCTCATCGCCAGTGTACTTGGCCGCGCCCGCTGGCATGCGGCAAGGACACCCCTGATTTGCTCACAGGCGCGCTAATTCGTTCAAAGAAGAGTCTTGACTCATCCGAAGGGCTCTGAGCGCGTTCTCGGGGCGCTGGTGGCATAGTCGCCACGAAGCGCAACTCGGATCAGCCGTACGTGTCACGCGGACCACGTCCCGGCACGCGCCGCGGCCCTTTCCGCCAGCTCGGCGCGGTCGGCCCCTGGATCCGCATCCTCTTCACCACGCCGTGCCCGACGCCTTTCGCGATCTTCGCCAGCAGCTGCCCCTGCAGCAGGCGCAGCTGCGTCGCCCACGCCGTCGAACTCGCGCGGACGGTCAGCTCGCCGTCCTTCAAGGCGACCGGCTGGGCGTGCTCGGCGACCTCTTCACCCACAAGCCGTGCCCAGCTGCCGAAGACCTGACCGTTGGCCAGCCGCGTGTTCCAGCCTCGATCGACCGCGATCCGGGAGGCGAGCCTGCCGAGCGGTTGCGGGTCGCGGGCGTCGGCACCCGGCCCTGACCAGCGACGACGTCGCGAGCTCTGGCCGTTCGAACCGGCTCCCCCGCCGGTGATACGGCCGCGGCGCACCCCTGGTTCGACTCCGCGGGCCTTCGCTTTGGCCTTCGCGGCGTCCAGGGCGGCGAGAGCGAGGTCACGACCGGTAGTCGGTTCCTTGCTTTGGGTATCCGTTGCGCCGTTCGATACCGGTTGTCGTTCACTCTGCGTGTCGAATAAAGCTCCCTCACTCGGGTTACCGCCCGAGCGGGGGGTGTCAAGCCGCTTATCAGGCCCCTTGGTCACGCGGGGCGATAACGCGTTCACGGTGTTATCCACACTGTCCACAGGTTTGTCCCCAGATCGGTGGGCAACTGCTGTGGCGCCGATCACCCGGGGTGTCCGTTTCGCTCGGATCACCCTCGGTTGATCTCACCATCCGCCACGAGGAATCGTTGTCCGGCCAGTTCGGTGGGCACGTCCTCGTCCACGGCGGCGGTCACCAGCACCTGCTCGGCGCCTGCCGCCACCTCCGCCAGCCGGGCCCGGCGGCGCCGGTCCAGCTCGGCGAACACATCATCCAGGAGAAGCACCGGTTCCCCGGCTTCGCCACGCAGGAGCTCGTAGCTTCCCAGACGTAAGGCGAGGGCGAACGACCAGGACTCCCCATGGCTCGCGTAGCCCTTCGCCGGCGCTTCGCCGAGGATGAGGTCGAGCTCGTCCCGATGCGGGCCGACCATGCTCACCCCGCGCTCCAGCTCCAGGTTCCGGGACCGTTTCAACGCCTCTACCAGCACATCCTTGAGGACTGTCTCGTCGGCGCGAGGACCGTCCGGAACGCCGTAGCCCGCTGGCATCGCCTCGCCGAGGCTCGACTTGTACGCGATCTTCGCCGGTCTCGAGTCGGGCGCGACCCCCATGTACGCGGCGGCCGCGTACGGCGCGAGATCCGCGATCAGGTTGAGCCGGGCGGCCAGCAACGCGGCCCCCGCCACCGCCAGGTGGTCGTCCCAGACGTCGAGCGTCGACAACGCGTACGGGTCTTCGCGCCCCGTCCGACGCTTGCCCGCCGTCTTGAGCAGGGCGTTCCGCTGCTTCAGCACCTTCTCGTAGTCGGCGCGCACCCCGGCGTACCGAGGCGCGCGCAACACGAGGAGTTCGTCCATGAAACGGCGGCGCTCCCCGGGATCCCCGCGCACGAGTGCCAGATCCTCCGGGGAGAACAGCACCGTGCGCAGGATCCCGAGCACGTCACGGGGCTTGCCGACCGCGCCGCGGTTGACCCGCGCGCGGTTCGCCTTGCCGGGCGTGATCTCCAGCTCGACCGTCAGCTCGCGGTCCTCGTTGACCACCGCGACCCGGATCAACGCGCGTTCGCACCCGTGCCGCACCAACGGCGCGTCGGTCGCGACGCGATGCGAGCCCAGGGTCGCGATGTAGCCGATCGCCTCGAGGAGGTTCGTCTTGCCGCGGCCGTTCTGTCCGACGAGGACGGTCGGGCCGGGTTCGAGCGCGAGATCGGCTTGTGGCCAGGACCGGAAGTCGGTGACCTGGAGATGTCTCAAGTACACCCTGTTCGTTTACTGAGTGCTCGTTCAGTCGCCGGCCTTCTTGACCGAGTGCCCGCCGAACTGGTTGCGCAGCGCGGCGACGGCCCGCATGGCGGCGGAGTCCTCCTGGCGCGAGGCGAACCGCGCGAACAGCGCGGCCGAGATGACCGGCGCCGGGACCGCGTTGTTGATCGCCTCTTCGAGAGTCCACCGGCCTTCGCCGGAATCCTCGACATAGCCCTCGAGGTCGTCCAGCTCCGGGTCCTCGTCGAGCGCGCGGACGAGCAGGTCGAGCAGCCACGAGCGGACGACGGTCCCTCGCTGCCAGCCCTTGATCACCGCGGGCACGTTCTCGACGACCTTCGCGGCTTCGAGCAGCTCGAAACCTTCGGCGAAGGCCTGCATCATGCCGTACTCGATGCCGTTGTGGATCATCTTCGCATAGTGCCCGGAGCCGACGGCGCCGGCGTGCGAGAAGCCCTCGTCACGCGGGCCCTCGGGGCGAAGCGCGTCGAAGATCGGCATGGCCTTCTCGACATCCGAAGCCGCGCCGCCGACCATCAGGCCGTAGCCGTTGTCCTTGCCCCACACGCCACCGGAAACCCCGCAGTCGAGGTAGCCGATCTTCTTCGTCGCGAGCAGGTCCGCGTTGATCCTGTCGTCGGTGTACTTCGAGTTGCCGCCGTCGATCACGAGGTCGCCCTCGGACAGCAGGTTGCCGAGTTCCGCGACGGTCTGCCGGGTGGGTTCACCGGCGGGCACCATGATCCAGACGACCCGAGGACCGTCCAATTTGGACACCATGTCTTCGAGTGACGTGGAGTCGGTGACGTCGGGGTTGCGGTCGTAGCCGACCACCTCGTGACCGGCCGCGCGCAGCCGCTCGCGCATGTTGAACCCCATTTTGCCGAGGCCGATGAGTCCCAGCTGAGCCATGAAGATCCCCTTTGGTGCGAACAGAAAACGGAGGCCGGTCAGCCCGGGAGGCGAACCGGCATCAGGAGGTACAGGTAGCCGGGGACGACGTTGCCCTCCTCGTCGGCGGGTTTGATCAGCGCCGGCCGGTTCGGGGTGGTGAACGTCAGTTCCGCCCGGTTCGCGTTCAGCGCGCCGAGCCCGTCGACGAGGTACCCCGGGTTGAACGCGATGGTCACCGGCTCACCCTCGTAGTCGACCTGAAGCTCTTCCTCGGCCGAACCCTCGTCGTCGCCGCCGGCGGAGAGCCGCAGCGAACCGTCGTTGAACTCCAGCCGCACCTGGGTGCCACGTTCGGCGACCAGCGAAACACGTTTGATCGACTCGGCGAGCGCCGAAACCTCGATGACCGCGCGCGACGTGTGCTGCGCCGGCAGCAGCTGCCGGTACGGCGGGAACTCCGCGTCGAGGAGGCGGGTCGTGGTGTAGCGGCCGGAACCGGAGAGACCGAGGAGGCCCTCGCCGCTGGCGAGCGCGAGCCGGATCTTGGCGCCGCTGGCGCCGAGCGTCTTCGCGGCCTCGGCGAGCGTGCGCGCCGGGACGAGCACGGCGGCGTCGGACAGGCCCTCGGCCGGCTCCCAGGTGAACTCGCGCATCGCGAGCCGGAAGCGGTCGGTGGCGACCAGGGTCAGCGAGGAGCCCGAGATCTCCAGCCGCATGCCGGTCAGCATCGGGAGGGTGTCGTCCTTGCCCGCCGCGACGACGACCTGGGTGACGGCCTGGCCGAAGGCGTCGCCGGTGAGTTCGCCGGCGAAGGCGGGCTGGGACGGGAGCTGCGGGTAGTCCTCGACCGGCATGGTCGGCAGGGAGAAGCGCGCGGAGCCGCAGGTGATGGTCGCGCGGGCGCCGTCGACGGAGATCTCGACCGGCTGCGCGGGCAGCGACTTGGTGATGTCGGCCAGCAGACGGCCGGAGACCAGCAGACGGCCGCCGTCGGCGATGGTGGCCGGGACGCCGACCGTGGCGGAAACCTCGTAGTCGAATCCGGAGACGGTGAGTGCGTCACTCGTCCCGTCGGATCCCGCATCGAGCAGGACACCGCCCAGAACCGGGACCGGAGGCCGCGACGGGAGGCTTCTCGCCACCCACGCGACGGCGTCGGCCAGCCCGTCACGCTCGACGCGGATCTTCATGCGCGCTTCCTTTCGACAACCGAGCCCCTGACGGCTCGAAAGCTCACCGGGTCACCTCGGCCGGAGAGCGCGATGGCCAGGTGCCTCGCAGGTGTGTTCGGTCCGAGCGAGGACGCGAACGCACGTCGACACGCAGACCAGGTGCAAGGACCCACGTTAGGCCGTACCCGGGGTCCGCGTCACCTCGGCCTCCCCTTGCTTTTGTCGACAAGACGACACGGCTCACCGGCTGTCCCCAGATTCGTCCTTCGCCTGTTTTTGTTTTGTTCTCTTCTAGAGAAGAAGAAAAGACAGCAGTAGTAATAGGCGTTGTGGATTGTGTGGACAAGCCTCGTTCTCGCAGGTCCGGATACCTGCGGGGCTGTGGACTCCTGCTGTGTACGAACGGTGGACAGCTCGGGCCGTCGGTGGATGGTTTCGAGCGGTGCTCGATCTGTCCACAATCATCCACAGTTGTCCCCACGGTTATCCCCAGTTGTGAGCCGGTTTGTACCCAGGCTTGTGGACCTGGTTCGTGACCGGAATCGCCCGGGAGAGTGACTTGAGCAGCACCGTTCACCCTTGTGCACAAGATGTGGGCAACCTGGGGACAGCGTGTGGATCATGCTGTGGAAATGCTGTGGATTTCCTGTGAGTGCGATGTGGACGGAAACCCGATCGGCGCTGGTCCCCCGCCCGGCAGAGTTGTGCACAAGCTACCCACAGCCTGTGGATTTCCGTTGTACACAAGGCAAATCGCGAAGCTCCCGTACCCGCGCTTCGCCCCCTCCGCGCCCTTCGCCGCTTCTCCCCCAGTACCCACCCTTCGTGCCCTTTAGACCACTTTGGACCTATGTGGACACGACGAAGGGGCTCCCCCTGAGCAGCGGAAGCCCATGAAACCCTTATGTGCTACCGACTTACGAGCAGATAAGCCTCGGTGAGGTCTGCTTGGCGACTCCGGGGTCTCCCCAAGGGCGCCCCGCGCCCGACGGAGACTTCACCGTCGAGCGCCCTCTTTCGGGCCGAAGGCCCACGTAAACGTGCCGAAGGGGCGCCTTCCCTCCCACCTTGAGGTGGAAGCGGAAAGACGCCCCTTCGGCACGTTTACGTCAGCGCTCGATAAAAAACTACTGCCTGGCGCGTTGCTTGATCCGTGAAGTCAGTTCCTGGACCTGGTCGTAGATGCGCCGTCGTTCGGCCATTTCCTTGCGGATCTTCTTGTCCGCGTGCATGACGGTCGTGTGGTCGCGGCCGCCGAAGGTCTGCCCGATCTTCGGCAGGGACATGTCGGTCAGTTCGCGGCAGAGGTACATGGCGATCTGGCGTGCGGTCGCGAGTGCCTTCGTCTTGCCGGGGCCGCAGAGGTCGTCGAGGGTCACGTCGAAGAACTCGGACGTGACGCCCATGATGGTGGGCGCGGTGATCTCGGGCGCGTGCGAATCCGGGATGAGGTCGCGGAGCACGATCTCGGCTAGTGCCACGTCGACCGGTTGCTGGTTCAGCGACGCGAAAGCGGTGACGCGGATGAGCGCGCCTTCGAGTTCCCGGATGTTCGCCTCGACGCGCGAAGCGATGAACTCCAGGACTTCGCCGGGAACGGCGAGCCGGTCCTGAGCCGCCTTCTTGCGGAGGATCGCGATCCGCGTTTCGAGTTCCGGCGGCTGGATGTCGGTGATGAGGCCCCACTCGAACCGCGTGCGCAGCCGGTCTTCCAGCGTTTCGAGGCGCTTCGGCGGGCGGTCGGAGGAGACGACGATCTGCTTGTTCGCGTTGTGGAGGGTGTTGAAGGTGTGGAAGAACTCTTCCTGCGTACCTTCTTTGCCTTCCAGGAACTGGATGTCGTCGACGAGCAGGATGTCTATGTCGCGGTAGCGGCGCTGGAAGGCGACCTTGCGGTCGTCTCGCAGCGAGTTGATGAAGTCGTTGGTGAACTCTTCGGTCGACACGTAGCGCACGCGCATGCCGGGGAACAGCCGCTGCGCGTAGTGCCCGACGGCGTGCAGCAGGTGGGTCTTCCCGAGTCCGGATTCTCCCCAGATGAAAAGCGGGTTGTACGCGCGAGCCGGTGCTTCGGCGACGGCGACCGCGGCCGCGTGCGCGAAGCGGTTCGACGCGCCGATGACGAACGTGTCGAACGTGTACTTCTCGTTGAGCTTCGTCTTCGACGTCTGCGGCTGCGCCGGCGCGGTGTAGGGCTGGCCAGCGATCGGCTGCCCGGAGAACGTCGGCCAGATCTCGGTCACGGCGGCGAGGGCCTCGCCCTCTTCGTCGACTTCTTCATCGCTGTCGTCGCCATCGTTGAGGCTGTTGTCCACGGGCTGCTGCCTCTGCTGCCTCGGGGGCCTCGGTTTCGGAGGCTCGGGCCGTGGCCTGTTCGGGGACAGCATGCCGTCACCGTCGGGCAGCGGAGGAGTACCCGGCCCCGGACCGGAACCGTTTTCCACCCGGCCGGGTGACGTCGCTTCATAGCGAGGGCCGGGCGAGGGCGGAGGCGGCGGCATCGAAGGCTCGGTGCTGTCGACCTTCACCGCGAGGGAGACCGCGCGGCCGAGCCGTCGCGAAAGGGCTTCGGTGATCGCGCCGCGGAGGGCGCGTTCGATCGCTTCTTTGGCGAAGTCGCTGGGGGCGGCGAGCAAGGCGGTGCCGTCGAGCAGGCCGATCGGCCGGGTCACCCGCATCCAGGCGCGCTGCTGCGGGGAGAGGGTGCCATCCGACAGTTCGCGCACGACCTGTTCCCAGATGACGCCAAGATTGTGCTGGTGATCGGACACCTGCCTGACTCCCCTCCCCTCATCGGTGCGTGCGGCGAGATCACTCAGCGGCCCGAAACGCCGGGTCGAGCGTCATCATGGCCCGATCGGCACATGCGCACAGCGAATATCCACATGGTTGTCCACAGCTGTGCACTAATGTACGGCTGCCCGCGATGACGCCACCTGCGGGATCGCCGTATGCCGACGGGACGCCTCCACATCCGGTGAGGACACCCGGGCGCCTGCACCGTTCCACCTCGGTGAAAACCCGGGAGGGGCACGCTAACAAGCCCCGCTCGTCGCCACAAGGCATCCTCGAGCGCAAGCATTTCACGGTGTACGGCGTGTTGCCATTCGATGCCTTCGCGTCGTCGGCGATCACTCTTCACGCCTGTCGCGGTCCGTGGTCGAGGGGGTGCCTGCCGGACCCGGCCGGTGGGTGCGTACCCTCGTAAGGTCTCCCGTATACAGCGGGGGCGTTTCGCGTGCCCACGTTGTCGTCGCTCGACGTGACGAGGCCACACGTTGGTAGGAGACACCAGAGACTGCCGTGCGTCAGCACGACACGCCAGGAACGGGTCGAACCGTTCCCGGCGGCCGAGAAACAGGAGAAGTTAGTCGTGAGCAAGGGTAAGCGCACCTTCCAGCCGAACAACCGCCGACGCGCCCGGGTCCACGGGTTCCGGCTTCGGATGCGGACCCGCGCCGGCCGGGCCATCCTGGCGGCTCGCCGTCGCAAGGGCCGCGGCGCGCTGTCCGCCTGATCCGGCCGCCGTCGAGGGACGTCGTGCTGCCGGCCGCCGCGAGGTTGCGGCGCAGTGAGGATTTCCGTGCCGTGATGCGGCGTGGGGCCAAGGCAGGCAGGCGCCGCCTCGTCGTCCATGCGTTGACCACGGACCCGCCCGATGCCGCCGAAGCGGCGCGGGCGGGTTTTGTGGTGAGCAAGGCGGTGGGGAATTCGGTGGTCCGCCACCGGGTCACCCGCCGGTTGAGACATCTCGTTTCCGCCAGGCTCGGAACACTGCCGCCGGGCAGCTCGTTGGTGATACGGGCACTACCTCCGGCCGCGGACGCGTCCAGCGCGGAACTCGGCTCGGATCTCGACGCGTCGTTGCGGCGCCTCGGGCTCTCCGGGCCTTCGGCGCATTCTGTCGCCACCGGGAAGTCCCGCCAGGCGCGACCCCCCGACAACGGATCAGCGGTGTAACGGCATGCGAGCCACCGAGAACGAGACCACCGAAGACGCCCGGCCCGGCCCGGTGGCATGGGTGCTGCTCCTGCCCATCAAGCTGTACCGCAAGGCGATCTCCCCCTTCCTTCCTCCGGCGTGCCGGTTCTACCCGAGCTGTAGCGCGTACGCCGTCGAGGCACTGACCCGGCACGGCGCCGGCCGCGGCAGCTATCTCGCGGTCCGGCGTCTGCTGCGCTGTGGCCCGTGGACCATGCCCGGCCGCGACCCGGTACCCGAGACGTTCTCGTGGCGCCACCGCCGACCTGAAACACCGATCGAGGAGTAGCTCAGTGCTCGACTTCATCTACTACCCCGTGTCCTTCATCTTGTGGTGTTGGCACAAGGTCTTCGGGCTCGTGTTCGGTGAGGCGAACGCGATTTCCTGGGTCCTCGCGATCATCTTCTTGACGGTCACCGTCCGCGGCATCATGTTCAAGCCGTTCGTGAACCAAGTCCGGTCGATGAAGAAGATGCAGGACTTCGCGCCGGAAATGAAGAAGATCCAGAAGAAGTACTCGAACGACCGGCAGCGCCAGGCGATGGAGATGCAGAAGCTCCAGAAGGAGCACGGCGTCAACCCGCTGGGCAGCTGCCTGCCGATGCTGCTTCAGATCCCGGTCTTCATCGGTCTGAACCACGTGCTGCGGATGTTCACCATCAACCCGTACGGCGGCCCGAAGACCGAGAACTACTTCTTCGACCAGGCCGGCGTCGAGTCCTACGTCCACGCGAAGCTGTTCGGCGTCAACCTCGGTGACGCCATCTACACCGGCGTCGACATGGTCAGCGGCGGAAACACGGCCGCGGGGTTCCACTGGGGCGTGGCTCCGGTCGCGATCCCGCTGATGATCATCGCGAGTATCGCGACGCACCTCACCGCGCGGCACTCGGTCGAGCGCCAGAACCCCGAGTCGGCCACCCCGCAGACCGCGATGATGAACAAGCTGACGATGTACGTCTTCCCGATCGGTGTCCTCGTCTTCGGTGCGCTGTTCCCGATCGGCCTGCTCATCTATTGGCTCGCCAACAACGGCTGGACCCTGATGCAGCAGCGCCTCGTCTACACGAAGATCGACAAGGAAGAAGAGGCCCGCAAGGAAGCCGAGAAGGAGAAGCGCGCAAACCTCGGCCCGAAGCCCGGCCAGAAGCCGACCGCGCCGCGCCCCGGCCAGAAGCCGGTCCAGCAGAAGAAGAACAAGTCGTCCTCCGGTGGACAGGTCAAGAAGGCGGGCTCGCCCCACGGCTTCGCCCAGACCGCTCCTTCCGCTGCGGAGAAGAAGGACGCCAAGGACGCATCAGCCGAGCCGTCGACCAACGGCTCGAAGGAGAACGGCGCGGAAGCGACCGAGCTCATCTCGGACTCGACTAAGAAATCGGGCCGGAAGCGTCGCTGACGCCGATCCGGGCCGGAGAGGAGACCAGTAATGGCGGAGACGATCGACACGATCGACGCCGAGGAGAACAGCGCGGCCGAGGTTGAGGACGCCGCTGAAGAGACCCGCAAGGGAGGTGTCGACGACGACGTCCTCGTGAAGGAGGGCGACATCGCCGGCGACTACCTCGAGCGGCTGCTCGACCTTTTGGACTACGACGGTGACATCGACCTCGATGTCGAAGCGGGCCGCGCGATCGTCAGCATCGACGGCGGCGAGGATCTGGAGAAGCTTGTCGGCCCGCGCGGCACCGTGCTGGAGGCGCTGCAGGAGCTGACGCGGCTGGCGGTGCAGCAGGAGACCGGTTCGCGGAGCCGCCTGATGCTGGACATCGCGGGCTGGCGCGCGGACCGTCGCGAGGAGCTCCGTGAGCTCGGCCGTTCGACCGCCGAGACAGTGGTCTCCTCCGGCGAGCGTGTCCGGTTGCAGCCGATGAGCCCGTTCGAGCGGAAGGTCGTGCACGACGCGGTCGCCGCGGTCGACGGGGTCAAGAGCGAGAGCGAAGGAGAGGACCCGAAGCGCCGGGTCGTCATCTTCCCCGCCTGACAGCTACTGGACAGAAGCGGCCCGCCGGTCATCCGGCGGGCCGCTTCTTCGTGGCGGGGTGAATTACAGCCGTGGCGTTTCACGTGAAACGCGCGAGACGAGTGGAGTTGTCCACAACTTCGGTCTGTCTCCCCGCTTTACGGTCGGCGTCATGGACAATCGGTGGAGCGCGTTTCACGTGAAACGACGTCGAGGGTTGAGGAGCAAGAGTGGGTTTGGACGGGGTCGCCGCAGCGGTTCGGAGTGCGGCGTCGGAAGTATTCGGAGACCACCTCGAGCAAGCCATCGGCTACGTCGAACTCCTGGAGCGGCATGGCGTGGAGCGCGGACTGATCGGGCCGCGCGAGGTCGACCGACTGTGGGAGCGTCACGTTCTCAACTCCGCCGTAGTCGGCGAACGCATCCCCGACGGTGCCCGCGTGGTCGACGTCGGCTCGGGTGCGGGGCTTCCGGGTGTACCGCTCGCGATCAGCCGACCGGACCTCGATATCGTTCTGCTCGAACCGATGGCCCGCCGGGTCGACTGGCTGGCCGAGGTTGCCGAGAAGCTGGAACTCCCCATCACCGTTGTCCGCGGGCGCGCGGAGGAGCAGCAGGTACGTGAGGAGCTCGGTGGCGCTGACGTCGTCACCGCCCGGGCGGTCGCTCCCTTGGCCCGGCTCGCGAACTGGTGTCTCCCGCTCGTGCGTTCCCAAGGCGCTCTGGTCGCCCTCAAAGGAGCGAGCGCTGGAGAAGAAATCGAACGCGATCGCGTCGCCGTCCGGAAGGCGGGCGGAGACGAGCCGGAAGTTTTCGAGTGCGGTACCAAGGTGCTTGAGGTTCCGAGCACGGTCGTCGTGATCCACCGCCTGCCTCCGAAACCGTCTCGGTCGCGCGGCAGGCGCAGCTAACCCGGTTCCACGTGAAACAACGCCGAACGACCCCACGTCTAATCACAGAGGAGGCTCGAGACCGGTGACTCCCCCGCCGTCCGACCCTGCGAGCGCCGGCCAGGAACTCGGCTGGACGCCCATCGCCGAAGAAGCCGTCCGCGCCGCCAGCGTGCTGCACCCCAAGGAGGGTGCGCTCCCCCGGCCGACTCGTCGGCGAGTGCTGACGGTCGCCAACCAGAAGGGTGGCGTCGGCAAGACGACCAGCACGGTGAACCTCGCCGCCGCCCTGGCCGTCCACGGGCTCAAGACGCTCGTGATCGACCTGGACCCTCAGGGCAACGCGAGCACCGCGCTCGACATCGATCACCGATCCGGCACTCCCTCGATCTATGAGGTGCTGATCGGCGAGGTGACGCTCGCGGAAGCGGCGGCGCAGAGCGAGCAGTCACCCAATCTCTACTGCGTTCCCGCGACCATCGACCTCGCTGGTGCCGAGATCGAACTCGTGTCCATGGCGTCCCGCGAGATGCGGCTCAAAGAGGCGCTCTCTTCCGAGGTCCTCGACGAGATCGGTGTCGACTACGTCTTCATCGACTGCCCACCGTCGCTCGGTCTGCTGACCGTCAACGCGATGGTCGCCGCGCAGGAGGTGCTGATCCCAATCCAGTGCGAGTACTACGCGCTTGAAGGTCTGGGGCAGCTCCTGAGCAACATCGAACTCGTCCAGGCGCACCTCAACCGCGAACTCAGCGTCTCGACGATTCTGCTCACCATGTACGACGGCCGGACGAAGCTGGCCGATCAGGTGACGAACGAGGTCCGGAACCACTTCGGGGACACTGTCCTCAAGACGGTCATCCCTCGCAGCGTGAAGGTGTCCGAGGCGCCCGGCTACGGGCAGACCGTCCTCGCGTACGACCCGGGTTCCCGTGGCGCCATGAGCTACGTGGACGCGGCGAAGGAGATCGCACAACGGGGTGCGGAGATGAAGGAAAGGAGCGGTACGGCATGAGCGAGCGCAGAGGGGGGCTCGGCCGCGGGCTCGCCGCCCTGATCCCCACCGGTCCGCCACCGGGCTCTGCGGCCCCCGCTGAGAGCGGCTCCGCCACGGTTCCCGTTCCCGCGGTCAAGCCCGCGGGGCCGGACGACAAGGGCTGGTTCGCGGCCAACGGTGAGGCCGGTTCGCACGGCGGCGCGGTTGCCGGCGCGGTCTACCGCGAGGTCCCGCTCAGCCAGATCAAGCCGAACCCGAAGCAGCCGCGGCAGGTCTTCGACGAAGACGCGCTCAACGAGCTGGAGCACTCGATCCGCGCGTTCGGGCTCATGCAGCCCATCGTGGTCCGGGAGCTGGGCACCGACGAGTACGAACTCGTCATGGGCGAGCGGCGGCTCCGCGCGTCTCAGCTGGCGGAGCTGGAGGTGATCCCGGCGATCGTTCGCCAGACCGCCGACGAGGCGATGCTGCGCGACGCGCTGCTCGAGAACATCCACCGCGTTCAGCTCAACCCGCTCGAAGAGGCGGCCGCGTATCAGCAGCTGCTCGACGAGTTCGCGGTCACGCACGAGGAGCTGGCAAGCCGGATCGGGCGCAGCCGCCCGGTCATCACGAACACGATCCGCTTGCTCAAACTCCCCCTCGCGGTCCAGCGACGGGTCGCCGCGGGGGTGCTTTCGGCGGGCCACGCGCGGGCCCTGCTCTCACTCGAGGACGCCGACAGTCAGGAAGAGCTGGCTGCGCGGATCATCGCGGAGGGCATGTCGGTCCGCGCGACCGAGGAAGCCGTCACGCTCAAAAAGAGCGAAAAGCCGGCCAAGCCGAAGCCCGCACCCCGCAAGCCGATCCAGGCGCCCGGACTCCAGGAACTGGCGAACCGGCTTTCGGACCGGTTCGACACTCGCGTGAAGGTCGACTTGGGCCGCCGTAAGGGGCGGATAACCCTCGAATTCGGCTCCGTCGACGATCTTGAACGCATCGTGGCGCTCATGGATCAAAATCAGGCAAATCAGACACGTGAAACCGATTAGGGATCACCCCAGGTCGTTTTGTCACGGTGACGATAGCTGACTGCTGATGGTTCACTCACGTTGAGTACTTGAACTGGGGGCAAGTATGAAGGCGCTCTTTGGCGGCCGAAATCCACGCGCGCTGGATGGAATCGTGTTGGTCGGTCGCCGAGACCGAACTGTTCGGTCAAACTGACTCGTTCGCGGCGGGCTCTCGGAGATGTTTCCCGTGAAACGAGCCGCCGACGAGGTTGCAGCGCCGAAGACCGATCCGGAGATGTACTTGACCGCGTGCCGTCTGGTGAACGTCGAGCCCGTTGACGCGCTGGCTTTCGAGGATTCGCTGACCGGTCCGCCATTCGTCCGCTTCCAGAGTCCGGCCCGCAATGAACGAGGAATCTTCACCGGGGTCTTCGGTCTCGTCAACGGCCTCGCCGGGGCCGGGCGCCTCATAGTCGAGCAGGAAGCCTTTCCTCGGGCGAACAACGCTTGGTTCGACTCGAACTTCACCAACCGGCGCACACCGATCCGAGCGTCTACGGCGCGGAGCTGAACCCCGGCGCCGCGGCGTGGTTCAAGGCGACCGCCCATGTCTTCATCGTCGCCGTAGCCCGGAAATGAAAAAGAGGACTCGCCCACACCGGGCAAGTCCCCTTCGTCGAATCAGGCTCAGCTCTTGCGGGCGATCGCCCGGCCGACGAGGTCGGCGAAGACCGATCCGAGGGTGGCACCGGCCGCCTCGATCGCGACCGGAACGATCGACGTCTCGGTCAGGCCCGGCGACAGGTTCACCGCGAGGAAATAAACCGTGCCGTCTTCGGCGACCACGGCGTCGGTGCGTGAGATGTCGCGAAGCCCCAGTTGCCGGTGCACGGCGACGGCCAGCTCGCCGACCGCCTTGGCGGCGTCGTCGGGGATCCGCGCGGGAGTGAAGAAGTCCGTCAGCCCAGCGGTGTAGCGGGCGGTGTAGTCATACACGCCGCTTTCCGGGACGATCTCGACCGCGGGCAGGGCTTCGGGGCCTCTTTCGCCTTCGATGACCGTCACGGCGACCTCGACGCCTGACACGAACTTCTCGGCGAGGACGGTGTCGCCGTACGCGAAGCAGCCGACCATCGCTCCGGGCATCTCCGCGGCGTCCTTGACGACCTGGGCGCCCAGCGCCGAACCGCCCTGGTCGGGCTTGAGGATCAGGGGCAGGCCCAAGGTCTCGACCATCGCGTCCAGCACGGCCTGCGCCCCGAGTTCGCGAAAAGTACTGTGCGGCAACACGACCCAATCCGGCGTGGTGAAGCCCGCGTCGGCGACGAGCGCCTTGGCGGTCGGCTTGTCCCAAGCGCGGCGGCAGCCTTGCGAACTGGTGCCGACATAAGGCACGTCGAGCATCTCCAGCACCGTCTGCACCGCGCCGTTCTCCCCTTCACCGCCGTGAAGGGCGACAATGGCCGCGTCGGGGCGCTGGGTGCGAAGACGTTCGAGCAGACCCGCGTCGGTGTCCCATTCTTCGACGATGAGCCCTTCCGCCCGCAACGCGACCGAGAGCCGGCGCCCGGAGCGGAGAGAGACATCGCGTTCGTGGGAAAGTCCGCCTGCGAGTACGGCAACGGTGCGGTCGACCACCGAGGACTCCTTTTGTGCTTGGGGACGTCCGGCCGATCAGACCGTGTCCGGAGAGGGGTTCTGCGGCCCCGAGATCGAGCGTGGGCTCACGTTACCGAAGGTACGCGCCAAGTCCATTTCGGACTCGAGCACCGCGGCGAGCCGCCGGACGCCTTCGCGGATCCGCTCGGGTGTCGGGTAACAGTAGGAAAGACGAAGTTGTCTGCTGCCGAATCCGTCGGCGTAGAAACCGGTTCCGGAGGCGTACGCGACCCGGGCCGTGACGGCTCGCGGCAGCATCGCCTTCGTGTCCACGCCTTCGGGGACGGTCATCCAGACGTAGAAACCGCCGTCGGGTTTGGTCCAGCCGCATCCGGCGGGCATGTGCTGTTCGAGCGCGGACAGGATCGCGTCCCGGCGCTCCCGGTAGTTCTCGCGGAAGGTCTTGATCTGACCCATCCAGTCGTGAGTCGCGAGGTATCGCGACACGATCAACTGGTTAAGCGTCGGTGGGCAAAGGGTGGCGGACTCGGCCGCGAGCACGAGTTTTTCCCTGACGGCGTGCGGCGCGAGCACCCAGCCGACCCGCAGTCCGGAGGCGAAGGTCTTCGAGAACGAGCCCAGGTACACAACGTTGTCGGGGTCGATCGAGCGGAGTGCCGGGTACGTCTGCCCGCTGAAGCCGAGCAGGCCGTACGGGTTGTCTTCGACGATGAGGATATCGTTTTCGCGGCAGATCTCCACGATCTCCGCACGTCGCTCCACGGCCAGCGTGACGCCGCCGGGATTGTGGAAGTTGGGGATCGTGTAGAGCAACTTGACCCGGCGGCCCGCTTTCCGGGTCTCCGCGAGCGCGGCACGCAGGCCTTCGGGGACCAGGCCGTGGTCGTCCATCGCGACATGGACGACGTCCGCCTGGTACGCGGCGAAAGAGCCGAGTGCGCCGACGTACGAGGGGCCTTCGGCGATGATGACGTCGCCCGGATCGCAGAACAACCGGGTGACCATGTCGAGCCCCATCTGGGAGCCGACCGTCACGACGACGTCGTCCGGGTGGGCCTTGATGCCCTCGAGGGCCATGATCTCGCAGATCTGCTCGCGCAGCGCCGGGACGCCGTGCGCGGAGCCGTACTGGAGCGCGACCAGGCCCTCTTCGGCGATGAGTTCGCCGACCTGCGCGGACAACGTGTCCAATGGGAGCGCGGCGAGGTTCGGCATCCCGCCGGCGAGCGACACCACCTCGGGACGACTGGCGACCGCGAACAAGGCCCTGATCTCGGAGGCAGTCATCCCGGCCGTACGCGCGGCGTAGCGGTCGAGATGAGGGTCGAGGTTGTGTCGGCCGGGCTCCGGCCGGACAGGGCGATTCTCGGCCATCAGGCGCTTCACCGTGCTTCGCAGTGGACATAGTCGCTACCGACTGGTAGTTCCATCGAGTGTAACCACCCTCCCTTGTGGGGCCCTGGCCTTCCGGTGTTCATCACATCGGCCTATCCTCGGTCAGGTCCCCTTCAGTGAGTCCTGCTCGGGACAGGGCTGCGTCGGGTGTCGTCGTTCAGGGAGGTTTGTCGGTGTCGCGTCGCGTCGTGGGCGTAACCCTGGACAACCTCGATCATCTGCCCAAGAGCTGTCGCCGCTGTGTGTACTGGGAGCTGGCGCCGCATATGAAGGCGCAGGCCGAAGAATACGGCGCGACGGAGGTCGAAAAGGAAGCCTGGGTCTCCAGCGTGCTGCTGGAGTGGGGTTCCTGCGGCCGGATCGTCTACAGCGATACCTTGCCCGTCGGTTTCGTGCTCTACGCGCCGCCGAACGCCGTGCCGCGTTCGCTGGCCTTCCCGACTTCGCCGCCCGGTCCGGACGCGGTTCTGCTGACCGCCTTCCAGATCCTCCCCGAGTTCCAAGGTGGCGGACTCGGCCGGATGCTGGTGCAAGCCGTCGCGAAGGATCTGACGAAACGCGGGGTCCGCGCGATCGAAGCCTTCGGTGACGCCAAGCCCGAAGAGACCGATCCGGACGGCGGGCACAGCTGCGTGCTGCCCGCCGCGTTCCTGCAGAGCGTTGGCTTCAAGACCGTGCGGCCACATCCGCGGTGGCCGCGGCTGCGACTGGAACTTCGGTCGGCGATCTCGTGGAAGGAAGACGTGGAGGCGGCCCTCGAACGGCTGCTCGGCCAGGTCTCCATCACGACGGCCGAGCCGAGCATGGGCCGCGCCTGACCGCTCCGTCTTTCTGGACGATCACCTTTCATGACGCTCAGATGCGCCGTTCTAGCAGACTTTTCGGGCACGCGCAGTGGCTGTCCCCTGCCTTGGGGACAGCTGTGGGTAACCCGCCGAGTTATCCACAGATCGCTGCTAGGAGCGGTGGAAAATCTGTGGATGGGTAGGCTGGACCTGGGGACGCCCCCCGGGAAGGGCGGGGGCTGCGCGCCGGTGGGGCTAGGGGTGGCGTGCTTCGGCGAGGGGTGACACAACTGGTTGTGCCGAGGGTGTCGGCCAGGGGAGGTGCGCCCGCGTGGGGATGTGGAGGAGTGGCTACTCCGCTTTGGCGAGTTCGTGGGCCAGGACGTCGGCGAAGGTGAACGTGCCTGTCGGCTGGTCCCCTTCGCCGAGGAGGTACAGGCGCTTCACGGCGACCAGGATGCCTTCGGCGACGACGTCGCGGAAGGCCGGGTCCGCCAGTTTGCGGCTGTCTTCCGGGTTGGTCAGGTAGCCGATCTCGATCCGCACCGCCGGGCAGCGGGTGCGGGTGAAGATCTCCCAGGTCTTGTAATGCGTGCGGCAGTCGCGCATGCCGGTGCGTGCGGCCAGCTCGCGCTGGATGAAGCCCGCCAGCAGCTCACCGACGGTCGACGTGGCGCCGTTTCCGGTGCCGAAGTGGAAGCTCGCGACCCCCTGCGCCTTGGGCGAGGGGTTCTTGTCGTGGTGCAGCGAAAGGAACAGGTCGGCGCCTGCCTCGTTCGCGAACTTCGCCCGCTCACCCTCGGTCGGGCTCTGGTTCGGGCCGCGCGAGATCAACGCCTCCATGCCCGTGGCCTGCATCCGGCCTTCGAGCCGTCGGGCGAGGTCCCAGGCGATGTCCGCTTCACGCAGACCGCCGGCGACGACACCGAGGTCCTCGCCGCCGTGGCCGGGGTCGATCACGATGCGCTTGCCGCGCAGCCGGGGGCCCGCCTGCCGCACCTGTTCCTGCTCGCGCAGGAAGACGGGACGGCCACCGCGGGCACGCGGCGAGGAGAGCCGGTGCAGCTCGCGGATCGTGGCCGGGCCGCACATACCGTCCGCCACGAGGCGCATGTCACGCTGGAAGGTCTTGAGCGCGCGTTCGGTCTGGGGACCGAAGTGCCCGTCCGGGCGGCCGGCGTCGAAACCGAGTTCGGTCAGCCGCTCCTGGAGCGCGAAGACGTCGTCGCCCTGCATGGGGGCGGAGAACATGTAGGTCAGCGGGCGGCTGCCGAGGTGGAAGCCCGCGCCGCGAAGCGCCTGATAGGTGGCCGGACCCACCAGACCGTCGGTGATGAGCCCACGGCGCTGCTGGAACGCCCGCACGGCATGTTCCATCGCCGTGTCGTAGACCTCGTACTCCCCGGATTCGGTCACCGGCGGGAGCAGCTCCATCGCCGCCAGCGTGGACCTGATCTCGGCGACGTCCGGTCCGGCGTCACCGCGGCGGAGTACCCGCATGCACTCCTCGCTCTTCCCTTGGGGCACCGATCGAGCTCGATGCACGACTGTGAAAACCCTGCGGGGCGAACCCCGGTGCTCTATTGTGCCCTGCGAACTCTCGGTGAGCGCGGAGGCCCGGTCGGTGCGTCAAGTCCCCGTTCGTGGAACCGATCCAAGCGTTCCTGTGACGATGAGATTTACCCAGTCTGCCCAACGACGAAACCCGGAGCCTGGGCAGGCTCCGGGTTTCGGCAGAGGAAAAGCGAGATCAGAGGACGTCGGCGAGGTCCGACAGCAGCGCGGCCTTCGGCTTGGCGCCGACGATCTGCTTCACCGGCTTGCCGCCCTGGAACAGGATCAGCGTCGGGATCGACATCACCTGGTAGTCACGCGCAGTATTCGGATTGGCATCGATGTCGAGCTTCGCGATGGTCAGCTTCTCGCCGTTTTCCGCCGCGATCTCCTCGAGCACCGGGGCGACCATCTTGCACGGGCCGCACCAGGTGGCCCAGAAGTCGACCAGCACGGGCTTCTCGCTCGTCAGCACATCGTCGACGAACGTCTTGTCGGTCACCGTCACGGTGTTGGCCATGGTGTCTCCTTCTGGGTGGTGAAACTCCGGTGTAGGGGAAGTCAATTGGTGGAAGCGCCGTAGCCGCCGCCGACCAGCTCAGGGGTCTCCTGGGCGGTCTCGACACCGGCGTGCTCCGCCAGCCATCGTTCCGCGTCGATCGCCGCGGCGCAGCCCGAGCCCGCGGCGGTGATCGCTTGCCGGTACGTGCGGTCGACCAGGTCGCCCGCCGCGAAAACACCGGGAAGGTTCGTGTACGAGGTCCGGCCCTGGGTGAGCACGTAGCCGTCCTCGTCGAGGTCCACTTGACCGCGCACCAGTTCGCTGCGCGGATCGTGACCGATCGCGACGAAGAACCCGGTCACGTCCAGCTTGGACTCCTCGCCGGTCACCGTGTCCTTGAGCTTGAGGCCCTCGACCTTGCCATCGCCCTCGACCCCGGTGATCTGCTTGTTGAGCGCCCACTTGATCTTCTCGTTCTCGCGGGCACGCTCCAGCATGATCTTGGAGGCGCGGAACTCCTCACGACGGTGGACGATCGTGACGGACTTGGCGAACTTCGTCAGGAAGGTCGCCTCCTCCATCGCGGAGTCGCCGCCGCCGGCGACCACGATGTCGTGGTCGCGGAAGAAGAAGCCGTCGCAGGTGGCGCAGGCCGAAACACCGCGACCGAGCAGCTCCTGCTCACCGGGCACGTTCAGGTAGCGGGCCGCGGCGCCCATCGAGAGCACGACCGCGCGGGCCGCGTAACGGTTGCCGTTCGCGACGACGTACTTGACGTCACCGGTCAGCTCAACGGACTCGACGTCCTCTTGGCGCAGGTCGGCGCCGAAACGCTTCGCCTGCTCGCGCATCTCTTCCATGAGGTCGGGGCCCTGGATACCTTCGCGGAAGCCGGGGAAGTTCTCGACCTCCGTCGTGGTCATCAGCGCACCGCCGAACTGAGTGCCCTCGAACACCAATGGTTCGAGCTGCGCTCGTGCCGCGTAGACAGCGGCGGTGTAACCCGCAGGACCCGACCCCACAATGATCAGGTTCCTGATCTCCTCGGCAGCCACCCGTGACCTCCGCTCGGTAGTGACCTGTTCACCAGGCTCAACACGATCGTAGGGGCCGGTGTTCCCGTGGTGACCGGCGCTACTTTCTCCCGCCTTGCGCCAGGGCGGAGATCCGATCTCTAGCGCCGCTAGGAAAGCTAGCGCGATAGCAAAGGTCCCCCGCTCCCCCCGAAATGGGACTGGTGGGGAGCGAGGGACCAGTGAGGTTTCGGCCGGCTACTTCTGTCCGATGATTTTGTCGAAGAGAATCGCCGGGTTGCCCGGGCCGCAATCGGCACCGAAAGCGACGATGCGGAACTGGGCGAGTTTGCCTGTGGTGTAGATCACCATCACGCCGTCCTTGCCCGCGACGTTCACCGGCCGGATGCCCTCCGGTCGCACGTCGGCGTCCATTCCGGCCGCGGCGACACAGGCGTCGAGCCGCTCTTCGGTCTTCAGCGAACCGAAGTCGCGGACACCGATGGCCTTGCCGACGAGCGCTTCGGCTCCTCCGCCGTCTCCGCCGACCGAAGAGCCGGTGGGGGCGGGAGGAGGCTGTGCGACGCCGCCCGGCGTCGACTGCCGCGTCGTGGGCACGACGATCGCGACGGCGGCGATCGCCGCCGCGGCCACGGTCGCTATCCCGGCGCCCCAGCCGATCCGCTTGTTCCGCCGCCGCCGTGCGGCCGCGAGGTCCACCACCGGGGCGACCTGCTCCTGCTGCCCTTCAGGTGTGCCTTGAAACGCAGGCGACACCCGCATCTCGGCGGCCAGCGCGGCGTCGATCCGTGCCGCGAACTCCGCGGGCATCGGAGCGACCGGCTCGTTCGCGAGTTCCGCGAGGTCGGCCGTGGTCGCTTCGAGTGCTTCGATGATCGCCAGTGCTTCGGGGTCGGCGTTCACCCGCGGCCACAGTTCGGCCGCTTCCCGCCCGTCCAGCACACCTGCGTGCAGGTCGGCGAGCACATCGACAGACCACGGCGGACCGACGGTCCCACCGATCCCCCTGCTCTCGTCTGTCATCGTCCCTCCCCGTCACCCGGCGTGCCCTGAGGACGCCTGGCACCCCGTTGCGGGGTAGCGCGCTCTCGTTTGCTTTCGTGAGTTGGGACGTTCGCAATCGCATCGGGGTTCCGTAGATGACCGAGAACCTTCGCGAGCTTTCCGCGACCTCGGGCACATCTGCTCTTGACCGTGCCTTCCGCGATTCCGAGCATCTTCGCCGTCTCGGCGACGGAGTATCCCTCCACGTCGACCAACACGATCGGGGCACGTTGCTCTTCGGGAAGCTGGTCGAGGGCTTCCTTCACGACGAGGCTCGTCTCGCGTTCGGACATCGAGTCACGCGGCGAGGCGGGCTCGTTGTACTGCCCGGTCTCGGGCAGCGGAACGGTCGGTCTGGCCTTGCCCCGCCGGATGCGGTCGAGGCAGGCGTTGACGACGATGCGGTGCAACCACGTCGTCACCTGCGATTCCGCTCTGAAATTGCCCGCTGCTCGGAACGCGGAGATGAACGCGTCCTGCAGGGCGTCCGCGGCTTCTTCCGGATCCCGCAAGGTGCGCAGGGCCACCGCCCACATGCGGTCTCGATGTCGCTGGACCAGTTCACTGAACGCGCGCGGGTCACCGGCGGCATGCGCCGCTATGAGATCCGCGTCCGTTGGAGCTGCAGCTGTCACCCGGGAGAGCCTACTGACCCCGTGTTCCGAGTCACCCCGCAGGCAGGAAGGTCAGCTCTTTGAGGTCGGTGACGAACTTGCCGCCGTCGTCTTCACCCAGCTGAGTGATCCAGATGATGAAGTATTGACCCTGCTGAGGCTGCTGCAAGGCGATGGTCGACTCGCCCGCCGCGAGGTCCCCGGTGCCGACGACCTTCGTCTCGTCGAGCTTCGGGTTCTTCTTGTCCGCGGAGCGGATCTCGACCTTCGAACCGGGGCTCGCCGAGTCGATCTTGACCTGGCTGAGGGTGATCGGGTCCTTGAAGGTCACGACCAGTCCGACACCGTCCTTGAGCACCGGGAACTGCTTGTCGTACTGGTCGGTCTTCCACGAGGTGCCCGCGTCGCCGTCGGTGGCGTTCTTGGCCTTGCCCGGGCTGTCGCCCTTGCTGCCCGGGTTGAAGACGGTGACGGCCGACGGCGTCACCGCGGCTCCCACGGCCGGGGACGGCTTCTGCTGAGCGGGCGGCGGCTGCTCGCCCGAGGGGGGCGCGACCTGTGAGGACGAGGGCGCGGCGACGTTGATCTGCGGACCGCTGGACTTCGATTCGCCCTGGAACAGGTTGATCAGCATCATCCCGCCCCAGGCGAGGATGACCACGGTCGCGACGACCAGCACGGTCACGCCGAACGCCAGCTTCTTGCGCCGCGCGACGTCCTTCACCGGTTTCTTCGTCGTCCAGACCGTGCCGTCCGGTTCGACCACGGCCTCTTCCTCGCCGACGGCCTTGATCAACTGCGTACGCTCTTCGGCTTCGGCGACCTGGCCCAGCACGCGCAGGATGGCCGCGCTGGTGCGGATGCCGCCGTGGCCGCCGTCCTCGATGGTGCGGACGGCGAGCGAGGACAGCTCCACCGGCACCGCCGGGACCAGTGACCGCGGCGGGATGACGCGGCCGGTCGGCCCGTGCGGCGCAGCCGGGACCGCGGCCGGACCGCCGGGAAGGGCCCAACGGCCGGTCAGCAGCAGATACAGGACCGCGCCGAGCGCTTTGACGTCGTCGCGAAGGGTCGCTTCGGGCAAGGGGCCCGGGAAGGCGAGCTTCAGCGCGCCATCCGGGGTGAGCCGCAGGCGCTGCGGATGGTCGAGGCCGAGGACGAGCCCGTTCTGATGGGCGTGGTCGACGGCTTCCGCCAGCGCCTGCACCATCCGGGCCGCCGCGGCGGGCGCCACTGGGCGCTGCGCCACCAGGTCGACCAGGTCGCTGCCCTTGGTCCATTCCGCCACGACGACACCGAGCAGACCTTCGCTCGAGGTGACGCCACTGCCGAGACTCAGCACGTCGAGGACGCGCGCGACCCCGCCATGGCCGAACTTCGAGGCGTGCGCGGCACGCTCCAGCGTCCGGCGCGCGAGCCTCGCGGCCTCCGCGTCCGCCGGATCGCCGACCAGCAGCGTCAGCGCCACATCCCGCTTCAGCTGGCCGTCGCGCGCACGCCAAAGGTGCGCGGCGGCTCTTTCGTCCACCCCGAACTGTGCGAGCAGGCGATACCGGCCGTCACCGACGACCCGGCCAGGGGCCAGCGACCCGCCTTGGGCCCGGATGCCCACCTGGCTCGCCTCCCCTGCCTGTTCGCTCCGTCTCGTATCCACCGCACTCTCCCGCGTAGCTCCCGCCCCGAGGGTACCCAGAATACGACCCGTGGACGCGCGTCATCCGTGCGCGAATCGTTATCTCCGTTTGATCATCCGGGTGATCCTCGCCGTGGCGGGCCTCAATTCCTCGACCTTCAAGGCCATGAGCACGCCGAACGACACCACGATCCCGACCGCCGTCTGCAGGAGAAGTTTCACCCAGGCATACAAAGTAGGCCCGAACGAGTCGGGGACGATCTGCCCGGCGAGCCAGGCCGCGCCGACCCCGAGCACACTCGCGACGACCGTGAAGAGGATCACTCCGAGAACCCGCTTGCTCCGGAGATTTCCGAGGGTCACCCACAGCCAGACCTGACCGAGGATCGCACCGACGACGAATGTGAGGCCGTTGACCATCATCACGCCGAGCACGATGTTGTCCGGGGACAGCAGCGCGGGGCACAGGTACAGCAGCGGCACCTTCACCACGGTCATCACGATCATGATCAGCACCGGCGTCCGCGCGTCCTTCATCGCGTAGAACACCCGCATCTGCAGCATGACCAGCGCGTACGGCAGCAGCGCGAACGCGGAGATGGCCAGTGCCTCGCCCATCCGCGACGCGTTCTCGACCGTGCCCTTGCCCAGCGTGAACAGCGCGATGCCGACTGAACCGCCCACCACGGTCATCACCGCGGAGATCGGCAGGAGCGTCACCGTCGAGATGCGCGACGCGTAGGAGAGATCTCCGATCAGCTTCTTGTGGTCACCGTCCGCGGCCGCGCGGCTCATCCTCGGCATGATCGCGGTCAGCAGTGACACCCCGATGACGCCGTACGGCAGCTGAAAGAGCAGCCACGCGTTGCTGTACGCGGTCACGCCGCCTTCGGAACCGCTGGTCAGCACGCGGGTCGTGATCGTGTAGCCGACCTGGCTGACCGCGACGTAGCCCACGGTCCAGAGCGCGAGCCCGCCGAACTCCTTCATGCGCTTGTCGATGCCCCAGCGCCATTTGAACTTGAACCCGGACCGCAGCAGCGGCGGGATCAGCAGGACCGACTGCGCCACGATGCCCGCCGTCACGCCGAGGCCCAGCGTCAGCAGTTTCGGGTCGGTGATCGACACCGGATCGGTCGAAATGTTCCCCGGCATCACCCACACCACGAGGATGGTGAAGATGACGACCAGGTTGTTGATCACCGGCGCCCACGCTGTCGGGCCGAAGATGTTCTTCGCGTTCAGGATCGCCGAGAGCAGCGCGAACACGCCGTAGAAGAAGATCTGCGGCAGCAGCAGGTAGGCGAACGCGGTGACCAGCGCGGGATTGGCGTCACCGTTGTCGTCGACGTAGAGCTTGGTGATCAGCGGCGCCGCGAAGACCGCGATCGCCGTCCCGGCGACGAGCAGCGTGCCCGCCACCGTGACCAACCGCTGGGTGTACTCCTCTCCGCCGTCCTTGTCGTCCTGGGACCGCACGAGCAGCGGGACCACGAGGCTGGAGAGCACACCGCCCATCAGCAGTTCGAAGATGATGTTCGGCATCGTGTTGGCGACGTTGAACGAGTCGTTCTCCACCTGGGCGCCGATGGCCGCGACCAGCAGCAGCTTCCACGCGAAACCGGTGATGCGGCTGATCAGCGAGGCGATCGCCATCCGGCCGCTGGACTTCGCGATCGACGGCGCCTTCGCCGGGGCGGCGACATCCTGCTCGCCTGTCTCCCCCGGCCGCGGTTTGACCAGCGGCGCGTCCTTGATCGCCGGCATGACCTGCGTGGCGAGCTGGTCGTACGGGCGGAGGACGTCGGGGTCGGCGACCGGCCAGCGCGATCCCATCGGGACGCCGGGGGTGCGCGGGATGAACCGGGTCGCGTCGGGTTCGTCGCGCCGGTCCTGCTGCCACGGGCGGACCGGTGGCGGCTGGCGACGACCACGATGCGGCGGAGGCGGTGTCTGGTTGAGCGCCTGCGGTGCCGTCGTCGGACGGCGCGGCGGCGGTTTCGGCGTTGGCGTCGACGCCGGCGGGTTCTGGGACGGCTGCGGCCCCTGCGGTGGCGGAACCGGCTGACGCCGGGTCGGCGGCGGTGGTGTCCCCTGTGGCGGTGTCCCCTGCGCCGGGGGCACCTTCCGCGGCGGCACCTGCACCGGCGGCGGGTTCTGGGGTGGCCTCAGCCGCCGTGTCTCGTCGTCGGGACGGCCGGCGATCCGCTGACGCCTGCCGTCGGGCGGTGGCTGCTGAGGAGGCGGTGGCTGCTGAGGAGGCGGTGGCTGCTGAGGAGGCGGTGGCTGCTGAGGAGGGGGCGGCTGCTGGGAAGGCGGCGGCACCGCCCGCCGCGGCCGCTCACCGCGTTCGGGCGGGAGCTGCTGCGGGGGCGGCGGACGACGTTCGGGACGTCGTGCCGGACCATCGGGGCGGCGGGGCGGGGGCGGAGTACCTTCGCGCCGGGGACGGCCTGCACGCTCGGGCGGTACACCCGGCTCTCTTTCCAACGCGTGCCCAATCCTCGGTGCTCGGCTACGTGATGCCCGGTGGCATCGTTCGACCCAGGGTAATCGGCAACGGCCGGAAACACTTAAACCTGTGCGTCCTCGGTCACACGTGGGGTGGTTTCGTCCGCCGGATCGGCTCGCGAGTCCTTGATCCTCCGGTAGATCCGGCGGGACGCGAGCAGCAGCAACGCGCCCGCCGCGGTGATCGTGATGATGATGGTGATCGCGCCGTATTCGGTGGAGGTCAGCTCGAACCGCGCGTCGGTGCCGAGTCTGGTCCCGTCGGGCGTGGTCAGGGAGACGTCGACGCTGAACCGGCCCGCCCGGAGCGCCTCGACCGGGAGCAGCTGGTTGACGGCGCCGTTGGCCGGGACGGTCCGCTCCGGGACCGCTTCGGTGGGGCGCAGGCCCACGTTGTTCTTCAGCACGGTGCGGACGCTGATGCCGACCGGCAGGCCGTTGGTGATGTACGCGGGCAGCGGTGACGCGCCGGAAGCCAGCGCGATCGTCTGCTTCGGCCGCTCCACGGTGACCTGGCCGCGGATCGCGTCGAGGTCGCCGCGGGCGTTGCCGGTGACGGTCGCGGCGTCCGCACCACGCCACGACGTCGAGGCGGCCCGGATGAGGGCGAGCCGGACCGGGGCGATCACGTCGGCCGGATTCACCCGTTTGGTGGCATCCATCTTCATCGCCGACGACAGGCTCAGCGTCTCGTTGTCGATCTGGGACATCTTCGCGGTGACGTCGCCGCTGGTCGCGGCCGTCAGATCCTGCGGGTCGTAATTGACCGACGCCGTCCCGGACGGGCTTTCACCGAGCAGGTCGGGCAGCGGCGCCGACTTGACGAGGCCCGCGGCGTAGAACTCGCCCATCCGCTCCAGGAACGTGGTGAGTTCGGCGCGGGTCGCGTCCCAATGCCGCGGCGGTGCGATCAGCAGCTGCGAACGCTCCTGGCCGGTCTGCCCGCCGAGCCCGGCACGGAAGGCGATGGCGCCGAGCCCGTTCTGGGTGGACTCCGAACCGTTCAGCGCGGACGTGATCAGCGCGTCGATCGGCTGCGCGCGCAGGTCCGTGCCTTCGAGGGCGACCATGCCCGAGAGGGGTGAATCGGACTGGAGCTTGCCCGAATCGGTCAGCACGGTTTTGACGCCCGCCTCGCCGATCGCTTCGACGGTCTGCGCGTCGAGGGCGCCGCCAGGCCAGAGCACGCCGTCCTGCGGCTGGATGCCGAGCAGGTTCTTGATCGTCGAGGCGCCACCGATCGCGCTGGCCAGGAGCGCGGTGTCGGTGGCGTCGCCGGCACGGACCTTCGTCAGCGCGGTGAGGTCGGCGTCGGCGAACGGGAGGGTGACCACGCAGCGGCCCGCGACCAGCGCCTTCAGCTGGCCGAGCCAGTTCTTCGCGGTGTCGGCCCCCTTGCCGGGGACGGGTCCGCCGCCGGTGGCGATCTGGTAACCGCGGGTCATCCCGTCCACGGTCACGACCAGGTCGGGGTCGATGGCCAGGCACAACGACGACGAGACCTTCGTGTCCGCCTCGGCCGCGCGCGCCGCCGCGACCAGTGAGTCCAGCCGTCCACCGGGGGCCAGCTCATCCGCGAGCCGCTCGTCCGCCAGGGTCAGCGGGCCGCCGAACGGGGCCGAGACGACGTGCACGGTGCTGTTCGCGATCGGCCACAGCAGGCTCGCAGACGGCGCAGGCGGCGCGGACGGCGGACGCGACGCCGGCGCCCTGCCGGGGATGCCGAGCACCGGCATCAGCAGGGTGACCGCCGCGAGCCGTTCCGGCCCGCCGAAGTCCGGGGTGCCGTTGACGTTGACCAGCAGCGGATACACGCCGGGCTTCGGGAACTGAAGCTTCGAGGACTGGCCGAGCGGGACGGCGAGGTTCAGCGCGGCGCTCTGGCCCGGCTCCAGGGTGTCCGGCACTAGGTCGACGAACTCCGTCGCCGCGAGGTCCTTGAACTTGTCGCCCGCGAGGACGTCGCCGATCTGCTGCTCGGTCTGCAACCGGGTGCCCAGTTGCAGCCGGACGCCCAGTTTGCTGATCGTCCGGTCGCCGACGTTGGTGACGCGGCCGGTGACGGTGAGCGAAGTCGAGGTCGTGGAGACCACACGGGGGTTCAACTCGTCGAGGTCCACGCGCAGCCGGGGCTGCTCCTGCGCCTGCGCGACCGCACCGGGCAACGCGGGCAGAACCAGGAACAGGATCGACAGGACAGTGGCGGCAAGCCGCTTCACTCAGGTGCTCCCTCGGCGGTGTGCTGTTGCGCGAAGAATTCTTTGGCCTTCCGGACCAGCTTGCGCTCGTCGGAGTAGGCGAGTTTGGTCTCCAGGTCGGCGAGCGGCACCCAGGCGACTTCGGTCACCTCGACATCCTCGTCCGAAAGTTCGCCGCCGGTGGATTCCAGGATGAAATGGTGCACCGTCTTGTGCACCCGCCGACGCTCGGCCACGAACCAGTAGTCGATGGTGCCGAGTGGCTGGAGGACCTGCGCGGAGATGCCGGTCTCTTCGCGCACCTCGCGCACCGCTGTCTGCGCATGAGTCTCCCCGTCCTCGATGTGGCCCTTCGGCAGCGACCACAACAATCTGCCGTGCCGATCGAGCCGCCCGATCAGCGCGGCGTTCGCCCGTTCGGCGTCGACGACGAGTCCACCGGCCGAGGTTTCGTCGACCGTGGTCAGCCGCCTTCCCCGCCTGCGCCTCCGCCGGCGGCCCGGCTTCGAAGCGCCGGAGCGGCCGGCTGATCCAGACATGCTGCGATGCTAGAGCAAACGGCGGTACGGGTACGCTGGCTCACCGTGCCCGTGTTGGGCCCGGCCGTAGTAAGTACATCCAAATCGTGGTGGGATTGTCGTGAACAAGGTGGTCGCCGGGCAGGCGATTGCGGGGAAGAGCACTGCGATGCAGAAAGCCGTGATCGAGCTGATGCGCGTCTCCCCGCTGGCGGACGAGCTCGCGAAGCTCTTCGCGAAGGCGGGGCACAGCCTGTACCTCGTCGGCGGCAGCGTCCGCGACATGATGCTCCGCAGGCTGTCGAACGACCTCGACTTCACCACCGACGCCCGGCCGGACCAGGTGCTCAAGATCGTCAGCGCCTGGGGCGACGCGGTCTGGGACGTCGGTATCGCGTTCGGCACGGTCGGCGTGACCAAACAGGGCATGACGCTGGAAATCACCACGTTCCGCGCCGACAGCTACGACCGCGTCGGCCGCAACCCCCAGGTCACCTTCGGCGACAGCATCGAGGGAGATTTGCTTCGCCGCGACTTCACCGTCAACGCGATGGCGATCGACCTGGCGAACAAGACCTTCGTCGACCCGTACGGCGGGCTCCAGGCACTGCAGGACAAGGTGCTCGACACGCCGGCGACCCCGCAGGAGTCCTTCGCGGACGACCCGCTGCGCATGCTGCGGGCCGCGCGGTTCGCCGCGCAGCTCGAGTTCACCGCGGCACCGCGGGTGATCGACGCGATGACGTCGATGGCCGACGAGATCGACCGGATCACCGCCGAACGCGTCCAGGCCGAACTGTCGAAGCTGCTGCTGGCGGACGACCCGCGGCCCGGTATCGAGCTGCTGGTCGACACCCACCTCGCCGACCGTGTGCTGCCCGAGGTGCCCGGCATGCGGCTGGCGATCGACGAACACCATCAGCACAAGGACGTCTACCAGCACTCGCTGACCGTGCTCGCGCAGGCGATCGACCTGGAGAAGACCCACGAACCGACGTCGGAACCGGATCTGATCCTGCGGCTCGCGGCGCTCCTGCACGACGTCGGCAAGCCCGCGACGCGCGAGTTCCAACCCGGCGGTGGGGTGAGCTTCCACCATCACGAGGTCGTCGGCGCGAAGATGGCCCGCAAGCGTTTGCGTGCCCTGAAGTTCTCGAAGGAGATCGTCCAGGACGTCAGCCAGCTCGTGTTCCTGCACCTGCGGTTCCACGGCTACGGCAAGGGCGAATGGACCGATTCGGCGGTGCGGCGTTACGTCACCGACGCCGGCGACCTGCTGCCCCGGCTGCACAAGCTGGTGCGCGCCGACTGCACCACGCGCAACCGCAAGAAGGCGGCCGCGCTGCAGGCGACCTACGACGACCTCGAGCGGCGGATCGAATTGATCCAGGCGCAGGAGGACCTCGACCGGGTCCGGCCGGACCTCAACGGCGAGGAGATCATGCGGATCCTCGGGCTCAAGCCGGGGCCGGACGTCGGCAAGGCGTGGAAGCACCTGAAGGAACTGCGGCTCGACCGCGGTCCGCTGGAGCACGACGAAGCGGTCGCCGAGTTGAGGAAGTGGGCAGCCGAAAACGACATCGGCTGAGATGGACCCCGTTGGTCTCTGGATCCATCCGGCGTGAACGGGGATACTCCTGCCGGTGCTCCGGGCAGGGGGAAAGTCCATGGCGAAGCGGCCGCCCAGTTTTCTGGTGACGTTGCTGCGTCGTGGCGCGCCCGCGCTGGCCACGGCGACGAGCGAGCTGTCCGACGAGGTCGGCGACCCGACACCGATGCGCGCGCTCCGGCGGATCCAGCACATGTCCGGCCCGATCGACACCGCCCATCGCGACAACCTCCTGCTCAGAGCGGCCCGCTACGTCGCGCTCGTCCCGTTGGTCTATCGGCTCTTCGCGGTGCCCGGCGCGTTCGGCGTCTACGTCTCCACGCACGGCATGATCGGGATCGGCCCGGTCGGGCTGGTGGCACTCGGGTCGGTCGCGCTCTCGCTGTACGGCATCCGGTGGATGCTGCGCTCGGCGCCGTTCCGCCCGCAGCACGCCGTCCGCCTGCTGGCGCTCGACCTCGTGTTCACGCTGCTCGCGCCGCTCGCGGTGGGGGCGCTGGTGCCGGCGTCGGTCTTCACCGAGGCGATGGCGGTGCCCGGCAAACACCTGCTCGGTGAGGTCGCGTTGTTGGCGCTGGCGCTGGGCATGCCCGCCGCCGCGATGCTCGCCGTCGTCAGCTTCCCGGTGCGGATGCTCGCGTCCCTGTTCGGCACCGGCCAAGCCGCACCCGGCGACGCCATGGCCACCTTCCCGTCGATCCTCGGCGTGCTCTTCACCGCGAGCGGCGCCCTCGTCCTGATCGGGCTCGGGACCCGGCTCGCTCTCGCGTACGGCATCCGCAACGGCCGGATCGCCGAACGCGCCCGCCAGCACCGGATGCTGCACGACTCGGTGCTGCAGACCCTCGAAGCCATCGCGCTGACCAACAAGGGCGACGCGGCCACGCGGCTCGCCGAGGTACAACGGCTGGCACGGGCGCAGTCGATGGAACTGCGGCGGACGATCGAGAACGAGGCTTCGGAACGTTCGGAGGCCGGGTCTCGGCCGCTGGGTGAGAAGCTCGCGTCGCTGGCGGCGGAGATGGCGCGCGACGGCCTGCGCGCCCAGCTCGTGATCGCCGAACTCGACGACGACACGCTTTCGGAGGTCCGGCAGATCGCCATCCGTGACGCCGTCCGCGAGTCCCTGCGCAACACCCTCAAACACGCCGGGACGGACAAGGTCGTCGTACGCGTCGAGGAGCAGGACGGCGGTGTCACGGTGATCACCCGTGATCACGGTGCCGGATTCAGCATCGATTCCCGGCCGGCCGGATTCGGGATCAGCGAGTCCATCACCGCCCGGCTGAACGAGGTCGGCGGGACCGCGAGGGTGGAGTCGGCTCCGGGCAATGGCACCAGAGTCACCCTGTGGGTGCCGTTCTGACGGTAAACAGGAGAACATGAAGAGAACGGACGTCCTGGCCGAAGCGCTCACCGCGTACCGCGACGGTGACCGGGCCAAGGCAGCGGACCTCGCCGAGCGCGCCGGATCCACACTCGGCCGTGAATTGCACCGGTACCTGACCGAAGGCGGCGGCGGAGAAGGGGTGTACGACCAGCCCGCCGCGTTCACGGCGTTCATCCGCGGCGGCGGGAACGTCAAGCTCTACCGCTCGCTCAGCGCCATGCTCGCCCGGCGCTACGGCAGCGTCGGCTCCCTGCTCGACCTCGGTTGCGGCGACGGGCTCGCCGTCGTCCCCGCCCTCGAACAGGCGGACCGGCAGCCGGGCCGCATCGACCTCGTCGAGCCGTCGAGCGCGCTGCTCGCGGAAACGCGCAAGCACCTCGACGGCACCCACGGCCTGCACACCTGGGACGCCACCGCGCAGGACTTCCTCGCTCGCGACGACGACAGGCAGTGGCAGCTGACGCAGTCGACGTTCGCGCTCCAATCGATCCCGACCGCCGAGCGCACCGAGGTCCTCCGCGCGCTCCGGCCGCGCACCGCCTGCCTGGTGCTCGCCGAGTTCGACGTGCCCGAGTACGACGAAGACTCCACCGAGTATCTCCTTTCCCTGGTCACCCGCTACGAACGCGGGATCTCGGAGTACGGCAAGGACGCGTCACTGGTGGCGCAGGGGTTCCTGCTGCCGATCCTGCTCGGCCTCGTCAAACCGGGGACGGGCCGCACGAACTGGGAGCAGCCCGCCACCGATTGGGCCTCGCAGCTGAAGGAAGCGGGCTTCACCGGAATCCGGATCGAGCCGCTGGCGGACTACTGGTGGTCGCCCGCGGTGCTCATCAGCGCGTCCTGAGTTTGGCTACGTTGGGGGTATGGGGATCCCGCTTTCCGCGCTCGAACTCGCCATCGTCGAGGACGGCCGCGCGGCCACCGAAGTACTCGCTTCGACAGCCGCCGTCACCGAAAAACTGGAGGAACTGGGATATAACCGCGTCTGGATCGCGGAGCATCACGGCTCGCCCGCCATCGCGACGGCCTCACCGTCGGTGCTGGCCGCGCATCTCGCCGCGGTGACGTCGTCGATCCGGATCGGTTCCGGCGGGGTGATGGTGCCGAACCACGCCCCGCTCGCGATCGCCGAGCAGTTCGCGACGCTTTCGGCGTTGAACCCCGGCCGGATCGACCTCGGCGTCGGGCGCGGCCCCGGCACGTTCGACGAGAAGATCATCCGCGTGCTGCGACGGGGCGCGGACCCGGCGACGGACGACGAGTACCGCGCCGACGTCGCCGAGTTGCTGGGTCATCTGGCCGGAGAGACCGGTATCCGGGTGTTGCCAGGAGAGGCGCCGGCGCCGGAACCGTGGCTGCTGTGTTCCAGCGCGGCCGGCGCCTCGCTCGCGGCCGAACTCGGTTTGCCGATCGCGGTCGCGCACCACATCCGTCCGCAGCACACGGCCGAGGTGCTGCAGGCCTATCGCGCGAATTTCAAGCCGTCACAGTGGCGCGGAAAACCGTACGTGATCCTCTGCGTCGAGACGATCTGCGCGGACACCGACGCGGAAGCGGCCCATCTCGCCGGACCCTGCGCGGTGATCAAGTCGTACCTGCTCAAGGGCGAAGGCGGCGACCTCGCCTTCCCGACCCCGGATCGGGCGGCCGCGCACGAGATCGCGCCGGAATCCGCCGAGCTGGTCGCGCAGTTCACCGCCGTGCAGGCACACGGCGGGCCCGAGAAGGTGGGGCGGGCGCTGAGGGACCTCGCCGCGGCCACCGGTGCCGACGAGCTGATGCTGACGACACCGGTGTACGACCCGGCAGCGCGGACCCGGTCCTACGAGCTGGCCGCCAAGTCGATTTAGCGTGCGAAGACCCGCATTCAGAGGACTAAATGCGGGAGAGCGCGCCGGTTTCGAGGTGCTGGGCGAGCGGCCGCGGCAGGACGTAGGCCACGGCCCCGCCCGGTGTCCCGTTCCACGGCGCGGTGATGCCGGTGACCACGCGCAGCGGCCGCAGGACGCGGTACAGACGGCGCTCGCGTTCGCGGTCCGCGGCCAGCGACGTCTCGATGAAGCGCGCCGCTTCGGCGTGCACGAGGTTGCCGGTCTCGTTCCCGAACCGCTGCACCGTGGTGCCCGCCGGCAGGACGACGATCCGCTTGCGGCGGAAGAAGTTCAGCGGTGGTTCGCCCCGCAGCGGCAGGATCGGCCAGTCGGCCGGGTTGTCGGCCTCCTCGTTCGCGCCCACCGCGGCCCGTGCCGGGTACAGCAGCAGGGTGCCGAGGAAGAACCGCGCCGCCTCTTCGAGTTTGGCGAACGCCACCGGCTCGTCCGTCGGCGGACGCGAGACCTCCCAGCCGTTCTCGGTGCGGCGCAACGTCCACCGGCCCGGCTCCGGGACCGCGTTCGCGCCGATCCGGTACGACGTCGGCGCGACCCCGTGTTCCGCCAGCCGCTGGTACAGCACGTCCAGCACCTCGACGGCCCGGATGTCGCGGGTGGGTTCGCCGTCCCGTTCGACGCGGGTGCGGATGCTTTCGTCCGGCAGGTCCGCGGCGGTCTGCGGCGGCCGCGGCTTGCCGACGATCTCCGCCTCGGCGGTCGCCCGCACCAGCTCACCGACCAGCGGCGGCCGGAATCCGGCGGCCCGGATGTGCTCGACCAGTTCCGGCTCCGGCGGCACGCCGTATTTGCGCAGGTAGTGCGGCACGGCCGCGGGCCAGACCCAGACGCCGTCGGTGTGGAAGGCGTTCGGCACGTCCGGCGGGCCGTTCGGGGTGAAGATGTCCGGCTGCGGACCCGGGCGGGTCAGCGCCACCGGCGAGCGGAAGAGGTAGTCCAGGACGCCGCGCATCATTTCCGGCGGCACCGGCGGCCGGGTGACGACCGGCCGTTCGCCCTCGTTGTGCGCGTCGACGACCTTCGCGTGCCGGAACACCACGTCCAGCGGCAGGCCCGCCTTGGCCGAGAGCCAGGCCGGGACGTGCTTCTTGTCGCGCGGGAAGATGGTGAGTTCGGTGGCGTACGCGCGCGGCGACGGCTTTCCGCCCTCGTTCGGCGCCAGCCGCCACGTGGGTTCCTGCTCGGCGTCGAAGTCGAAGTCGAAACGCGATTCCGAGTCGAGCGTGAAGGTGCCCTGGAACCAGGTGCCGGTCTCGGGCTGGTGCATCGCCGCACGCAACCGCGCGAACAGCGAGCCGAGCTCCGGCGGGGCCGCGATCGACACCGACACCGGGCCGTTGCCCTCGTCGCCGACCGAGCGGACCTCGAGTTCGGAATAGTCGCCGACCTGCCGGAACTGGGCGCCGACCCGCTGCCAGCCCGGCGGCAGCACCCGCAGCAGGGTCCGGCCGATGGCGCGCAGCAGCGCGGCCTGGTCACCCGTTCCGGGCGCCGGCCGGGCTTCCGGCGTCTCGACGAAGTCGTGCCTGGTCTGCCACAACGCCGTCAGCCGTGACGGCGCGGCCGTGGTCGAGAAGTCCGTCAGCCCCAGTTCCGCCGCGCGGGCCGCGTCCTCGCCCGCCCAGCGCAAGGTCAGGTCGCCGCCGCCGGTGTTCGGCGCGATCTGGAAGTGCTCGTCGTCGAACCGGCCGTACGACTGGAGGCTGAAGGTCGCCCCGGTTTCGCCGTTCAGCACCACGCGGGCGGGCCGCCCGTTCCAGTCGCGGTCGAATCCCTCCGGCGCCGCTTCCCCCGGCGGCGCGATGAGCAGCAGCGTGCCGTCTTCGGTCGACCGTTGGGCCGCGAAGACGGTGTCCCCCCAGACGGCGTACAGGCCATCCGGCCGCTCCGCCGCTTGTACCCGGTAACGCACGATGTGTCCCCTCCCCAAGTTCCCCAAACCGGAGGTAAATCTAGTGGGCCGGATAGCGGGCGTACCACCGGTCGTCACCCGGCGCGTTTCCGCCGAATTCCGCGAGCGCGTCGTCCGCCAGCTGTCCGATCACTTCGCTCAGCTCCAGCTCCGCGAGCCAGCCGGTCTCGAGTTCTTCCTCGCCGTACATCGCGCCGACGAGGTTCCCGCAGACCGATCCCGTCGAGTCGCTGTCGCCGCTGTGGTTCACCGACGCGAGCAGCGCGACGTTCGGGTCCGTGGTGGTCAGGGCGACGTAGACCGACATGGAGAGCGCGGTTTCGCCGATGTTCCCCTGTCCGAGCGTCTCGAGCTTCTCCGGCGTCGGCGGCCCCTCCTCGGAGAGGGCGAGTGCCTGGTCCAGCGCGACGCTCTGCTCCTCGTGCCCCGGGTACTTCTCCAGTTCGGCACGGGCGGTCGTGATGGCGTCGAGCAGCGGTTTCCCGCGCAGCAGTTCGTGCACGATCACCGCGAAAGCACCCGACGAGAGATACCCGCTCGGGTGACCATGGGTCAGCGCCGCGCTCTCCGCGCCGAGCCGGAACACCTCGGCGAGGTCGTCCGACCACAGCGCGACCGGCGCCGCGCGCATGATCCCGCCACAGCCCTTCGAGTTGTTCACCGGCTTGGCCATGCCGGCGCGCACTCCCGTCTTTCCGTACGCCTCCAGCTCGCTGAAGCAGGTGAGGCCGGGCGCGCGACGGCTGAACAGCTCCCGGTTCGTGATCAGCCAGCCGTCCGGTTCCGGGCTCGTGTTCTCCGGGCCGCGAGCCCGCTCCCAGGAGACGCCTTGGGTGTGCAGCCAGCGCTGGTAGGCCAGCTGCAACGACTGTTCGACGGGCTCTGTGCCGTGCGCGGTAGCAAAGGTCCCCTGCTGCCTCCGGCCGCTGACACTAGCCCTGATCAGGCCTTCCAGGGTGAACAGCGTCATCTGGGTGTCGTCGGTGATCCGCCCGAGGCCGCCGTACGCGGGGATGAGGCCGGTGATCCCGGTCGGTCCGGCGATCTCTCGGATGCGGTCGATCGAGTCGAACTCGGTCTTCGCGCCGAGCGCGTCGCCGAGCGCCCCGGCGTACAGGCTGCCGCGCAGCCGCGACCTGGTCGCCGGGTTCTGAAGCCACTCGCGCATTTCTTTACTGATCTCCTCTTGGGTACCGTTTCGCGTCCCAGCGCCGCCGCTCTTCGGGTTCGCGGGGCAGGCCGAAGCGGTTGAAGTAGTAATAGGCGTCGCCCGCCATGGCGTCGACGACGCCGAGGTCGGGATACGCGGCGAGCCAGGCCTCCGGCAGACCGGGCACGGTGAGCCTGGCGCCCACCATCGCCCCGGTCAGCGCCCCGGTCACCGCGCCGCCACGAGCGGCAAGCGCGAGCGCCGCCTCGGGGTCGTGGCCTCGTTTGGCGGCGGCGAACAGCGCCCTGCCGAGCACCGAAAGCGGCGCCCGGCCGTCTCCGATGCTGTCGAATTGCTCGACGTCAGCGGCACTACCGCCGTCGACGTCGTTCCTGAGGTCGAGCACGGTTTTGACCAGGTCGCCCACCTCGCCGCTGTAGTCGTCGAACCCTTCGAGGAAGTTCGCGACCGCCGGTTGGCCGTCGCGGGCCGCGAGCTGGGCGCGGAACAGGTTGACCAGCAGTTCGGCGCCGTGGACGACCTCGTGGCCCGCCGCGGAACCGACCAGCTCACGGACCACCTTCATCGCGTAGAAGGCACTGTCGGCGGGGCCTTGAACGCCGCCGGTCACCGTCGCGGCGAGCGCGGTCACCAGCATCGCGGAGAACTCCGCGGGGGGATGACCCGCGCCTTCCGTCGCCTTGGCGACCCAGCCGTCCGGCCGTCCGCCCGCGGGCAGCGACGCCGGGATTTCGGGCTTGTCCGGAGTCGGGTCCAGGCCGCGGATCACCGATTCGGTGTGGAACAGCAACTGCCGGGTCAGCCCGCCGAGTGGCAGGCCGTCGGCGGGATCCGCGCCCGAGCCGAGCGCGTCTCCGAGCGCGAAGCCGACGTACGCGCCGAGAAGCCGTGGGTACGCGAAGCTGCCGACAGGGAGCGTCGGGTTGTAGAACTTCCCGAACGTCCAGGCGCTCGGGCGCGGTTCGCCGTTGTCGTAGAAGTGCGTCACCAGGCCGTTGGCGAACAGGTTTTCGGGCAGTTCCGGCAGCGGACGCCCGTCGTACTTCGCCCGGGAGTGCTCGAACGACAGCGTCGCGGCCCGCGTGTAGCGGACGAGTTCGCTCTCGCTCAGCGGGTAGCCGTTGTCCCTCGCCTGGTCGACGAGACTCCGCAGGTTCGCGACGGCGGCGCCGTCGTACTCCCCGCTGAAGTAGGCGGGACGCCCGACGGACTCGGGGCGTTCGGTTCCCGCCGGGAGTTCGAGGTCGGCGACCTGCCGGAGCGTCTCCGGGTAGACGTTGAAGGTCTCCGGCCGTCCCGGGTTGACCAGCAGACCGACTCCGGGGTTGTCCTTGGCCCGGCGCAGCAGCACGCGGGGCTGGATTCGCTGCCACATCGTGTACTCCGACGGCACCTGCGCCTCGGAGGTGTAGACGACGAACCGCACGCCGGCGTCGCCGAAGTCGCGGACCTGCAGGTGGCCGTCCTTCGCCGGGGCCAGGACGTCGAGGTCGAGCATCCAGTGGACGAACTCCTCCGGCGTGATCCACTCGACGCGGAGGTAACCGAGAAGCGTCTCGACGGGGCTTTCCGGCGCCGGACGGCCGGAGAACCGCGGCCCCGGCCGGTGTTCCGGATTCGCGCGGACCGCGCCGGTCGGCTCGCCGTAAAGCGTGTGCTGCTCCCAGCGCAGGATCGCCGCCTTCGGGACGGGCAGGCCGGGGACCGCGGCCGGGTCGAATTCGGGATCGGCGACCTCGGCCCAACGGGTGAAGGCGTCACTGTCGCCACCCGCCGCCGAAACCGCCATCAGCTCCAGGTCGAGCCGGATCTCACCGCCGTCGTCCGGCACGAAGGCGACCGGGCTGGGAAAGAGACCCACGCCCGGATCGGTCCCGTCGAGCCAGCCGACGGTGTTGTAGGTGACGTTCCAGCCGTCGGTCGCGCGCACGACGTAGTCGCGGCGGACCCGCAACGCGCCGGTGCCCTCCCCGCCTCGGCCTGCCAGCCATTCCTCGACCCGGCTGACGGCTTCCTCTTCGTTCATCGTCCCCATCCTGGCCTGTTGGTGAACCCGCGACCGCGATCGACGTCGGCAGGACGCTGCCTGGTCATCCACGTCACAGTGGTCGAAAGGGCGTCCTGCCACCGCGATAGCGGGGCCTTCGGCAGGGCGGGTTCACGCCCTCGGTCACTTTCAGCTTCCATCTCAGCTCCGCCGTCGGCTCTGACCGTTCACCAGCGGGGATACCGCTGGGCCCAGCCGTCGACCTCGTGCAGCGCCGAATGGCGGTCGAAGTGCCAGAACGCGTCGGTGGCGATGTTCTCCACCAGGTAGCGCAGTTCCAGCTGATCGACCCACTTCTGCGGCAGACCGGGGATGCCGGTGCGGGCGCCGAGCAGCGCACCGGCGATGGCGCCGGTGATCGCGCTGCGGCCCGAGTGGTTGACCGCCCGCAGCAGCGCTTGCTCCGGGTAGTTCTCGAAGCCGGACAGCGCCGCGAACGCGCGTCCCAGCACCGAAAGCGTGCCCTTGCCGTCGCCGATCAGCTCCGGGACCCGCAGATCGGGCAGGCCGTGCTTGCCGAAGAACGGCACCGATTCCGCGACCATCGCCTTGAGATCCGCCCAGACGGGCCCCCGCTGGTGCGGGTTCTGGTCGCTGAAGATCTCGCGGGAGATGTTCCAGACCGGATAACTGAACGCCTCCGAGGTCAACGCGGGTTCGAACAGCCAGGTCAGGTAGGTCGCCGCTTCGACGTCGACCTCCCCCGGATGAGTGACCGAAACGAGGTCACGGACCGCCTGGCGGACACCGCCGCTCATCGCGGTCCCCGGTCCCGCGGCGGTCATCGCCGCCGGCAGGGCCGCGACCAGCGCCTCCGGTCCGCTCATCGGCATCGCCGTCGGGGAGATGGTCGCCAGCGCGTGGTAGGCGTTCAGTTCGGCGTCGTCGGGGGTGCGGCGGACGCGGAGTTCCGGCACCTTCACCAGCCAGCCGTCGGCGTTCTCCAGCGGCGCGCCCTGGGTGTGCAGCCAGCGCATCAGCGAGTTGCGGGCGACCGTCCCGAGCGCCTGTTCGGCGGAGCGGTTCTCCGGCTGCTCGCGATGCGGGCTGCGGATGACGGCCTCGGTGTAGAACAGCAGCCGCTGAGTGAGCGGCCCGATCCGGCCGGGCAGGTCGAACGCGACCGGCAGATCGGTGACCCCGTCCATGCCGTAGGTGGTGTGGATCTCGTCGAGCCGCATCCGGTCGACAGCCGCTCCGAGAGCCTCGCCGAGCGCGAAGCCCACGTACGCGCCCGTGACGCGCTGCCAGCCGTAACGCGAGCTGGAGCGGTCTCGCTCGAAGTACTTCCCGAAGGTGTCCAGACGCGGCTGGATTTGCCCCTCGTTGTCGTAGCCCGGTGCCAGCCCGTTCGCCCGCAGGTCGTTCGGGCGGCCGCGCGGCGGTTCCGGCTGCTTGAGCCGCGCCAGCCACGACTGGCCGAGGACGGTCTTCTGGCATTCCTCGGCGGTCAGTTCGAATCCGCGGCGGCGGGCCCGTTCGGCGGGGGCCAGCGGCGGCTTCACCGGTTCGGACAGACCCATCTTCGCGGCGGTTTCGGCGGCGAGGGTCTCCAGTTCCGGATCCGCTTCCGGGCAGCGTTCGTAACCGTCGACAGGTGTGTCCCGGCGCGGGAACCGCTGGGCGGTCTCGGCGAGTTCGGCTCCGCCGACGTCCTCGAACGTCGCCGGGCCACCGTTGATGACCAGGTTCGGCGGGCTTTCGTACCCGGCGAGGGTGGCGATGTCGACCTTCCAGTACCCGTGTTCGCGGGACGGCAGGTTCCTGGTCGAGCTGAACACCCTCAGCTCGGCGCGTTCCTCGTTGAAGTAGAACCGCTCCGTCTTGCCCGACACCAGGTCGACCGGGACGTAGACCTCGCAGCGCAGCAGCCCGATGAGCAGCTGTTCCCTGGTCAACCAGCCGACGCTGGCGAACGACAGCAGCGTTTCGAGCCTGTTCTCCGGCTTCGGGTAGCCACGGCGGATCGGACCGGCCTTGTACTCGGGGTTCTCCCGCTCCTGCCCGGTCTGGACACCTTCGGCGTTGACCTGGACCCAGCCCGCGACGACCGCGGGCGGAACCCCGAGGTCACCCAGTCCGGCCTTGGCGTACTCGGGGTCGACGACCTCACGCCACGCCTCCTGGCCGGGAAACGCGACCGGGACGCTGAGCCCGCCGGGCTGCGGATGCGCCTGGCGCAGTTCGCCGTCCGGTTCGCGGACGATCACCGACGGCGGCGGGAAGATCTCCTTCTCGGCATGACCCTCGTCGAGGTACGCGATCGTGTTGTAGGGGACCGACCAGCCCTCGGGGATGCGCAGGACCTTCTCGTGATTCACGCGCAGGCCGGCGCCGCCCGGTTCGGACACGTCCGGGCCGTGGACCGCGCGCAGCCACTCTTCGACCTTGGCTACCGCTTCCGCCGATTCCACCTACTCGATCCTCTCCAGGCTGCCGTCGGACACGTGCTCGGCGATGGTCCTCGGGAGCACGTAGGCCACCGCCCCGCCGGGCATGTTCGCCCAAGGGACGGTGACACCGATGATCACGTGGAGCGGGCGTCGCAGCCGGTAGGTCCCACCGACGCGCTCCCGTTCCAGCGGCAGGGACGTCGTGGCGAACCGTACCCCTCCGTGGTGAACCAGATTGCCGGTTTCCTCGCCGAACCGCAGTACGACCGTACCGGCGACCATCCGGCTGACGCGTTTGTTGCGGAGCAAGGTGAGGGGAGGCTCACCCGGCGCCGCCTGCACCGGCCAATCGGCGAGTTCCTTCGCCGTCTCCAGGGGCGTCTCGTGCCCGGCGGTCATCCTCGCCGGATGCAGCAGGAGGGCGCCGAGAAGCTGGTGAGCCGCGTCGTCGAGCTTGTCGAAGAATTTCGGCGACACCGGGGCACCGCCCGAATAGGCCGCGACCTCCCAGCCCTTCTCGGTGAAGTTGAGGCACCAGGCGCCGTCCGCGCGATCGCCGATGCGGTACGCCTCCGGCCAGACGCCGTGCTCACCGAGCCTGCTGACCAGCACGACGAGGAGTTCTTCGTCGGTCAGGACCGGATTCGGCGACGTCTCCAGCTCCGCGGCGATGTCGCCCTCGGTCTTCTTGACGTCGGAGCGGCCCGGTTTCGGCCTCGGCTTGCCGAGCAGATCCGCTTCCGCGGTCCGCCGCACGAGGTGCTCGACATACGGCGGCTGGAACCGCTGGCCGCGAATGTGCTCGACCAGCTCCGGCTCCGGCGGGATCCCGTATTTCCGCAGGTAGTGCGGTACGGACGCGTGCCAGATCCAGGTGCCGTCGGTGTGGTAGCTCTCCGGGACGTCGTCGTCGGCTTCCGGCTCGAAGATGTCCTTGCCGAGCCCGCTGCCGGAGAGGATCGCCGGTTCACGCTCGAGGTACTGCGCGACCAGCGGCGCTTCGGATTCGTCGAGCTCCGGCCTGTTCACCACCGGCGGCTCGCCCTCGGTGTACGCGTCGACGATCCGGGCGTGCCGGAACTCGACGCGCAACGGCAACTGCGCGCGCAGCCGCCACCAGTCCGGGACGTGCTCGTCCTCGCGCGGGAACGCGGCCAGCTCGTCCGGATACGCCGAAGCGGGCGGGGTCCTGGACCACGCCGGTTCGTCGTCGAGGGTGAAGTCGAAGTCGAAGGTGCCGTCGGGGTTGAGCGTGAACCGCGACTGGAGCCAGGTTCCGCGGCCGGTGGTGTACATACCGGTGCGAAGCCTGCCGAAAAGCTCGTTCAGCTCGGGAGCGGGTACGACGTTGTGGCCCTCGAGTTCGGTGTACTCCCCGGCCTGCCGGAAATCGGCGGCCGCCGGCCGCACCGCGTCGGTGACACTCGCCCGGATGAGCTTGCCGATCTCGACCAGCAACCCACGCTGCTGTTCGGAAGTGAGTTGTTCCACGTGAATCATCGCGCCCGGTCCGGCCGGTGGAAGGAGATCACTGGCTGTCCCCTTCCTCCGGTGGTTTGTACTCGGGAAAACGTGGTTCCGCCCGGAACGACGGTGTCTCCCCGGCGGCGCGGCGGGCCAGCTCGTCCTCCCACATCTTGAAGGTGCGTTTGCGCAGCGACTGGATCAACGCCGATTCCTGCGGTTCCAGCCCGCGACCTTCCCGCCTGGCCTGGTCGTACAGGCCTTCGATGGTGTCGTAGAGCGCGAAGACCGGGCCCACGCCTTTGAGTTCGTATGCGCGGGCCCGCTCGGTCTCCTGGACGAACTTCTCCTCGGGCACCTTGCTGATGTCCGAACTCGCCATCGCCCACATGACCTCGCGCACGTGCTCCGGCTTCTCGTCGAACTCACCCGTGCGGGGGTTGAGCAGGTAACCGGTGAGGCCGCCGTCGGGAGTCGACTCGATGCGGTAGGTCTTCCCGAAGTACGTGTAGAAGGACGGGGTCTGGATCACGTGTTCTCCTCCGGCGGCAGGCCCTTCCGGAGTCCGGTCATGAACTTCTCCCGGACCCGGTCCATCAGCGCGGCTTCCAGCAGCGCCTGTTCCGGGGTCAGCCGCTTCTTGTTGTTCTCGTCCAGTGTCCGGTTGTACGTCGGGAAGTCCCGGCGGACCTCGTACAGGGCGTGTTCGTAGGCCGAGACGGTGTCGATATGTCTCAGATGCAGCCGCAGTTCGGCGACGTGCCCGTTCGGCAGCCGGACGTTCATCTGCAGATCGCGATATCCGCTGTCCTGCGGATTCGCGAACCGGTCGTCGAAGCTGACGATCCGGAGATCCGGATCGGCCATCACGGCGCTCAGCGCGTTGTAGACGTCGGCCAGCGTGTCGAACTGGATCTTCACGCCCACCAGGTCGGTGAGTTTCGACGCGTCACCGTCGTAACCCGCGATCTTCGCCTTCGCGCGGTCGTCGTCCTTCGGACCGGGCCTGCCCGACGCGTCACCGTCGTTCTCCGCCGCGATCCGTTCGGCGATCCGGTTGAGGTCGCCCTGGTTCTGCGGCCACGCCTGCCGCTCGGCGTCCAGGAATTCCTGGATCTTCACGGGATCGCCCTTGTCCGCGCGATCGAATCCGGCGTGGTACTGATCGCGGCGCTCCACGTCGGCGGCGATGTCCGCCGCCGCCTTCGCGAGGTCCCGCTGGTCCTGGGTCAGCGGTGTGTCGCCGGGACCGTCCTGACGGACGTCGTCGATCATCGGGAAACCGCGCTCCTCGACGTCGCGCAAGGCGTCTTCGAGGAGCGGGATGGCTTCCGGGTGCAGCAGCAGGCTGCCGATGGTCATCGGATTGTTCAGCAGCGAAGCCCGCAGATACGCGTTGTCCGGGTGCTCCATCAGCCGGACCAGTTCCGGATGCGCGGGCAGCTGTTCGCGGATGAAGTCCCGCATCGGCCCGACGTCGTGCTTGACGCCGTTTTCGTCCTCGTGAACGGCCCGCTTCTTGTCCGGGTCGAGTCCGTCCACCGCGGCCGCGACCTCGGGATCGTTCAGGAACCGCTCGCCCTCGGCCCGGTTTCCCTGGGGCTGCTCGTCGTGCGCCATGCCGTAGCCCGCGTCGTGCGGCGGCGTCACGATCGGACGGCCGTCCGGCCCGATCCGTGACGGCTGCACGTCGGGCGTGTCTTCCCTGGCGTAGGCGATCCGCGGGTCGGCGGACCGCGGGTCGGCGGACCGCGGCGAAGCGGTGTCGGTCCGCGTGGTGTGGCCGTCGGTGTGCTGCGCGGCCGGGCCCTCCGGGACGCCGACGTGCATCAGCTTCATGCTCAGCGGCGGATGCGGCAGGTTCATCAGCGCGCCGGACTGCGGGTCGATGAACGCGACGCCGTCACGGGTGTTGGCCACCATGGCGACGTGCCCGCGCTCGACGCCGTTCTCGTCGAGGTACTTCACCGCGACGACCGCGTGGTGATCGGTCGGCATGCCCCGCATCTCGCGGATGACGGTGTCGTAGTCGGCGCGGTCGGAGAACTGCCCGCCGAACCGCTCCTCGACGTGCTCCAGCGCGCCCCGGCTGTTCAACTCGTGCACGAGCAGCGGATCGGCGGTCGAATCGATGCCGTTCAGCCGGTCCATGTACGCGCCCGGCGTGCGGGTGCAGTTGGACCGATAACCGCATCCCAGCGCGTCGGGGTCGTTGAAGTGCGGGTTGACCTCGCCCAGTCGCGGGTGCCGGTCCGCGAGGTACGCGGCCTGCTGCGCGGGGCTCGCCGAGCCGGCGTGGATCGCCGGTTCGCTGGGCGGGTTCGTCGCGACCGCCATCGACGAGTAGTCCCGCTCGGGGATCGGCGACTCCGCCGTGTCGTCGCCGGCGGAGTGGTCCTGAGCGTTCTGCTCGCCGTACTCCGGACCCTTGTCGGCGTCCGCGACCCCGTGCTGAGCCGGGTTCTCCGTGGTGAGGTGCGGGGTCTGCGGCTCGTCGAGGCCACCGAGGCGCGCCATCGACCGTTCCTGGGCCAGGCGCGCGAGTTCCGGCGCGTCCGCGGCGTGCCGGGCCCGCCGCTCGTCCATCTTCTGCTTGGCGGTCTCGGCGTCGAGGTAACGGGGGTCGCCGGGAGTGACCTCTTCGGCGTGGATGACCCACTTCGGCCGGTCGACCAGCGGCGGAGTCTTGAACTCCTTGCTGTGCACGTAAAGCTGCGTCGCCGGCTTGTTGATCGCTTCGTTCTCGCCCGGGTTCTCGGCGAGCGACGAAACGTCCTTGCCGGTCTTAGAGACGATGTGGATCTCGACGTCTTCGCCGAACTTCGACTTCGTGTCCGGCGACGTCTTGATGGTGGAGCTGGTCATCGTCGGCTCGGGCACGGTCTGGCCGGGTTCGTAGTGCGCCGCCATGATCGCGGCGGCGCGCAGGTCGCCCTTGGTGTCGATGCCGCGGATGGCCTCACCGCGGAAGTCCGGCAGCTCGTTGAGCGCGCCGACGATCGCCCGGGTGCTGCGCTGGGCGTTTTCGAAGTCGGGGTGCGACTCGCCCCGGCGGTTCGCGTCGTTGATCGCGTAGGCGTGTTCGCGCGAGTACGAGTAGATCGCTTCCGCGGCTTCGGGCGAGACGCGGTCCTTCAGCGGGCTGGCTTCGAGCCGCTTGAGCGCCTTTTCGCGGGCCTGTTCAGCGAGGTCGGCGTTGTCGTAGCGGTCACGGAGGCTCTTGTGATCCTCAGGCGTGCCACGGAAGTTCTCGTCGCCGAGATAGCTTTCGTCGAGTCGCTTGGGCGTTTCTTCCGGGCCTTTGAGCCGGTCGGCGATGTCGACTTCGGTCTTCGGCGCCTGCTCCTGGACCGGGTTGTCGGCGTCGCTGGACCTGTCGGTGTGCGGCGCTTCCGGCGGGTGCGGGGCATCGCCGCCGCCCATCGGCATCGCCTTGATCGACGTGGGGTCGTCGGGCAGCGTCGCGAGCCGTCCGGTCATCGGGTCGGCGAAGACCACGCCGTGCGGCGTGTGCACCGCGGCGACGATCCGCGTCTCGATCCGGTCCTTGGACCGCGGCGAACCTTCCGGCGCGTTCGGCTCGGCGGCGGCGTGCTGTTCGAACGCCACCGCCGTCCGCGCGCCGACCGGACGTTCCCCCAGCTCACGGGCGACGTCGGCGAAGCCGTTCCGATCCGACCACTGCCCGCCGAGCCGGTCGCCGACTTGCTGCAACGGCGAACCGCCGGTCGACGGCCCGGCGACCGAGTCGCCACCGTTCATCCGGTCCTCGAACGCGACCAGCGACTCGGCCGAGTTCGTCTGGTAGCCGTCCTTCCACGAATCGGGCGCGTAGTAATTGCGGGTGTTGGCCTCGCCGATCGCCGGGATCTCGTCCATGAGCAGCCGGACCTGCTGGTGCGGTGTCTCGGCCGAACCGGCGTGGATGACCGGCGTCCCGCCCTCGTCGAGCGGCTTCGCCAGCTCGGACCAGCCACCTTCGGGAACGTGCTCTCTCGGCTTGGGGATGTCCCGGACCGGGGCGTCGGTGGCGTCGACCCAGCCGCCCTTGCCGTCGGCCAGCTTGGTCTCGAGCCCCGCGAGGCCCTTGTTCTGGAACAGCTCGGGGTGGTCCCGGCGCAGCTGGGCTTCTTGATCGGCCGCTTCCTGCGCCAGCCGCTCCTGCACGGCGTTGTTGTACTCGCGCCGCTCGGCGACCTTCTGCTGGACCTCGTCCGGACTCAGGTGGCCGTCTTCACCGACGACGACCTCTTCGCATTCGACGATCCACTTCGGCAGGTCGTTGGGCGAGCCGTCGTCCAGCCGCTTCTTGTAGTCGGGGTGGTCGGGATGCCCCGGGCCCATCTTGACGTCGGTGACGCGCAACTGCGTCGCCGACTTCATCAGCACTTCGCGTTCGTCCTTGATGGACGCGAGGTCTTCGATGTGGCGTCCGGTCTTCGACTGGATGCGCATCTCGACTTCGCCGGGGAAGGTGCTGCGCGGATGGTCGGGGGTGACCCGCGACGTGCTCAGCATCTGCGGGTCGACGATGACCTGACCCCTGGCGTGCGCTTCGAGGAAACTCCGGATCGCGCTTTCGTTGCCGTTGAAGTTCACCCGCCGCGAGACGAGGCCCTCGTAGGCGGGCATCTCGTTGAGGCCGGAGGTGATCGCCTCGATATGCGGCCGGAGCGCGTCCAGCTCCGCGCCGCCGTGGCGCTGGGCGTGGGTGATCCTCTCGGCCATGTCGGTCCGCGTGTAGCTGTGCACCGCGTACGCGCCCTGATCCGACATTTCCTTGACGCGCGGATCTTCGTGGGTGTCGCGTTTGGCGAGGGCTTCGCGACGGACCTGTTCGCTCCGCGCTTCCCCGGTCTCGGCGTCGAACCCCCGTTTGTCGATCTGCGTCTCGGCGAGGGCGCGATAGGCGGCGGGGTCGTCCGTGTGGAAGTCCGGATCCGTCAGGTACGGCTCGTCGACGGTGGTCTTGTCGTCGGGTGTGACGTCCTGGGGTGCCTCGGTGTCCTTCGGGGTCTCGACGTCGTTCGGCGTCTCGGTGTCCTTGGGGACGTCCGTGTCCTTGGGCAGCTCGGTGTCCTTGGGCAGGTCCTGGGGTGCCTGCTGCGGCGCGTGCTCCACAGGCCGCGTCGGGGGCTGCTGCTGCGGAGGACGCTGCGGCTGCTGGGGGCGGTCCTGGGGACCCGCGTTCCCGTCGTGGCCGGGACGCGGTGCCGGAACCTGCGGCGGACGTTGCGGACCACCGAATCGCGGCGGCTCGGCACCGGGCGGCATCGGACGTCCGGGTTGCGGTCCGGGACGACCGGGCTGACCCGGGTGATGGCCGGGCGGAGGCGGCATGGGGCCGCGGTTGCCGGGGAACGGACCGTTGCCCGGATGCTGGGGTCGCGGCGGATGGCCCGCCGGACCGCGGTTGCCCGGCGGCGGGCCGGGCGGAGGCGTCTGCGGACGTGGCGGGACCCCGCCGTTCGGGCCGGGACCCGGCCCCGGCCTGCCCTGATACCCCTGGGGCGGTCGCGGCGGACCCTGCGGCCCCGGGGGCTGTGGAGGCTGTGGTGGTTGTGGCGGTTGCTGAGGACGCTGCCGCGGCCCGCGGTCCTGCGGATATCCGCCCTGACCGGGGTGCTGGGGCGGTGGCTGCGGTCCGGTCGGACGCGGGCCCAGCGGACCGGGCTGACCGGGCTGACCCTGATGCCCGCGAGGCGGCATCGCGCCGGGAGGAGGCGGCGGCGGAGCGAAACCACCCGGAGGCGGTGGCTGCATCGGCTGCTGGCCCTGGAAGGGCATGGGGGCGGGTGGCTGGTCGAAACGTGGTTGCTGCGGTCCGCCGTTGCCGGTGAAGCCCGCGGCCTGGACGCCGTCGTTCGGCCGGACGGGCCGCGACGGATCGTGGCCGGGAGGCGGGAAACCGCCGGGTGCCGGACCGTTGCCGGGCGGGTTGCCGCCGGGCGCCATGCCGTATCCGCCCGACGGGGCGGGCGAGCTCGAACCGGGATTCGACGCCATGCCGTACCCGCCCGAACTCGACGGCGCGCCCGTCGAGGCGGGGGCGCCGGAGGAAGCGGCAGGCGGCATCGCGCTGGACTGCGAAGGCCCCTGCGACGGACTGTGCGTCGGGCTGGACGCGGGATTGGACGCCGGTGTCTGTGCCGGACTGGACGCGGGATTGGACGCCGGTGTCTGTGCCGGGCTGCCCGCGGGCGTCTGAGCAGCGCCCGCCGCGGGTGTCTGCGCCGGTGCCTGTGCCGCGCCCGCCTGCTGCTGATTCGCCGCCGCGGCCTGCTGCTGCTGACCGGGACCGTTGTCCGCGGCCGCCGCCGGAGCGTTGTGGTTCGGCGGCGCCGCCCGCTGACCGTCACCGGTGTCCGCCGGACGGTCCGGAGCCTGCGTCGAAGACTGGCTGACCCGGTCGCTGTCCGTCGTCCGCTGCGGCCCGCTCTCCGAACGCGGCTGCGGATCGGAAGCCCCGGACGAACTCCGCGGCGAAGAATCGCCATCCGAATCGCGGCTCGAAGCCGCCTCACTGTCCGAAGTGGACCGCGACGAGTCCGAACCCGAAGAACGCGAAGACTCCGGAGAACGCGAAGGCGTACCCGAATCCCCTGAATCCACATCCGGTGTCGTAGGACCGTCCCCCGCCCCCGAGGCACCGGGAGTGTTCGCGGTGCGGATGTCGCCGATCTGGCTCTTCGCCCCGTCGACACCGCCGCCCACGGCCCCGCCGGAAGCGCCCATCAGGACGTCTTTGGCCGAAAGCTTGTCCAGGTCGCCGGTGACGGCGGCCTGTCCGACCGTGCTGGCGACGCCTTCGGCCGCGCCGCGTACGGCACCCCGCGCCGCGCTGTCGACGATCTGGCCGCCCACGCTGTCGGAAAGTCCCTTGGTCGCGCCCTTGCCGATACTGCTGCTGCCCGCGCCGACCACGCCGTCGACGGCGCCGCTGATCGCGGAATCCTTGGTCTTGCTGGAATCCCAGCTGTCGCGGTCGCCCTTGGCCATCTGAAGGCCCTGGATGCCCGCGTCCATGGCGAGGTTCATCGCCGTGTTCTGCAGGACCTCCTTGCCGATCTTCTTCAGGCCCTCTTTGAGGAGTTTCTCGAGGAGTTCCTTCGCGACCTTCTTGAAGCCTTCCTGCGCGAGCTTCTGCATCAGCTGCCGGAAGATCATCTGGACGGTCATGCGGGTGGCGATCTGCGCCGGCGCGATCCCGGCCGTCGAACCACCGAAGGTCACCGCCGCGGCCGCGATCATCGCGACGATCTGCGCGGCGAGGATCACCAGCGAGATGATGATCATGTACTTCGTGTACTCGACGTCCAGCGCGGTCGCGTTGCACGAGTCGCCGAGCGCCTTCGAAGAGTCGGCGAGCGACTTGAAGTACGCCTCGTCGCCCTCGACGAACTTCTTCCAGGCTTCGGCGAACTTCTCCGCGCCCTGACCGCTCCAGCCGCCGAGGACCTCGGTGGCGCCCTTGGTCGCGGTGTCGGCGATCGGCTGGATGGCCTTCGAGGCGTTGTGCCAGGCGTCGCGCAATTCGCGGAGCTTGTCCTCGTCGCCTTCGGGCCAGCTTTCCCCGACGACGATCGGCAAGAGCCACTTGACCGCGTCGGGCATCTCCATACCCACGGCGCTAGACCTTCTTGTCCAGTGTCGTCTTGATCTCTTCCTCGGCGTTCGTGAACGCGGTCATCGACCGTTCGACGTTGTGCTGCATGCCCCGCAGCGCCTCGACGACGTTCGCGAACCCTTCGGAGGAACCCTGCGCGCCCGGCTCGTAGTCCTTCGCGAACTCCTTGCCGGCGTCGTCGTTCCCCCAGCATTGGCCGAGGGAATTGATCGCGGCCAGCAGTTCCTTGCCCGCGTCGTCCAGCTGATCCGCGGCCAGCCCCAGCTTGGCCGCGGCCGTCTTCACCGCGTCCGGATCCGCGGTGAACCCACCGTTCGGCATCAGACTCCCCTGGTCAACCAGCTCGAAGGCGGTTCTTCCTCATCGTCGTCCTGCCGGCGCACCCGTTTCGGAACCGGTTTCGGTGCCGGCGGCGCGGGCGGGGCCGGAGGAGGCGGCGGTGTGTCGTCCTTGATCATCAGCGGGACGTCGAAATCTTCGTCGGACTTCGCCGGCGCCTCTTCTTCTTCCGCGAGGAAGTCCGGGATCGACGGCATCAGCCCTTGCAGCGAAGGAGCGCCTTCGATGAGGTCCGAGAGATCCGGCAGCCCTTCGGTGATCGGGGCCATCAGCTCGGCGACCTGCTGTTTGACCTGCAGCGATCCCTGACGCACCAACGTCAGCACGGTGTTGGCCAGCTGCGCGGGAGTGGTGCGCTCGAAGGCGTTCGGCTGGATCTCCAGTTTGGCGAGCGTGCCGGTCGCGTCGATCGTGGCACGGACGAGGCCGTCCTGTGAAACCACCGTCGCCGAAGTCTGCGAAGCGGCTTCCTGCGCGTCCCGGAGCTGGGCCGTCTGGCGCTCGAACTGCTCGAGCAGCGTGTCGACCTGGTCCTTCATGGCGGCATTGCGCGCTTCGAGGCGTGCGCTGTCGTCGCCGGCCGTCGTCACTTGAGCCCCCGCAAGTACTTGATCCCGGGCCTACGCAACCCGGTGTCGGTAAGCGTCACCCTAATGCCAAGGGCGGAGCCGTATCAGCGGTTCTCCCTTTTCGCACCGCGAGCAGGTAGGCGGCGGCGCCGGTCAGGTAGAGGACCGTGGCCGCGATCAGCAGCCCCGGCGAGCGTCCGTCGGCCGGGATCACCGTCGCGGCCAGCGAAACGGCGGCCACCTGGGTGAGGTTGAAAAGCGTGTCGTAGAGCGCGAAGACCCGCCCTCTCGCCTCGTCGGCGACGTCGAGCTGAACCGACGAATCGACGCAGAGTTTCAGCACCTGTCCGGCCCCGGTCACCAGGAACGCCGCGAGCAACGCGGCAGGCACCACCATCGGCAGGCCGAGCGCGGCCTGCGCGACCGCCGCCAGCACCAGCGCGCCCATCACGACGCGGATCCTGCCCAGCAGCCGGATCAGCCGGGCGGTCAGCAGTCCGGCGACCAGGATCCCCGCCCCGGCGAAAGCGGCCATCTGTCCCAGCCCCGCCATCCCGGCGCGGAAGATCCCGGCGTCGGTGAAGTGGTTGCGCATCAGCAGCACGGTCACCAGCAGCGAGATCCCGTACGACGCGCGATGGGCGAACAGCGCGACGAAACCGGCCGTGACGCTGGGCGTGCGCCAAGCCGCCTTCGCGCCGTCGGCGAGGCCGCGGGCGACGGCGAGGGCCGGGTTCGACGGCTCGTCGACCGTCGACGGCCCGAGCAGCCCGCGCGTGAACCCCGAGGCGAGGATCGCGGCGCCGATCCCGCCCAGCGCGGCGACGGCGGTGACCCACGCGGAACCGGCGTCGTCGGCACCGGTCAGCGCCCGGAGGCCGATCGCGCAACCGCCACCGACGACGGCGAGCACCGAACCCCACGTAGCCGCGAAGGCGTTCGCGGCGACCACGGATTTCTCTTCGACGACGTGCGGAAGCGACGCGGACAGGCCCGAGCCGATGAACCGGGAGATGCCCTCGGACGCCAGCGCGAGGGAGAACAGCCCGATCCCCGCCGCTCCCGTACCCACGGCGGCGGCCGTCGCGAGGATGGTGAGGGATCGCAGGAGGTTCGCGAAGATCAGGACCTTCCGGCGGTCCCAGCGGTCGAGCAGCGCGCCCGCGAACGGCCCGACGAACGAATAGGGCAGCAGCAACGCCGCGAACCCGCCCGCCATGGCGAGCGCGTCGGCGGCGCGTTCGGGGTTGAAGAGGACGGCACCGGCCAGCCCGGCCTGGTACATGCCGTTGCCCCAGTGCGCGGAGAACCGCGTGAACAGCAGACGGCGGAAGTCACGGTCGCGAACGAACGGCCTCGAGCGGACTCGCCCGGGCGCGCTGATCGTCACGGCCGCAGCTTAGTGAGAGGCGCGAGGGTGACGTGTCGGGTCCACGACCACGCCGGAGTTCTAGGCGGTCGGTGCGCTTTAGGGTCGCCTCTCGGCGGCTATGCGCAGTGTGGCTCCAGCCGGACGGTATTCCACAAAGGCGGTTCTTCAGTGAGCCCGGGGGACACGGAAAGCGCACCGACCGTTGTGTCCAACGGTGCTCGTGATGCTGTTGTTCCCAGTGCCGGACGATTTGTCCCCACTCGAAGTGGGATCATGGCGGACGTGCCAGCGGACGCCGAGGTCGAACCGGGAACGCTCCTGGTCGCCGCCCCCACGATGTTCGATCCCAATTTCCGGCGGACCGTCGTGTTCGTCATCGATCACCGGGACGAGGGAACGCTCGGGGTCGTGCTCAACCGGCCGAGTGACGTCCCGGTGTACGACGTGCTCCCCACCTGGGGCGGGCACGTGGCCGAACCGCAGTCGGTGTTCGTCGGCGGTCCGGTGGAGAAGAAGACGGCGTTGTGCCTGGCCGCGCTGCGGACCGGTGAGACGGCGTCCAGCGTGCCGGGGGTGATCGCCGTCCGCGGCCCGGTCGCGCTGGTCGATCTCGACACCGATCCCGAGATCCTGGTCCCGAAGGTCCGCGGTGTGCGGGTCTTCGCCGGATACGCGGGCTGGGACTCCGGCCAGCTGGCGAACGAGATCGAACGCGACGACTGGGTGATCGTCCCGGCGTTGCCCAGCGATGTCCTCGCCTCGCCGAACCACGACCTCTGGGGTCAGGTGCTGCGACGTCAGGGCATCCCGCTGGCGCTGCTGGCCACCCACCCGGGGGACCTCCAGCGCAACTAGGCGGTGGCGGTGTCGGCCTTCTTGAAGACACCGCAGGTGCCGCAGGCGCAGCCACTGCATCCGGCGGGCCGCTCCGGTTCGGGCTCGGGAACCGTCGCGGCGGCGCGGTTGCCGAGCACTCCCCCGGCCGCGACCAGCGCGATCATCCCGATCACGCCCACGATCGAGGCCAGTACGAGGCCGGAGGTCGTCGGCATGATCAGCCCGGCGGTCCCCGCGAGCACGGCGATCACGCCGCCGGCCAGCGTCGGGAGCCCGGCGACCTTGTTGCCGAGGCGGAAGGCCTCTTCGCCGCGCATGGTGGCGGCGGTGCGCACGCCGGCGCCGCGGTCACGCGGCAGCTTCTCGCGCAGGCCGAGGAACCCACCCCAGCCGACGAGGACACCCAGCACGATCGGGACCAGCGCTATGACGAACACTCCACGAGGATAAGCGTGACGTTCCGGCAACCTGCCGGATACCCTGATCGACTGTGCTACAGGCCATGTCACGCCGAGCTCTTGTCATCGCCCTGATCGGGGCCGTCCCCCTCACCCTGATGGCGGCACCCGCCGCCGAAGCGGGTCACCGTCCGCTTCGCCTGATCGGGGAACAGATCGTCCCGAACGCCCTGCCCTACGAGGGCACGGTCGTCGGCGGCCTCTCCAGTATCGACTTCGACCCCCGCACCGGCGAGTACGCGCTGATCTGCGACGACCGGTCCGCCCTTGGCCCCGCGCGGTTCTACACGGCGAAGTTCTCCCTGGACGCCAAGGGGCTCGGCCCGGTCACGTTCACCGGCACGAAGCCGCTCCTGCGTCCGGACGGCACGACGTACCCGCCGCTCGCGAAGAACGACCCCGCGCAGCCGCCGAACATGCAGACCATCGATCCCGAAGAACTGCGCGTCGACCCCTGGACCGGCCGGTACATCTGGTCGCAGGAGGGCGAGCGGTCGGCGGCGGCACGGATCGATCCGTCGATCCGCGAGGCGAAGCGCGACGGCGTCTACGTCCGCGACCTGCCGATCCCCGCCAACGAGAAGATGACCGAGACGGCGGGACCACGGCAGAACCTCGCCCTCGAAGGTCTCACGTTCGCGGGCTTCGGTTCGCTGGTCGCCAGCTCGGCCGAGGGTCCGTTGCTGCCGGATGGGCCGGAGGCGAACACCACGTCGGGCGCCCTTTCGCGCATCACCGTGCAGTCGCGGTTCGGGCCGATCCTGGCGCAGTACGCGTACCCGCAGGAGAAGGTCTTCGCGTCGCCGAATCCGCCCGGCGCGTTCGCGACCACGGGTGTCTCGTCGCTGCTGGCCGTCGACCAGGCCGATCCGACGCGCTACCTGGTGATGGAGCGTTCGTTCGTCACCGGCGTCGGCAACAAGATCCGCATCTACGAGATCGACACCAAGGGCGCCACGAACGTCCTGAACACGCCCTCGCTGGCCGACGCGAAGAAGGTCAAGCCGGTCAAGAAGCGCCTGCTCGCGGACCTCGCGAACTTCACGTTGTCCACTGTGGACAACGTCGAGGGGATGACCTGGGGCCCGCGCCTGCCGAAGGGCGAGCGCAGTCTGGTGCTGGTCAGCGACGACAACTTCTCGGCGACTCAGGTGACCCAGTTCATCGCTCTGGCGGTCCCCTCGGAACGGCTTTGACCAGCGGGTTAAACTGGACTCATGGACACGGCTCGGCTGCTCCTTAGCCTGCCGCGCTGAACTCGGCCGATCGGCCGGGACCAGCGCGGCGACCCCTCATGCCCTCCGGGCTGAGGGGTCGAGTTGTTTCTGGAGTGGCTTGACGTGGATGAGCACGGAGGATTTCGGCGATGAACCAGGCGAGCGAAGGCGCCGACTCGGCCCCTCAGCACCGCTACACGGCGGAGCTGGCGGGCCAGATCGAGCAGCGTTGGCAGGACTACTGGTCCGACCACGGCACCTACCACGCGCCGAACCCGGTCGGCCCGCTCGCGGACGAGAGCGGAGAGGTCCCCTCGGACAAGCTGTTCGTCCAGGACATGTTCCCGTACCCGTCGGGCGCGGGCCTGCACGTCGGGCACCCGCTGGGCTTCATCGCGACCGACGTCTTCGCGCGGTACCACCGCATGATCGGCCGCAACGTGCTGCACACGATGGGCTTCGACGCGTTCGGCCTGCCTGCCGAGCAGTACGCGGTGCAGACGGGGCAGCACCCGCGCAAGACGACCGAAGAGAACATGGAGACCTACCTGCGCCAGATCCGGCGCCTGGGCCTGGGTCACGACGAGCGTCGCCGGATCTCGACGATCGATCCGGACTACTACAAGTGGACCCAGTGGATCTTCCTGCAGATCTACAACTCCTGGTACGACGAGACGGCGGGCAAGGCCCGGCCGATCGTCGACCTGGAGACCGAGTACGCGCAGGACAAGCGTCGTACGCCAGACGGCCGCAACTGGTGTGAGCTGACCCGCGCCGAGCAGCTGAAGATCATCGACTCGCATCGCCTGGTCTACCTGTCCGAGGCGCCGGTGAACTGGTGCCCCGGCCTGGGCACGGTGCTGTCGAACGAAGAGGTCACCTCCGACGGCCGCAGCGAGCGCGGCAACTTCCCGGTCTTCCGCCGCAACCTGCGCCAGTGGATGATGCGGATCACCGCCTACGCCGACCGGCTGGTCGACGACCTGGACCTGCTGGACTGGCCCGAGAAGGTCAAGTCCATGCAGCGCAACTGGATCGGCCGCTCGCACGGTGCGCGCGTGTCGTTCGAGGCGGGCGAGCAGAAGATCGAGGTCTTCACCACCCGCCCCGACACCCTGTTCGGGGCGACGTACCTGGTGGTCGCGCCCGAGCACCCGCTGGTCGACGAACTGACCGCCGCCACCTGGCCGGAAGGTGTCGACGCCCCCTGGACCGGTGACGCGGCGACGCCCGCCGAAGCGATCGCCGCCTACCGTGCGGCGGCGGCGCGGAAGTCCGAATTGGACCGTCAGGAGAGCAAGGAGAAGACCGGCGTCTTCACCGGCTCCTACGCGGTGAACCCGGCCGACGGCAAGGAGATCCCGGTCTTCGTCGCCGACTACGTGCTGATGGGCTACGGCACCGGCGCGATCATGGCCGTCCCCGGCCAGGACACCCGAGACTGGGAGTTCGCCGAGAAGTTCGGCCTGGAGATCATCCGTACCGTCCAGCCGTCGAACGGCTTCAACGGCAAGGCGTTCACCGGCGACGGCCCCGCGATCAACTCGGGCTTCTTGGACGGCATGGGCGTCGGCGAAGCCAAGAAGACGATGATCGGCTGGCTGGAGGAGCACGGCCACGGCCGCGGCACCGTCCAGTACAAGCTGCGCGACTGGCTGTTCTCGCGCCAGCGCTACTGGGGCGAGCCGTTCCCGGTCGTCTACGACGAGGACGGCCAGATCCACCCGCTGCCGGACAGCATGCTGCCGGTCGAACTGCCGGAGGTCGCCGACTACTCGCCGGTGACCTTCGACCCGGAAGACAAGGACAGCACGCCGTCCTCGCCGCTGGCGCGCGCCACCGACTGGGTCGAGGTCGAACTGGACCTGGGCGACGGCAAGAAGACCTACCGCCGCGACATCAACACCATGCCGAACTGGGCGGGTTCCTGCTGGTACCAGCTGCGATACCTGGACCCGACCAACCCGGACGTGTTCGTCGCACCGGAGAACGAGTCCTATTGGGTCGGCCCGCGTCCCGCCGAACACGGCGTCGACGACCCCGGCGGCACGGACCTGTACGTCGGCGGTGTCGAGCACGCGGTGCTGCACCTGCTGTACTCGCGGTTCTGGCACAAGGTGCTGTTCGACCTGGGCCACGTGTCGTCCGAGGAGCCGTACCGGAAGCTGTTCAACCAGGGCTACGTCCAGGCTTACGCGTACACGGACGCCCGCGGCGTCTACGTCCAGGCCGACCAGGTCGAGGAGCGGGACGGCAAGTTCTTCTTCGGCGACGAAGAGGTCAAGCAGGAATACGGCAAGATGGGCAAGAGCCTGAAGAATGTGGTGACGCCTGACCAGATGTCCACCGACTACGGCGCCGACACCTTCCGCTTCTACGAAATGTCGATGGGCCCGTTGGATGTCTCGCGGCCTTGGGCGACCAAGGATGTCGTTGGCGCGCAACGGTTCCTGCAGCGGCTGTGGCGCCTGGTCGTCAACGAGGAGACCGGCGAACTGCGCGTGTCCACTGTGGACGCGACCGACGAGGATCGCAAGCAGCTGCACAAGGCGATCGCCGGGGTCCGCGAGGACTACGCGGAACTGCGGTTCAACACGGCCGGCGCGAAGCTGATCGAGCTGAACAACCACGTCACCAAGACCTACGGTTCGGCCGAAGCCACGCCGCGGGAACTGGTGGAGCCGCTGGTGCTGATGCTGGCGCCGCTGGCCCCGCATCTGGCCGAGGAGCTGTGGAAGCGCCTGGGCCACGCGGATTCGCTGGTGCACGGGCCGTTCCCGGTCGTCGACGAGAAGTACCTGGTCGAGGACTCCGTGGAGTACCCGATCCAGGTCAACGGCAAGGTGCGCGCCCGCGTCACCGTGCCCGCCGACGCGGGCAAGGACGCCGTACAGGCGGCCGCGCTGGCCGACGAGAAGGTCGCCGCACTGGTCGGCGACGGCACGCCGCGCAAGGTGATCGTCGTCCCGGGACGGCTGGTCAACATCGTGCTGTAGCGCCGTGGCCGATAGCCGCCAGCGTCGAGGGTCATGAGGCGATTCGATGGAGTTGTTCAAGGACAACGAAATCGAACGGAGAACACCCCATGACCCTCGACGGCAAGGTGGCTTTGGTGACCGGCGGCAGCCGCGGGATCGGTGCCGCCACAGCGATCCGGCTCGCCGAAGACGGCGCCGACGTCGCACTCACCTATCAGCACAACGCCGCACTCGCGGCCGGTGTCGTGGACGAGATCAAGGCGCTCGGCCGCCGTGCGCTGGCGATCCAGGCCGACAGCGCCGACGCCGCGGCTCTGGTCTCCGCGGTCGACACGACGGTCGCCGAGTTCGGCAGGCTCGACGTGCTGGTCAACAACGCGGGCGTCGGCTTCGTCGGCCCGCTCGATCAGACGAGCCTGGAGGACATCGACCGCGTGCTCACGGTGAACGTCCGCGGTGTCTACGTGGCCACGCAGGCCGCGGCCCGGCACCTCGGCGACGGCGGGCGTGTGGTCACCATCGGCAGCTGCGTCTCGGACCGCGTTCCCGGCCCCGGCATGTCGCTGTACGCGGTGAGCAAGACCGCGCTGCTGGGCATGACCAAGGGCCTCGCCAGGGAACTCGGGCCGCGCGGCATCACCGTGAACATCGTCCACCCCGGCCCGACCGACACCGACATGAACCCGGCCGACGGCCCGTACGCCGCCGACCAGCGGAGCCTGACGGCGTTCGACCGCTACGGTTCGCCGTCGGAGGTCGCCGCGACCGTGTCGTTCCTGGCGCGGCCGGAAAGCAAGTACGTGACCGCGGCGACCGTTTCGGTCGACGGCGGGCACGCGGCGTAGCTCAAACTGCGGTGAGGCCGATCTCGCGCGCGAGATCGGCCAGCATCGCGTCGAAGAGGACGTCCGGTTTCGAGAACGGGATCGGATAGTTGCCGAAGACCTCGAGCGTGACGTGCCCGTAGAGCCGGGCCCAGAACTGGATCATCAGGTACGTCACGCCGAGGTCGAGCTTCTCCAGCGGGAACGTCGCGCCGGATTCCTTCAGCACGGCGAGCAATCCCTTTTGGAAGGACGTGAGATCGTCGCGCAGCTCGGCGGGGACCACGTCGTTCGACGGCGTCACCAGGTCGTGCATCGCGAGCACCCGGCCCGCCGCCGCGAGGAAGATCCGCCCGAACGGCTCGTCCAGCCTGCTCAACGTGTCATCGCCCGAAGGCGACGCGAAGACCAGCGTGAACTCCTTGGTGTGCGTGAGCGCCCAGCGCCGGAATCCCTTGCAGATGGCGAAAAGCTGAAGCGAGCCTTCGTCCGGCAACTGCGCGATGTCCTCGGCGAGCCCGGCCGCGAGATCCGCGACGACGTCCGCACGCAGGTGCTCGACCAGATCGTCCCGTGAGCCGTAGTAGCGGTACAACGCCGGCGCCGTGATGCCGAGCTCGCGCGCGATCGCCCGCAGGGTCACGGCCTCCGGCCCCTGCTCGACCAGGAGTGCCCGCGCCGTCCGGCGGATGTCCTGATCGGTCGCGGCCCGCTCACGACTCCTGCGGCCGGTGTTGGTCATCCGCGCATTCTAGGTGGTCAGTGCGGGGTCGGAGCCGCATGGCCTCACGCTGTCGCGGGCTGGCTTCCGCCTCCGCAACTCGTAGCGTTCCTGTTCGATGAGACGACTACTCCTGCTGATCGTGCCCGCCTTGCTCTGCGCGGCCTGCGTTCCCCGGCCCGGCCCCGCGGACGCCGCCGCGCCTCCGCCGCCGCAACGCTTCTTCTTGAAGGAAACCCCCAGCACCGAACCGGCGGCCACGTTCCAGGGTGGGTTTGTCCACAATGCGTGCGCGGTCCTGAGTTCTGAGGTGCTGGCCGCCGCCGGGATGGTGTTGAAGGACGGCTTCCTCCAGGGCGGCGATCGTCTGAGCACCACCGACGGAGACCGCCCCGAACTCGCCGGAAAGGGGCTGTGGGCGAGTACCTGCGGCGGCAGCGTCACCGTGTCCGGCGCGCCGGACACGACCGATATCAGCGTGCGCCTGCACGTCTTGCACTCGCGTTTTTCGCAACGGATGGATTGGCGAGACGCCGTCCTGGAGGTCGATGTTCGTCGGGTGACACAGGAAGACGTCAGGGTGAGCCTCCAGACCGACTACAACATCCTGGAACTCGGCATCACCGGCTTCACCGAGCTTCCCGATCCCGAAGCGGCTTTGACGACGCTGCTCGACGGCGTCCGCTGGAACGTCGCCCAAGGGCCGCGGTCCATGCCCGTACACAGCTACCCCGCGCCTTACGACCTCGTCGCCGACCCGTGCGCCGCCTTCCCGGCGGAGGTCTTCACCACGATCACCGAGCGGCCGACCGATGGCCTGCAACGGGATTTGTTCAGTCTGAGCGAAACCCCGGGCTCCAAGCACAACAGCGTCGAGACGCGCTGTGACCGCGCCGGCCAGGTGGACATCTCGGAGGGAATCGCACCCAGCGTCACCGTGGGCCAGACCGTGCTGTCCGTACCCGACCCCGCCGCCGCCGTCGCCGGCGTTCGCGAGCAATGCGACTTCAGCCGGGGCGAGCCGCTGTCCCGGCCGATCGGAGAGGCCAGTTGCGGCCTTCCCGGCACTGACGGTGGCCAGGTCCTCTTCCACAGCGGCCGATCGATGGTGCGGATCAGCCTCATCGCCGCCAAAACCGACGCGGCGACGACTCGCGAAAACCTGCTCAAAGGCGCCGAGGCTGTTTATGCCCGACTTACGCCCTCCCCTTGAGGTTCTTCAGGACTTCAGCCGCCACGTCACGACCGAGGATGCAGGAGTCCTTCCCCTCGCGATAGGCATTGTCCCCGAGGCCGAGTGACACTGCATACGCGAGCCGGTCTGAGATGCCAACCACGACGACGCAGAACTTCTTGTCGTCTTTTTGGGCGCCGACGTTGTTGGCATAGCCAATCGCTGGGTAGCCGTCGATAGGGTCCAGTTCGATCCAGCGGGCTGCCTTCGGTTTTACGCTGCGATAGGGGAGGCTGATGCCTTGGTCGGATTTGGTTTGATACCCGATGGAGAATCCTGCGCCACTGCCGGACGCGGCGTTCCAGTTACAGGCGGTTCCGAGTGCGTCGGTCTTGGGTTTGGCGGGGTCTGTCTTGCCCAGGAATTGTTCGAGTTGCTGGGGGGTGAGGGCGCTGTCACAGGGGCTTCCGTCGAGGACTTTGTCTGGTAGGGGGTTTTGCACGGATGGCGCTCCGCTGTTCGGGACGCCTGCCGCGCTCGACGATGAGGCGGGCGTATCCGTGTCCGGTGTCGGGGTGCCGGGAGCGGCGCCGTTGCTATCGCAGGCCACCAGGAGCAAAGTGCCGGCGGCCACGAGACCAAGAGTGCCTAACAGGTGCCGTGATGTCATTCGAGAGACCCGCGTTTCTTCGTTGCTTCGGCTGCTTGGTGGTCGGTTTCCTCGGTCAGTCCTAGTGCCTTCTTCAGTCTGAGAATTAGTTCTGTGTAGTAGTCGTCTTGGAATCGCAGATGCCCTTCATAGAAGCGACCAGTTTCATTGATTCCGTTCTTGCCGTCCACCGCATGTCTACTCGCTGGCTCATTTCCTGGTGGCACAACCTGAGATAACCTGGCCGAATCGAAAAACTGATCGCGAATGAAGTCCCGCTGGTCTTGGCACTTCTTGAGTAGCGCACGCATCTCGTCACCATTCATGGTGAAGCCCTGGCCGCTCGCCGGCGCCGCTCCACCGCCGACGACGTCGTCACTGTTCTGGAACCAGACATCTCCGAAGAACGAAGTCATCGAGATCTCCCCCTTTACTTCAATCCGTGCAGGGTCGCGTAGAGGACGTCGATCAGGACATCCCTGCTCCCCGGTTCGAAGCTGACCAGCAGTTCGCCGTCCTCACCCGGCAGCAGGTAAGTGAGGACACGCCCGGCATGGGCGGTGTCGACCACGGTGAGCGGAGTGCTCCTGGTGCCGTTGTTGACCGCGTAGAGCTGATGCACCCCGGTGCGTTTCGTCGCCATCAGTTCCCGCGCGGAGGGCAGCGGGTCGTACGCGGGCTCCTCGGTCGGGTCCTCGAGGTCGTAGGAATCCTCGTAGACCGGCTGGCCGGAGAAGCGTGATTTAGGAATCTTGACCGGGTTGATCCGGGCCGGTTCGACAGGGGGCAACATGTCGACGAGGGATTCGGCGCCGTAACCGGGGTCGATGACGTCGATGCGGATCTTCTCGTCCTGGCGGATCACCCGGACGGCGTCCGGGCCGGACGCCGACACGAGGATGTTCCCGGTCTCGTTCGCCTCGATGTCGCCGAGCCAGGCGGTGAACCGCAGCGGACCGGTGGCCAGCACGCGGAGGAGGTCGCGGAACTCCCTGGTCAGGGTGCCGCCGGAGGCCAGCTTCAACTCGGTGAGGGTGTCGAGCACCGCGTCGTCGAGCTTCTTCTTGGTGTCTTCGGCGAGCCACAGGTGGTCCGGGCCGAGCACCGCGGGCGGAATGCCGTGGCGCTCCCATTCCCACGCGGTGAGCAGGACGGTCTTCGGCAGGTACAGGGGTGCTTCGAACACGGTCAGAGCCCGATCACCGGCGGGACCGGCTTCGTGTCGGTGCCGCCGAAGACGCTCTCGGGGTCGGCTTCCTGCAGGTACGAGGCACGCTGGTGCTCCTCGTCCTCGCCGCCCTTGCCCTTGCCCGCGCCGGCGCCCATCGGACCCATCCCGGGTGCGCCAGGCCTGCCCGCGCCCCCGGCGGGACCACCGGGTGTCCCGGGGCGTGCCACCTGGCCGGGTTGTCCGGGAGCCATCGCGCCGCTGCCGCGTCCGGTTCCGGGCGTGGCGCCACTTGCCGGACCACCGGACGAACCCGAGCCGGGCCCGAAACCACCGCCGCCGCTGCCGGGACCGAATCCCGGTCCGAAACCACCTCCACCACCACCAGGGCCGAAATTGGTGCCGCCGGTGCCGGGGCCGAAGGACGGCGGCTGGTAACCCGGATACGACGAAGGCTGCGGAGGCGTGTAGCCCGCCGCCCGCGTGCCGTCGTCGTACTGACCTGGGCGGAAGCCCGGATCGGAAGGCTGATGAGGGCGCGGGGGTTCATACGGTCGCGGGTTCGGGGTCTCGTGGCCGGGTGGCGGTCCCGTCGGTGGCGGTGGCTGCACCCCGCCCGGAGGCGGCCGGTACCCGCCGTCGCCGGGATCCGAGCGCCCGTCGAACCCCCGCACTTTGCCGCCATCACCGTCACCGGGGCCGGGGCCGCTGTCGTCGACCTTGAAATCCCCGCCGTCGAACGCGCCGAGCTGCCCGTAGTCGATGGTCCGGCCCGCGGTGTTCGAGCTCGACTGGTCGTTATAGGCGTTGTAGCGGTCGAGGTTCGCTTGCGCCTTCTGGTTGTACTGGTTGACCTTGTCTTCTGTGTCGGTGTCCCACGGCGTCACGTCGTCGTAGGTGCCCGTGGTCGGCGGGTCCGCGGCGACTTCGCGGTCCAGTGAGTTCTTCAGCGACACGAACTGATCCAGCTGCGTCTGCGTCAACCCGGAATTGCGCTCGAGACTCGATGACGCCGAAGTGGAGGAGTCGGCGAGCGGCTGAAGCTTCGCCCGTGCCGCGTCCGCCGCGCCACCGGTCCAGGCGGACTCCAACGCCGTCATCACGCCGCGGGTCCCGTCATGCAACTGGGTCTGGTTCCGCGCTTGCTCACCACCGACCCTGCGCGCCTCTTCCAACGAGCCGGCGCCAGGGCCGTTCAGGACCGCTTCGAGCAGTTGCTTGGGCGTCATTCCGCCCTGATTGACCGCTCCGGAGCCGTCGCTCACGTTCGACCCGACGATTCCGCCGACGATCGCGCCGACCGGCCCGCCCACGACGAAACCGGCCGCCGCACCGGCGCCCGTCTTGCCGAGCAGTCCTGCGGCCGCATCCCATGCGTCCCCGAACAAACCCATCGAAGCCCTCCCCGGCCCAATCGGTCGATGTCTTGCGCTCACGCACAATACCGTGCCGATTACACCAGGTGGGGGGATTCAACCCAGAAGGCGAGCTTGCAGCCTGGTGATCGGCCGGAGCGCCAGGAAGATCGGGATGGCCATTCCGAGCGCGACGAAGAAATGCACGATCCACGCCCTTGCCAAGGTCGGCCCGCCCCACGTGTCCTCCGGGTCGCTCCCGGCCCAGAAGAGCCCGTAGGTCGCGATGCGCCCGACAAGATAGAAGAGCAGCAAAGCGAGCAGGAACGCGACCACACTCGGGCCGAAGGCGGCCGCGAACCGCGGCCGTGTCCCGCTCCCCTGCCCGAGCCAGCGCCGCGCAAGTCCGCGCTGGACCTTCGCGCCACCGAGGTAACCCGGAAGAACGAGGAGCGCGTAGACCGCGCGTTTCCAGTCCGAAGTCGTCATACCAGGCACGCTATGGGCCCCTGACCTGCGCAGACACCGGGCTGGCGGCCGACCCTGGGTAGGGAAAACCGGGATCGCTGTGGTGATCCACACGACCGGCGCTTGGATGCGCGCGAAACGTTCCCCGACGTCAGACGGGTATGCAACACTCGGTCGCCGAATGGCTACGACGTGAACAGGGGAGGTTCGCGTGTCGAACCCTGAGCAGCTCTTCGCTGATTTCGAGGCCAAGCTGGCCGACGCCCAGCGAAAGGCGAATCAGATGCGCACCGAGATCGAAAGCGTTTCGGTGTCCGAACGCAGCAAGGACGGCCAGATCTCGATCAAGGTCAACCACGCGGGGAACCTCGTGGGCCTGGAGATCGGCCCGTCCGTGCGGGACAACCCGGCGCTCGCGCAGGAGATCCTCCGCGTCGTCCAGAGCGCACAGAGCAAACTCGCGAGCGCGATGCAGGCCGGAGTTCCGTCCATCGCGGGCACCGAGACGATGAACGAGCTGGTCAACCAGCTGCAGAGCGAATACCCGGAACCCGAGCCGACGGGCTACGTCGAGGGCGGTCACCAAGCGGTGGACGAGGACGCCCGCTTCGTCGCCGAAGACGAACCCGACGCGCCCCCTCCCGCCCCGAAGCCGCCAGCTCCTCCGGCCACACCCGCGCCGCCGCGCGCCGCGCGCAGGCAGCAGACGGACCACGAGGACGACTACTTCACCGGCGGCGACTTCCTGCGCTGAGCGGGTTCTTGAGGGAGGGAAAGCATGGGACAGCCACAAGGCAGTGAAGACTTCAAGGTCGATCCCGCGGAGCTCGCCGCCCATCGCAACACGATCGACTATTTGGGGCAACGAGTCGCGATGACCGGGTCTGCGGCGGACGCGGCCATGGGTGACGAAGCGTTCGGTCTGGTCGGAATACCACTCGCCGCGATTTGCGCCACCGTTCAGAGTCTGGCGAGGAGTGCGATCGAGTCGGCTGTCGACGCCTCGGCAGACCATGCCGACCGTGTGCACACCTGGCAACAGAGGAAGCAAATGCAGGAGGACGAGTTCAAGAGCCTCTTCAAGGTGGAGGACTGACCGATGGCAGAGACCCCCGTCGCGGCCCAGGGCCCCAACCCGTTGATCAAGACGGACGCCGCTCAAGATGAGAGCTCGCTCGAAGGCGCGGGGATCCTCCAAGACTTCTGGGACACCGGCGCCAAGATCGCGAGTGGTGACTGGGCGGAAGGATTGGCGAACTTCGTCAACGGTGTGAGCGGCCTGGCCGATCTCGTTGCCGACCCGATCGGGACCCTGGCGGCATCGGCCTTCGGCTGGATCATCGAGCATGTCCCCTTTCTCCGTGAGCCGCTGGACTGGCTGGTCGGTGATCAGGTCGCGTTGGACAACATGATCGGGACCTGGGAGAACATCGGCAAAGAACTCGAATCCGTCAGTGAAGACCTGAGTAAGGCCACCGACCGCGACAGTGCGAATTGGACAGGCGAAGCTGCTGATGCCTACAGGGCCTTCGCCAAGAATCGCGCGGACTTGTACGCGGGTATCGCCTCGGGCGCGAACTCCATCGGGACATTGGTCGGCGTCTGCAAGATGATCCTCGCGGTCGTACGTACGATCGTCCGGGACTTGATCTCGGAGTGTCTCGGGAAGCTCGTGAGCATCGCGATGCGCTACCCGGGGCCGGCGATGCCTGCCGGCATCGCCGCGGAGGGAACACCGAAGGCCATCAGCTACGCACAGAGGTGCCTCGGCTGGATCAAGAAGCTGACCAAGGCATTCGATAAGGCGAGGGGGCTTTTCAAGCGCCTCACTGACGGTTTCGACAAGATCAAGGACGCCTTGACCCCGAAGGCGTTGAAGAAGTTCACGGGCAGCGGGAAGAATGCGGTCGACGGTGCCGGGGGCACGACCTTCGCGTCGAAGGTCGCCGAGGCGAGAAAGGATCTGCCTGAGTCTCGCAAGCACATTTTTGGTTTGGAAGATACAGCCAAGGACAAGAGCCTCACCGAGAATCTTGCTCAGGTGAAGGAAAATGTGACCGGTCGCCTCAAAGATAAGTACGGCGAGGACTTCCAGTCGAACCTTGCCAAAGAGAAACGCAAGGCCATCGGGAAAAAGATCGACGAGGCGGCAGGTGACGTTTTCGGTGAGGAAGAGGAAGCACCGAGTAAAAAGACGCCGCCTCCAGTTGGGGTCGTGGGGCCGTATAGCTTGGCAGGTGAGCCACAGGAATCCGGTGATTCGGAAGACCTCGCAGTTGAGCGTCCGATCTTCGACCAACAGGGTGGGCAGCGAATCTCCGGCTCTCTGTAGGGCCTCCAACGACGTGAAAGGAACACCGAGTGACCGATGACCGGTTGGTGATCTCGCGAACACCTGGAGTCACCGGTCACCTGGTGCTGGCAGTTCTGTTCGGCGCCCTGACCGTGGTCATGGCAATCGCCGTGGTCAGCGACTACCAATTGGCGGTGCGCATCGTCGCCGGTGTGCTCTGTGCTGTGTTCATTTATTGCGGAACCATCGAGTTCCGTAACTACCGGACTCCTCCTCCTGCCGATGAACTGATCTTCGATCCGGCCGGAATCAGGCGCATCAAGGGTGGCCTGGTGGCCTGGAGCGCTCGGTGGGAAGACATCGCCCAAGTCATCTTGAGCCTCGAGTTTCGCGAGCACTCCCCGCACCGTTCCGGATCTGACGAGTTCAAGCTCGTGTTTCGCCCGGGATCGGGTTTCGACGCACTGGCCGCGGGCTTTGCCCGCGAACCCGATGGTGACCTCCAGGTGGCGGATATCGACCTCGGGCCTCGTGATGTGGAGCGGCTTCTGCCCTTTCTCGTGAAGCATGTCGAGGTCGCGATCGAGGACGACAACACCGCCGTGCGGACTGTGCCCGACGAACCGGTGGTGGAGACGGCTCGCGAGGAAGATCTCGACGTCGTGGACGACGTGGTGAAGATCCATGTGAACGGCTGGGACAAGCGCAAGATGCGGGTCTTCCGGTTCGCGTCGCTGATGATCGAGGTCACGGCCTTAGTGGTCGCTGTCGCTACCGAAGGCACCTCGGTGCGAGTCTGCGCGCTTGTGGTGCTCTTCGCGCTCTTCGCGGTGACGATAGTGGTGGAAGGGCTCGAAGGAGCGACGCACGAGAAGCGGCGGAGAGTCGTGCTCGAGGTCAGGTCGCAGGGCTTCTACTTCCGGACTTACGGCACCTTCGTCGGCGTGTGGTGGCACGAGATCGACGCGGTCCGGTGGGGAGTCGACCAAGGTTCCACCTACCTGGACTTCCTGCCGAGTTCGGACATGTTCGTCGTTCGTCATCCTCGGTTGGCGGAATTGACCAGAAGCGATCCGTACAACGCAGAGTCCGACGGTCTCGCCGGTGGTTGGTATCGGCTGGGGAGGCCGTTCAGCGTGAACGCCCGACGTGAGTTCGAGAGCGCGATGCGGACGTCCGAAGGCGTGGAATTCCGGGAGTCGGCGGCGTTGGGCTGACCGCCCCGTCAGGCGAACCGGGGCGCCGCCGGCGCCGATCACTCGGGGGGCTACGTGATCGACGCCGGCGACCCGATGCCCCGCTCCCGGCAAGCCGGGATCAGGGCAACGTCACCGCGTGGACGCGGCAACGCATCTCAAGAGCGGGCGTGATCGCCGAAGTGACGCCCGGGGGAAGGTTATCCCCCGAAAGAGTGACGGCGTTCCGCTGCTCGCCTGATTGTCGCACTACGCGCCGAGAAAGTTACAAAGGTCTTCACATCTTCGCCGGGAGAAGGGCCATGCCCGGACAACTCCTGGTCATGGCATCGTTTCCTCCATGAGTTCTCAGGTGCTGGTCATCGGGTCTGCCAATGCCGATCTCGTCGTCCCGGTCGACCGGCGACCCGGGGGTGGCGAAACCGTACTCGGTGGCGACACGATCTTGTCGCCGGGTGGCAAGGGCGCCAACACGGCGGTCGCGGCGGCCAGGCTCGGCGCCGACGTCGCGTTGCTCGGGGCGGTCGGTGACGATCCGTATGGCGAGTTGCTCAAGCGGTCGCTGGCCGAGTCCGGGGTCGACACCGGTTCGCTGCGCACGAGTGAGCGTCCGACGGGGATCGCGTACATCACGGTCACGCCCGATGGCGAAAATTCGATCCTCGTCTCGCCTGGCGCCAATTCCAGCCTGCGGCCTGAGGACGTCGACCTCGACGGCGCCGAGATCGTGGTGTTGTCGCTGGAGATTCCGCTCGAAACCGTCGAGCACGCCGTCGCGAAAGCTGCCGAAAAGGGCGTGAAGACGTTGTTGAACCTGTCCCCGGCGGCCGAGCTTTCCGCGAAGACGCTCCAGGGTCTCGACGTCCTGCTGGTCAACGAGCACGAGGCGGCGTTCCTGCTCGGTGGCGAGACCGGCTTCCCCAAGTTGCTCGATCTCGGTCCGAAGGCCGCTGTCGTGACGCTCGGCGCGAAGGGGGCGGCGGTGGTGACCGCGGATGGGGTGACGGAGGTGCCGTCGCCGAAGGTCGAGGCCGTCGACACCACGGGCGCCGGTGATGCTTTCGCGGGCGCGCTCGCCACGTCGCTCGCGAAGGGTGAGGAGCTGGCCGACGCGGCGCGCAGGGCGGTGAAGGTGGCGGCGATCACGGTGACCCGTCAGGGGGCGCAGCCGTCGTATCCGACGGTGTCCGAACTGGAATGATGTGTACTTCTGTGTTGTGCTGTCGGCTATGAATCAGGTCACGCCGCCTATGAGATATGGTCTAGACCATGCCGTCTGAGTCTTTGACCGGGGTCGCCGTCAGTCCCGGCCGCGCGAGCGGTCCTGTCGTCCGGGTCGCCGAACCGCTCGGCGAACCCGCGAGTACCCCGGCACCGGCCGATCCCGCCGCCGAGGCCGCGCGGATCGCCCCGGCCGCGCAAATCGTGGCGGGCAGGCTCGAGAAGCTTTCCGAGACGGCGGCCGGTGAGGCCGCGACGATTCTCATCACCACCGCGGCGATGGCGGCCGACCCGGCGCTCGTTTCCTCCGCCGAGCAGCTGGTCAAGGATCAGAACCTGCCCGCGCCGCGTGCGGTGCACCAGGCGGCGGGGAAGTTCGCCGACGCGCTCACGGCCGCGGGCGGCTACATGGCCGAGCGTGCTCGCGATGTCCTCGACGTGCGCGACAGGCTCGTCGCCGAGCTGCTGGGCATCGCGCCTCCTGGCGTTCCCGACCTCGAGTCGCCGAGTGTGCTCGTCGCGCGCGACCTCGCGCCCGCCGACACCGCAGGCCTCGACCCGGAGAAGGTGCTCGCGCTCGTCACCGAAGAGGGCGGCCCCACCAGTCACACCGCGATCCTCGCCCGCGCGCTCGGCATTCCCGCCGTGGTCGCGGTCCGCGGTGTCCTCGCACTCGACGCGCAAGCGCTTGCGGTGGACGGTGACACCGGCGTCGTCGAAGTCGCCGACCCCCACGCAGACGTCGTCACGGCCACCAAGACCGGCGCGATCGAGTGGGACGGCACCGGCGCGACCGCCGACGGCCACCGCGTGAAGGTGCTCGGCAACGTCGGTTCCGCGGCCGACGCTCAGGCCGCCGCCGAAGCGGGCGCCGAGGGCGTCGGCCTTTTCCGCACCGAGTTCTGCTACCTCGACGCCTCCTCCGAGCCGAGCGTCGAAGAGCAGCGCAAGGCCTACACCGCCGTGCTCACCCCATTCCGCGGCAAGCCGGTCATCGTCCGCACTCTCGACGCGGGCGCCGACAAACCCCTTGCCTTCCTGGAGCCCGAGGCCGAGCCCAACCCGGCTCTCGGCGTACGCGGGCTTCGGGTCGCCTTCGACCGGCCCGAGATTCTCGATCGCCAGCTCGAGGCCATCGCCGGTGCCGCGCAGGACTCCGGCGCCGAGGTTTCGGTGATGGCCCCGATGGTCGCCACCGCCACCGAGGCCGCCTGGTTCGCCGAGCGCGTCCGCGCGGCCGGTATCGCCCGCGCGGGCGTGATGATCGAGATCCCCGCCGCCGCGCTGACCGCCCGCGAGATCCTCGACGCGGTCGACTTCGTCTCCGTCGGCACCAACGACCTCGCGCAGTACACCTTCGCCGCGGATCGCCAGCTCGGCGCGGTCGCCAAGCTCAACGACCCGTGGCAGCCCGGGTTGCTGCGCCTGCTCGAGATCATCGGCCAGGCCGCGAAGGACACCGGCAAACCCGCCGGTGTCTGTGGTGAGGCCGCCGCCGACCCGCGGCTCGCGCTGGTGCTGGCCGGGCTCGGCCTGACCAGTCTTTCGATGAACGCGCCCGCCGTGCGCGCGGTCGGCGCGAGCTTGGCGGCGACGACGTTGGCGGAATGCGAGTCGTTCGCCGAAGCGGTCTTGGCCGCGTCGGACCCGGTGTCCGCGAGGCAGGCCGCCGCGAAGCGATAGCAAAGGTCCCTTGCTCCCCCGACCGAAAAAGTTCGGGGGCATGTCGAAATCCCGTCCACCGTTTCGACGCCTTGGTGAAAGACACCGAAGCGACGAAAGGACCGGACCATGACGACCACCGTGACCCCGACGCGGGCGGGACGCCGGGAATGGGTCGGGCTGGCCGTGCTGGCCCTGCCCACCTTCCTGGTTTCCCTCGACGTGTTCGTACTGATCCTCGCGCTGCCGAAACTCAGCCAGAGCCTCGGCGCCGACAGCACTCAACAACTGTGGATCATGGACGTCTACGGCTTCATGATCGCCGGGTTCATGGTCACCATGGGCACCCTCGGTGACCGCATCGGCCGCCGGAAACTGCTGCTCATCGGCGCCACGGCGTTCGGACTGGCCTCCGTGCTGGCCGCGTTCTCGACCACCGCGCTGATGCTCATCGCCGCCCGCGCGCTCCTCGGTATCGCCGGTGCCACGCTGGCGCCGTCGACGCTCGCCCTGATCAGCAACCTGTTCCCCGACAACCGTCAGCGTTCCCTCGCGATCGGCATCTGGGCCGGCTGCTTCACCGTCGGCGCGATCGTCGGGCCGATGGTCGGCGGCGTGCTGCTGGAGCACTTCTGGTGGGGTTCGGTGTTCCTGCTCGGCGTTCCGGCGATGGTCCTGCTGCTCGTGGTCGGCCCGAAGCTCCTGCCCGAGTACCGCAACGAGAACGCCGGCCGGGTCGACCTGCCGAGTGTCGTGCTCTCGCTGGTCACGATCCTTCCCTCGGTCTACGGCATCAAGGAACTCGCCCGCGACGGCGTTCACGTGGTCCCGGTGGCCTCGCTCCTGATCGGTCTCGGCTTCGGCGTGATGTTCGTGCGGCGCCAGCGAATCCTCCAGGACCCGTTAATCGACCTGACGCTGTTCCGCGCCCCCGCGTTCACGACGGCGATCGGCGGGATGTGCGCGTTCACCATGCTGGGCGGCACGACCATGCTCTTCGTCGCGCAGTTCTTCCAGATCGTGCTGGAGCTTTCGCCGGTCGGCGCCGCGCTGGCGTTGCTGCCGGGCATGCTCGCCTCGACCGTCAGCTTCCTGGGCGCGCCGATCCTGGCCCGCCGCGTCCGTCCCGCCACGCTGATCGCCACCGGGCTGGCGGGCGCTGTCGGCGGATTCCTGCTGCTGACGCAGGTGGAGGCGGGTGCGGGGCCGGTGATCCCGTCGATCGCCTTCGCCATCACCTGCCTGTGCGGCGGTCCGCTGGTCACCCTGGGCACGGATCTGGTCGTCGGCTCGGTGCCGCCGGAGAAGGCCGGTTCGGCGGCCTCGCTTTCGCAGACGGGCAACGAATTCGGTTACGCGCTGGGCATCGCGACCGTCGGGACGCTGGGCAACGCCGTCACTCAGTCCCGGCTCGCGGACGCGGTCCCCGCGCACGACGCGTTCGCCAGCGGGATGCACGCGGTGTCCGGGCTGGCGGCGCTGGTGCTGGCCGCCGTCGCGTACTTCGTGCTCCGGCACCTCCGCCACGTGCGGCCGGTCGGTGTTTAACCGAAGAAGCCCCGCCGCGGGTATTTGATGATCAGCGACCCCCCGTGCACGCGCCCGGTGATGACGAACCGGGGCGTGCCGGGGCGGCCGTTCGAACGCGTCCGGTCGTCGAGGTTGCCGAACTTGATGTCGGTGATCGAGTTGGTGTCGACGGCGCCGTTCTCGGGGATGGTGATCTCCACCGGACCCCATTTGGCCTGCAGTTCGATATGCACGACCGGGTGCCGGATCTCGGCCTGGGAGAAGTCCAGTTTCGTGGCGCCGTACTTGTTCCGGATCACCATCGACTCGGGGACCAGCCAGTTCCCGTTGCGCTGCAACGCCGAGTACTTGCCGTTGAGCTCCATGACCTGCCCGGACGACTGCGCGTAGGCGTGCTGCGCCGGCGGCGACCACGGGTTCTGCTGCTGCCGCGGCACCATTCCCGCTTCGGGATGCGCCAGGCCGGGCAGATCCGTGAGAACCGCGTTCAGCTCACCGCGGGTCTTCGAAGCGAGGGCGCGGTCGGTCCGTTCGGTGAACTCGTCGAGGTTCAGCATCCCGAGGCCGATCGCCTTCTGCAGGATCTCGATGACGTGTTCGCGCTCCGCGTCGGAGACCCGGATGTCCCGTCCGGTCAACGGCTTGGTCTCGGTCGTCGACTGCTCTTCCTCGCCCATGCCTGGAATGGTAGAACCGGATCTCACGCGCGAGATCGGGGAAATACCCTGAACAGACCCGCATTTTTCCCCTGGGCCGCCCTGTCGGCGGCGTTCCTCCTGCTGGCCGGTTGCACTAGCGCCACGCCGCAACCTGCCCCTGCTCCCTTGCCGTCACCTCCGCCACCGTCGAAACTCGAAGGCGAACCGGTGGACTACAGCGGTTTCCGGCTCGTCATGGCGACCTCGCCGCCGTCGATGCTCGATCCCGCCACCGGAGCCACCACTCCGCTTCCGGGGGCTCCGGCCGGGGACCGGGTCAACGAGGTCCTCCGCGTCGGCAAGTTCCCGGTCGTGCTGTCGGCCGCCCGCTGCGGGCCGTCGTGCCTGGAGCCGTCCGAAGTGCTCGTCTACGGCGATCCCCAGAACCAGCCGTGGAGGCTGGGCAAGGCCCGCAGCGTCGCCCCGGCCACCGACGAAAGCGGCGTCTGGCTGATCCGTGACGACGGTAACGACCTCTGCCGCCTCCAATACGTCTCGCTGCTCGGCGCGGAGCGCGATCGCGGCCGTCCGGCGAGCTGCACGACAGCCGTTCGCCAAGAGGTACCGAAGGGCCTGCTGATCACGGTGAACAGCGGGACGGCCAGTGCCGAGGACGTGCTGATCGACCCCGCCACCGGCCGCGCCCTGCACCAGTTCCCCCGCGTACTGGCGCTCACCAAGGAGCGGATGCTGCTGGCCGAGCTGACCGAGTTCTCCGTGCTCGACCTGCGTAACGATCAACGCGTACCGGTCGAGCGGCCGGTGGCCAACGGCGCGCCCGGCATGGTGGTGCCGAGCCGCGACGGCTACCAGGTCGCCGTGCTCTTCGGCGACCCCGCCTGGGCCGGGACCGCGACGCAGACCGCGGACGTCTGGGTGCTGGCTCTCGACACCCTGACCTGGACGCACGCGCCCTCGACGCCGTTCGCGACCGAGCTCAAGCGGGCCGCGATCGAGTGGACCGAGGGCGACCACCTGGTGATCGCCACCGACGTCGTCGCGAACTGGCGCCTCGATCGGCCGCGGTGGACGGTCGTCAAGACACCGTTGCCCGCCGAGCGGAACCAGCGGGTGGTGGCCATCGCGCAGGGCTGACTAATCCTCGTCGAGCCCGTGCTCGATGGCGTAGCGAGCCAGTTCGACACGGTTGTGCAGCTGAAGTTTCCGCAGCGTGGACTGGACGTGGTTTTCCACCGTCCGATGCGAGAGCACGAGCTTCTCGGCGATCTGCCGCGCCGTCATCCCCTTCGCGACCAGGCGCAGGACGTCGGTCTCGCGTTCGGTCAGTCGCGGCGGTGCGGGCCCGTCGTCCGGGGCGTCGGCCATGCGGCGGTACTCGCCGAGGACCAGCCCGGCGAGTCCGGCGGTGAACACCGGGTCCCCCGCCGCGGTCCGCTTGACCGCGTCCACGAGTTCGCTCGCCGAGGCCGACTTGACCAGATACCCGGAGGCACCGGCCTTCACCGCCTCGAGGACGTCGCTGTGCTCGCCGCTCGCGGACAGCACCAGCACCTTCGTCGACGGCAGTTCCGTGGTGATCTCGCGGGTGGCGTCGACCCCCGACGTCTCGCCGAGGTTGAGGTCCATCAGGACGACCTCCGGCCGGACCGTACGCGCGATCCGCACCGCGGCGGGCGCGTCCGGCGCGGTGGCCCGCACGTCGAAACCGTGTTCGGCCAGGTCGCGCGCGACCCCGTCACGCCACATCGGATGATCGTCGACCACCATCACCGAGATCCGAGCCTCACCGGTCATCGCTTTCCCCTCGCCGCGACTGGAACCTTGACTTCCCATTCCGTGCCCTGGCCGGGCGCGGTGTCCAGGACGGCGCTTCCGCCCAGATCCCGCACCCGGCCCTTGATGGACTCCGCGATACCTAGATGTCCTTCGGCCGCCGCTCGTTCCAAAACGCCGGGCGCGATTCCGGGTCCGTCGTCGCGGACGCTGACCACGACCTCGGTGCCGAGGTCCTCCAGCAGCACCCAGGCGTGCGCGTCTTCGCCCGCGTGCTTCTCGACGTTCGACAGCGCCTCGCGCGCCACGGCCACCAGTTCCGCGGTCACGTGCTCGGGCAGTTGGACCGCACCCGCGGGGGCCGACACCTGCACGGACGGCGTCGCGAGCAGTTGCAGCGCGGCCCGGAGGTCGGTGGTCCCGTTCTCGCTCGGATGCGTCGGCTCGGTGGTGACCAGTGCCCGCAGTGCGATCTCCTGCTCACCGGCCAGTTTCGCCAGTTCGGCCGCCTCCCCGCCGAATTCGGCGCCGCGTTTGCGCACCCGTGCGAGCACCTGCAGGACGCTGTCGTGGATCGAACGGGCGAGCCGCTCTCGTTCGGCCGTCGCGGCCTCCATGCGCGACGCCCTGGTCAGCGCGTCGGCGGACCGGCGGGCCATGGTCGCGGCGAGACCGATCACGAACCCACTCGCGGTCAGCAGGAAGCCGTCACGCGCGACGTCGACGTCGAATCGCCACCGCACCAGCCCGGTGACCACCGAGACCACCAGTCCGGCGAGCACGCCGCCGACCGCGCCGAACCGCGTCCCGGCGGCCGCGGGCGGGACGGCCGCCCACACCGTCGTGATGAGCGGGGTGCTGGCGTCGAACTGCGCGGTGGTCAGGATCCACGCCGACGTGAACATGAGGACGACGGTCACCACGAGGTCGACGCCGACCAGCCACGGCCAGCGGCTCGACGGCCGCGCGTAGAACACGCTGCTCAGCACCGTCCAAATCGTCATCGCGCCGAACGCGGTCCACGCGAGCCACTTATTCGCGTAGCCGTCGTAGTGGACGATGAACGAGCCCAGCGCGAAGAGCAGCGTCGTCACCCGAAGCACGATCACCCCGCGCCACAACGGGGTGACCGGGTCCCGCGTGTCGAGCGCCGAGACGGCGCGCCAGAGCGGGTTCTCGGTCACGACTTGGCTTCGGACTCTTCCCCGGAGTCGTTCGGCTCCGCCGCCTGATCCCGCAGGACGTCGATCTCGGCCGGATCGGGATCGTGTTCGTGCAGCAGTGACCGGATACCCGCGTTGAGCACCGCGAGCAGCGGCACCGAAAGCAGCGCGCCGGCGATTCCGGCGGTGACCAGGCCGGCGGTGATCGCGAGCACCACGGCGAGCGGGTGCAGCTTCACCGCGCGGCCGAGCAGGAGCGGCTGCAGCACATGGCTCTCCAGCTGCATGACGCCGATGACGATGGCCAGCACGATCAGCGCGCCGACGACGCCCTTCGTCACCAGCGCGATCAGCACCGCGACCGCGCCCGCGATCACGGCGCCGATGATCGGGATGAAGGCGCCGAGGAACACCAGCGTCGCCAGTGGGATCACCAGCGGCACGCCGACGATCGCCAGCCCGACGCCGATGCCGACCGCGTCGACCACGGCCACCGCCGCCGTCGCGCGCACGTAGCTGACCAGCGACGCGAAGCCGCGCCGCCCGGCGACGTCGACCCGGTTCCGCACGCGGCCCGGAACGCCGCGGACCAGGAACTTCCAGATCTGGTCGCCGCCGGAGAGGAAGAAGATGAGGATGAACAACGTCAGGATGAAGCCGGTGACGATCTCGCCGACCGTGCCCGCGGTGGTGAGCGCGGTCGTGGTGATCGACGCCTGATTGTTCTGCAGGAAGCTGATCGCCTGGTTGATGAACTCCTGGATCTGCTCCTGGCGCAGGTGCAGCGGCCCGTCGATGAGCCAGACCTTGATCTGGTTGAGGCTCTCCGTCAGCTGCTTCTGCAGCTCCGGCAGGCCGGAGGAGAACTGCGCGACGACGAACGTCAGCAGCCCGCCGAGTACCGCGAGCCCGGCGATCAGCACTATCCCGGCCGCGAGCCCGCGAGGGAACCTCAGCGTCATCAGCTTGGAGACCGCCGGCGCGAGCAGTGCCGCGAGCAGCAACGCGATCGACAGCGGGATCACGACGACCGACAGATAGCCGATCAGGAACACGATGACGTAGAGCGCGGCGATCACCACGATGAAGCGCCACGACAGCGCCGCGCCGATCCGCAGGCCGCGTGGCACGAGAATGGTGACGTCTTCGCCTGCCTCGGAGAGGAACGGGTTCGCCGGGTCGAATTCCGGCTGTTCGGGTTGTTTGCGCTGTGGCTCGCTCACGGGCACACCGTAGCGGTCCGAGGCGACGTTTCCGGAGCATCCAGGCAACGCGGACGGGGCGAATTCGCCCAATGCGACGCTTGACACACCGGCAGATGATCAACTCGGGAGTAACCGGCCGCCGCCAGTACCGATCACTCATCGTGATTTCGTATTGCACCCTGTGTTCTTCACACGATCGTGCGATCAAGGTGTTGCGAAGTCGCGCCGGGCTTCCGCACTTTGCTTATGTCGGTCCCGTAACGACGAACCGAGGCGGCAGGAGACCGAGTGACGAACGCGAAGAACGAGGGGCGGGGCGCGGCGCGCTTCGGCCGTCTCGCTTCGCGTGCGCTATTCGTCATCGGCGGCGCCGTCGCCGGTTCCGCCGCCGCGTGGGCTGTTTCCGGCGCCTCCGCTTCGGCCGACGTCGGCCCGTCCGACCCGGTGATCTCCACTCCCGGGACGAGCGTCACCCCGGTCACCGACGCCACCGCGGCGGGCTTGACCGACGTTTCCCACGGCAGTTCGAAGTTCGCGGGCGACGTCGCCGGTGCGATGTGCGGTAACCGGCACCAGGAAGTCACCGCTTGGTCGATGCCGGACGAGACCGGCTCCGCCCCCGCGAAGCACCACTGCGGCGACATCCGTGCCGACGAGCACGAGGTCTCCGCCCGCGTCAGCGACGCGGTCGGCGATTTCGCGGACGATTCGGTGGTCACCCCGCTCAAGCGCACCCTCGGCGCCGTCGAGCACATCGTGCGCAAGCCGCAGGACACCCGCCAGGTGCTGGACGAGACCTTCGCCCCGTCGCCAGAGGCGCGGGACTTCGGCCGCAAGGTCTGGAAGTTCCTCGACCCCCGCGGTCGCGGCGAACTCGTCCCGGAGTTCCCGGTCGGCGGCCGCACGCTCGACCCACGGTCCCCGCTGGACACCATCGGCGCCGGTGAGCAGGTCACCGACTTCGCGCAGTTGGCGACGACCCAGTTCCCCGCTCCTTCCGAGACCGTTCTCCCGATGCCGGCCTTCGTGCAGCAGCACGGTGCCTTCGATCAGATCGAGGACGTTCCTTCGCGTGACGGTCACCGCGGCGACTTCCCGCGTCCGATCACCCCGGCGCCGCTTCCCGCCGCGCCTGCCTTCCCGACCGTCCCCGGCGGCGGCACCGCCCCCGGTGGTCACCTCGACGGCCTGACCCACGGCGTTCCCGCCTGGGTCGCCGCCGCCGTCGAGCGTTCCCTGACCGGCTACTCGCCGGCAGGCACGCGGTACATGCCGCTCACCCCGGGCTCGCAGCCCGGCGTCACTCCCGACTGAACACCTCCCTCCGCGGGGTAGCCGACGCGCCTCACGCCTCCCGATTCCGGGCTTGGCTTCGCGTCCGCTCCTGATCCCCCGCGAACGGCGGTGCGCCCGCTTTGAGAAATCTCAGCCGCGCCCGCATTCGCTCCACCCCCTCTGGTGCCTCTCGAACGGCACCTCTCCGAACCCGAAAGGGAACCCGAAATGAAGGAGACAAACCCCATGCAATCCTGGGCAAAGCGCGGACTCCAGACCGCTTTGGTCACGGGTGGGTTGTTGATGCTGGGCACCGGTATCGCCTCGGCTGACGAACAGGTCAACCCGGACACCCCGGCCTCCCCGCTCGACGCGAACCTCACCGTTCCCATCGAGATCGACAACAACGCCATCGGCACGCCCCTCGGACAGGCCGACCTCCCCGGCTACCAGGGCGAAGTCAGCACCAAGACCGTCACCAAGCCCGTCCCCGACGCGCTCGACTCGGCTTCTTCGCCCGGCAGCCGCATCGACGGCATCGGCGGAAGGCTTCCCAGCCTTCCCGCCACCGGCGCCATCCCCGCCCCGCTGGCCAAGGGCGAGCCCGCCCCCCAGCTCAGCGGGGGACTGACCCCGGGTAAATTCACCACCACGGACGACATCCTCAAGGGCAACAAGGTCGTCGGAGACGTGGTCGTCCCGATCCAGATCGTCGACAACGCCATCGGCGTGGTCGGCGACGCCGAGGTCGAGGGTGGAAGCCACCAGCAGACCTGGTCGCACAACCAGGACATCGAGACCACCGGTGAGGACTCCAGCCTCGCCGGGAACGTCGTGTCCCTCGACTGGGCGCTGCCCGTGCAGATCGCCGGCAACGCCGGCGGGCTCGCCGGTGGCACCGGCCGCGTGGTCGGCGGCTCCGCCGACCAGAGCACCACCGAGACCGGCAACATCACCACCGACGGCGAGGGCTCCGCCCTGTCCGGCAACGTGCTGGCCGGCCAGTTCGCCACCCCCGTCCAGGTCACCGGCAACGCCGCGTCCTGGATCATCGGCAACGCCAACAGCTCCGGCTACGAGGCCGAGACCGACGCCACCTCCGGCGGCTGGGTCGAGACCGACGGTGACGACTCCTCCCTCGGCGGCAACGTCGGCGCGGTGCCGATCGCCCTCCCGGTGAAGGTCAACGACAACGCGGCCGCCGCGTGGGGTTCGCTCGCGAACTCCAACAGCAGCTCCTCCGCGGACGCGCAGGCCGGCGACACCACCCCCGGCTGGAGCAACGTCCCCAGCTACGTGCAGACCGAGGGCGAGGACTCGTTCCTCGCGGGTAACGCGGTCGTCCCGCAGACCGCGGACGTCGCGAACGTCGGCGGCGTGGCCGCCAGCTGGATCGGCCTCGCCAACACCGGCACCGAGGGCGGCACCAGCCACTCCGGCGTCGTCGACGCCGGTGGCTTCGTCAGCTCCGAGGGTGAAGGCTCCGCGGGCGGCGGCAACATCGTCGACCCGGCCGTGGCCGCACCCGTCGAGGTGACCTGCATCGCGGGCACCTACATCGGCAACGCCAACGCCGCGTCGTGCGACAACACCGTCGACGCGAACGCCGGCAACGGCAGCCACACCACGGGTGACGACTCCACCCTCGCGGGCAACATCGTCAACACCCAGGCCGCGCTGGCCCCCGAGGTGTTCGGCGTCGCCGGCTCGCACATCGGACAGGCGACCGCCGAAGCGTCCGAAACGAAGACCGTGACCGCGGGTGCGTACGACGGCACCACGGGCAACGACTCGACTGGCTCGGGCAACATCGTCCAGGTCCCGGCCGCGATCCCGGCCGAGGTCTTCGGCGTCGGCGGCTCGTTCATCGGTCAGAGCACCGCCTCGGCCGAGGAGACCAAGGTCGTTTCCGGTGGCGGCGGCGGCAACACCGCCGACGACAACGGCTTCCTCAGCTCCAACCTGGCCACCACGCCGGTTTCGCTGCCGGTGCAGGCGTTCGGGATCGGCGGCGCGCTCATCGGCCAGGGCCACGGTGCCGCCGACGGTGACACCACGTCCAACGCCGGGCATGACGTCCACGCGACCGGTGACGGCGGCGCGGGCTCGGGCAACCTGGTCTACGGCCCGGTCTCCCTGCCGGTCCAGGCGCACAACTTCGCCGCGGTGCTCGGCGGGATCGCGTCGGGTGAGGGCACGAACCTCACCGACTCGAACGCGGGCGGCGACGCCACCGCCAACGGTGAAGAAGGCGCGCTGGCGGGCAACATCGTCCAGACGCCGATCGGCGGAGCGGTCCCGTTCACCGGGCACGGTGTGGCCGGTGCGGGCATCGCCAAGGGCGACAGCGTCAGCGACGTCCTGTCGGAGGCCGGCGGCGACGCCACCACCACCGGTGACGAGGGCGCTGTCTCGGGCAACATCATCGGCGTGCAGGCCCTGCCGATCGTGCCGATCACGCACGACGCGGTCGCGGCCGCCGGCATCGCCGACGCCGAAGGTTCCAACACCGTCGACGCCCTTTCTGGCGGCGACGTCGAGACCTCGGGTCTCGAGGGATCGCTCTCGGGCGACATCCTCGACATCCCGGCCGCGGTCGACCCCGAGGTGTTCGGCAACGCCATCGCGGCGGTCGGCGGCGTGTCCGAGACCGAAGCGGACAGCATCATCACCGGCCAGGCCGGTGGCGACAGCAGCACCGACGGCAGCGGAGAGGCCCTCTCGGGCTTCAACTTCCACCACCCGTTCGTCTTCGTGGTGCCGCTGAACGAGTTCGAGATCCCGATCCTGGCGATCGCGGACGAGAACTCGGACGACTTCACCGAGATCAACGGTGAGGAGTTCATCCGCGCCTTCACCGACTCGGTCGGTTCGGAGATGCCGATCGACGCGCTGCCCGCGCTGCCGTTCGGTGCCACCGCGCTGCCGGCCACCCCGGCGATCGGTGGCGCCCGCGCCAACGGTCCCCAGATGGCCATCGTGCCGGTGCAGGCGGCCGGACAGACCGCGCTGAAGCAGCTGACCGCCGTCCCGGCGACGCTGCAGAAGCCGGAACTGCCCGAGCTGCCCGGCACCCCGGCGCTGCCCGGTGTCCCGGCCCTGCCGAAGACCCCGGCCCTGCCGAAGACCCCGGGTCTGCCGAAGACCCCGGGTCTGCCCGGTGACGCCGGTCGTGCGGCCGCTCCCAAGCTCGCCCAGCTGCCGACCCTGCCGGCGCTGAACGGGCTGCCCACCGCCGGGAAGCTGCCGGTGCAGCCGCCCACCGCGGGCAAGCTGCCGGTGCAGCTCCCGATCGTGGGCGCGCTGCCCACCGTCGGCAAGCTGCCGGTGCAGCTCCCCACCACGGGCAAGCTGCCGGTGCAGCTCCCGACCGCGGGCGCGCTGCCCACCGTGGGCAAGCTGCCGGTGCAGCTCCCGATCGTGGGCGCGCTGCCCACGGCGGGCAAGCTGCCGGTGCAGTTGCCCACCGCGCGTGCGCTGCCCACCGCCGGTGCGCTGCCCACCGTCGGCCAGCTGCCGGTGCAGCTGCCCACGGCGGGTGCGCTGCCTACCGCGGGTGCGCTGCCGGTGCAGCCGCCCACCACGGGCACCCTGCCCGTCGTGAGCAGCACCCCGGCGATGCCGACCGCGAAGGTCCCTGCTCTGGCGGGCGTCGATTCGTCGCCGCAGAGCATGTTCCAGCGTTTCATCGGCACCCTGACCGGCAAGAAGTTCCACACCAAGTGAACCTGCCAGTCGGTTAGCGCCACTGAATGAACCGAAGCGGGGGGGGGGGGGGGGGGGGGGGGGGGGGGGTTTTTTTTGGGGGGGGGGGGGGGGGGGGTGGTGTTTTTTTGTTCAGGAGAGAAGGGGAGGGGGGGTGTTCCCCATCCCTCTTTTTCTCTCCTTTCTCTGTTTTGTT